>CAYFLT010000098.1:3223-6974 GCA_964344055.1 uncultured Candidatus Nemicrothrix sp.
GATGCAATCGACCATGAGCAGGGCGTCGTGGCCCGCGGCGTCGATTGCAGCCCGCAACGCCGGGATGTCGTTGCGCACCGAGCTGCTGGTGTCGGTGTGGGAGACGAGAATCGCCGTGATCGATCCGTCGTCGCGCTCGAGCCGATTGCGCAGTGCGTCGGGGTCGACCGGACTGTGGAAGTCGCCCGGCAGGATTTCGAGTTCGGCGCCGGCGAGCCGGGCGTACTCGCCCCACAACACCGAGAACCGCCCGGACTCGAGGGCCAGCACCGTATCCCCGGCCCGCATGGTGTTGGACACCGCCATCTGCCAGGCACCGTGGCCGTTCGACGCCAGGATGAACGCCTCACCCGAGGTGCGCGCGACCGACGGCATCCTCGCCAGGACACCGAAGGCCAACTCCACGAGGTATCCGTCGTAGATGTTCGGCATCGGCCGGGCCATCGCGGCCCGGACCCGGTCGGGAAGGATCGACGGACCCGGGATGGCGACCATCGGGGTGCCCTGCGCAAGCGAAACCATGCGCGGCGACCCTAGAAGCGAAGCCAGCGGGTCAACAACCTGACTCGCTTCGCAACCTGACTCACTTGGCATCCCGGATCCGAACCGAGTCAGGTTGTTGACGAAACTGGACGTTTGTTCAAGAATGCGCGGCGTGGAGCGAGCCGCTGCCCGTGAGTTCTGGAACTTCACCCCGCCGCTCCCACTCCGGTCGGCGCCGTTCCTGCACTGGCCGCCCCGACCGCTCGCCATCGGCCGGCACCTGGTCCGAACCTGGTGGCCCCTCTCCACCCGGGTGTTCATGCTCGCCGTCAGCTTCGCCGTCTGGGCGTGGACCATGCCATCACCCGAAACGGCGTCGGATCTGGCCCCCGGATGGATCGCCGCAGTCTGGACCCGCAACCTGATCCTCGTCGCCGCCGTGGCCGGTGGCCTCCACCTCTGGCTCCACGTCCTCCGCAAGCAGTCCGACGAGCTCCGCTACGACCTCCGCCCGCTCGGGCGCAACAAGCGCATCTTCCTCTTCGGCGACCAGGTCGCGGACAACGTCGTCCTCACCCTCGGCCCCGCCGTACTCGCCTGGACCGTCGCCGAGGTCCTCATGCTCTGGGCCTACGCCAACGGCCACGCCCCCACCATCAGCTGGCACTCGAACCCGGTCTGGTTCGTGGCCCTGATCCTGATCATCCCGGTCTGGTCGATCGTGTACTTCTCGATCGGCCATCGCCTCCTCCACGTGGGCCCCGCCTACCGCCACGTGCACTCGTGGCACCACAAGAACGTGAACGTCGGCCCCTGGTCCGGCCTCGCCATGCATCCGGCCGAGCACGTCGTGCTCTTCGCCGACGTGATCATCCTCTTCGTCCTGCCGAGCCATCCGATGCATCTCTACTTCGTCCTCATGCACCACGGGCTCGGCGCCCCCATGTCGCACACGGGCTACGACGCCCTGCTTCTCGCCCGCCGCTTCCGCTTCGAGCTGGGCGACTTCCACCACCAGCTCCACCACCGTTTCATCGAGTGCAACTACGGCGGAACCGAGTCGCCGCTGGACGAGTGGCTCGGGTCGTTCCACGACGGGACCTCCGACGGCGACCGGGCGACGGCGGCTCGACGCCGTGAACTGGCTGCGACACGATCGGGACGCAGCACCCGCCCCGCCCGCCCCACCCGACTGAGCCCGGACGACGACGAGAAGAGCACCGATGGCCAAGCCTGAGCGCTGGTTCGACCCCGCCAACAAGCTGTTCCCCCACCAGGTCGGCTTCACCGGGCCGCCGATGGACTTCGACGCGGCCCCCAGCGACTTCCTGCGCATCTCCCCCGACACCGTCGGTGCCCATGGCCGCCTCCTGCACGCCCCCGGCTATGCCCACGAACTGGATCAGCGGGCCGACAACTTCCACCTGCTCGAGGAAGTCGTGCACTGCATGAGCAACAGCGGCGCCGACGCGGTCGGCCAGGTCGGCACCAACTGGGTGCATGCCGGTGGGCGCGACGTCCACGACATCCGGAAGTTCGTGGCCGAGATCTCCGAGAAGTACGAGACACCGCTGCACATGGCCGGAATGTGTCTCGTCGAGGCCTGCCACGAGCACGGCTACGAACGGATCGCCCTGAACTCGGTCTACTTCTGGCCCGACTGGCGCGACGGCGTGGCCCGATTCCTCCGCAGCGCCGACATCGACGTGGTGTGGGCCGGCAACTTCGTCGACCAGGGCTGGTACCAGGACCAGCAGACCGTCAACGCCATGACCTGGATCTTCCCCGGCGACCTGGCCCTGAAGTCGATGCAGCGCACCCTCGAGGCGGCACCGGATGTCGACGCAATCGTCGTCAACGGCATGCCCAATTGGCGACGCGACGACGGACTCCCCCAGCGCACCGTCGCCCTCGCCGCCGACCTCGAGGCGTCCGTCGACACGCCGATCATCGCCGCTGATCTCGCCCTCTACTGGAACCTGTTCCGCACCCTCGGGGTGGCCCCGCTCGGCAGTCAGGGCTCGCTGCTCACCTCGCTCCAGACGTCGCAAGGAGACTGACCGGTGTTCCTCACGCTCTGGGCCACGCCCCGCTCCACCTCCACCGCCTTCGAGTGGATGATGCGCGAGCGAGGCGACTTCGAGTGCTTCCACGAACCCTGGAACGAGCTCTACTACTACGGCGAGGACCGGGTGAGCGACCGCGAGTCGGACGTGGCCGCCAAGCCGGGCCACACCTACGCCCGAGTCTGGGACGACCTCTCCACCGCGGCCAAGGGTGCGAACGTGTTCGTGAAGGATTTCGTCTACTCGGTCGACCACGATCTCGACGACGAGAAGCTCGCGGCGATGACCCACACCTTCCTCATCCGCGACCCGAAGCGGGTGGTGCAGGGTCTGGCCAAGCACTGGCCCAACTGCACCCTCGAAGAGGTCGGCTTCGAATCCCTGCACCGGCTGTTCCATCGCATCGCCGATCGAGACGGCGCTCCCCCACCCGTCATGTACTCCGGCGACCTCATCGACGATCCAGCCGGCACGGCGAAGGCCTACTGCGAGGCGGTCGGCATCCCCTTCATCGCCGAGGCGCTCGAGTGGGAGGCCGGAGATCGCAGCGAGGTGAGTTGGTACGGCGAAGGCACCGGGCCGTGGCACGATCAGCTGAGGGAGAGCACCGGCATCGTGAAGCCGAAGACCGACTACCCCCCGCTGGAAGAGACACCACGCCTGTTCGAGCTGTACGAAAGGAGCGTGCCGTTCTTCGAGGACCTGTACGCCCACCGCTTCGCACCGAGCGAGGCCTCCTGATGGCTGAGACGGTCGGCAACCACGGCCGTATCGGCGAGATCACCACCTACAACCCGTTCCTGGGCAACCGGCTCGGACACGACGACGCACCCCCGGTGGTCAACGCCACGATCGACGGGCGGACCGTGACCGTCGAGTTCGAGGGCGGCTCCACCAAGCGCTTCCATCACCAGTGGCTGCGGCACTGCTGTTACTGCCCGGAGTGCGGCAATGCAGCCGACGGCATCCGGTTCACCACCGTCGCCTCCTTCCCTGGCGACATCCGACCGAGTGACGCGGCCACCGACGACGGCGACCTCGTGGTCACATGGCCCGACGGCCATGTCTCCACCTACGGCGCCGATTGGCTTCTCCACCACGCCTACGAGGCGACCGACCGGGAGAGCCGTGCCTCGTGGCGCCCGATCATCTGGAAGTCCGAGCTGTCCAACGACTTCCCGACCGTCGACTGGCACGACGCC
>CAYFLT010000098.1:7013-8955 GCA_964344055.1 uncultured Candidatus Nemicrothrix sp.
GCTCCTTACCCTGCTCCGGGACTACGGCATCGTCCGCGTGGCCGGCATCGGCACTGATCCCGACGACACCGAGACACTGGCCGGCCTCCTGGGGCCGATCCACGAGACCTCGGTGTACAGCCGCATCTTCGAGGTGCGCACCGAGCCGGTCTCCAAGCTCGGTTCGAAGACCGCCATGGCCCAGGCCCCGCACACCGACGACGCCTTCTACTACTCCCAGCCCGGCATCGTGGTGTTCCACTGCATCGCCAACACCACCGAGGGTGGGATGAGCACCTATGTCGATGGGCTCGCCATCGCCGAGTCGCTGGCCGCCGAGGCGCCCGATGCCTACGACGCCCTCACCACCCTGCCCATCGACCACGTCCGGCGCCATCCAGGCGAGGTCGACATCCGCAGCCGGGGCCCGCTCATCTCGCTCGACGAGCAGGGCCGCCCCAGCGCCGTCCGCTACTTCGATCGTGCTCTCGGCCCGGTCGATGCGGATCCGGACGACGTCGACCGGCTCTACGACGCGATCCGCGAGTACAACCGGCGCTTGCTGAGCGACGAGTTCATCGCCCGCATCCAGATCCGGCCCGGCGACGGCGTCCTCATCGACAACCACCGGGCCCATCACGGCCGTACCGCCTTCGAGTCGACCGAGCCCCGCTGGATTCGCACCTGCCACGTCCCGCGCGACGAGTTCCACGGCCGCCTCCGCGAACTCTCCCGGGCGCTGGCACCCGACCGGCCCGATCAGCGACTGCCGCCCGGGTCCCACGGCACCGGACCCTGACGAGCGCTCGACTCAGACCTCGTCGACCTCGGCCGCGGAACGGCCGCTCAGGGACTCGTATCCCGGCCCTCGGTCGAAGAAGGGCAGACCATCGCGTCGGCTCTCCAGCTCCGCCCGCCGCGCCGCCGTGGCGTCGACATCCACTACAAAGCCAGCTCCGGCCACGAAGGCCACGCCATAGGCCTCGCCCGCGGCATCTCGTGAGATCTTCCCCTGGCGGACGTCGAGTGCCACCGCCTCGGGATCGCGCTCGAGTGGATCGCCCCAGCCACCACCGCCGGTGGTCTCGATACGGATCAGAGCCCCGTTCGCCACCGGCTCCCGGTCGCACAGCCCATCCATCACCCGCTCGTCGGCGGCGTCGGGGTCGATCGTCACCCGGAACGGCGCACCGGCCTGTCCGCCGTTGAGTCCCCAGCAGGCCAGGATCGAACGATCCGCGATCGACATGAAGGTGGCGTCGTCGGCGAGTACCCGGATCTCCTTGCGATAGCCGAGCCCGCCCCGGTACTCCCCCGCGCCGCCGGAGTCCGGAGCCAGACCGAGCCGTTCGATACGGACCGGGAACCGGCTCTCGACGAACTCGGCCGGAAGATTCTTCGAATCGGGCACCACGTGGATCGCATCGGAGCCGTCGGCGTAGTAGCGGCCCCCCGAACCACCGCCGAGGATCTCCCGGCTGAAGAACCACTCCCCGCCCGCGTCGACGCCCTCGATACCCGTGTAGCGGATGGTCTCCTGATCGGCCGGCATCCTCCCTCCGGTGGCCTTGGCAAGCACGCCGGCGAGGACTCCGAGCAGGCGGAGGATCACGAACGTCCGAGCATTGGTCGGAGCCGGGAAGATCGGGGTGACGAGGGTTCCGGGTGGCGGGAACACGATGTCGATGAGCGGTACGACCCCCTCGTTGACGTCGAGCTCGGCCATCCGCTCGGGGCTGTCGGCGAGGTTCCGCAGGATCGGGGCAAGCCACTTCTTGAGGAAGACGCCATCGGCGTAGTCGCCAGCGTGGTTGATTGGCCCCTTGGCCTGCGGGCTGGTGCCGTTGAGGTCGAGGATGAGCCGGTCCTCGGTCTTGGTGAGGGTGATGCGCTGGCCGTGGAGCCGGGGCGGATCGACACCGTCGTGTTCGGCGTAGTCCTCCCAGGTCCAGGTGCCCTCGGG
>CAYFLT010000098.1:8965-15903 GCA_964344055.1 uncultured Candidatus Nemicrothrix sp.
CGGCCGCGCAGACCCCGCGGCAGCGCGCCGAGGCCCTCGGGGATCTGGGCCAGCACCTCCCGCCGGAAGGTCTCGGTGGTCCGGTCGAGAATGGTGTCGAAGCACGCCTCCACCGTCTCCACCCCATAGCGCTCGAACAGCTCGGCCAACCTCGCCGCACCCATCCGGCACGCCGAACACTCGGCATCGAGGTCGCCGGCCAGGCTGTCAGGCAGGCGGGTGTTGCGGGTCATGATCGAGAGCGCGGCCTGGTTCACCACCCCCTGGTCGTAGAGCTTGATCGGCGGGACCATCAGCCCCTCCTCGAACACCGAGCGGGCGTCGCTCGGCATCGATCCCGGGACCTTCCCCCCGATGTCGTCGTGGTGACCGAAGGCCTGCACGAACGCCACCACCCGCCCCTCGGCGAACACCGGCACCGTCACGCACAGGTCGGGAAGGTGGCCGATACCACCCTCGGACAGGTAGACGTCGTTGTGGAAGTAGATGTCGCCGGGCCGCATCTCCTCGATCGGGAAGTCGCGGACCACGGGCTGGACGAGAGCCGAGTAGGAGCGACCGGTGAGCTTTCGCAGCTTGGCGTCGTGGATGCCGGCCCGAAAGTCGTGCTGGTCGCGGATCATCGGGGACCGGGCCGTGCGCCCGATCGCATCCTCGACTTCGGCTTCGACCGACGCGAGGGTGCCCTCGACGATCTCCACCACGATCGGATCGACGGGCTGCTGGGCACTCATCGGGCGACCACCAGGTTGCCGTAGTGGTCCACCTCGGCCCGGTAGCCCGGGAGCAAGGGCGTAGTGGAGCCGAACTCCTCGATGATCGCCGGCCCAGCGACCACGTCGCCCGCGCCGAGCCGATCCCGGTCGTAGACGGGGGTGTCGACCCACTCGCCGAAGAACACCGGTCGGTGATCGTCAGCCACCGCCCCGCGCCCGCTGTCGATCGGGCGGAGCTCGGGGGTGGTGAGCGGTCCGATCGCAGCAACCCGCAGGTTCACCCACTCGACCACTGCGTCAGGTGAGTCCCGATAGCAGTAGCCATACAGGCGTTCGTGTTCGTCGTGGAAGGCCGCCAGGACCCGGTCGGTGAATCCACTGGCCTCGCTGATCTCGCCGGCCGGTACCGGGGTCTGGACCTCGAACGCCTGCCCCTCGTAGCGGAGATCGGCCCATCGGACCGCCCGCTGGTCGGCGACCGGGTGGCCCTGGCCGGCCAGCACGGCGGACGCCCGTTCTTCGAGGTCCGCATACTCAGACGCCAACAGCTCGACCGGGAGATCCTGCTGCTGACCGGCGAGGGTCTGCACCTCGTCGTGGCGCAGATCGACCACCAGGAGCCCGAAGGCACTGACGTTGCCCGGGTCCTTGGGGATCACGGCGGCGTCGAGTCCGAGGATGTCCATGAGCCGGCATGCCTGGAGCGGTCCGGAGCCGCCGAACGCGCAGAGGGCGAAGTCGCGAACATCGATCCCCCGCTTCACGGTGACCTGGCGGATGGCGTTGGCCTGATTCCAGGCCGCGATCTCGAGCACGCCGAGCGCCGCCTGCTCGGGTCCCAGCCCGAGCGCCTCCGCGAGTGTGTCCACACCGGTGCGGGCGGCGTCGGCATCGAGACCGAGGCGCCCGCCGATCAGTCCGGCCGGGATCCGGCCCAGGGCGAGGTGGGCGTCGGTGACGGTCGGCTCGGAGCCTCCCCGCCCGTAGCAGAGCGGCCCCGGGTCGGCCCCGGCCGAGCGAGGCCCCACCTTGAGCCCGCCCTCGGGGCTGATCCATGCGATCGAGCCGCCGCCGGTGCCGACGGTGACGATGTCGATCATCGGCACCTTGGTGGGATGGCGCCCCACCGATCCCTCGGTGGTGAGCTCGGGGCGGCCGTCCTGCACGACGGTGACGTCGGTCGACGTGCCACCCCCGTCGAGAGCGAGCACTCGGTCGAAGCCGGCCTGCCCGGTGAGCATCGCGGCGCCGAGCGCTCCGGCCGCCGGGCCCGAGAGCACGGTGGTGATCGGCTTGTCGCCGACCACTGCAGCCGAGCTGACCCCGCCGTTGCTGGTCATCACGTAGAAGGCCGGCGGGGCTTGATCGGTGAGACCGTCGAGTCGTTGCTGGATGGCGTCGATGTAGTCGACCACCTTGTCCTTCACGAAGGCGTCGACGAGCGTGGTGACCGACCGCTCGTACTCGCGGTACTCCCGGAGCACCCGTGAGCTGATCGACACCGTGGCCTCGGGGTACACCTCGGCGATGATCTCGGCCACCCGTTCCTCGTGGGCTGGGTTCACGTAGCTGTGGAGCAGGCACACGCCGATCGAGCTCACCCCTGCCTCCCGGAGCGCGAGGGCTTCTCGAGCCACCGCCTCCTCGTCGAGCGCTCTGACCACCGACCCGGCGGCGTTGAGCCGCTCTGGTACCTCGCGAACCAGGTGGAGGGGCACGATCCGATCGGGCTTCACCCAGAAGTAGGAGTTCCCGTAGCCGTCGGGGACGCTCTGGCGGGCGATCTCGAGCACATGCCGGAAGCCGGCCGTGGTCATGAGGCCGAGTCCACGGGTGTCGTCCTCGAGCAGGGCATTGGTGGCCACCGTGGTGCCGTGGCTGACAGTGGAGACACCGGCGACGTCAGCGCCGCTCTGATCGATGATCAGCCGAAGCCCCTCCGCAAAGGCTTGCGACGGGTCGACCGGCACCGAGGGGGTCTTGGTGGCGTGGAGCCTCCCCGACGTCTCGTCGAAGGCGACCACGTCGGTGAACGTGCCGCCGGTGTCGATCCCGATCCGCACACTCATCGGACGACATCCTCGGGTCCGACTGCATCGGCCAGGGCATGGATCGCCTGTTCGAAGCACGCCATGGGGGGATCGACCAGTCCGGCGCCGACCTGGCCGGTGCCCGCCACCCTGCCGGCCATGCCCGTGTTGACCGCGGGGAGAACGCCGGTCCGGACGACTCGAGCGACATCGATCCCGGTGGGGGCACCGCGGAAGTCGAGTGCCGGGATCTGGAGATGGGGGTTCTCGGTGAGGGTGATGTCGTACATGGCCCGGGTGGTGGCGAGAGCTTGGTTCGCCGAGCCTCCCACGAACCGCACGATCGCCGGCGCGCACGCCATGGTGAAGCCACCGATGCCGTAGGTCTCCATGATCGTGGAATCGCCGATGTCGGGGTTGACGTCGTCGTCGGTGAAGCCCGGGAACAGGATTCCCCTCGGCGTGTTGGCGGGTGCGGTGAACCAGCGGTCGCCCGTGCCACTGACCTGGATCCCGAATTCGGTGCCGGTGCGGGCCATGGCCACGACCATGGTGGATCCAGCGATGCCGCGGGCCCGATCGGCAGCCACCTTGGCCGCCGGCATCACGATGTTGAGCACGAAGTGCTCGTTGCCGCCGATGAAGCGCAGCACCTCCGCGATCCGATCCGACGGATTCGACGTCTCCGCGATCGGCGCACCCATCTCCCGGGCGAACACCGCGGTGCCCGCCCGGTTGCGATTGTGGCCCTCGTCGCCCATCTGCAGGGCCTGGGCGAGTGCCGATCGCACGTCGTAGGGGCCGGCCCGTTCGAACGCCTCGGCCAGCACCGGGCCCAGCACGTCGCGCATCCACCGCAGCCGTTCGATCACCTCGGGGGCGAACGCCCCCATCCGCAGCACCTTGCCCAGACCTTCGTTGAGGCTCGAGTACCCGACACCGCCCCCGACCTCCTCGGCGAGCTCGTAGACCGGCATCGACGCGCTCACCACCCCGGCCATCGGACCGACCGCCGCTCGACCGTGACAGGGAGCCATCTCGATCTCGCCGCGGGCACAGATGCGTTCGGCGTCTTCGGCGGTGTCAGCCTCTCCCTCGAACAGCAGGGCTCCGATCAGGGCACCCCGGAGCGGCCCGGATGCCGACTCCCAGGCAATCGGGGGACCACTGTGGAGGAACTGGCGGGCGCCGAGTCCGAGCACCTCGCCGGCCCGCTTCACCCCGACCACGTGGGGCCGGGCTTCGATCATCTTCTCGACCGCCGTGGTGTTGGCGGCGACCTGGCGGCGGTCCGCTGCGAGCCGGTCGAGCGGCTCGGCGAGCGCTTCCGGCGGTGGCTGCCAGTCGACCTCCTCGACCACGACGCCCTGGGCCCGGAGGGCGTCGGCCAACACGCCTGCCCCGGCTGCTACAACGACAGGCTCGGCCAACAGATCGGGGGCTGTGTCGCTACTCATCGGACCTCCAGCCCGGCGAGCGCCGACTGCACGGCCTCGGCGTTGGAGAGGGTGACCGCCGCACCGGCAGCCACCAGTCGCTCGGCCTGCGGTTCGAGGCCCTGGGGGTCGCCCGCAGTACCGATCAGCGCCACGTGGACTGGCACGTTCAGCTCGGCGATGGCCGCCGCGAGGGCGCCGGCCGGGTCGGCCGCAGCGCCGTGGCCGAGTACCACATCGAGCACGACCGCTCCGATCGAGGAGTCGTGCCGGACCGCCTCCAGGCGTTCGAGCCGCAGTCGGTGGTCGATCATCGGGTGGGGGCGCCCACGGGTGTGCTCGTCGTCGCCCAGGTCGACGATCTCGGCGTTCACCCCGGCCCGGTCACAGAGCGCCCGGGCCTCACCGGCGAGGGTGCCGCCGCTGTACAGCCCGAGCAGACTGCCGGAACCCGTCGTGGGGGCCACGGCACCCCAACGGACCGGAGCAGGCAGGGAGGCCCCGACCGCCGCCAGGAGCTCGCGGGTGCCGCCGGTGAGATCGGCGGCCGAGATCCGGATCACGGGAGTGGCCAGCGCGGCAATCGTGGACTCCATCGCCGGTGCGATCGCCTCTCCGATCTCCTTGGCCACCAGACCGATCACCTCCACCGAGGGATCGGCGTCGAGCAACCCGAGGGCCGCAATCGTGGACGGGCCGCCGATCGCGTTGGAGAGATCGCGGCCACCGACGCCGATCACATGGCGGACTCCCACTCCGGCCTGGTCGGCGAGAGCACAGACCTGCTGGGCACCTGTGCCCGACGCCGCCACGAGAGCAATGGGTCCCGGCGCGACCACGTTTGCGAATCCGAGGCCGACGCCGTCGAGGACCACGGTGCCGCAATCCGGCCCCATGGCGACCAGGCCCGCGGCCGAGGCGGCCGACTTGAGCACCCGTTCGTGGTCGACGCTCACGTTGTCGCTGAAGACGATCGGGTGGAGTCCGGCCTCGATCGCCTCGATCGCCTCCCGGAACGCATGTGGGCCGGGCACCGAGATGAGCGCGACCGTGGCGCCTACCGCGTCTCCTGCACCTCGGATGGTTCGCGGCGACGCTTCGTTCACCGAGCTGCTGCGGCCACGGTCACCCGTTGGCCCGGCGAGGATCCGATCGATCAGGGCCGCGATCCGGTCGTGCTCCGATGGCTCTGCTCGGTAGGCGATGACGAGGTCGGCCGCCCCGACTGCCGGCAAGGCGTAGCCCTGGGCTCCGAGCAGTTCCACGTTGAGCGGGGTACCCATGGCGATCAGGGCGTGTTCGACCGCGGGATCCGCCGTGAGCTGCTCGCTCGCCGTCATCAGGCGAACCGAGTCCTGGTAGGCCCCCGGCCGAACCTCGACTCGCGCCGTCATGCGGCCTCCATCAGCGCTCGGCGTATGCCGTCGATCATGTGGGCACCGGAGGTGGCGCCGACGTTTCGCAGTCGATCGACCGCTCGATCAACCGAACCCGAGCCACAGAGAGCCGATGCGAGCCGCTGCACCGGGGCCATCGTCTCCCCCGCGGCCGCGTGATCGAGCAGGGTTCGCGACAGTGGCGTCGTCTCACCCGGGCGGCATGCCTCGGCGAGCGCGTCGGCTCGGCGCCGATCCCCCGCGATCCGGTACCCGATCAGCATTCCGACCACCACGTCGTCGCCGGCCGGGGTCGAGCCGGGTCCCCAGCCCACACAGTCCTCGGGCGCCGCCGGGAGCCGGATCGGATCGATCGAGCGGACGAATCGCGCGGCGAGGTCGAGACACACCCCGCCGACCACCACCGTCGGGTCCCACCATCGCCTGGCCGTCACCGGAACGTTGAGGTCGATCACGTCCTCGGTGAGCGGCACCCACCCGTTCGGGAACCGGAGCCCACTCGGCGGCTCCCGGATGACGGCCTCGGGCCGAGGTGAGGCTCGGAGAGCGAGACTCGCCGCAGCAACCTCTGGCATCAGCCGAGATCCACGATGGCCGCGGCCGGTCCCCCGCCGGCTGGTCCTTGGTGAAGGGCCGCGACCGACACGAACACCGCCGGTTCGCCGAGGGCCGAAGCCACCACGCCGCCCACCGCCGCCTTGATCTGACGGTGGTGGTGCACATCGGAGTCGTTCAGCATCACCTGGCGGTAGCCGCGCAGCTCGGCGGACGGGTCGGCCTCGGCCTTCACGAACACCTGGACCACGCGTCCGTCGAGATCATCGGGATGGGGTCGGTCGGGCAGCTCGAGCCCGGCCGAGCGGATCGCCTCGAACACCCCGTCGCGGTCGATCGCGTCGCGCATCACCGAGTGGCCGACCCGGAATCGGCCGCCGGCCCCGGCGGCGTTTCCGACCACCACGATCTGGCCCTGGTCGAGCTCCACCCCGGACGAGCACGACGCCACCGACGAGTACAGGTCGAGATCGTGGCCGATCTGTTCGGCGGTGGGCATGTCGATCTCCCCGAGCGCGACCGCTATCCCGAGCGCCGTGGTGCCGTTGGAGACCGCCATCGACTCCAGGGGCTCTTCGGTGAAGACCGTCTGACCTCTCGACTTGGCGTCGTTGATCGTCTCCATCGTCAAAAGCGGAGTCTTGGTCTGGACGTAGTGGACATCGGCCGGATCGTCGATACCCGCCTCAGCCATCGCCACCCGGACCGCCGCGGCGATCTTGGTGACCATGGCCGGGCGACCGATGTCCTCGGGCAGGATCGCCTCGCTCATCGAGATGCCCACGGTGAGGCGCGATTCGTCGG
>CAYFLT010000099.1:0-15338 GCA_964344055.1 uncultured Candidatus Nemicrothrix sp.
AGCCCGGCCCCGCGCTCGGCCAATGCAACCAGTTGCTCCCTCGTCTCGAGGAGTCGCGCGATCTGGTCATCGAGCTCGGAGAGATGGGCGGTGAGGAGTGCAGTCGTGTGCGCGCAGGTTCGGGCTCCGGTGTCCTTCAACTCGAGGACGGACTGGATCTCGGCGAGACTCAGCCCGGTCGCCTGGGCGTCTCGCACGAAGCGCAACCGCTCCAGCGCGTCCTCGCCGTAGTCCCGATAGCCGGAGGGCGTGCGACCCGGCTCGCGCATCACCCCGATCGACTCGTAGTACCGGATCGTCTTGGCGGTGACGCCCGCCTGATCGGCCAGCTCCCCGATACGCATGGGCCTCCGTTCACCTGATGCCCGCAGCGTAGCCACGAACCGCGACGCAGTTCGGAGCACTGCGGCCGACCGTGCCAACATCGACCATGGCCGATAATCCGAACCGTCCCATGATCGACGACGAAGCCCGCCGGATGGACACCCGCATCCGCGTGGTGATGTCCGATCCTGCTCTGACCGAAGCCATCGTCGACGGTGGGGCGTTCGGGGGGAGCTACTCGCCGTTCGTGGCCCAGAACATGCTCGATCCGAACCACGAACGGGCGATCAAGGACGCACAGCGCTTGGCCGAGGTGGTGCCCGTCGGGCCGCGCTCGTGGCTGGTCCGTCTCCCGATCGTGAACTCGGCGGTCTTCGAGACCGATGAAGGCCTCGTCGTGGTCGACACGGCAATGGCTCCCGGTGGCCCCGCCCTACTCGAGGCCATCCGCCCAGCGACCGATGCGCCGATCCACACGATCCTCTACACCCACGCCCACATCGACCATTGCCTGGGCACCTGGGCGCTACTCGACGACGGACCCGAGATCGTCGCGCACGCCGACGCTCTCCAGCGCTACGAGCGCTACGTCCGGCTCCGCGGATCGGTCTCCCGCTACCTCTCCCAGCCACTGTCGACGTTCCCCGACGGACCCGATGGATGGGTACCCCCGACCAGGACCTTCCGGGACTCACTGCGTCTCACCATCGGCGGCGAGCACTTCGATCTCGTCCACCGGCGGGGCGAGACCGACGATCAGCTCTATGTCTCGATTCCGGGTCGACGCATGGTTGCCAGCGCGGACTACTACCAGGGCTTCCTCCCGAACGCCGGCAACGGCAAACGGGTTCAGCGCTATGTCGAGGAGTGGGCCCTCGCCCTCCGCGAGATGGTGGCGCTCGAACCGACGTCGCTGCTTCCCGCCCACGGCGAGGCGATCGTCGACGAGCCGGCACGGATCGCCGACGAACTCACGGTTCATGCGGAGGCACTCGACTACATCGCCACCCAGACCATCGACGGGCTCAACTCTCGCCTCCGTCAGGACCAGGTCGTCGACACAATCGAGCTTCCGGCTCACCTCGCGGACCATCCCGTCCTGCGGGAGCAGTACGTCTCACCCGCCGACATCGCCCGGATGGTCGTGAAGCAGTACTGCGGTTGGTGGGACGACATACCGTCGCACTGGTCACCGGCCCGATTCGACCAACAGGCCGCTGCGATTTGCGAGATTGCCGGTGGCCGGGACGTCCTCGTCGAACGAGCCCGGGCCGCGGTGAGCGACGATCCCGCGTTGGCGTGCCATCTGGTCGACTGGGCGTGGTTCGGGGGGCCGCCGGACAGCGCCGTCGGCCAAGCTGTCCTCGAGATCTACATCCGCAGGGTGACCGAGCATGGGTGCAACACCCAGGAGGCGCTGATGTATCTCGACCACTTGACCGATGTGCAGCTCGCCCTGGACGACCTGAACTCGCCCACCGACGAATAGGGCTGCCCAGCAGATGTCAGGCGGTCGCGATCAGGAGTAGGTCAAGCCCTGATCGAGATCGGCTTCCGGCATCTCGTCCTTCTCCGTCCAGTAGTCCTGGGTGTGCAGCCAGGGTTGACGGTCTCCTTGTTGGGGAAGCAGGTGCATCCCTCGGGCGAGATAACCCGGGTTGAAGTTCTCCTCGCTCACCCACGGCCCGAGCGGCATGTCCCGGTCGGCCTCCAGGATCTCCGGGACCACCATGGTGGCACCCCGTCGGTCCATCTCGTCGAGAAGCCGGACGACCAGATCGGCGATGAGGTCGGCCCGAAGCGTCCAGCTCGCTCGGAAGTACCCGAACACCCATGCCATGTTCGGGATGCCGGTGAACATCGTGCCGCGCCAGCCGACCGTCGAGTGGAAATCGAGCGGGCGGTCGTCGATGCAGAAGTCGATGTCGCCGAGGACGTTCAGGTTGAAGCCCGTGGCCGTGATGATGATGTCGGCCTCGACCTCCTCGCCCGACTCCAGCAGGATGCCCTTTTCCGTGAAGGTGTCGATGTGGTCGGTGATCACCGAGGCCTTGCCCGCGGCGATCCCATGGAAGAGATCCCCGTCCGGTACGAACGCCAGCCGCTGCTGCCAGGGCCGGTACCGCGGCGTGAAGTGCGACATGTCGTAGTCCTCACCGACGATCTCGGTGATCTCGCGAAGCAGTTCGTCCTTCACCATTTCGGGATGGTCGAGGCAGGTCTGGGTGAGCATCTTCTGGTCGTAGAGCCGCTTCTTGCGGACGATGTCGTGGATCAGCTCCTCGTCGATCTCGATCTCGCGGAGTGTGTCGGCCAGCTCGTCCACGTTCTTGCGGGCGATGAAGTAGGTCGGCGACCGCTGGAGCATCGTGATGTGCGCGCAGTCCGGTGCCATGGCCGGGATGAGCGTGGCCGCGGTCGCCCCCGAGCCGATGACCAGGACGTTCTTGTCCTTGTAGTCGAGATCGTCGGGCCAGATCTGGGGATGGACGATCGGCCCCTCGAAGCGATCCATGCCGGGCCAGTCCGGGGTGTAGCCCTCGGTGTGGCGGTAGTAGCCCTGACACATCCACAAGAAGTCGGCGGTGACCCTGAAGCGATCGCCGGTGTCGGTCCGAGTGCCCTCGACCGTCCACTTCCGCTCCTCGGTCGACCAGGACGCCGTGTGGATCTGATGCTGGTACCGGATGTACTTCGCGAGGTCGTGTTCCTCGATCACCTCTCCCATGTACTTCAGGATCTCGTCGGCGGTTGCGATCGGTGGCCCGGTCCACGGCTTGAACCGATACCCGAAGGTGTAGAGGTCGGAGTCGCTGCGAATCCCTGGGTAGGTGTGCGTCCGCCAGGTGCCGCCGAAGCTCTCCTGGTTCTCCAGCACGCAGAAGCTCGTGTCGGGTCGCTGGGTCGTCAGATGGTAGGCCCCACCGACACCGGAGATGCCTCCACCGACGATCAACACGTCGAAGTGCTCTTCGGCCGTTGCCGGGTCAGTCAGCCTCTCGGCCGTATCGGTCATCGCTCGGTCCTCCCCTGTACGCACGTGCAGGATCGCATCAACGGGCCGTGAGGCGCCATCTGGGCGCCAAGACCCGGGCGCGGTCCCGTCATCTCAGACGAGCAGCCCGGCCAGATCGAGGGCGCTCACGAGCCCGACCAGTTCACCGTGCTTGGTGACCAACACTCGGTGAACCCTTTCCGCGCACATGGCCTGGGCCGCGGCCGCCACCTTGTCCTCGGGTGAGACGGTGACGGGGATACCGGTCATCGCGTCGCCAACCGTGGTGTCGTGGAGGCGTTGGGCAATGGCCGAGCGCTCCTGGGCGATCTCGCTCAACGCGGGGATCGAGATCGGATACGGGCTCATCAGGTACTGCGACACTTCCTTGGCGGCGACTTGTTCGTCGTGCAGGACTCGCATGATGTCGGATTGGGAGATCACCCCGATCAGGTCACCGCTCTCCACCACCGGGGCGCCCGAGATACCGTTGACCGCGAACAACTCCTCGGCCTCTTGAAGCGACATCTGCGGGGACGCCGTGATGAGGTCGGTGGTCATCAGGTCCGCGACGAGCATTCGAAAACCTCCATCTGGGTCTTGTCACTCGTTGTATGACGCCACTCCGGGCCTTCTCCAGAGCAGAAGGTCCCGCCTTGTCGTCGGCAGCGTTCAGCCGAGGCCGTCCCAGCCCGGCAGGAAGTCATCCATGGGTACCTCGAAACTGTTCAGCGCCATCGACACCAGGTGGTACTGCCCGATGGTGAACACGAGGTCCATGAGCTGCTGCGTGCCGAGGTGTTCGCTGAGGTCCGACCAGGTCTGATCGCCGATGCGGGAGTCCTTGTGGAGCTCGTCGGCGGCACAGAGGATCGCGCGATCGAGATCGTTCCAGCCCTCGGCATCGGCGCCGTCACGAATCGAGCGGATCTCGTCGTCGGTCAGGCCGGCCTCGCGACCCATGAGCACGTGTTGCCCCCATTCGTAGGGCGCCTGGCAGAGCCAGCCGACTCGGAGGATGGCGAGCTCCCGCTCCCGCTCCGGCAGCGTGCTCTTTCCGAGGATGTGATTGCCGAACACCAGCCAGCGCCGCATCAGATCGGGGTGGTTCGCCAGGACATGGAAGATGTTGAAGTCGCGGCCGGACTCGATCATCGGCGCCAGCAGTGCCTCCACCGCCTCGGTTCGTTCCTCGGGTGGGAGTTTGGGGATGCGGGGTTCGGAAGCCATCAGGACCTGAACTCCAGTCCTTCGAACTCGCCCGATGTCCTCCAACGGTCGATGTAGTCGAAGTAGGCGACCGCACCCTCGGGGTAGCGGGCCGAGTTGCGGCGCTCCTTCGGTCCCATCTCGTGGCCTTCGTTGTTGTAGTAGCCGGGGGTGCAGTCCGGGTCGCCGAGGATGCTCTCCGGGCTGTTTTCCAGGAGCGTCATCCATCCGTCCTCCGCGGCTCTTGTGACCTCGACCTCGGTGGCCCCGGTCTGTTCCGCATGGCCGACGATCGCCGCGATCGACGTGCCCGCTTCGGTGTAGTTGTGGGTGATGTTGGCGATCAGGCCTCCGGCCTGGGTGAACCCGACGATGAACAGGTTCGGGAACCCGTGGGTGTGCATCCCGTGCATGGTGTGCATGCCGTCGGCCCAGTGGTCCGACAGGGTGTGCCCGTCGCGCCCGATCGTCTCGAATCCTGATCTCCGGGCGTACTCGGTACCGACCTCGAAGCCCGAGGCGAAGACGAGGCAGTCCAGTTCGTAGTGGGCGCCGTCGACCCAAACGCCGGATTCGTCGATCCGTTCCACTCCCTGACCATCGGTGTCGACGAGGTGCACGCTCGGCTCGTTGAACGCCTGGAGGTACTCGTCGTGGAAGCACGGGCGCTTGCACAGCTGGCGGTACCAGGGCTTGAGGGCCTCCGCCGTATCCGGATCCTCGATGAGCTCATCGACTCGAGCGCGAATCTCGGCCATCTTCTCGTCGTCGCTGACCTCGTAGGCCTTTCTTGCGATCGCGGGGGTCGGCATCTCTCCGGTGCGCTCGACCTCTGCGACGATGTGGTCGCGGATGCGTTGTGAGATGTCGGTCCATCCGTCCTTCACCAGATCCTCGTCGGCGAATCCGCCGCCCTGGAGGGTGGCGAAGTTCATCAGCCACTCACGCTGCCAACCCTCGCCGAGGCCGGCGAACCAGTCCTCGTCGATGGCGTGGTTGCCTCTGACGTCGATCGAGGACGGGGTCCGCTGGAACACGAACAGTTCCTTCGCGTCGCGCGCCAGGGGTGGAACACACTGGACCGCGGTGGCGCCCGTGCCGATGATGCCGACGCGCTTGTCGGCCAGGTTGGCCATCGGGGAACCCTCCGGCGCGCCACCGGTGTACTCGTAGTCCCACCGGCTGGTGTGCCAGCAGTGACCACCGAAGCTCTCGATCCCCTCGATCCCGGGCAGCTTGGGCCGGTGGAGCGGGCCGGTGCCCATGGCCACGTACTTGGCGCGGATGGCGTCGCCACGGTCGGTCTCGATGATCCAACGGGAACTCTCCGCGTCCCAGCGCAGCTCGGTCACCGAAGTGGAGAACAATGCGTCGTTGTAGAGATCGAACGTCTTCGCGATCCGCAGGGCATGGGCGTGGATCTCGGGAGCGAAGGTGTACTTCATGGTGGGCCGGTGCCCGGTCTCTTCAAGGAGGGGCAAGTAGACCATCGCGGCGGTGTCACACATCGCGCCCGGATAGCGGTTCCAGTACCAGACCCCACCGAAGTCACCTCACGCCTCGATGATGCAGACGTCGTCGATCCCCGCCTGTCGGAGACGCGCACCCGTACAGAGTCCGGCAAACCCTCCTCCGATGAACGCGAACGTCACCTCGTCTGTCCGGGGCTCGCGTTCGAGCACTTCGGTGTAGGGGTCCTCGAGAAAGTGGCCGAATCGCCCTTTCGGCTCGATGTACTGCTCGTTGCCGTCCGGTCGGATCCGCTTGTCACGTTCGTGGCGGTACTTCTCGCGGAGCGCTTCAGCTGTCGCGGGTTCAGGCGTCATGGTTGGGACCGTACCCTCGCGGCTTCTCCGGGCCGCAATCACCGGCTGTCGCGACCGGCCGTGAGCGATCGTTCGTGGAGATGGCTGATCGCCCAGACATCGGCGGCGCAGTGATCTTCGGCCCTACCCGACATCGTCCCGAGCCCGTTGAGTGGAAACGAGGCCGCGCCCAACGCAGGCCGGCCTGCCGTCACAGCCGGGAGGCGAGTTCATGGTCACCCAGTGGGTCTACCGTTTCGACGAGATCGACGCTGCGCAGGAGGGGGTCGGTGGTGACTGGGAGGCCACCAGGGCCCTGCTCGGCGGCAAGGGGGCGAATCTCGGCGACATGACCCGCCTCGGCATCCCCGTGCCGCCCGGTTTCACGATCACCACTGAAGCCTGCAACGCCTACGTCGAGCGAGACGGGCGGCTGCCGAACGGGTTGTGGGATGAGGTGCTGGCTGCCATGAAGGAGATGGAGGCGGCAACCGGTAAATCCTTCGGCGACCCCGAGCGCCCGCTCCTCGTCGCCTGCCGCTCCGGCGCGAAGTTCTCTATGCCGGGGATGATGGACACCGTCCTCAACGTCGGGCTCAACGACGCGGTGGTCGAGGGCATGGCCCGGGCCACCGGCGACGAGCGGTTCGTACTCGACTCCTATCGCCGGCTGATCCAGATGTTCGGCAGCGTCGTGTTGGGGGTTCCGGACGAACCATTCGAGGCCGTGCTCTCGGCCAAACGCTCCGGTCGTGGCGTCTCGAGCGATGCCGAACTGTCGGTGGACGACCTGAGGGACGTGATCGAGGCGTTCCAGGCGATCACCGCCCGGCTCGGCACCGATCCCTTCCCCACCGACCCTCATCTACAGCTCCAGATGGCGGTCGAGGCCGTCTTCGAGAGCTGGCGCGGCAAGCGGGCCCACGACTACCGCGTGGCCTCCGGGATCCCGCATGACCTCGGTACCGCGGTCAATGTCGTGACGATGGTCTTCGGCAACATGGGTCTCGACAGCGCCACCGGCGTCGCCATGAGTCGCGACGCCACCAACGGCGAGCCGCATCTCGAAGGCGACTACCTGATCAACGCCCAGGGCGAGGATGTGGTGGCCGGGATCCGTGCGACCACGCCGATCTCGCAACTCACCGAGGACATGCCAGAAGTCGCTGCGGAGTTCGCCGACATCGCCCGACGACTCGAGCTGCACTACCGCGACATGCAGGACATGGAGTTCACCGTCGAACAGGGGCGACTCTGGATCCTCCAGACCAGAGCGGGAAAGCGGACGGCGCAGGCGGCGGTGCGCATCGCGGTCGATCTCGTCGAGGAAGGGCTGATCAGCAAGGAGGAAGCCGTCCTGCGGGTATCGCCCGACCAGATCGACTTCTTCCTGCACCCCCAGTTCTCTCGCGACGGTCTCGCCGCCGCCGATCCCATCACCACCGGGCTCAACGTGTCACCTGGCGCGGCGGTCGGCGTGGCGGCCTTCGACCCGGACCTGGCCGAACGTTGGGGATCGGAGGGGCGGCGGGTCGTCCTCGTGCGGCCGGAGACCAAGCCCGACGACGTCCACGGCCTCCTGGCCGCCACCGGCGTCTTGACGTCCAGCGGTGGCCGGACGAGCCACGCGGCACTGGTCGCCCGCCAGTTCGGCAAGCCCGCAGTGGTCGGTGCGAGCGACATCGAGATCGATCTTTCCGGTCGCTCGATGACGGTCAACTCCGTCACCATCAACGAAGGCGAGTGGATCTCCGTCGACGGCACGACCGGCAAGGTCTACGTGGGCCAGCTGGCGACCACCGACGCCGACATCGACAACGACTTCCTGTCCACCCTGCTCGGGTGGGCCGACGACTTCCGCGTGCTCGGAATCCGCGCCAACGCCGACGAGCCGGCCGAGGCGGAGAAGGCCCGCCGCTACGGAGCCGAGGGCATCGGTCTGTGCCGGACCGAGCACATGTTCTTCGACCCCGACCGCCTGCCGATCGTGCAACAGATGATCACGGCACCGACCCTGACCGAGCGAAAGGAAGCGGTCGACGCGCTGCTTCCGTTCCAGCGTGAGGACTTCGCCGGCCTGTTCCGTGCGATGGACGGACAGCCGGTCATCATCCGACTGCTCGACCCACCCATGCACGAGTTCCTCCCGAGCTTCGACGAACTCACCCGGACCGAGGCCGATCTGCAGATCCGATTGATGCATGCCAAGGATCTCCCCACTGTCGACCGGCTCGTCGACGATCTCACCGAGGTCCGGACCATGCTCGAGCGCGTGGACGAGCTGCGGGAGGCCAACCCGATGCTCGGCCTTCGGGGTGTGCGACTCGGCCTTCGGGTGCCGGAACTGACCCGGATGCAGACCCGGGCGATCGTGGAAGCCGCACTGGAGACGTCTGCTGAGGGTGTCTCGGTCCAGCCGGAGATCATGGTTCCTCTGGTCAGTCATGCGAGCGAGATGGCCGCGGCCCGTCGCCTGATCGAGGCCGAGATGGAGGCCGTGTTCACCGAGCACGCGCGCCGGCTCGAGATCCCCATCGGGACCATGATCGAGGTGCCCCGCGCGGCGCTGACGGCCGGTCGGATCGCCGAATCGGCCGAGTTCTTCTCGTTCGGCACCAACGACTTGACCCAGATGACGATGGCGATGAGCCGCGACGACGCGGAGTCGAAGTTCCTTCTCGCCTACATGCGCGAACGGATCACCCATGCCAACCCGTTCCACACGATCGACGTCGAAGGGGTCGGACGCCTGATGCGACTCGCCGTGGAGGACGGCACCGCCACGAACCCCGACCTGCAGATCGGGATCTGCGGGGAACACGGTGGCGAACCGGCATCGATCGCCTTCGCCCACGAGATCGGACTCGGCTACGTCAGCTGCTCGGCCCCCCGGGTTCCAGTGGCTCGACTGGCCGCCGCCCACGCCGCTCTGGGCTGATTCGCACGCCGTCGAGCATGATTGGGCTCGATGGGCATCGATTGGGTCGACCTCACCATGGGCCTGGCAGGAGGGCTCGCGCTCTTCCTGCTCGGCATGGGCCAGGTCACCGACTCGCTCAAGGCGCTGGGTGACGATCGGCTTCGCTCGGCGTTGGCGCGGTTGTCCTCGAACCGGGTGCTCGGCGCCGCCACCGGTGGCGGGGTCACCGCGGTGGTCCAGTCGTCGTCGGTCACCACCGTCCTGACCGTCGGATTCGTGTCGGCGGGAATGCTCTCGCTCACCCAGTCGGCCGGGGTGATCATCGGGGCGAACCTCGGCACCACGGTTACCGCGCAGGTCATTGCGCTCGACATCACCGACTATGCGCTGGGACTGTTCGCGGCCGGTGCTCTCCTCGCCGGGGCGGCACGACGCAATCAGATCCGCCATGCCGGCCGGGCGATTGCCGGGGTCGGACTGGTGTTCCTCGGGATGGAGATCATGAGCGACGCCATGGCCCCACTCGGCTCGTACCAACCGTTCCTCGACCTCGTCTCCGACACCTCCAACCCGCTCGTGGCCCTCCTGCTCGGTGCCTTGTTCACCGGGTTGATCCAGTCGTCCAGCGCGACCACCGGCATCGTCGTGGTGATGGCCGCGGATGGTTTGTTGGACCTCGAGATGGGCATCGCGATCGTGCTCGGCGCCAACATCGGAACGTGCATCACCGCGGTCCTCGCCGCGCTCGGCAAGGGCACCGAGGCCATGCGGAGTGCCGCCGTACATGTCTCGGTGAACACCATCGGGGCGTTCGTGTGGGTCTTCTTCATCGGCGATCTCGCCGATCTGGTCACACGCGTTTCCCCGGAGCTGGACGCCACGCCCCGCCAGATCGCGAATGCCCACACGGTCTTCAACCTGGCGAACACGGTCGCGTTCCTGCTGCTCCTCGGCCCACTGGTCGCGCTGGTGCGTCGGATCGTCCCGGATCGCGTGGGGACGTCACCGCCTCGATTCGAGGCCGCCTTCCTCGATGACGACGTCCTCGGCACTCCCGTTCTCGCGCTGGAGAAGAGCCGGCTGGAGCTGATGCGACTCGGAGTGAGCGTCCGCGAGTTGCTACACGACGCGGTACCGGCGGCAGTGGGAGGCCGGCGGGCAGAGCTCGACGCGCTCGTGGATCGAGACGACGAGGTGGACGAGCTCCACCGCCTGATCGTTCGCTACCTGGCCGAGATCAGCAAGGGCCCCATCGGCGACGGACAACGCGCTGAGCTCATCGCCCTCCTCAATGTCGCGAACCTGTTCGAACAGCTTGCCGACACGATCGAACAGAACGTCGTGGCGAACGGCTACCACCGCCTCGAGCAGGTGGTGACGGTGTCTCCCGAGACCGTCGCTCGCCTGGAGGAACTGCACGAAGCCGCACTCCGTACGCTCGATCTCGCGTTGGAAGCCCTGGGCGAGCCGAGTGCGGAAGCCTCGAAGCGGGTGACGAAGATGAAGCGCCAGTTCCGGGGGCTCGAGGCCGCGACCGCCGATCACCTCGCCCGCCGACTGGCCAGCGGCGAACCGGCCCGCATCGAGACGTACTCGCTGGAGGTGGAGTTGGTCGACGCGCTCCGCTACGTCCACGACGGCTGCCGTCGCATCGCCCGAGCACTGCGCCCCATCGACAACGACGCTCCCACCGGAACCTGACACGGTCCTCAACCCGGAACAAAACCGAGTCAGGTTCGTGCGGGCCGTGGTCAGTGGCCGGCGAACAGGCCGTTGGCGATCTGCCAGATGGCGAGTGCGGTGGCCAGCACTGCTCCGACGAGCCCGAGCCAGCGCCAGCGATACAGGTCGGCGTGCTCTCCCCGCCGTCCGATGAAGTACAGGGCACTGTTCACCATCGCGAAGACCGTGAGCGTCACGAGGCTCGTCGTCTGGGCGAGGCGGACGAGCGGAAAGATTGTGGCCAGCACGATGATCGTCACCACCACCAGCACCGTGGCCCGGGCCGGGGTTCGCCGTTTCGGGTGGACGACTCCGAGGGCTGCCGGGATGAGTCCCTCGCCGGCCATTCCGTACAGCACCCGCGAGGCCATCACGATCTGCACGAGGATGCCGTTGATCATCGCGGTGGCCGCGATTGCCGCGACGGGCTCGGGGCTCACCCCGCTGATCTCCTCGAAGAGTGCCGCCAGCGGGGCATCAGAGTCTGCGATCGCATCGCGGTTCGGGGCCAGCACTGCGATCACCGCCAGCAGGACGTAGATGACCATGGTGATCGCAAGGGTCAACAGGATGGCGCGGGGAGCCGTACGTCGAGGCTCCACCGTCTCCTCGGCCATGTTCTCGATGTCCTCGAAGCCGATGAACGCGAAGAAGGCCACCACCGCACCCGAGAGCACAGGAGTCATCTCGGCGCCCGAGAACGATGGCGTCAAGGAGTCGGCCACGCCACCGAGATCGTCGAGCAGGGGGAAGCCGAACGCAACGACCACGATCAGGGTGCCGACCTCGATGGCGGTGATCACTGCAGCGAACGCCACGCTCTCCCGGACCCCGAATCGAGCGACGAAGCCGAGCAGGACCACGATGGCTGCCGACACCAATGCCTGGGGAACATCGACCAGGCTGTCGACGTAGCCGGCGAACGCGATGGCGATCACCGCGCTCGAGATGATCCCGGTGACGACCACACCGAAGCCGGCAAGCCGACCGGCGACATGACCGAGCCCACGGGTGACGAACACCGCTTCGCCGCCGGCTCTCGGGAAGACTTGCACCAGCAGCATGTAGGCGATGCCGGTGATGCCCGCGATCACACCCGCGGTCAGGAACGCGAGCGGTGCCTTGTCGCCGGCCATTCCGAGGATCTCGCCGATGAGGGCGAAGATCCCCGCACCGACGGTGACGCCGACTCCGTAGAAGACCAGCCACGGCAAGGTCAGGGTCCTTCTCAGGGTCTGCCGCTCGCCGTTCTCGCTCATCGCACCCATACCAACCGGGATAGTGGCTCGTGGCGCCGGCGCCCAGGGAACGAGGTCATCGACCGCCCCGGTGTGACGGTCTTCACGAGCGAGGGACCTAGGTCCCTAGTGAGCCATACAGCGTAAGTAGGACAGTCGACTAAACCCGTAGGAGGGTTCGGTTCGCGCCGCGACCGGCCAGCGAAGGAGACGCACATGGCAATCGCACCAGAGATACTCGAGCAGTACCCCAACCTGCCGGATCACAATCCGCTGGGCGTCGAGCTCGACTGGGCATGGCTGGCCGGCCACGAGAGCGAATGGGGCATCAACCCCAAGCCGAGCCCTCGCGGCCTCACCATGATGGACATCGCCGTCGGTTCCTACGGAGAGGTTCCCGACCATCCCCGCCATCGCGCCATGGCCGCCCGTGGTGCCGACATCGCCGACGACACGCCGGACATGGGCTACATCCTCAACGACAAGTCCGACGTGTGGGCGTCGAATGTGTCGGAGCTCTACGAGGAGGCGGTGGCTCGCCAGTGGTCCGCCACCCGCGACATCCCGTGGAGTCAGCTGGAGGAACTGCCGTCCGACCTCGAGCACGCGATGTGCCAGCTGTGCACGACGCTCTCGGAGATCGAGATGATCGCCTCGGACCTGCCCGCCAAGTGGATGTGGCGCATGAACCACGAGTTCCTCGAGGCGAAGATGTTCCTCTGCACCCAGATCATGGACGAGGCTCGCCACTCCGAGGTGTTCCGCAAGCGGGCCCTCGCCAACGGTGGTGGCCTCCTGAAGTCCCGGGCACTGACCGAGACGCTGCTCCGCACGATCATCGAGGCGAAGACCTACACCCAGGCGACGGCCCTCCTACACCTGCTCGGCGAAGGGTTCATTCTCGACCTCTTCCGCCAGGGCGAGGCGATCGCACCGACCGACGTCGAAAAGCGCATCTTCCGAATGACGATGCAGGACGAGGCTCGTCACGTGGCCTACGGCACGATGCACATCCGCCACGCCGTCGACAACGACCCGGACGTGGCCGACGAGATCCACGAAGCGCTCGACCACGGCGAAGCGGCACTGGTGCAGCTGGGTGCCGCACCCGACATGTCGACGGCGCTCGCGATGTTGCTCGCCGGCGGCGCCGACAAGGTCGAAGAGGTCGGCTTCCCACTACAGCGCCAGTTGTCCATCAACCAGTTCACGTCGTACCTCGCACGGTGCGAACGGGCCGGAATCAGCCGTCTCGAACGCACGACCCTGCCACTGGCCGACATGGGGATCGACGTCGAGCAGCTGAAGCAAGGAGTCACCGCATGAGAATCGACAGTGTCGAGTTCTTCGATCGGCTCGCCACCCGGATGAACGAGGACCCAGCTCGCTATGAGCTGCTGGGTGACATCGATCTCGAGATGGCCCTCGTGATGTTCCGGGACGACGACTTCCGGATCCAACTCGGTTTCCACGGCATCCAGTGCGAGACGGTGGCACCGATCGACGCCGGCGCCGAGAAGGCGGCTGAGTGCTGGGTGGAGGGGCCGTTGAGCGCCTGGCAGGAGATGTTCGATGACATCTCCCGCAACGGCCACGCCACCGGTGAATGGACATTGAACACGCTCACGATCCTGGGCGAGAAGATCCAGCTCAAGGCAAGCGATCCGATGGGATGGGACAAGTTCCATCGGTTCAACCAGACCCTTCAGGACTTCGTCGACGCCGCGTCGACGGTCCTCGACGAGGAGGCATCCCATGTCGGTTCCTGATTGCCCCAACTGTGGAGAGCCAGTGACGAAGATCCTCGATCTCGCCTATGGCTACTGGGAGTGGGACGACGCCGCCCAGAAGTACCAGCACCGCACCTGCTCATCGCGGGTCGATGTGGCTCCGTGGGTCCACCACGGTTGCATGGGTGAGCTTCGTCACATGCATCCCCAGGACGACTACTCCATGGCGGCTGGATGACATACAAGGTTCTCGCCGACGTCTGCATCGGTTGCGGTGCGTGCGATTACTCCTGCCCGCAGGGCGCACTGTCGAAAACCGATTCGTTCCTCGGCCTGTTCACGATCGACCCTTACCGCTGCGACTCCTGCACGCAGTGCGTGGACAAGTGCCCGGTGCTGGCGATCGTCCCGGACCCCGAGTGGGTCGTGTGTCACGGCCGAGGCTGCCCGCTGAGCTCGGAACGTCTCGGGATGGTCGAGTGCAACATCTTCAGCGACCGCTGCGATTCCTGTGGCGGACCGCTGTGGCGTGACGGCGAGAACTGGGGTTGCCCCCGCTGCGATGATGGTCGCAAGGTGGGCTGCCCGAAGGTCAGGATGTTCGACCGGTTCCCGGTTCCCGAACCCCTCGTTCCCGAACCGATCCTGCCGAACAACTGACCCGGTCTGATCGGGCCGCGAGGGAGCAGGCCCGATCAGGCCTCCTTCTCGCGGCGCTGATTGAAGACCGGAGGCCGCTTCTCGAGGAACGCCATGATGCCCTCCTGCGCGTCCGGGGTGCCGCGGGTCAGATGAACCGCGGCGCGCTCCGCCGCGAGCAGTTCGTCGAGGGTCTTGTGCTCACTGTCGTGGAGCGCGTCGAGCATTCCCTTCACGGCCAGCCGGGGCTGGGCGGCGAGATCAGCGGCCAGGGCGATCGCCCGGTTCTTGAGGTCGCCGAGGGGCCAGACCTCGTTCACGAGGCCGATCCGGAGGGCCTCGGGTCCGCTGATCTTCTTCGCCCGCAGGATCATGTCGAGGGAGTGGTTTCGTCCGACGCACTTGGCCAGCCGAGCACTGCCACCCCATGCGGGTGTACTGCCGAGGTCCATCTCGGGTAGTCCGATCTGGGCACCCTCCTCCGCGGCCAACCGGAACGTACAGCCGAGCGGTAACTCGAGACCTCCTCCGAGGCAGTAGCCGAAGAGGGTGGCCACCGACGGCTTCCCCATCGTCTCTATCCGGGAGATGACTCGAAGCCGTTGGTCGAAGAACGCGTCGGGCCCGCCCCGTTCGGCCATGCCCGACCCGAGCTCCTTGAGGTTCATTCCGACCGAGAAGTTGGTGGTGCCCTCCGCTGTGAGCACGAACGCACGGATGTCGTCGTCTGCTGCAATCTCTTCGACCACCTCTTCG
>CAYFLT010000100.1:0-13357 GCA_964344055.1 uncultured Candidatus Nemicrothrix sp.
CTCGTGAATCCATCCGTGGATGCCGATCTCGTGGCCATCACCCACCAGCGCCCGCGGCTCGGCGGGGTGGCGCTGGGCCACCACGGCCGGCATGAAGAACGTGGCCTTGATGTCGTGGCGGTCGAGCAGGGCGCGGATTCTCGGCACCGCAGCCCGGGCTCCATACTCGCCCTGGGAGAGTTGGCCGGGTGAGGTCTGACCCCTGATCAGCGGGATCGACTCGTGATCGGAGTCGAACGACAGGGCGACCGCGACTCGGGCCCCGCTCGGCCACACGGCCGGCTTCAAGGATCGGCCAGCCCGGACGTGTTCGACCATGGTGCGCCAGTGCGCCTCGGGCCATTCCCAGGGCGGAGGGCCTGAGTCAGCCATCGCTCGACCTCACGTGATCACCCGCCCTAGGACCGCATGCCTGCACCGGTGGGGTCGAACGGAACCTCTCCGAGGAGCCGAGCCGGGTACCGCTGCCCGACGATCGGGATCTCGTAGGAGGCGTCCTCGGACAGGTCCGGTGTGTCGACGTAGGCGAGGGCCAGACTCTGATCGGTGCGATGGCCGTAGCCGCCCGAGGTGACGAATCCGACCTTTCGGTCGCCGAGGTACACGGGTTCGAACCCGGTCACGTCACGGTCTGCAGTCTCCAGCGAGAGCAACGACAGGCGACTGGGCGGACCCGCGTCACGGTCGGCGAGGGCCGCGTCACAGCCGACGAAACCGGGCTTGTCGTACTGCACGAACCGGGCCAGCTCGTTCTGAGACGGTCGGTAGTCCGGGCTGAACTCGCGGCCCCAGATCCCGAAGGCCTTCTCCAAGCGCATGCTGAGCAGGCCGACGACACCCACATTGCGGATGCCGATGTCGGCGCCGGCTTCGTGGAGCTGGGTGTAGACGTGGCGCATGTAGGTGGTCGGCATCCAGATCTCGTACCCGAGCTCACCGGTGAGCGACACTCGGTCGACCCGACAGGGCGCCAGGCCGACGTTGATCTCACCCACCGACATGAACGGGAAGGCCTCGTTGCTGAGATCGGCGCGGGTGAGCTGCTGGAGGACCTCTCGGGACTTGGGGCCGGCGACACCCAGGCCCATCCACTGGTCGGTCACGTTGGTGACGGTGACGCCCTCGGCTGGGAGGTATCGGTGGAACCAGCGCATGTGCCATTCCTGGATCGGACCCGACCCGGTCATCACGAAGCGCTCGGCGCCCTCGGCATCCGGCCCCGACAGGCAGAAGAGGGTGAAGTCGCCGATGATCTTGGCCCGCTCCGACAACATCACAGCGAGCCGGCTCCGCCCGGCCGTGGGGATCTTCGTGGCGAGCAGTCGGTCGAGCCAGGCCCGGGCGCCGGGTCCGCTGATCTCGAACTTCGAGTAGGAGCTGGTGTCGATGATGCCGGCGCCGCTGGTGGCCGCGGCCACCTCCTCGGCGGCAGCTTCGAAGCTGTTCGGGCGGTAGAAGGTCGGGATGTCCTCGGGCGCCTCGCCGTCGCGGGCGAACCACATGGGCACCTCGAGCGGCGTGATCGCTCCGAACACCGCGCCGGCTTCCTTCTGGAGGTCGTAGATCGGGGTGGTCCGTGCCGGGCGGCCGGCGGGCCAGGATTCGTTGGGGAAGGCCACGCTGAAACGCCGCTCGTAGAACTGGGCGGACGTCTCGAGCGTGTAGGCCTCGTTGGCGAACGACCCGAAGCGGGCCGGATCCATCGAGAAGGTGTCCTCCTCGGTCTCACCGTCGATGATCCATTGGGCCAGGGCGAGGGCCACACCGCCCGATTGGCTGAACCCGGCCATGCAGCCACAGGCGAGCCAGTAGTTGGGCACGCCGCGCACCGGACCCATCAGCGGGTTGCCATCCGGCGTGAAGGTGAACGGCCCGTTGATGGCGTTCTTGATGCCGACCGTCTGCATCATCGGAAACCGCTCGAACCCCCGCTCCAGCGACCCGGCGATGTGTTCGAGCCTCGGCTCGAGCAACTGGGAGCCGAAGCTCCACGGGGTTCCGTCCAGCGACCACGGGATCGGGTTCGGCTCGTACACACCGAAGAGCAGGCCACCGACCTCTTGGCGGACGTAGATCCCACCGTCGAGGTCGACCGTCAGTAGGGACTCCTCGTCCTGAGCCATGACCTCGGGGATCTGCTCGGTGACGAGGTAGTGGTGTTCGTACGGGATGAGCGGTAGGTCGAGGCCGGCCATGTGGCCGACCTCCCGGGCCCACAGCCCTGCGGCGTTGATCACGTGCTCGGTGTGGATCGTGCCCTTCTCTGTGACCACGTCCCACGTGTCGTCGTCGCGGCGATCGAGCGAGGTGACCAACGTCTCCTGGTAGATCTCGGCGCCGCCGATGCGGGCCGCCTTGGCGTACGCGTGGGTGGCGCCATACGGGTCGAGGTAGCCGTCGGCCGGGTCGACGAGCGCACCAAGGAGCTGGGTGTGGTCGGTGAGGCGCGTGTACCTGGGGATCTCGTCGGGGTCGATCAGCCACGACTCGATCCCGAGCGTGGTGTTGAGTTCGTCGACGATCTTCAGGAAGTCCCAGCGCTCGGGCGTGGCCGCGGTGGTACACGTGCCGATGCGGTGCATGCCGATGTCCTGGCCACTGATCTCGGCGACCTCGTCGTAGGTCTGGATGCTGTACGCCTGGAGCCGGGCCATGTTGACCGAGCCGTTCAGCGAGTGGAACCCGGCCGCCGCATGCCACGTGGAACCCGCGGTCAGCTGCTTGCGCTCGACGAGCACGACGTCCTTCCACCCGAGCTTGGTCAGGTGATAGAGGACCGCGACCCCGACGATCCCCCCGCCGATGACGACGGCCTTCGCTTCGTTCTTCACGACGACTCCCCCACCCGCTGGATACGGGTCTCTCGACAGCACTCCGTTGCGGACTCACGCTGTGGTGCGCGGCAACAGTACCGAGATCGGCTCCCGGCGTCCTGGCCGGGCTCAGTCCCGCCATGCGAACTTGGCGGTGAAGTGCCGCATGGCCGGCGGCTCTTCGATGATCCGGAGACCACGCAGGTCGGAGGCTCCCGCCGCGAGTTCGGCGAAGACCTCGACGATGTACTCGGCGTGGGACTGGGTGTAGGTGCGCCGGGGGATGGCGAGGCGGACGAGGTCCATCGCGGCCGGGGTCTCGGTGCCATCGGGGTGGCGTCCGAACATCACCGTGCCGATCTCGGTGGTGCGGATCCCACCCGCGAGGTAGAGCGCACAGGCCAGGGCCTGGCCCGGATAGTGGAGGGGTTCGATGTGAGAGAGCCAGGCACGGGCGTCGACGAACACCGCGTGGCCGCCGGCCGGCTTGACCACCGGGATCCCGAGGGCATCGAGGCGCTCGATGATGAACTCGTTGGTGCGCACTCGGTACTGCAGGTAGTGCTCGTCGACCACCTCGGTGAGACCTTGGGCGATGGCCTCGAGATCCCGCCCGGCCAGCCCGCCATAGGTGGGGAACCCCTCGGTCAGGATCAGCTGGTTGCGCGCTGCGGCGGCCAGACCGTCGTCGTCGAGCGCCAGCCAGCCACCGATGTTGGCCAGCCCGTCCTTCTTCGCCGACATGGTCATCCCGTCTGCATACGAGAACGTTTCCCGGACGATGTCCTCGATGCACCGGTTCTGCTGGCCGGCCTCACGCTGCTTGATGAAGTAGGCGTTCTCGGCGAACCGGCAACCATCGATGATGAACGGCTTGCCATACCGATGTGCGATCCCCGCGGTCCCACGGATGTTCTCCAAGCTGACCGGCTGCCCCCCGTTCGCATTGTTGGTGATCGTGGTCATCACGCAGGGAACCTGATCTGAGTGGTCCGCCATGAACGACTCGAGGCGAGCCAGATCCATGTTGCCCTTGAAATCGGAGAGGTCGGCTGGGTCGAGACCCTCCGCGACCACCAGGTCGACCGCCTCCCCGCCGGCGCGCTCGATATTGCCCCTGGTGGTGTCGAAATGGGTGTTGTTGGGCACCTTGGTGCCCTCCCCACCGAGGATCGAGAACAGGATCGCCTCCGCGGCGCGGCCCTGATGGGTCGGGATGATGTGGCGGAAGTCGGCCAAGTTCCGCACCGCCGCCTCGAACCGCTCGAACGACGGCGATCCCGCATAACTCTCGTCACCGCGCAAGAGCGCTCCCCACTGCTGGGAACTCATCGCCCCCGTGCCCGAATCGGTGAGGAGGTCGATCAAGACGTCGTCCGAATGCAGGAGGAAGGTGTTGAGATGCGCCTTGTCGAGGAGAGCGGCCCGTTCCTCGCGGGTGGTGAACCGGATCGGCTCCACCGACTTGATCCGGAACGGCTCGATGATGGTCTTCATGGTCAGACTCCGACGGTTGGGCCTGACCAAGCCGAGACCTGAGCAGGCTGCTCACGCCGCGGTTGCTCACCCTGACGGGCAAACCGCGCTCAGCGTCTTGACCCCTCCGACGCTACGAACCGACCGGTGCGCCCTCCAGAGCCCTTCGTCCTGAACTCCTCGCGGGGCCGGCGTCTACTGCCAGAGGGAGTCGTCCTTGGTGAATCCCATGGCTTCGGTGAGGCGCACAGCAGAGACTCCGCTGATCTCGACCTTGAAGGCAATGGTGTGAGGAACGAGCTCGATGTCGAAGCCGGAGACTTCCTCGTCGAGCGCGGCTGCTCGTCCCAGAATCCCGTCGAGAATCGCGCTCTCCTCGGAGGTCAGTTCGAGCCCGCTCAACTTCCCGGCGAGGCCCTCGAAATCATCCGCAGTGAACTCCATCGTCATGGTTTCCTCGCTTGCGCCATCACCTGGCGTCCCATCCGACACTCAGGTTGATGACGAGCCTCGAGACCCGATCGTCCAGGTCGTGGTCCGAGATCGCAGCCTGCACGGCCGGGAGAAGCAGGAACCCGCTGACCTCGGCCTCCTCGTCTGCCGCCCGGGCAAAGATCTCGTCGAGAATCGATTGCTCGGCGTCGTTCAAATCGAGGCCGTCCAACTTCGTCGCAAGGCTCACGAGAGCTCCGGCAGAGATGGCTGATGTCATGGTCGTTGTACTCCGAGTTGATTCGTGTCACAAGACGACGGTCACGTGCTGTGGTTACGTCATCTCGGCATCCGCCGCCCGACGGGCGTACGATCGCATCGGTGGCGAGCGATGCCGAGTTGATCGAGCGGGTTCACGCGGGCGATCCGGACTCGTTCGCGACGCTGTTCAGCAGGCATCGACCGGCGGTACGGATGGCGGTGGCCGATCACGTCTCGGATCTGGAGGACCGACGCGACGTCGTTCAGGAGGCGTTCATCCGTGCCTACCGACGTCTCGACTCTCTGAACGACCCCGAGAAGTTCCGCGCCTGGCTCCTGCAGATCGCCCGCAACACGGCGGTCGATCACGTCCGGAAGTCGATTCGCCAGAGAACCACCAGCCTGGACGAAGAGCACGCCGAGCCGATCCCGGCCCGTGATCCGTCACCTCTGGATCTGGTGGAGCTGTCCGACCTGGCGGCCCGGGTCGACCGTGGATTCGCCCGGCTCTCACCCCGCGATGCGACTGCCCTGGCGTTATCGGTCCACTTCGGCTTCGGGCCCGCCGAGCTCGCGACCGCACTCGACATCAGCGAGGGAAACGCAAAAGTGGTCCTGCATCGGGCGCGCAAGCGGTTGCGAGCGGCAATCGATCTGACGACCGACGAGTCATGAGGCGGGATCTACCAGCCCTCGATCCGGAGGTTCCGGTCGCTTATGGCGTCTGCGAGGTTGTCGGGAAGTGCGCTGATGCTCCAGCCAAAGTCGAATCCCTCGACATCGCCGTGAGCCGCCGCCACTCCTGGCGCGATCAGGGCGGCAAGGAGCTCCCTCTCCTCGCCATCGAGGGACTCGGCGAACTCTCTGAGCTTGCTGAGAAGTCGATCCGCGGCATCGCTCATTTCACTGGCTCTCATCGATCGTCAGACGAACCGCGCGCTACGGCCGTCGCGGGCAAGACGTCGCAGGCTTCCACCGGTTACACCCCAGATCACGGAGAGCAGGTTGGCTGAGCACCGAATCGAGATCCACCAGGGCGACACATCCCGCCGGGTCGAAGTCACCGGCGTCGTCGAGGTGGGAAGGCAGGACTGCGACCTCACCCTCGACGACCCGGCCATGTCACGCCGGCACCTTTCCCTCGACGCGAGCGGCGAGCTCCTGATCGTCGAAGACCTCGGGAGTTCCAACGGCACCCTGCTCAATGGCACACCGATCAGCGGACCGGTCGTGCTGGGTCCCGAGGACGAGATCCGCGCCGGAGACACCACGTTCAGACTTCTCACCGCGGAGGACCAGGACCCGAAGACGACGATCGGGCCGAGCGAAACGGCGGCCGCAGTGGACGCCCCGACCCCCGCACCTCCCGATTCGCCGCCGACATCCCTCCAGCCGCAGCAGACCGTCGAGCCCCGACCCCTCCCCCACGAGTTCGAGTCACTGTCCCGCGACGGAATCGAGATCCGTTTCCGTCCCGACACCGCGGGGGCCGATGCCGCCAAGCCCATGGCCGCGGCGGCACTCAAGGCCCGCAAGGCGCTGGGCGGGTTCGGGTCCGAGCCATGGGGCACACCGGTCGTCATCTACCTCACCGATCCGTTCCCGGCCCCGGAGGATTCGGGCCGGGTGGTCGCCAGCGGGAGCATCGTCGACGCCACGGCCGGCGAGATCTGGATGGTCACGACACCCGACTCGCCGCCCGAAGATCCACATCGGCCGCTGGCGCTGCTGTTCGGGGCATCACTGCCGTCGTCGGAGGAGATCGATCACCTGATCGAGGGATACGGCCTTCATCTGGCCGGCGTGCCGAGCACCCGTCCCCAACTCGATGGGCTCGAGCTGACCCCCTTCGCCGAAGCCGAGGGCGAACTGCGCAGCGCTATGGCGGTGGAGTACGTCCGGGCGCTGCTCGACCGCGAGGACGACGAGACATTCCGGCGTCTCCTTGCTGCGCCGGCCGGACGGGTGGAGCAGACGTTCCACGAGCTCTATGGCCAGTCCAGTACCGCATTGGAGCAGGCCTGGATGCTCGACATGATGAGCGGTGAACCCGAAGTCAAAACCGGTGAGTTCCTGCGGCTCTCGGTTCGCTATCTCCGGCCGTACAAGCTGCGCCAGCTCGAGATCTTCGCCTACATGCTGCTCAGCCTGGCGTTCACCGCAGCCTTCCCATTCGTCTCACGTGAACTGTTCGACAGCGCGATCCCCAGCGGTGAGTTCTCAGAGGTCTTCACACTTCTCGTCCTACTGGGGATCGCATTCACCGTCTCGCTGGTAGCGGGGCTGCGTCAGGCGTACCAGAGCGCGTGGGTGAGTGGGGCCGTCGTTCGCGACCTGCGACAGGAGATGTTCGATCGTCTGCAGCGGCTCCCTGCCTCGTGGTTTCACCGCTACGACCAGGGCGACGTCCTCTCGCGCCTGTTCTCCGACGTAGGCGCAGTCCAGTCAGGGCTTTCGGACACGATCGGTCAGGGCTTCTATCAGGCGCTGACTCTGGTGGTGAGCTCGGTGATCATGCTCACGATCAGCCTCCCGCTCGGCATCGTCGTGTTGATCGGCGCTCCGCTGGTGGCGCTCGTCTACAAGACGATGGCCGGAGGAGCACAGACCCGCAGCCTGGCCGTCCGAGAGGAGAACAGCGCCCTCATGAACGTGGCCGCGGAGAACTACGGCGCATCGCCCGTGGTGAAGATGTTCGGTCTGCACCACCGCGAAAGCGACCGGTTCGGCCGGGCCTCGGACCGATCCTTCCGAGCCCAGCGTCGGATGTCGCTGTTCGGAGGCATCTTCGGACTCTCGGTCAACATGATCGTGACCCTGCTGCGACTCGGCGTGCTGGGGTTCGGGGCATGGCTGATCCTCGAAGGCGAATTCACGTTGGGTGGACTCGTGGCGTTCCTCGCGATCATGGGAGAGGTGATCAGCCCGGTGACGGTGCTCACCACCCTCGGCCAGAACATCCAGTCGGCGATGGGTGCGCTGATCCGGATCAACGAGGTGCTCGATGCCGAGGAGGAGCCCGCCGACGATTTCGACGTGAAGCTGCCGAGGATGGAACGGGAGCTACGGCTCGCTGGTGTCGGCTTCTCCTACACGCCGGCCCGCCGGGTGCTGGACGGCATCGACGCCACCATTCCCGCCGGCTCGAAAGTCGCGTTCGTCGGCCCCTCGGGATCCGGGAAATCGACAGTGCTGCGCCTCCTGATGCGGATGCACGAGCCCGAAGAGGGTTCGATCCAAGTGGATGGGATCGATGTGCGGACCGCCACCATGAGCTCATTGCGAGACCAGATGGGCGTGGTCTTTCAGGACTCCTTCCTCTTCAACACGACGATTCGCGAGAACATCGCCCTCGGCAAGCCGGGAGCCGGCGACGCCGAAGTGGAGGCTGCCGCGATGGCCGCCGAGATCGATCAGTTCGTCGACACCCTTCCGCGGGGATACGACACGCTCGTCGGCGAGCGGGGCGGAAACCTCTCGGGTGGTCAGCGTCAGCGGGTGGCCATCGCTCGAGCCCTGATCCGTGATCCGCGCATCCTGTTGCTGGACGAGGCGACGTCCGCCCTCGATCCGGCCACCGAGCGCCAGATCAACGAAACGCTGGCGAGACTCGACGGGAGCCGCACGGTCGTGTCGATCACCCACCGGCTCACGTCCCTCACCGACTACGACCGGATCTTCGTCATCGCCGAGGGCCGGCTCGTCGAGTCGGGAAGCCACGACGACCTCGTCTCCCAGCGCGGGGTGTACGCGCGGCTCTGGGCCGAGCAGACCGGTGCGCCGATCCCGGAGGAAGCCCCCTTCGATGCAGCCGCCGCCCTCCGCAAGGTCGTGCTCTTTCGCGACCTGGAGCCCACCGCACTCGAAGAGGTCGCCGCAAGACTGCGATCGTTCACCCTCGATCCCGGGGAGAACCTGGCCGAACAGCCCGGCCACCTGGTACTGGTCGCCCGAGGCCGCGGAGAGCTCCTGTCGCCTTCCCTCGGGGGCGAGATGGTGGCGACCGGCGAGCTCACCGGTGGAGACACCTTCGGAGTCCCAGCCCTGATGGGCGAGGCCACGGGGATCTCTGTGCGCGCCATCGGACCCATGACCCTGCTGGAACTCGACCCCCAGGCGATCGATGCCACCGCCGCCCGGCACCCGGAGGTACGGGCCGCGCTGGACACGGTCCCGGCAGGGGGCGCGCCGGCCAGCGGGAAGCGGCTGGGGCGCGCCACGTTCGCCATCCGGATCGACGACATCACCTCGACCCGCTCCATCGACAAGGCGGCGAAGGGCCCCGACGAAGCGGACATTCGCCGAGCGACCGGTACCTTCCCCAGGATGGACGTGTAGGTCGACGGACGAGAGGACGATCGAGTGACTGACGCGGCGAGACCCACACTGGCTGCCGTCGTCGAGGCGGCAGTGGATGCCACCGCGGCCGCGCAGGGCTGGCTCCTGGCCGTTAGCGACGACGAGCTGATCGCCGTCGCTGCAGCCGGTGGAGACGCGCCCGGGAGTCGGGTCGGTACTCGGCGAGCCGCCTCGGGCGCGGCCGGCTACGTGGCCGGATCCGGTCAGCCGGCCGCCCTCCGGGTGTCGTCCAGTGATGTCTCCAACGAGGGAGCCGGCGGCCTCGACGGGATCCCGGCCGGAATTCTGGCCGTCCCGTGTGGTGACGACGACGTGATCGGTGTGCTGGAGTTGGTGCACGCCACCGACAGCGACGGGGTGTTCAGCTTCGACGACGTCGAGATCGCTTCGCTACTCGCCCAGGTGGCGGGCGCAGCCCTGACCGAGTCACCGGAGACCAGCGGTTCCGTCCCGACCCCCGCCGAGCTGGCCGGAGAGCTGGAGCGGCTCCTGTCAGCCGATCCCTCTCGATACGCAGCGGTGGCCACGATGGTGCAGGCCGTCCTCGGGCTGAGTTGAGCGGATCGACCGATGAGTGACACTCCCCGTCCGGCCTGGACCAAGGAGTCGATGGCCCTCCGACTGCCTGGGGTGGCCTCGTTGGACGACCTCTCGCCGGAGTGGGCTTGGGGTGGCGCCGACGGAGCCGGTGTCCGGGTGGCAGTCCTCGACAGCGGAATCGATGCCGACCACCCTGACCTGGAGGGATGTGTCGATGTCGACGGCGGCGTCGAGTTCACCGTCGACCGAGACGGAGAGGTGCACGAGAACCCCGGGCCCCACGGCGATGCGTTTGGCCACGGGACTGCGTGTGCCGGGATCATCCATTCCCTCGCTCCCCGAGCCGAGATCACCAGCGTCAAGGTCCTCGGTGCCGGTCTCAGTGGGAAGTCCGCGGGGTTCCTGGCCGGCTTGGCCTGGGCCGTCGAGCAGGGCTTCGAGATCATCAACCTCTCGCTGGGAACGCGCAAGCGGGATTGGGCGTTGGCCTTTCACGAGGTGTGCGACCGGGCGTACTTCGAGAACACGTTTCTGGTGACGGCCGCCAACAACATCCAGCGCCGCAGCTACCCGTCCCTCTACGCCTCGGTCACCAGTGTCGCCTGCAACACCAGCAGCGACCCCTACCGTTTCCACTTCAACCCGGAGCCACCCACCGAGTTCCTCGCGCGCGGCATCGATGTCGAGGTCCCCTGGCTGGAACACGGCCGCATCACCAGCACCGGCAACTCCTATGCGGCGCCGCACATCGCCGGCATGGCTGCGCTCATCCGGTCGAAGCACCCCGACCTCCGGCCCTTCCAGGTGAAGACCGTCCTGTGGGCCACCTCGGCCAACGTCCGCGAGTCGGAAGAGGTGGAGGCGGCGGGCCGTCTCAGTCGGGTGATGAGTCGGACCATGGCTCAGCCGACGGCGACGCGGGCCACCGGAATCGTGAGGCGGATCGACCGCGGTCTGTAGCCGGGTGAGGACGAGACTCAGCCGGACCGGCCTGCACTCGAGCGGTCGAAGCCAGAGACGAGACCCAACATCGTCGCGATCCCTCGACCCGGAACGGTGAGCGGATCCGACTCGAGGATCGTCCACTTGGTCTCCTCCCAGTCCTCTCTGAAGTCGTAGCCTCCAACTTCCGGATCCGGAGCCCTGCCCGCTCGAACGGGACCTCGAAGACCAGCTTTGCGGCATCGGTCAGGTCGAGGTCATCCAGCTTTGCGGCCAGCCTCCCGGAGCAGAGTTCATGCTGTGGACGAAGACGCAGTGGACCAGCACCGGCTACACCCGTCCCGACCGACAAGTGCCGCGTAACCGACACGATCCGCCAGCGTCTGAGTACGGTGACACGACTTCTCCGGAGGCGAGAGGACCGTCGGGCACTATGAACCGGGAACCATGAACATCGACAGACCGCTCATCGAAGCCGCTCTGCCCAGCTACGAAATCGGCGTTGAGGTCGGCCGCGGTGCCTGGGGTGTCGTTTTGAGCGGTCGCCACAAGCGCCTCGAGCGGAAGGTGGCGATCAAGCAGCTACCCCGCGCGTTCGCCGCCGATCCGGCGGTCCGGGAACGGTTCGTCGCCGAGGCCCGGATGGCGGCCCAGCTCGAGCATCCCCACATCGTCCCCGTCTACGACTTCGTCGAGCAGGACGGCCTCGCCCTGATCGTGATGGAGCTCTGCCCGTCGAACCTCGCCGATCGGTTCAACTCCGACGGGATCGCCACCGACGAGGCCTGCGCCGGGTTGCTCGCCACGTGCGCGGCGCTGCACTACGCCCACGAGCGAAACGTCCTCCACCGCGACATCAAGCCGGAGAATCTTCTCTACTCCGAGGACGGGACACTGAAGCTGAGCGACTTCGGCATCGCTCGAGCGCTGGATGCGTCGGTGCGTCTGACCCAGACCGGAACCGTGATGGGCACACCCGCCTACATGGCTCCCGAGCAAGCGGCCGGCGATGAGATCGGCCCGTACACCGACGTCTACAGCTCCGGGATCATGCTCTACGAGCTCTTGGCGGGGGATCTCCCGTTTGCCCAGGCCGACTCGATCGGGGCGCTGATCCGTCAGCACATGTTCGAGGCCCCCCGGCCGCTCTCGCAGACCGCTCCGTCGGTTCCGTCGGTCATCGCCGAGGTGGTCAACAAGGCGCTGGAGAAGGATCCGGGCGACCGCTACCAGTCGGCCCTCGACTTCGGAACAGCCCTGGGAGAGGCCGCCGCATACGCGTTCGGTCCCGGCTGGCTGAGGCAACGCCGGTTCCCTCTCTCGGGCGCCACCGAGCTGCTGGCCGCCACCGAGAAGGACGTGTCCGGAAGTGGCCGGGCCGGAACGATGATCGTGCGGGGGCGTCCCAAGGACGCGGCGAAGGAGAGTGCTCCGGGTGCCGAGACCATCGCACCCCAACAGGCCGTCGAGGCAGTGGCCACGGTCCCCACGGCCGAGCCCGCTCCGGCCCCTCCATCGGAGAAGGCGGCCGACCCGGGCAACCGGAACCTGCTGCTCATCGGCGGTGCCATTGTGGCGGTGATTCTGGCCGTCGCCGGGTTCGTGGTTCTCTCCGGCGGCGACGACCCGTCCGCCGACACCGCAGGGGCAGGCTCTGACGCGGAGGGCGAGACCTCCGAACCCGGCACCGACACCGAGCCGGCGGAGCCTGACACCGACGACACCGCGGAGTCGGGCACCGACGATACGACAACGGGTTCCGACATTGACGACGGGACCGTGGAAGGGACCGACCCACCCGACACATCCGGAACCGACGACGGCGATGCTTCGACCACCGGCGACACCGTCGACGTCTCCCCCATCACGCCGGCCGGCGACCCCGGGCCGCTCGTCATCGGCGGGCTGATCGACACGAGCGCTTCGTCCACCGACGCGGATCAGGCGCTCGCTATCCAGTTCGCCGTCGAAGACATGAACGACGCCGGCGGTGTGCTCGGCGGTGGCGTGACCTTCTTGCCGGGCGAGTACACCGATGCGGTCGAGGCGGTCCTGGAGGCGGACCGGGTGGCGAACGAAGGCGCGACCGCCATCGTCGGTCCCACTGCACCGCGCGAGGTCAACGAGGTGCTCCAGGCGATCGAGGACCGCAATGTCGTGTTGGTTTCGCCATCGGACGTCTTCCGCCGGGACGTGCCGGCAGGCTCGCTTTACCTGCGGACCAGCCCGAGGGAGGCGATGGTCGGAGTGGCGGCGATGAACGTGGCCAGTTCGGCGCGTTCAGTGGTCATCTTGGTCGCGGGCGACCCCACCGTGCTGGCGTCGGAACTGGCCATCGCGGTCGAGAACGCCTTCGAGTCCGTCGGGATCGCGGTGACCGTCGCACAAGCCAACGATCCAGACATCGCCACCGTGTTCCAGACTGCGGCTCCCGAGGCCGTGTTGATCGTGGGGCTCGAACCGTCCGAGGACATCTACCAACAGCTCATCGACAACGGCTACGGGCCGTCCGACATCACCATCGTGCACGTGAA
>CAYFLT010000100.1:13367-15217 GCA_964344055.1 uncultured Candidatus Nemicrothrix sp.
CCTGTCCACTGGGGAAGCTCTCGACGACCGGATGCCGGGGCTCGATCCGAGCCACAACGCCGCCCAGGCCTACGACGCCGCCATCATCATCGGTCTTGCTGCCGAAGCAGCCGGGTCGACCGATGCATCAGCCATCGCCGCGGCCATCCCGGGGGTCACGGCGGACGGAACCACGTGCCTCACGTTCGCGAGCTGTGTCGAACTGCTCCGCTCGGGAACCGACATCGACTTCGACGGCATCGGCGGGCCCTATGAGATCGCCGCGGATCTCGGACTTCCGACGGCCGGCCTCTACACGTTCTCGGTCCTGGGTCCCGCGGGGTTCCCAGCAAGCAGTAGCACCGTCGAGGCCCAGCTCCGCTTCGGGTTCTGAGCGGAAGGAGAAGATCATGGGCACACCCTCCATGGACGACACCAAGAGCCTCGCAGCCAAGCTGAACGCCGCCGGCCTGACCGAAGAGGAGAGAACGATCCTGGCCGCGGTCGCTCGGCGGGCAGCCGATGCGACGGAAGGGGAGGTCGCCGGGTTCACCCACTTCCGTCCGGAGATCGACGACGAGGTGGTCATCGCGTTTGCCTCGATCTTCGACGCCCGGCCCGGGAAAGGACTCACCCAACCTCCGGTCAGCTGACCGGGGGAGCCTCGATCACCGGGTAGCGCTGCGCATCCCACCAGTCGGTGCCGTACTCCGAGGTCAGAGCCCGGTTCAGTTCGTCGGCGAAGACCCGTGGCGTTGGCTGGCGTCCACGCTTCGGGGCAAGCCCCTGATCGATCACCGACGCGAACCTCTGGGGAAGATCCGGGGCCAGCTCGAGCAGCGGCTGGGGCGGATCGGTCATGCGGGTGTCGACCACCGCCTGCATCGACCGCATCGGAGGGTACGGCAGCCACCCGGAGAGCAGCTCGTAGAGCACGGCGGCAACGCCGAACACGTCGGTGAACGGGCCGACCAAGCCTCCTGCCGCCTGTTCCGGGGCCATGTAGTCGGGCGTTCCCGCAACCTCGCTGGTGCCGAAGTCGCTCAGCTTGACCACGAGCGCTTCGGTGAGGAGCACGTTGGAGGGCTTGACGTCGCGATGCACTATGCCGTGGCGATGAGCCTCGTCCAGAGCGGCGCACACGGCGAGGCCGAGCGCACCTGCCTCGATCGGGGCGACCGGCTCACGCCCGACCTCGTCGAGACTCGAGGTGCACCGCTCCAAGATGATCGCAACAACCGACTCGGTCTCGATGACATCGTGGATCCTCGCTATGTGGGGATGCTCCAACTCGGCGAGCCGGCGGAGTTCCCGGACAATGGAGACGGGGTCGGCCTGGCGTGGGAACCGGTGCAACTCCAGCAGCTTGAGCGCGGCCGGCTCACCCCGATACTCAGCGACGTAGACGTCGCTTCGACTGCCCCGGCCGAGGGGTCGATCCACGTCGATGACCACCCCGGCCGCCTCGGCCTGTGACCTGAGCTCCTCGATGGGCACGGCGCGAAGGTGTCGTCAGGACCACCAGGGGTTCAGCCAACGGTCCTGGGTGTGGTTGCTGGCCACCCCGAACCCACCCAGAGCATCCTTGAGCGACGACGTCGTCGTGCGATCGACCTCGGGGGATCGGATGATGGGGCTGACCTGGAACCCTTCGGCGGTGAAGCCCTGCACCTCGCTCGTCAACGCCTTGGCGTCCGCCTGGAGCGCGTCGAGCTCCACGGATCGCAGGTCGTATTCCTCGACCAGGAAGGATGGATCCTCGGCGACCTTCGCCGCGAACTCCTCGTCCTGCAGTACCTGGATGAATGCTCGTGCTGTTGCGTCGGCGGTCATTTCGCTCCTCATCTCTCGCACTCCTCTACCCAGGACGC
>CAYFLT010000101.1:0-1644 GCA_964344055.1 uncultured Candidatus Nemicrothrix sp.
AGGTCTTCACCTGTTCAGGGACCCGTCACCAACCTCTCCGCCGAGTACAGCTAGCGGGCTATCGAGCGGACTGGGAGAGCCTGCGTGAGTCCATGTGCCGGCGGGGAGGGTGGCCATTCAAGACGAGCAGACGCAGAGCCTCGGACTTCACGGCGGCGGAACGCCACGCCCGCTACGAGGAACTGTGGCAGGAGGGCGGGATGAACCTCGTCTTCAACAGCTTCGTCGCTTTGATGGTCGACGAAGCGCTCAATGAAGAGGTGTCAGAGTTCGTCCGCAGCAAGATTCGGGCGATCGTGCGCGACCCGGAGACGTCGAGAAAGCTGATGCCCAGCTACCACCTCGGCACGAAGCGACTGATTCTCGACAACGGCTACTTCGAGACCTACAACCGGGACAACGTCGAGCTGGTTGATCTGAGGGAGGACCCGATCGAGCGCTTCACGGCATCAGCGGTGAGAACGAGGCTCGGTGAACACCCGATCGACATCCTCGTGCTCGCGACCGGCTTCGACGCGGTGAGTGGCTCCATGCTGAAGCTCGATCCTGTGGGCCGCGGCGGGCTGCGACTGGCGGAGAAGTGGGTGCATGGGTTCGACAACCACCTCGGAATGCCGAACCTGTTCATGATCCATGGCCCCGGAGCTCCGGGCGTGTTCTTCACGATGCCGCTCGGTGCCGAGTTGCAGACGGCCTGGATCGAGTCCTGTATCCGGCACCTCGACGACGAGGGCCTGCGTGCTATTGAACCCACCGAGGAAGCCGAAGCGGACTGGGTCGAGGAGGTCAACGCCATCGCGGATCGAACGCTCTATCCCCGCGCCGACTCCTGGTACACCGGTGCCAACATTCCCGGGAAACCCCGGCAGTTCCTCGGGCACTTGCAGGGCTCTCAGTACTTCGAGCGGCTGACCCAGGTCGCCGAAGCCGGGTTCGATGGGTTCCGCTTCGAGGTCCGGCGCTGAGGTCCCGGCACCGTTCGGCGAATCAGCCGGTGGTGCTCGGCAGCGGCCATGCGCTCTGAGCGGATCGTTGCGGCGGCGTCGTAGATCAGGTTCATCGTGCTCACTCCTCAGTGCTGGTCGGGTTCCGACCTGTCGGGTTTTTGGATTGGTTCGACCTTAAAGTTTCAAGTAAACTTGAAGGCAAGAGGATGGGACCGATGTCTACGAAGAAGCCGATCAGGCAGCTGGCAATCGGAGAGGTTGCGCGCCGAACCGGCGCCGCAACATCGACCCTCCGCTTCTACGAGGACCGCGGGCTGATCACCAGCCACCGCAATGAGGTCGGCTACCGCAAATACGAGCCGGACGTGATTCGACGAGTCAGCTTCATTCGCACGGCGCAACGGGTCGGCTTGACCCTCGAGGAGATCGGCGAAGCGCTCGCGTCGTTGCCGAACGAGCGAACGCCCACCGCAGCTGACTGGGCCCGGTTGGCCCGGACATGGGGACCGAGGCTCGACGAACGGATCGAGATCCTGACCCGTCTACGGGAGCAGCTCGACACCTGTATCGGGTGCGGCTGCCTGTCCCTGAGGTCCTGCGGGATCTGGAACCCCGATGACGTGGCGGCCACACTCGGAGATGGTCCCCGCTACCTCCTGTCGGACGAGCGGGTGGAGTCACCCGGGCCCGTCTAACG
>CAYFLT010000101.1:1654-7190 GCA_964344055.1 uncultured Candidatus Nemicrothrix sp.
ATCACCGTCCAGGCGCCACCCCGGGAACTCACGCCCGACGAACTCGGAGCATTCCGCCGGGACGGTGTCGTCATGCTTTCCCGCATGTTCGAGCCATCCTGGGTCGAACTGTTGCGCTCCGGTCTCGCTCGGCAACTGGAAGCCCCGACCCCACGTGCGCGGGTATGGGATCGAGACGATGCGGGACGCACGATGTTCTGGGACAGCATGGCCTGGCAGGGTGTGCCCGAGTATCAGAGGTTCGTCTTCGAGTCGCCGGCCGCCGAGATCGCCGGCCGCCTCCTCGGCTCGAGGCGCGTGAACTTCTTCTTCGATGCGGTGTTCGTTCGGTCTCCCGGTACCCAGTTCGCGACGCCATGGCATCAAGACGAGCCGTACTGGTCCGTCGAAGGCCACGACACCTGCACGGTCTGGATGCCCCTCGGCCCAGTCACGGCCAGAAACTCCCTCGCGTTCGTGCCCGGATCCCACGTCGGGACGGCGGTGCTCGACCAGCCCGACTTCGGATCCCTCAACCCCGACGGCAAGGCCGACGTCGATCGCAGCGACTTCTCTGCGGTCGCTGAGGCGGACATCCCCGACATCGAGGCCGACCCGGCGGCGTTCGGTGTGGTGAGCTGGGACATGGAGCCCGGCGACTGTGTGGTGTTCAACAGCCGGATACTGCACGGCGGCTCGGGACGGCTCGGGCCCGACGACGAGCTCCGGGTGTTCACGTCGAAATGGTTGGGGGACGATGTCCGCATCGCCGTGCGAGACGAGGGCATGGATCCGGACTTCAGCGAGATCATGGCCGACCACGGGCTGGTCGCCGGCGACCGTCCCGGCACCGACCTGCTCCCCGAAGTCTGGACGGCCTGCTGATCCACCGAGAGCTGACGGGCCTAGGGTCTGTCCATGATCGAGGCCGAGATTCCGCTGCCGACCGCCGACGGAACGATGAGCGCGTTCACGACCCAGCCCGATGAAGGCGGCCCGTTTCCCGCGGTGTTCTTCTACATGGACGCCCCCGGCAAGCGCGAGGAGCGCCACGACATGGCGCGCCGCATCGCGACGGCCGGCTACCACGTCGTACTTCCGAACCTGTACTACCGGTGGCGCGATGAGTTCATCCTCGACTTCGAGGGCGACTCGAATCGAGAGGAGATGTACGAGCTGATGCACGCGCTCGGCAATCGGATGGTCGTCTCCGACACCGAGGCGATGCTCGCCCACGTCGACGCCCACGCCGACGTCGACGCGAGCCGCATCGGATGCGTCGGCTACTGCATGAGCGGACCCTTCAGCCTCGCGGTGGCTGCGGCGTACCCCGAACGCATCCAAGCTGCGGCGTCCATCTACGGCGTCCGACTGGCGGTCGATGCCTCCGATTCCCCGCACCATGGCTTCGCCGTGACGACCGCGGAGCTCTACATCGCGGCTGCAGAGACCGACCGGTACGCCCCGCCGGAGATGATCGCGGCAGTGGAGGACGCCATGGAAACGAGCGGGGTGAGGGGCCGAGTGGAGTGGTACCCGGGCACTCACCACGGATTCGCGTTCCCGACCCGGGGCGGGATCTTCGACAAGGCCGCGGCGGAGACGCACTGGTCCCGCCTCCACAGCCTCTTCGATCGCAATCTCCGTTCAGAACACAGACCGACGTCCTGAACGCCCAGATCGAGGCGAGCCCTCGGAGGCTGAGACGGTCAGGGACCAGAGCCGGTTCCGTGGCTGCGGTCATAGCCGTTGACCGACGGCGGCATCCAAGGTTCGTCGCCGGCGAACACCTCCACGAGCAGTGGGTGGCAGGCTGCGTGATCGGAGCTGTGTTCGGTGCAACAGTCGCCACCCGGGCAGGCGCTCAGACCACCGAGGAGATCGATTTCCGCGACGAACTCGATGTAGTCGCCGGGCCGAACCGGGCTCGCCTTCATGAAGTACTGACCGGTCTCGCGGAGGAATCCCGTACACATGAAGACGGTCATGGACGAGGTCCTCGACGTCCGCCGCTGAGCCACCGACGCGCTCGGCCAGCGCCCGAGACAGGTTCGAGTGACAGCAGTGGTGGTACTGCCCACCGTCGCTCAGGAGATGATGGGTATACGGGTCACAGCGGGTGCCGATCACGTCGTGCACCCCGCCGCCGAACTCGTCGAATCCGTACCAGTCCAGGGTGTCGCGGATGATCGTGGCCATCGGACGGTTGGCGGGAAACGAGGACCACATGCGATCGCCGGTGCTCAGGTGGGTGCCGTGAAGCGCGCGGGTCTTTCCCGAATAGAACCGCTCCCGGAGGTCATCGGCATTCCAGAGGTTGAGGTCACCCACCTGGGGGCCCTCGACCGAAGTGATGCGAAAGAACCCGCCGGCAGGAACGTCGAAACACTCGGCCTCGCGCGGCGCAACGAGCACCTCGTCGACCTTGGCCGCTCGCGAGCGCCGGGTCCGGTGGGCGTCGAGCGGCACGGCCGGGAGGGTCTCGGGCGGGTAACAGACCACCGGAGGGACCGTGCGGCGCTCGTCCGCATCGAGGGGAGGTTCGCACTCCGGTTGAAGGGGCTTCACCGTGTCGCTCCGATCCGGCGGTCGGCCGCTCGTCGTGTGGGTGGTCGAGAGTGGCGAGGGTAGTTCTACGGCGCGGTACTGTCTGCCGACTCGTCGAACAACGGCGTCGATCCGACTGCGTGGGATGACCAGCGACCCCCTCCTCCAACCATTCACCCTCGGCTCGCTGACTCTGAGGAACCGGATCTTCTCGAGTGCGCACGCCCCGGGCTACAACACCGACGGCACGCCCAGCGAGCGATACGTCGCCTATCACGAGGAGAAGGCGAAGGGCGGCATCGGTCTCACCATGATCGGCGGGTCGAGCAATGTGTCGATCGACTCGGCCTCGCTGTGGGGCCAGCTGCATTTCGGTTCGGATGCGATCGTCGACCCCCTGGCCGAGATGACCGAACGGATCCACCGTCACGGCACCGCGGTGATCTCCCAGATGACCCACATGGGCCGTCGAAACGTCTCCAGCGACGGCGACTGGCTGCCGCTGGTGGCGCCCTCGCCGATCCGTGAGCCGATGCATCGCCACTGGCCCAAGCAGATCGAGAAGTCCGACATCCGTCGCATCGTCGATGACTTCGGAGCGGCGGCGATCCGCGCCCGCGCCGCCGGGCTCGATGGTGTGGAGATCTGCGCCACCAGCCACCTGGTCGACCAGTTCTGGACGCCGCTCTCCAACCGGCGAACCGACGAGTACGGGGGATCGGTCGAGAACCGGCTCAGGTTCACCCTCGAGGTGCTGCAATCGATCCGAGAAGCCACCGGTACCGACCTGCTCGTCGGTGTCCGCATGATCGGCGACGAGGACCAGATCGGCGGCCTGAGCCGGGATGAGAGTGCCGACATCGCGCTCCGTCTCGCTGCGTCCGGCCTGCTCGACTTCTTGAACATCGCCAGTTCGTCGCTGGCGACCGAGGAGGGTCTGTCGAAGGCGATCCCGCCGTCGGGCACGCCCCTGATGCCGTTCGTGTCGGTGGCGGCAGCCATCAAGGCGTCGATCGATCTTCCCGTGTTCCACGCCACCCGGATCACCGACCTGTCGACCGCCCGGCACGTCATCGACTCGGGGCTGGTCGACCTGGTGGGGATGACCCGCGCCCACATCGCCGATCCGCACATCGTTGCCAAGCTCGAACGAGGAGAACCCGAGCGGATCCGGGTCTGTGTCGGAGCGTCGACGTGTATCAACCGTCTCCACCAGGGACTGGATGCGGTTTGCATCCAGAATCCGGCGACCGGTCGAGAGCTTCACGTGCCGCAGCTGGTTCCGCTCTCGGAGTCGCCGCGCAGGAAGGCCGTCGTGGTGGGGGCGGGTCCTGCGGGCCTGGAGTCGGCGCGGGTGCTGGCCGAACGAGGTCACGACGTCGTGCTGTTCGAGGCTCAGGACCGGGTGGGAGGCCAGGTCGTGCTCGCGGCCCGGGCCAGCGAACGACAGGCAGAGCTGCTCGGAATCATCGGCTGGCTCGAAGAGGAACTCCGACACCTCGACGTGGACGTCAGGCTGAATACCCCCGTTGAATCCGCCGACGTCGCCGGCGAGGACCCCGACGTCGTGATCGTGGCGACGGGTGGCTGGCCGGACACGAGCTTCCTCAGCGCCGGTCAGGAGCTCGTGTACACGTCCTGGGACGTGCTGGGCGGCCACGTTTCGGTCAGCGGCACAGTCCTGATCTACGACGACAACGGCACCGAGCCCGCGCCTTCGGTCGCCGAGTATCTCGCTGGCCGCGGCGTCGGCGACATCGAGCTCGTCACCCCGGATCGGCTGGTCGGCCAGGACATGGCGGCCACGACGGGGCCGGCCTACCTGCGGATGCTGTACGAGAACGGTGTTCGGCTGACCACCGATCACCAGCTTGTTCTCGTCGAAGCCGATGACGACCGGCGCCGAGTCGTGCTCCGCAACGTCTTCACCCGTGAGGAGGTGGTTCGGACGGTCGACGCAGTCGTGACCGAACACGGCGTCGTGCCCGACGAGGAGCTCTACCTCGCGCTCGTCGGGACGTCAGCGAATGGAGGAGTGGTCGACCTCGCCGCGCTCACGAGCGGGCGCTCCCAGCCGGAGCCGGCCGACGGCTTCGTGCTGTACCGGGTTGGCGATGCCGTGGCCAGTCGGGGCATCGCCGCGGCCGTCTACGAGGCCCGCCGACTCTGTCAGAGCCTGTGAGGCTTCGCGCGTCGCCAGATCGCAACCAAATCGACATGGGCCAAAAGGTCTAGGTCGTTCGGCCCATGCCGATGGGAGCGGGCCATTGCTGGGAGATGGCGTAGCGTTTGGAGAGACAGAGGTGCACACAAGGTACGGCGAGCGCGCGGACGACCGCGCGCAACCACCCATGCGCGAGTCCGCGCACCAGATCATCGATCTGACCGACAACGACCTCGGCTTTTCTGGACGTCAGCGCGCGCCCATCGCGCGCCAGCGTCCAGAAAACCCCGAGGTGATCGACCTCACCGACTCGGGAGGTGTGTCGGGGCTCGAGTTGGTCGACGACCGGCTCGACTCCGCCATCGAGGTTCGCGTCGAGGGCGCCGCGTCAATCATCAAGCGGACCCTGGACGTTCTGGTTGCGCTTCTCGGGATCATCCTCCTCCTACCGATCTGGCTGACGATCGCCCTCGCGATTCGACTGACGTCGCCGGGACCCGCTGTCTTCACCCAGCCGAGGGTGGGACAGGGCGGGAAGGTCTTCACGGTTCGGAAGTTCCGCACGATGCTCGTCGATGCTGACGACATCCTGACCGAGATCCTCCGCAACGATCCGGCGATGCGCGACAAGTACGCCACCTTCCACAAGCTCCGAGAGGACCCCCGCGTCACGGGAATCGGCCGGCTGCTCCGACGCACGAGCCTGGACGAGATCCCTCAGCTGTGGAACGTGCTGGTGGGCGACATGAGCCTGGTCGGACCACGGCCGTACCTGCCGCGGGAGATCTGCGAGATGAACAGTCTCGAGAGCGGGCTGCTCGAGTGCCGACCCGGGTTGACCGGACT
>CAYFLT010000101.1:7294-14706 GCA_964344055.1 uncultured Candidatus Nemicrothrix sp.
CGATTCGGCACGAGGCGGATCGTGGAGGTCGCCTTTGCGAGTACCTCACCGTCGCGGTCGAGGAGAAGGCCCTCGGCGAACACCGTCTGCTTTCCTGCCCGCTCGATCCACCCTTCGGCGATCACGGGGCCCGGGTTGGCCGGCTTGAAGAAGCTCACCTTTATCTCGAGCGTGGCGATCCAATAGGCGGCCGTGTAGCGGGCGAGGCAGGCATGGGCCATGGCCGAATCGATCCAGCCGGTGACGAATCCCCCCTGGGCGACGCCCCCCGAATGGCACATTTCCGGCTTGCATTGGAACTCGAGCCGGGAACGGCCGAGCTCCGCATCGGAGTCGAGTAGTCGTCCATCGCCGAGGGTGGCCATCACCTCCGGCCGGGACTCGGCGTCGTCGTCGATGGGGGAGTCGTCGGTGTGCATCGGGGCATTCTGGGAGACCGATCGGACGCTGTGCCAAACGGGCGACGCTCACGCCGTCGCGTCAGCGGTCCTGCCAGGTGCAGACGCAGGCCTCGTTACCGTCGGCGTCGGCGAGAACCCAGAAGGCCCTGGCCCGGCGATCACTCACCAGGGTGCCACCTGCGGCCAGGGCAGCGGCGACCCGCCCTTCGGCGACGTCATGAGGTACCGAGACGTCGAGATGGAAACGGTTCCGTTCCGTCCGCGGCGCATCCATGGTCTGGAACCACAGTGCCGGCCCCCGCCGGTCGGGGTCCACGAGCGCACCTCCCGCGACCTCGTCGTAGGCGAGCACGGCCTTCCAGAACGGTCGGATGCGATCCGCGTCCATGGTGTCGAGCGCGATCTCGAGCTCCCACGTGTCGGCTGGGTGGGACGTGGCACCGGCCTCGGCGGCGAGGGCCGAGATGGAGCGTGCGAGGTCGACGTCGAGGTTGGTCAGTCCTCCGACGGAATGGGTGGTGATTTGCACGCGTACCCGACCCGGGTAGCGGAGTCTGACCTCCGGGTGATGGTCGGCGGCCTCGGCCGCATCGGCGATCGCGCTGGTGAGTGCTGCACCGGCCGGGAACGACCCGACCTCGAATTCCGCGACGATCATCCCGAGGATGAAGCGCCAGTCATCGACACCGTCGGTGTCCGCGAACTCCGGTGCGGTGACACGGGTCGGAGGCATGGGCCAAGTGAAGCACAGAGTCCGGCCGCCGATCACACGGCCAGTGAGATCCACACGACGATGAGGACGGCCGCGATGGTGCCACCGACGGCTGCCCGGTAGGTCACGCTGCCCCTTCCTCGGGCTGTCACGTGGTACACGGTCCCGGCGCCGAAGATCAGTAGCCCGGCCGCGAGGAAGTCTCCAGGGGTCCAGTGGACTTCGTCGGAGACTCGCGTCGCCACGAGCGGCACCAGAAGGACCAAGGCAGTGACCACTGCGGTGCGGACCGCGGGGCTTCTCATCGGGTGGTGATCTCGCGGATGGCCACCGGGTGGTGCAGCACTTCTCCGGCGAGTCGTTCGAAAGCCGTCGACGCGCCAGCTGGCTGCGCGGCAATCCGGTGGACGAGGTTAAGTCCGGCGACAACGGTTCCGAACACAGGGAATCCGCGTGTGTCGGGCTCGTCGCGGCCGGACTCGTCGAGGTCGGGGTAGTCGTCGAGACAGATGAACCAGTCGGGCATCGCATGGCCGCTGTCGAGAAGGTCCCGGGCGAGAGAGACGGAACCGACGCAGTGGCGGAGGCCGGACTCGGCTGTCGTCTCGAACGCAGTGAGGAGAGGCAGCTCGGGTTTCGTTCCGCCGTCGCAGACCATGGTGGACCAGGGGCCACCCTGAATCAGTGGGTCGCGGTCGGGCCGGCCGAGCGTGGTCGTTCGGTAGAAGGCGGTGCCGTCGTATCGACCATCCACGATCTGCCGGCTCACGAAGTCGCAGGTGACCGGCGCGGCCTTGTTGTGGAGCTCCACACGGATCGCGCCCAGATCGGTGATCACTTCGACCAACGATGACCCCGTAGACCCCACCCCCCGAGCCTAGGGTCGCAACCTGGCAGGGTTTTGGTGTCAGGTACCAAAACCCTGCCAGGTTGCGGGTTGTTCGGTCAGGCGATGGGGCGGCAGTACTGGTCGTATCGGTCGGCGGTGAAGGGATGCTCTTCGAAGGTCTCCGGATCGAAGAGCGATCGCTCGACCCCGTAGATGTCGCCGAAGTAGATGTGGATGGCGCGTGCCGGGCGGCCTTCGGGAGCGCTGATCGCATGGATCGCTCGTTCACCCAGCACCACCACATCCCCGGGCTCGAGTGTTCGGCCGGCGGCAGGAGCGATGCCCTCGGGGGTACGGGCGAAGAACCGTTGCTCCTCGCACCCCTCGAACACGCCGATGATCGCATGCATCGAGTGATCGTGGGGCGGCTGGGCGACGCCGGGCAACGTGTCGAGGACCATGACGGTGAGCTCGTCGGTCTGATGGCAGACGAATTCGCCGCCGAGGGTCCATCCGAGCGGGCTCGGTTCGATGCTCTCGAAGGCCGGGATCGACGGAGCGAAGGTCGGGTCGGCGATCAGCCCACGGAGCAGGCGTGAGACCGCCTCGTGGTTCCGATTCGGAGCGAGCGGGATGCACGCATCGACGAACGCATCGAACGTGGCGGGCAATTGCATCGTGGACTCTCCTCCGGCGGTTGGACGACGGAGTCGACCCTAGGGCGTCGGGCCCGTCGCTAGCGTGGCGCGCATGAGTGGCACGTGGTCCAGGTCGGTGACGGTTGACGAGATGTACGGGGAGTGGGACTACGACGCAGCCGTGGCCGCGCTCGACCGGTCGCTCGCACCTCGCCCGAGCACGTCGATCATCGACGTCGTCGCATCGGTCGGTGTCGACGCCGACGACGTGGTGCTCGACATCGGCGGCCGCGAGGGCCAGCACGCGCTGATGATGGCCGAGCGATTCGGATGCCGTGCGATCTCGGTGGATCCGTCCCTCGAGAACAACGAGCAGGGTCGGAAGCTGGTCGACGCTCACGAGCACGGCAACCTCGTCGAGCTGAGGATGGGAGCCATCGAGGCCATCCCGGTGGAGGACCGCAGCGTTCAACTCGTGTTCTCCCGCGACATGCTCGGTCACATCGAGGACCTCGCCCTGGGCCTGAGTGAGTGCGAGCGGGTGCTCACTCCCGGTGGGCACATGGTGATCTTCGAGGTCTTCGCCACTCCCCAGCTGTATCCCGACGAGCTCGAGAGCCTCTGCGCGGACACCGCGACAGTCCCTGAGCGAATGTCGGTGGAGGACTTCGAGGCAACCGTCGAGGCCTCGGGATTCTCGGTCGAGAGCCTCGAGGTACTCGGTTCCGAGTTCGTGGAGGCATCCCAGGAAGCCGGCACCGTGCCCAACTACCTCCTCCAGGTCTCCCGACTTCGGCGGGCGAAGGAAAGCCTGCTCGAGGAGTTGGGCGAGGTCGCCTACCGGGTGATGTACGGCAACGCGCTCTGGAGCATCTACCGCATGCTCGGCAAGCTGGAGAGCCGAATCTACGTTCTCCGCAAGGAATCGACGTGACCTTCTCGCCCGAGCTGCTCGACGCAGTCCGCGACCGCTTCCACCACACTGACGCCTGTCCCTATCAGGGTCCGCGGGCGTTCTTCGAGAACGCCGGCGGTTCGCTCACGCTGAAGGCCGCGGTGACCCGCACCGCTGAGCTGATGACCGTGCCCGACAATCAGGGTCGGACCAATGCCGCGTCTCAGGCCCTCATGGAGATCATCGCCAAGGGACGCGCCGACATGAAGCTGCTGTTCGGAGCCTCCTCCGGTGAAGTCTTCATCGGGGAGACCGGCACGGAACTGCTCGGCCGGCTCATCCGCAACGCGGCGCTCACCGCCAAGGCCGGACGGGTGATCGGCAGCCACCTCGAGCACCCTGCCACCTACAGCGCCTGTCGGCGTTGGGCCGAGGTTGCCAGACTCGACTACGAGCAGGTCTCCTTCGACCTCACCACCACCGTGGTCGGTGTCGACCACTATCGGCCCGCCATCACTCCCGACACCGTTGTCGCCACGATCATCCATGCGAGCCCGGTCACCGGCATGCACGTCGACATCAGGGCGATCGCGGCTGAGATCCGGGCCATCGCTCCGGAGTGCTTCATCATCATCGACGGCATCCAGCACGCCGCCCACGGGCGGATCGACATCGACGACTACGACGTCGACGGCTATGTGGTGAGCGGCTACAAGCTCTTCTCCCGCCACAACTTCGGGGTGGCCTGGGTGTCGGACCGGCTGGCGCGGATCCCTCACGATCAGCTCGATGGCGCCCCGGAGACCGTGTGGGAGATGGGCACCCGCGATACGTCCGCCTACGCCGCCTTCTCGGAGGTCGTCCGCTACCTCGAATGGCTGGGCGCCCAGGTGGTCGACGATCCCGACGCCCATTCGGCCCGCGAACTCATCGAGGAGGCAGCCGTGGCGATCCACGACCAGGAGCAGGATCTCGTCGACGCGATGATGTGGGGGACCGGTGGACTCCCCGGCCTCGGGCAGCTGGAGGCCGTGCACGTGGTCGGCCCCACCTCGAGCGAGCACCGTTCGGGCATGGTCTCGTTCAGTGTCCATGGCCACCCGAGCGCCGTCGTCGTCGACGCGCTCAACGCCGACGGGGTCCGCACCCACGCCCGCAAGCGCGACTACTACTCGGCCGGCGTGCTCGAACCACTCGGGTTGGAGGACTGCGTGCGGGCGTCGACCAGCCACTACAACAGCCGAGCGGAGGTGGAACGCATGCTCGCCACCGTCAACCGCCTCGCGGGGTCCTGACGACGTCGATGCGCCCGGGACGCCGCAATCGCCGACAGGCCGATCCGCCTCGCCTGACCGTCACCGCTCCTCCCCACGGGGGCGCGTACCGACCGCTGTCCAACACCGACCGGGACCTGATCGTCGACCACGCCTTCGCCATGCTGGAACAGGTGGGGATGAGCGGAGCGCCGAGCCGGCTTGCCGGCCTGCTCACCGCGGCAGGTGCGGAGCCGCGAGACGACGGCCGGCTCCGCTTGCCGCGGCAGATGGTGGAAGCCGCCCTGTCCCGGGCCCCCTCGACGGTGGATGTCCCCGGCTTCGTCGAGGACCTCGGTGTGTCGATCGGCGACCGGGGTGTGCACATCGGGACCGGTGGTGCCGCGGTTCAGGTGCTCGATGCCGCCACCGGCACCTACCGAAACTCCACCCTCGCCGACCTCTGGGCGATGATGCGAGTCCTGGACGAGTGCCCCAACATCCACTACGGATTGCGGCCCCTCATCGCCCGCGACGTCGTGGATGGGCTCGAACTCGATCTCAACAGCGCGTTCGCGGTCACCAGTGCCACCTCGAAGCCGACCGGCGTGAGTTTCACCTCGGCCACGTCCGTTGACCCGGTCGTCGACCTGTTCGACACCGCCCTCGGTGCCGATGGCTCATTCGCTCGACAACCGTTCTCGATGGCCGTCGTGGTCCATGTGGTGCCGCCGCTCCGATATTCGCCCGAAGGCTGCGAGATCATGGAGCGGGCGATCGAGCGGGGCATGGTCGTGCAGACCTGCTCGGCCGGACAGGCCGGCGCCACGAGTCCAGCGTCGCTGGCCGGAAGCCTCGCGCAGGGGTTGGCGGAGATCCTCGCCGGCGTCGTTCTGGCCGACGCGATCCGACCGGGGCATCCCTGCATCCACGCCTTCATGCCGTTCGTCTCGGATCTCCGGAGCGGTGCAATGACCGGTGGGAGCGGGGAGGCGGCGGTCGCGAGCGCCGCGGCGGCCCAGCTGCTGCGAGACCTCGGGATCCCACATGCGGTGTCGGCCGGCATCACTGAAGCGAAGGCCGCCGACAACCAGGCCGGGTACGAGAAGGGCTACACCGTCTCGCTCGCTGCCCACGCGGGAGCCGACATGGTGCAGCTCTCGGTCGGGATGCTCGGCTCGATCATGGTGGCCAGTCCGGAGACCCTGGTGATCGACAACGACATGTGCGGTGCCATCCTGCGCAGCGTGCGGGGAGTGGAAGTGGACCCGGCATACCTCGATCTGACAATCATCGAGGACGTCGTCACCGGCGAGGGCCACTATCTGGGACAGGCGCAGACGCTGGAGCTGATGCGGAGCGAGTACGTCTACCCCGACCTCGGTGACCGCCGATCGGTCGACGAGTGGGTGGCCGCGGGCGAACCGAGTCTCTGGGAACGAGCCGGTGAGCGGGTGGAGGAGATCCTCGCAGCCGGCCGGCCAGGTCATCTCTCCCGCATCAACGACGCCGCGGTCCGGGGACGATTCCCGATCCGCCTCGAGGAGCGAGATTGAGCGATCGATACGAGATCGTCGTGATCGGCGGCGGCGCGGTGGGCGCCTCGATCCTGTGGCACTTGGCCGAGGCCGGACGCACGGACGCGGTGCTTCTGGAGAAGCACGAACTCACCGCCGGGTCGACGTGGCATGCCGCCGGCAATGTGCCGACTTTCTCCAATAGCTGGCTCGGCCAGCGAGCCGGGAACTACGCGTGGCGCCTGTACTCCGAGTTGGCAGCCGATCCCGAGGACCCGATCACGTATCGCCACACCCAGGCGTTCTGGCCGGGCCACACCGGGAGCCGGATCGACCACTTCCATCACCTCATCGCCATCGCCACCGGGCTGGGGCTCGACCTCCAGATGGTGTCGCCTGCCGAGATGGAGGCCATGCATCCGTTCTGGCAGGACGACGGCACCGTCATCGCCGGCCTGCTCGACCCCTACGAGGGCGACATCGACCCGAGTGGGCTCACCCAGGGTTTCGCTCGGCGGGCCCGGGCGCTCGGTGCCGAAGTGCGTCGCCATTCACGGGTGGTCGACATCGACCGGCTCGGCGGGAGCCGCGACGCTCGCTGGCGGGTCTGGGTCGACTCCGACGGCGACCGTGATGCCATCGACGCTGACATCGTCGTCAATGCGGGAGGCTTCTACGGCGCCGAGGTCAGTGCGATGGTGGATGTCGAGATCCCGCTCGCGGTGCTGGAACACCAGTACCTCGTGACGGGCGCAGTGCCGGAGCTGCAAGCGACGACCGAGCTGTTCCCGCTCGTTCGGGATCCCGAGATCATGTTCTACCTCCGTCGCGAGAACGACCGGTTCCTGTTCGGCAACTACGGCCACGAGGGTCGCACCGTCTGGGAGGACGGGAAGCCCGACGTCTTCGACTCGTCCCTGTTCGCGGCCGATACCGACGGCATCGTGGAAGTGGCCGAGCAGGCGATGGCGCACGTCCCGATCCTCGGAGCGGTCGGAATCGCCGAGTTCGTGAACGGCCCGATCACCTACACCCCCGACATGAACCCGCTCATCGGGCCGGCCCCCGGCGTCGATGGCTTCTACCAGGCCGTCGGCGTGCAGATCGGCATCACCCACGCGGCCGCAGCCGGCAAGGTCCTCACCGAAATGATCACCGGCGGCGACA
>CAYFLT010000102.1:0-485 GCA_964344055.1 uncultured Candidatus Nemicrothrix sp.
AACCCCGGGGCCCAACTCAGCGATCAGGACCCTCTAGGAAACCCAGGCCGGTTCATACGTCGCCGAGGTCGGCGGGCGGCGAAGGGAGAAGACTTGGGAGATGAGCTGAGCCTCTGAGGCAGCGGTGATGGGCTCCAGCTGAGCAACCGCGTCGCACCGAGACCATTTGCCCTACCATGTACCCAGGTTGTCGACTCGTTCTTCGCGTGAGAATCAGCCGGTCGATGGATCGACCAAGCCCGCTTCGACGCCTGGCCGGGTGTGGCTGACTGTTGTCATACCGGCTCTGCACAATGGCGTGATGTCAGCCACCGTTGGAGAACAACCGTCGACTCGGCTTCTGCGGGTCGATCGGCCCTCAGTTCTTGATTCAGCTCGCGGGGCGCCGATGGAGGTGACATAGCGTGAGTGCTATGTTCGACGTTGAGCTCGAGCCGGAGGTTCGAGATTGGTATCTCACGTTGGATGAAGACCAGCAGGGCCGC
>CAYFLT010000102.1:495-13881 GCA_964344055.1 uncultured Candidatus Nemicrothrix sp.
TGACCGGCTCGAACAGAAGGGCCCACTGCTCGACGAACCTCACACAAAGCAACTCGATGGCAAGCTGCGAGAGCTGCGCTTCTATCTCGGGAGCCGGCCCACGCGGATCACGTACTGGATCGCACCGGGTCGTCGCATCATCCTGCTGACCGTCTTCGAGAAGACGAAGCGCCAAGAACGACGTCAGATCGAGAGGGCAAAGCGGGCCATGGATCGTTGCATCGCCGAAGAGCACACCGCAGAGGACGACGATGGTTGAACGCGCAAGCTGGAAGGAGACAAAGAAGCCCCGCTCAGTTGCGGCCGAGCGCGCCTATGACGACGAGGCTCGGATCAGCGAGTTCCGTGGCCTCGTCCACCGGCTCCGCACGGAAGCGGGCCTGACCCAAGCGGAGCTGGCGGGACGGATGGGGACCACTCAGTCCGCGATCGCCCGCATGGAGGGTGGCGGGACTCGACCCACGCTGGAGACCCTCGAGAAGCTGGCCGGAGCGGTTGGCCAGGAGTTGGTGGTCGGAGTGGGAGAGCATCTCAGCGAGAACCGCTCAATCGCCAAGCTGGTGCGTGAAGGCCACGCGGTTGTCCGCCGAGCCGGTTGAGATGCCGCTTCGCGGCGCGGATCGGTTCGCCGCCTGGCGCGTTCTTCGCATGCGAACGTCTCCCGGGATTCGGGCTTGTCAGTCGGCCAGGACCAGAGCCAGGCCGGTTTCGTCGACGAAATAAATCTGATAATCTGATCGCATGCCCGAAGTGAGCGCCACCGATGCCGCCCGTCGCTTCTCCGATCTCCTGGACGCGGTGGAGCACGACGGCGAGCACTTCACGGTCGTCCGTCGCGGCAAAGCGGTGGCCCACATCGAACCAATCTCGCGAGGCCGAGGTGCTGACGTGAAGGCGCTGCTGCGCGGTCGCCGTCCGGACCGGAGCTGGGGCGGTGAGCTCGGCGAACTCCGCGATCTGGTCGAAATCGACGACCGCTCGTGAGTCTCCTTCTCCTCGACACGACGTTCCTTGTCGATGCAGAGCGAGCGAACGACTCGCTTGATCAGGTCATCGGTGACGATGACGATGTGGCCATCGCGGCGATCACGGTGGCCGAACTCCTTGTCGGCGTCGAGCTGGCAAGCTCGAGAAACCGTCGAACCCGTGAGGAATACGTAGGCGCCGTTGTGTCATCGATCCCGGTACTCGACTATGACGCCCAGGTCGCGGCCGAACATGCGAGCCTGCTCGTGGCGGTTCGCAAGGCCGGACGGCCGAGGGGCGCCCACGATCTCATCATCGCGGCTACGGCCAGGGCGGCCGGCCGGACGGTGGTCACCGCCGACCCCTCTGCCTTCGTCGATCTACCCGGAGTCACGGTGACCCACCATCGCTGAGCCCTGATCGGGGAGCCGCCGCCTCCCTCGTCGCGGCTTTCGCAACTGGCTGAGGGCGGCGCGACCGCGCCCGGCCTGTGGGCCACCGGGCCTCAAGGGCGGTCACGGCCGCCCTCGGACCCGTAGTAGCGGGTGCGTTCGATCAGGTCAGCCTCAGCGAGTGGGCGCAGCCGCGCCGGGATCATTCGTGGGGGCCGAGGGCCGAGCGGCGCAGCTCACCAAGCAGCTCGTCGGTGACGGGTCGAGTGTCACCCGATTCGAGTCCGTCGGCGATGAGTCGCTGAAGGCGGCGGCCTGCCTGTTCTCGCTGATCGCGGCGGATGAGGTCTCGGAGGTACTCGCTGGTGTTTCCGTACTCGCCTGAACGAACGCGCTCGGAGATGTAGTCACGCATGGTCTCGGGAAGGGCGAAGCTCATGGTGTTCCGGCTCAGGAGAGAAGCGTGCCTGGGGTATCAACTGTGGTCAACAGAATGGACCGACACTGCGCCTCGACCCCGTAGGGCTCGCATGCCGGGGCGGGGAACAACGAAGAAGTCCTGGTCGTCGAATGCGAACCGCACCATCCACTTCGCCAAGGCCTTCGGGTCGGCAACCCCGGCGTTGCAGATCTGCTCGTGAGCCTCGAGGAGCTGGCCGGCGAGATCTCCGATCGTGCCCGCCGAGTCGTCGGCCCGCAGGATCGTCCTGACCACTCGATTGATCGCCAACTCGACCAGCTTCAGAAGCTCCCGCGAGGGAGACCGCTCCGCTTCGGCGGAGATCTCGTCGATGATCGGACCGGCATCCCGTGCCCACTCCATGGACTCTCGATACCCGAGATGTCGTCGGGTTTGGAGCTCGTCGAGTTCCGCTCGCAAGTAGGCGACGCGGCCTGACGGTTTGGCTGTCGCCCGGCGAATGGTGCGGGCCGCGTCGTCGTGTCGGGCCGCGATGTCTCGAATCAGCTGGCGCGTCTCATCGTCGCTGAGCTGATCCAACAGGGCTTCGAGATCCTCATCTGCCCCTGACTCTTCCGATGGTGACGGATCGCGAAGCTACACCTGGTGACTCGTGCTTCGTCGGAGAACGTGGTGGCTCCCGACGGTTCTGTTGCTCTACATGAGGTCGAGGAGCCACCGCCGTTCATGCGTTCGCTCTGTAACCGGCCCCTCGGATCTGCGTCTTGGGGGCAGACGGCTCGACGGGAGTACCGATGGACATCGCCGCGGAACAGATCAACAGCCTCGCCGCCAAGATCGACAGTCTCGACCTGACCGACGCCGAACGGGCGATCCTCGATGAGGTGTTCGAACGGGCCAGGACGACCGAACCTGAGGTGGAGGGCTACTACATCAGGAACGCCGACATCTTCGGTGCCGTCGATGCATCCTCGCTGACCCCGACCGCCCGCAGGCTCTTCGGAGACCGCGAATCGGGTTTCATGACGGGCGACTCAGACGACGAGCCCTAATCCTCAGACGACGGACCCCAATCCTTGGGTTCTACGTCCAGGGTCGGGAACTCGACCTTGATCCGGCCGAGCAAGGCCAGGAACGAATCGGCGAACCCGGATACGTCGTCCTCGTCGACCATGGCGGCGCGCTCGAGAACGGTGGTGAGGATCAGTTGCTCGCGGTCGGTCAGATCGAGACCGTCCAGCTTGGCGGCCAGGCTGTTGAAGTCCTCGGTGGTCACGGCCGTCATGATCTTCCTCCTCGACCAGCCAGACGGCGGTGGCTCGGATCGGATACATCTCTCGCAGATCGCGTGAGGTGGCGATGACGTCGCGGATCGTGCGGATTCCGTCCGAACTGCTGAGCCTCACCGGACCAGCCGCTGGTGGGCTGACTCAGGCTGTGACTTGCTCTGCCGCCTCGGCGTCGGCATCTTCGCCCGACGCGGTCAGGTCGACGATTGCGCCCTTGTCCCGCATCTTGTCGACGATCTTGTCGGTCACCTTGGCCTTTGCCTCGTCGGGCATCTTGTGCGGGAGTTTCTCGCCGAGGCGCTCGCGCACCTGGTCCTCGGTCATTCCGTGCCACTCCTGTCGCCGGGCGGCTCGCTGCTTGCAGGCCAGCACAACCAGACCGACGAGGGCGGCGATGATGATCACACGCTTCATGGGGGACCTCCTGTCGTGTGCCTTCCACCGTAGGCCTGGGCCGGTGGCTGAGGACCGCGCCCGGTAAGACTGCCGTCAGTCGTCGAAGTCGTTCGACTCGACCAGGCCCGCGAATTCGGTATCGAGCGTGGAGTCGAGCGCACCTCCCACATCCTCGAGCTCGAACACGGCCAGGAGGTGGGCGAGGGTGAGGTGGTTGAGCAGCTTCACGAACTCGCCCGGCTCGGTGAAGCCGGCATCGGGCACGCACCCGTTCTCGGCGAGCTCGACGAGATTCGCCGGCAGGCCGAGAGCTTCGGCGACCGCGGACAGCCCACCCTGATCCCAGATCGGTTCGCATGCGTCGGTGAAGCTGTTGTGCCCGGCGTTGTCGAGGACGACGAGCTGACGGGGGCCGTCCAAGGCGTCGTAGAACTCCCGAACCCGTTCCGGAGAGAACGCGCTGTCGAGATCGGCGATGACGATCTGGAACGGGACCGTCGGGAGGTCGGGGTCGTCGGGGCTTGCCGACGACGCCCAGAAGATCACCGTGTCGATCCGGTCATCGGCCGCCGCGGTGCCCAAGGACGTGCCGCCGCCGGCGGAGTGCCCCATGATCGCCACGGACTCACCGTCGACGAGACCACCGAGTATCGGGTCGTCCGCGGCCACGAGCATGTCGATGGTGAGCCGCACGTCGTCGACACTGCCGCCCGGCCGGTCGGGCAGGTCGAGCAGACCGTTCCGCGCCAGCAACCCCCGCTCGAGATGATCGACGGACGCCACGACGAAACCCCATGACGCCAGGTGGGTGTTGTTGAAGGTGGAGACCTTGCGGTAGCCGCCCGAACCGTGGCTGTAGATCACCAGCGGCCATGGACCGCCATCCGCGGACGGCACATCGCGGTAGGCGTCGGTGACGATCGGCGTGTCGATGTCGGCCAGCAACTCCCGGAGCGCGTCGGGCAACATCTCCAGGGCGGAGTAGCCGTCACGCTCGAGGCCCTCGACGTCAGCCGCCTCGGCCGGATACCACACCTCGACGTCGCGGTCGCTCAAGCTGATGGTGGTGACCCCCACCGAGAAGGGCCCTCGCTCGTCATAGCGCACCACCTCCGCGGGAGCCTCGGTGGTCGTCGTTGTGTCCGGCGGAGCGGCCGCTTCGGTGGTGGTCGTCGTCTCGGGCGCGGCGGTCGTGGTCGACGCGAGTGACGTGGTGGTGGTCGTGGTGAAGGACGCGTCCGAGCCATCGTCGCCACACGACGTGGCGATGAGGGCGGCAACCACGATCACAGACAGACGGGATTTCGACATGAGGCACTCCAGAGCGATCGATCACGGTCAGACGTAGGTGGACCCTTTCGGCTGGTCGCGGTCCTGACGGATCTCCACATTGATGAGGGCGGGCTTGCCGGAGGCGAACGCCCGCTCCAACGCACCACGGATCTCGCCGGGTTCGGTCACGTGCTCACCATGGCCGCCCAGCGCCTCGACTACGAGGTCGTAGCGAGTCGACGCCAATTCGGTGGCCACCGCCCGCCCGAAGATCCCCACCTGAGGACGCATCATCTGACCCCAGGCCGCGTCGTTGCCGACGATTCCGACGATGGGGAGCCCGAACCGCACGGCGGTGTCGAACTCGAAGCCGTTCAGGCCGAAGGAACCGTCCCCGTAGATGATCAACACCCGCTGGTCGGGTCGGGCCAGTTGAGCAGCGAGGGCGAACGGCATCCCCACGCCGAGCGTGCCCAGAGGGCCCGGATCCATCCACGCCCCGTTCTCGGGCACCTTCACCACCTTCGAGGCCTGAGCCACGATGTCGCCGCCGTCGCCGATGACGATCATCGAATCGTCGGTCTCGACGAAGTCACTGATCTCGCGACAGAGGCGCAGCGGATCGATGGGAACCTCGCCACTCCCAAGCTGGGCGGCCAGGGTCGCGTCGGCCTCCTCTTCGACCGCGGTCAGCGAAGCCCGCCAGTCCGTGTAGCGATCGCTGTCCACATCGAGCAGGTCGGCCAGGGAAGTGAGGTTGCGGCCAACGTTGCCGGCCAGGCCGACGGTGGCCGACCGGTTCTGGCCGATCAGCGTCTCGCCGGGGTCGAGTTGCACGATCCGGGTGTCGGCCGGGATCGAATCGCCGAACCGCATGCGGAAGTCGAGCGGTGTGCCGGCCAGGATCACCAGGTCGGCAGCGGCCAGCGCGGCCTTGCGCGATCGGTTGAAGAAGAGCGGGTGGGACATGGGCATCTCGCCTCGGGCCATCCCGTTGGTGAAGCAGGGGAAACCGGTGCCCTCACAGAAGCTGGTCAACGCCGCGCCGGAGTCGGACCACTTCACCGCCGTTCCCGCCATCACCATCGGCTTCTCGGCGCCGGTGATCAGCTCGGCCGCTCTCTTCAGGTCCTCCTCGGGACTGGTCGTGCGCACGCGGTAGTCGCGAAACGCCGGGACCGGTGCGGTGGTCAGGTCCACCGGTCCGTGCAGCACGTCCATCGGGATCTCGAGGAACCACGGCGTTGCGCACCGCCAATTCGATGTACTCCGCGATCCGGTGCGTCTCGTAGCAGGCATCGGCCCATTTCGTGATCGGGCGCATGACCGACACGTGGTCCATCTCCTGGAGCGACCCTCGCTTCAGGTTGTTGAACGGGCCCTGACCGCCGATGACGACGATCGGGGAGTTGGCCCGCCATGCGTTGGCGACGCCGGTCACGCCATCGGTCACGCCCGGCCCGGCGGTCAGGATCGCCACGCCCACCTTCCCGGGATGCAGCCGCGCCCATGCGTCGGCGGCATGGACCGCCGCCTGCTCGTGGCGAACGTCGACCACCCGGATTCCCTCGTCGAGGCACCCGTCGTAGATACCCATCACATGTCCGCCCGACAGCGTGAACACGACATCGACCCCGGCGGAGGCCAGCGCTCGAGCCGCAAGGCGGCCGCCGTGGCTCATCTCAGAGGACGGGTTCTCGGCTGATTCGGACATGCTCCGAACCGTAGTGGTGTGTCAGTGTGCGTCGCCGAACGGGCCGGAGCAGGGGAGCGGGCTGCCAGAGCCCCGCGTTCGTCCAGCTGCGCCTTGAATGCCGGTGGTCAGCCCGCGAGCAGTTCCTCGGCTGCCGGCGGGAGCTCCCAGTGGTCGTCGCTCGGTGTCGACCACTCGACCAGCTCCTGGCTGGTGAACACTTCGTCGCCGGTCAGGAGCTTGGTGCGTGACTCGAGGGCGAGGACCAGGCCCGACTCGGTGTCGGTGCAGGTGGACACGTAGCTGTCGTCCTCCCCTGGAATCGGCGCGAGGACGCAGAACGTCTCCCGGCCGGCGATGGTCCGGCTCTCGGTCTCCACCCCTGGGAGGTCAGGAACCTCGATCGGGCCGAGGTAGTGGAGCGCGGTGAGGCGATCCGCCGGAGGTTCGACCACACACGTCATCGACTCGAATTCGTCGCCGAAGCAGAGCAGACCGGTGTCACCGTCGCGGTACTGGAGCAGACCCGAGTCCGTACGAAGTTCACGGTCACCATCGACCACGAGGACGGTGTCGGGCTTCGGCCCCCGCTCATCCTCATTGGTCCAGCGCAGGTACACCGCGCTGGCCAGATTCGGGCCGTCGCCGAAGTCGCCCGGCGCCCGCATGGTCGTCGTCGTGTCGCCAGGCGCCTCGTCTTCGGGGTCGGGGTGTTCCTCGGTCGCATCGCCTTCGGTCTCCTCGATCGGATCCTCGGCCTGTTCGTCGTCGGCATCGTCTTGGGAGAGCCACCACACCAGCGCGACCGCGGCCACAGCTACCACGGCTGCTCGGACCAGCCGTCCCCGAGCCCCGCCGCCGTCGGTGGGAGCCTGAGGGCTGGCGTCACCGGCTCCGGCGAACTCGGTGCGGCCGAACCAGGCGATCCGAGCGTTCAGCCGCAGCCACAGCATGAAGTCCTGCCATTCGGCGAACTTGCCCCGGATCCCTTTCGCGGTGCGCACGCCTGCAATCTCAGAGCTGATCCATTCGCGGAATCGGATCCCACCTTCGGGGGCACTGGCGATCGCCCGGGTCTCGACAACCAGGCTCGTCACGATTCCGGCGGCGAGGAGGTAGACGGGCAAGCGGCCGTCGAGCAGGAGCGCCCGGCCACCGTCGTCGTTGATCAAGCCGTGATCGACCATCGCGACCGCCAATGCGATCAGGAGCGGCAACCAGCTCAGGCTCCGGCCCCGGCGGGCGAGCGCGAGCCCGAATCCGAGCCCGACCAGACCCGTCCACACGCCGTGACCGGCCGCGAAGATCGGCTCCTGTACGACGGCGGGGAACGCCATGCCCCACCACCCGTCCCAGCCGCTGGAGATCACCCGAGCGAGCAGGGCGTCCTCGTGGAAGGCGAACCCGCCTCCCGCGGCCAGGCCGAGGATCGTGAAGTCGGTGACGGTCATCTTGTTCCAGGTCGCACGGCGGGCGCCCAGGTACACGAGCAGCAGAGGTAGCGCCTTCGACAGCTCCTCGAAGACGGGCACGAGCACTGCCGTCTGCCACCGGGAATCCTCACCGAGCCAGCTGCCCGTCGGGTCGAGGATGAGAAAGGTGACCCCGATGGAGAGGAAGTAGCCACCGAACCACGCGGCCGCGATCCCGAAGATCGTCCGTCCCCGAACGAAGAAGCTGACCGCCGTGAGCAGCAGCACGGGCCAGACGTGATACCGACCGGTTGCCCACAGATCTCCCCACGAGCCTCGGTCGGCATGACTCGGAAGATCGACGATGAACAGCAGCGCAGAGAGCAGGGTCCCGGCGAACGCGAAGACCGGCAGGAGTCGGTGCAGGCGGGCCATCACTGGTCTCCACCGTTCTTCTCGGCCTGCTGCTTGAGGAACTTCTCGCGCCGCTCCTGCCGCTGCCGCTCGACCTCCTTCTCGTAGGCCTCGGTGGATGATGCCAGTGGGTCGTCGGATCGCTGCGTCAGCGATTCCGCCAGGTCCTCGCGGTCCTGCGCGGTTCGTTCGGCCTTGGCCACCTTGGGGGTGGTCTCCAGGATCTTGATGCCGACGTCGACACCCATGCCGCCGCTCGGGAACTTCGGCCACCTGAAGTGGCGTTTCGCGGCCAGCTTGCCCAGCCCCTCATGGACCTTGTCGAGGACGTTCCAGATGTGCTCGAGCCACTCCCGGTAGTTGCTCCTGGCCTGCACCTGCGACGGGCCCCCTCCACCGTTGCCGAAGAAGGAGCCGCCCCCGCCGCCGAAGGTGGTCGGAGGGTTGGGGCCCGGCCCGGAGGTGACGTTCCCGGTGAACTCGCCGGCGTCCCGCGCTTTCGCGCCAATGGTTGCCGCGGCTTCGAGCGCGGTCGAGATCAGCCCCATCAGTTCCCCCCAACCTCGGGCGTAGATTGCCGTACGAGGCCGAAGGTACCAGTGGGATCCGAACGGGACCCCTTCCGATCGGCTGTTTCGCCTACTCGCGTATTGCTCGCCGAGCAGTCACGCGGATGACCGGGCGGTCGTCGATGCGATCGTTCGCTGCGTCGACGTCGGTGAGCCCGGCGGCTCGGAGCCGCTCGCCCATCTGATCGGCCTCGACCAAGGTGAATCCGTGGTGGTCGTCCCCATGGTCGTCGTGATCGCCGAACCGTTCGTGCTCGGGATGGGACGGGTCGGTGAAGTCCTCGTCGACCAGGAGGATCCGGCCCCCGGGCCGTAGCACGCGGGCGATCTCGGCCACGCCGCGCTCGACGTCGACCCAGTGGTGCATCGTGTTGACGGCCCAGATCGCATCGACCGAGTGGTCGTCGACGGGCATCCGCTCAGCCGTCCCGTCGACCACCTCGAGGTTCGCCCGGCGGCGGCTGAACGTCCGGCGCATCGTGAGGATTCGACGCATGAACGGTGTCGGCTCGACGGCGACCACCTGCGCGCCACTCGCCGCGGCCTGCATTGCCCCCGCCCCCATCCCGGCTCCGATGTCGAGGACCTGCTCACCGGGCTTCGGGTCGATCAGGCCGACCACGGCGTCGTTGATCGATGACCGCCAGAACTCGGGCAGCCACCGGAGATAGCGAAGCGCACCCCTGATCCCCTGATCGTTCTCGTGGCCATGGTGTCCATGGCCGTGATCGTGGTGGTGTGCCCCGCCATGGTCGGCGTCGTGGTGCTCGTGGTCGTTCGGCATCGCCGCAGTCTCTCAGGTCCCACCTCGACCGGCCGACCCCACCATCCCGCCAGGGCTCATCGAGCCCGCCGGCCAGCCGAACCTGTCGTGATCGGGAACGGCGGAGAGGCGGGCCAAGGACATGACGCGCGGGGCGGTGCCGACTCGGTGCCCGACGACCGACACCGATTCCTCGGGCGTCGGGCCAGTCGGCATCACCGCGGCCACGCTGATGATCGCGGTCCTCGCGGTGCTCTCGCGACCTGACCCGGCGGCTCCGCAGGAGCCTCCCGCTGTGGCTCCCGCCCTGACAGCAGCGACGGCTGCCGGGCCAGGCGATGCCGCTCCAAGGGAGGCAGATTTCACACCTCTGTCGGCAGATCGGGTCGTACCGCCGACGCCGACGGTGCCCGCTCCGGGTGAGGTGATCGTCGTCGCCGACCCGGTGCCCGGTGACCTTCGCATCGACGAGGCCGCCGACACCCTCCCGATCGAGTACGTCCCTCCCGCGCCGGCCTCGAGCATGGTCGACATCGCCTACGGCCCTCTCCCGATCCAGCGCCTGGATCTCCACCTGCCGTCGAGCTCGGCGGCTCCGGTGCTGCTCTACCTCCACGGTGGCGGATGGATCGCCGGCGAGAAGTCCGACGTACCCGACCTGGTGATGCGGTTCGTCGAGCGTGGCTACGCCGTCGCTTCCGCGGACTACCGGCTGGCGCCCGACCACCCCTTCCCCGAGCCGATCGAAGACGTGAAGCTCGCGATCCGATGGGTGAAGGCCTATGCCGAGGACGAGGGCACGGTCGACGGCGATCGGATCGTGCTCGTGGGCGCGTCCGCGGGCGGACACCTCGCGGCCTTCGCCGCCGCCACTCCGGGCGATTTCGAACCGGTCGACCTCCCTACCGAGCTGGCCGCCTTCGACTCGACCGTGGCCGGCGCCGTGTCCTTCGTCGGACCGACCGATCTCGTTCAGCTCTACGACCAGCCCCACGACTGGGCCCGGGCGATCACCTCGGCCTTCATGGGCTGCTCCCCGTGTGACCCGGGCCAGCTGGCGGTTGGAAGTGTTGCCCCGCATCTCGGGCCCGGTCTTCCACCCGTCTACTGGGCCTACGGTGCCGACGATCCCCTCGTCGACGCGACCGCTCAAGCCGCCGCCGTCGCCGAGGCATGGGCCATCCACGGTGGGGACGGATCCTCCTGGCTCGACATCGTCGAAGGGTCCGGCCACACGCTCGACGAGTCGGTGGTGAACCAGCGGGCCCTGGAGGCGTTCGTCGACGCGGCGGTGGGCCGCCCTCAGGTCGACGCGTCCGATTCGGCGGCGGCCAGCCAGGTCTCGTAGGCGGCCAGGATCTCCGGCGCCAGCCAGTCGGCCACCTCGCGGGTGCTCTCGTAGCTGAAGTGCACGCCGTCGGGCCGTAGCCGCAGATCGTCGGGATGGTCGTCGACCCACGCCGCCAGGTCGACGACGACCACGGCCGAGTTCGCCGCCTCCGCCTCGTCCACGATCTCGCGCCAACGGATCGAGCGAGCCTCGTCGTACTCGGGATAGCTGGCTCCCGCCGGAACCGTGTCGAGACGGCCCTGACCGATGTCGGGGTGGGCGAGCAGTACCACCAGATCGCTGTGGTCGAGCAAGGCGTCGATGGCCGCCTCCAGGTTGGCCCGTAGCAGTGCCTCGTACTCGTCGTCGCGACCGATGGCGAGGAACGGCCCGCCCGACTCGAGCTGGTGGTCGACGATGTCCCACGCGCCGACCTGCACCATCGACACGTCGAGGTCCTCGCCCTGGATCGAGTCGATCCAGTCGATCAACCAGTCATCGCACTCGTCGGGTACCGGAACCTCACGGTCCTCCAGTCGGCGGATTCCACCGCTCACCAACCCACAGCCGAGCTTGGCCTCACCCTCCACCATCGTGAGCTGGTCGGGATGCTCATCGGCCCACATGGCCACGCCCAACCCGGTCATCAGAGCGGTCGAGTCGCCGAACCCTGCCACCCGCACCGGCGCGGTCACCGGTTCGGGCGGGTCCTCGTCGACTGCAGGTTCCGCATCAGGTACGGCCGTGCTCGGAGCAGCCGACGTCGATGGTGCCGGCGGTGAGTCCGTCACGAGCTCGGCGAGCTCTGCCTCGGCCGCGGCGAAGTCGATCGGTGCCTCGGCCGGAGTCTGCCATGCGGTGATGCCCACCACCAGGGCGGCAACCGCGAGCGACGCCGGCGCCACAATCCAGAGCTGGCGGGTCGTGGCACCTCCCGACCCCTGCCGGATCGGCTGCTCCACGAACCGGTGCGAGAGCTCGGCGAGCCCCACGGTGATCACGGTCCCCAGCACGAATCGTTGCTCGGGACCCATCGCAGTCTCCTGCTGAAGCCACAGCAGCACCGGCCAGTGGAAGAGGTAGGCCCCATAGGAGATGACGCCGAGGCGACGGACTGGTTCGTACGACAGGACCGCCCGCGCGGGGCCGCGGGGCGCGATCGCGGCGACGATCACCACGATGGTCAGCACCGCGTGCAACGACAGGCCGCCGCGATAGAGGTAGTGGTCGTCGGGATGGGCCGTTGCCCACATCGTCGCCAGCACGCCCAGCGCCACCACGGCGCCGGCGGTCAGCGTTGCGGGCCGGTCCGGCACGTTGTGGCCGCGCCGCACCCACCACACTGCCAACAGGGCGCCGAGTACCAGCTCGCCGAGGCGCGTGTCGGTGCCGAAGTAGAGCCGGTCGGTCGAGGCGCCCGCCGCGAGCATCGCGATCGGCCAGAAGACCGCGGCAACTGCCACGGCGCCGAGTGCCACGGTGAACGCCCGCCCCGGCCCCTGCCAGAGCCGCAGCCCTCCGACCACCAGCAGCGGGAAGACCAGGTAGTACTGCTCCTCCACCGCGAGCGACCAGAAGTGACGGAAGAACGACGGACTCTCGAAGAGCGAGCCATAGCTGTCGCCGCCGACGATGAAACGCCAGTTGGAGAAGTGGAAGAGCGACGACAGCGAGTCCAGCCGCAGCCGGGCGAGCTGGGAGTCGTCCGCGATCAGCGCGGCCAGCACAACCGTGCCCACGATGGTGACCAAGGCCGCGGGTAGCAGTCGGCGGGCCCGGCGCACCCAGAACGAGCCGAGCTCGACCCCTCCGGTCTCGAGGCGTTCGCTCAGCAGCAGCGACGTGATGAGGAACCCGGAGAGAGTGAAGAAGCTCGACACTCCGAGGAAACCACCCTGAAGGCTGTCGATCCCGGCGTGGTAGGCGATCACGCCGAGCAGGGCCACCGCTCGCAGTCCGTCGAGGCCGGGCTGATAGGTCAACCGGCGAGACGGCCCGCCCGGCGCGGTCATCGAAATGACCTCAGCCCGCGCGCGGGCGTCGCGGGTCGGTGACCGCCGCCGCGGTCACGAGGGAGGTACTCGTCGGCCGGCATGGGTGGTGCTCCCATGATGGTTCAACCCGTGCGGACCAACACTGGGCAATCCGACCCACGGACCGAGTGGACGGGCCGTGTCAGTGGGCCCAAGGGCAGTTTCAGCCGGGTCGCCGCTGTATTCGACGAGCCTGGTGAGAGGAGCCGGGGTCAGTCCTTGCGTCGCACGGTGGCGAGTCGGAGCCGGCGGCTCATGAATGTCATGCCGGCGCCGGCCAGCAGCAGCCAGATGGCCAACGAGACCGAGTTGTAGAGGTTCGCTCCGGTGAAGGCCAGCTCGCTCGGCTCACCGGCGGCCACCGCGTCCCCGCCCGTTTGCGGCGGATCGACCGGCAGTGTGGTGGTCGTCGTGGTGGTTCCCGTCACGGCCGGCT
>CAYFLT010000103.1:0-13191 GCA_964344055.1 uncultured Candidatus Nemicrothrix sp.
GATCTCGTCGAGATGCAGCTCCGGGTGGCAGCCGGCGAGCGGCTGCCGTTCAGCCAGGCCGACATCGAAGTCGACGGCCACGCGATCGAGGTCCGGATCAACGCAGAGGATCCCGCGGGTGGGGCCTTCCTGCCCTCCCCCGGGCCGATCACCGCGCTCCACACTCCTGATGGATTCGGCACCCGTTTCGACACCGGGTACGACGCCGGCGACGAGATCAGCCAGTTCTACGACAACCTGGTCGGCAAGCTGATCGTCTGGGGCAAAGACCGACCCACCGCCATCGCCCGGGCTCTACGCGCCCTTCGGGAACTGAAGGTGGAGGGCGTCGCCACCACGATCCCTGCCGACATCGCCATCCTCGAACACCCGGACTTCGCCGCGCTCGAGCACTCGACCAAGTGGGTCGAGGAGACCCTCGACCTGTCCGGTGTGTCGGCCACTCCAGCGGCCGCGCCGACCGAGGACGACGTCCCGAAGGTCAAGCGAGATCTCGACGTCGAGGTCAACGGCAAGCGATTCAGTGTGTCGATGTGGGTCCCGGAGTCCGCGCCCACCGCCGGCGGCGCCGCCGCGCCGGGTCGATCGCGACGCCAGGCCGGAGGCAGCGGGGGTGGGAGCGGCAGCGGCGACGTCACGGTCCCCATGCAGGGCACTATCGTGAAGATCTCCGTGGCGGTCGGCGATGCCGTCGAAGTCGGCGATCCGATCGTGGTCCTCGAAGCCATGAAGATGGAGAACAACGTCGTCGCCGAGAAGGCCGGCACGGTGGCCGAGATCCGCGTCGCCGAAGGCGATTCGGTCGGGGGTGGCGACGTCGTGGCGGTGATCGAGTAGCGGGAGCTACTCCGCTGCCTCGGCCAGCGCCTCCGACAAGGTCGGATGCACGAGAAGGCTCTCGTGGATGTCGCCGACACTGAGCCCGTTGGTGACTGCGATGGCGAGGATCGAGATCAGCTCCGCCGCGTGGCGGCCGACAATGGAGCCTCCGAGTACGACGCCGGTGGCCGGATCCGACACGATCTTCACGAATCCCCGCGGGTCGTCGTTGATCAGGGCCTTTGCATGGGTGGCGAACGGCACCTTCGTGACCCGCACCTTTCGACCCATGGCGAATGCGTCGGCCTCGGCGAGACCGACATCCGCGATCTCGGGTTCGGTGAAAATCGCCGACGCCGCCTTGTCGTAGTCGATCTTGCGCTGTTGCCGATGGGAATACGCCCCCATCGCATGCTCGGCGATCTTGCGACCCTGCATCGACGCCACCGATGAGAGCGGGAGCCGACCCGAGAGATCGCCAGCCGCGTAGATGTGGGGCACGTTGGATCGCATCTTGTCGTCGACGGGCACGTAGCCGCCGTCGGTCTCGACGCCAGCGGTGTCGAGCTGCAACATCTCGCTGTTGGGGATCGAACCGATCGCGAGGAGCGCGTGAGATCCTCGTGCCTCGCGGCCGTCGTCACAGCTCACGACGACTTCATCGCCGACTCGTTCGACCGCGGTGGCCCTCGCCCCCTTGAAGAGCCGAACCCCACGACGCAGGAAGTCCTCCTCCAGGGCGGCTGCCACCTCGGCGTCCTTCTGGGGAAGCACCTGCTGTCGACTGACGACGAGGGTCACCTCCGCGCCCATCGACTCGAACAGGTGGACGAACTCCACGCCGGTGACGCCGGAGCCGATGACCACCGCATGGCTCGGCAACGTGCTCGGCGGGTAGGCGTCGCGAGTCGAGAGGATCCGCTCACCGTCCACCTCCGCCCACTCCGGAATGCGGGGACGGCTGCCGGTGGCCAGCACCACGACGTCGGCATCGAAGTGGCGCTCGCCGTCATGCGTGGTGGCCACCACCGTGTGGGCGTCGACGAGATGGCCCACGCCGTCGATCAACTCGACCTGCTGGCTGGCGAGGAGCGATCGAATCGAGGTCTCGAGGCGGGCTTCGATCGCGACGAGCCGGTCCCGCAGCTGGGCGAGGTCCACGTCGGACCCCACCTCGGTCAAGCCCATGCGCATCGAGCGACGCAGGAAGGATCGGGCATTGCCGGTGGCAATCATCGCCTTGGACGGGATGCAATCCCAGAGGTGGGCCGCACCGCCGATCGTGTCCCGTTCGATCAGCACCACATCCGCGCCCAGACGAGCTGCCGTGGTCGCGCACGTGTTTCCCGCGGGGCCGCCGCCGATGATCACCATTCGTGTCGTCATTGAGGCGAAGGCTAGGCGCCGGGGAGCCGCCACCGATGGACTCGCGCCGAGCACCGTCGGCGGGCTAGGTTCGACGCCGTGACCGCCGCGGATGGAAGCTCGGAGCGGGCGGACGGGCCCTCGATGCGGCGCAGGCAGGCCTTCGGGGCAGCACTCGCGTTCGCGGCGGTGGTCGGCGGGGTTGCGCTTCGGTTCGTTGCGGACTCGCCCTACTGGCTCGATGAAGCACTCTCGGTCCACATCGCGAGCGGCACCGAATCACTGGCGGACGCCCTCCGCCGCGACGGCCACCCTGCCCTCTACTACCTCATCTTGGGCTGGTGGATCGACGGATTCGGGGACAGCGAGGTCGCCACCCGAGCCCTCTCGGGGCTCCTCTCGCTGGCCACCGTGCCCTTCGTATGGGCGGTGGCCCGACGCCACGGACGAGACGTGGCGGGTGCGACTGCCCTTCTCGCCCTCTCGTCGCCCTACCTCCTCCGCTATGGCACCGAGACCCGGATGTACGCGCTCGTCGCCTTCCTCGTTGCGGTCGGCTGGTGGGCGATCGAACGGGCGCGACAGGTGCCATCCCTGGCACGCCTCGCCCTCGTCGCAGGGACCACCGCCGCACTCGTTCACACGCACTACTGGTCGTTCTTCGTCGTGGCCGCCGCGTTCGTGATGACGGCGGTGTGGTGGTGGCGTGAGGTCGAGAGTCGGGCGGTAGCCACGAAGGTCATGGCGGCGGTGGCCGTCGGTGCGGCCAGCCTGCTCGTCTGGATCGACGTGTTCTTCGACCAACTCGCGCACACGGGCACTCCGTGGGCCAAGCGGGCCCGTCCGACGGAGATCCTGGTCGAGACGCTTCAGGGCATCGGCGGCAACAACCGGTTCGAAGGCGAGACCCTCGGCATCGTGATGCTGATACTCGCGCTCATCGGCGCATTGGCCATAGGCGTTGCGACCGATGGCCGGCTGACGCTCCGCTTCTCGCAATGGGGAGAGGTCGGTGTCCCCGCAACTGCCACGGCGCTCACGCTCACGCTCGGCGCAGCCGCCGCGATCATCACCGCCGGGGCCTTCGAAGCCCGCTACGCGGCCGTCGTGATCCCGTTCGTGCTGGTGCTCGCCGGCCGTGGCGTGGCGGTGTTGCCCGATCCGGTCCGGTACCTGGCCCTCGCCCTCGTGGTCCTGATGGGACTGGCGGTCGGAGTGGACGAGGCCCGCCGGACCCGTTCGCAGGGCCAGGAGGTGGCGGAGGCCATCAACGCCGGGGCCTCCACCGGCGACCACGTCGTCTTCTGCCCGGATCAGCTCGGACCGGCCACGGTCCACTACCTCGACCCGGGACTGGAGGTCGCCGCCTTCCCGGGAGGAGACGGGGTCACCGTCGATTGGCGGGACTACATCGGGCGCATCAACGCCACCCCGGCCGCGGTGTTTGCCGGCGATCGGATCGCCGAGGCCGGGGACAACGCGATCTGGTTCGTCGGATCCACGGGCTACCGCGGCTTCGAGAATCGGTGTGGCGAGCTCTCGCTGGCCCTCGACGCGCAACGATCCGCGTTCACCGTCGTGGCGACCCAGAACCTGTTCGAGAACATGTTCCTGATCAGGTACGAACCATGAGGCTGCCGTCGGTTCAGAGCCCCGCGCTTCGAGCTGCTGCGGCATCCTGGCTCGAGGCGCGTCTCTACGTCACGGTCGCCTACGTCGTCACGCACGCGGTGATCGACCGGCTCGAGCCCCCTCCGGCGTTCTCGCCGATCGACGACGGCCTGCTCGCCTGGGACGGCTCGTGGTACCGCCAGATCGCCGAGGTCGGCTATCTCGGCGCCGATGATCCCGCGGTGCGGTTCTTCCCGCTCTGGCCCCTCCTCGGCCGCTACGTCGGATACCTGGTGGGCGGGCCCGACATCGCGCTCGTACTCCTGGCCAACCTCTTGGCGCTCGTGGCGGGCGTTCTCCTCTACCGGCTGGTGATGGCAGAGACGCACGACCCGCGTATTGCCAAGCGAGCGGTGAGGATCCTCTCCCTCTTCCCACCCGCGTTCGTGCTCGTTCTGGCCTACTCCGAGTCCTTGTTCCTCGTGCTCGGGATCGGAATGGTCCTGGCGCTTCGCGAGCAGCGCTGGTGGATTGCGTCGATACTCGGATTCCTGGCCGGACTCACCCGGCCGGTGGCCGGTCTGCTCGGTCTCAGCGCTGCAATCACCGTCCTGCGCCTCCGGGACCGTCGCGCTCCGGCGTCGATCATCGCCATCGTCGCGGCCCCCGCTGGCTCCATCGCGTTCCTGGTGTGGTCGGCGTTCGCGCTCGATGACTGGCGGGCGCCGATCGATCGGCAGCGGGAGCTTCGGGGCGACATCACCGAACCCGTGACCCGAATCGCGGATGCCTTCGCCAGCGGTGTTCGGGGTGATGAGGGGGAAGCGTTCCACCTCATCGCGGCGATCATCATCATCGGACTCACGGTCGTCGTCGTGCGGAACCTCTCGGCGGACCTGTGGGCCTACACCGTCCCGTCCACCTTGCTGCTCGTGTCCGCGGAGAACCTCAACTCGATGGAGCGCTACGCGCTCGGCGCCTTCCCACTCGTCATCGCGGCCGCGATCGTCAGCCGGCGCCCCATCCTCGACCGATGGCTGCCGACTGCATCGGCGGTCGGGATGGTGGCGGTCAGCACGCTCATGCTCAACGGCGTCTACGTCCCATGACCCGACTCCGGGTCGGGATCGACCTCACGCCCTTGCTCGGACCCCCGTCCGGCATCCATCAGGTGACGCGCCACCTGGTAGAAGCCCTCGGCCGGCGCGACGAGATCGACGTCCGCGGCTGGACGCTCTCCGCGCGAGGTGGCCGTCCGGAGGTCGACGTGCCCGTTCGGTGCTCCCGGTTCCCGGCGGGTCTCGCTCAGCGACTCTGGTCCCGGACCGCCGTACCCCCGGCACGGCTCGTGGCGGGGGCGGTGGACGTCGTCCACGGCACGAACTTCCTGGCGCCGCCATCGCCACGATCGATCATCTCGGTTCAGGACCTGACTCCGATCACACGTCCCGAATGGGTACGACCGGAGGTGGCGCGGATGGCGCGCCCCCTGCGCAATGCGCTCGATGCCGGCGCCACGATGCACGCCTCGTCACAGGCCGTTGCCGATGAGGCCTCGCGGGTACTGGACCTCGATCCCTCCCAGATCGCCGTGGTACATCACGCCGTCGGTGCCGTGGGGCCGCCGAACCCCGATCGGGTGAGGAAGTTGGTGAACGCCGACCGATTCGTGCTGGCGCTCGGCACGGTCGAGCGTCGCAAGGCCGTCCCATCCTTGGTCGAGGTGATCGGAGCCCTCGCGTCGGATGTCCATCTCGTGATCGCCGGCGCCCCGGGCAACGACGAGGCCGCGGTGGCCGAGGCCATCGCGTCCTCGCCCGTCCGCGAGCGCATCCACCGGCTTCCGGAGGTCTCCGATCCGGACCGTGCGGCGCTGCTGCACGCGGCCACCGTCCTGGCCTTCCCCTCGTTGTACGAGGGGTTCGGTCTACCCCCGCTCGAAGCCATCCAGGTCGGAACACCGGTCGTCGCGACCGCGGTGGGTGTGCTGCCGGAGCTGGTCAGCGATCGACTCGAGCTGATTCCCCCAGGCGACACGGTGGCGTTGGCCGAGGCGCTGGTCGAGGCATCGGAGACGGCGTCGTCGGACCCCGAGTTGGCTCGGCGAGTGGAGTCGATGACCTGGGATCGCACCGCCGGGGAAATGATCGACCTCTACCGCTCGGTCGCCTCCGCCTGAACTCGCTGGACGGTGAGGTCGGCCCCTAGGGGCTCACCATCGTGATCACCTCGTAGGGACCGACCGTGCGCGCCTCGAAGGGGACGCCCTCATCGGTGAGGGAGGCGACCTGACCCAGGTGCTGTGGCGACCCGTGGTACCAGACCCAGGCGATCCGCTCGCTGGCGAGCACCTCTGCATCGAGGGTGGGATTGCGGATGTGATCGGTCGGTGACGCGATGAGGTCCGTCTCGAAGTCGAGCCGGTAGGCGATCCAGTACTCCGCCTTCACGGCATCGATCTCCAGCTCCACCAGGGTGGCCTCGAGTTCGTCGAGTTCGGGAGGGTTGAGATCCCAGTGGCCGGGATGCTCCTCGGCCCATCGAGAGAGTCCGACGACTCCGACCGAAGTCGCCACCAACAACGCCACGGGCACGAGCGCGACGGGAGTCGGGAGCTTCGAGAGCGGCCACGCGACGATGAGCGCCAGGATCGGACTGAGCAGATAGCCGTACCGCGGTTCGTCGACGAAGCTCGTCGTGGCCGGGACCGCGAAGAGGACCGAGTAGCCGACGAGCAGAGTGAGCGGGAGCCATGACCGTCTCCGCGCCTTCCACACGGTCATCACGAGCACGACTCCGACCAGCACTGCGGCCATTTGGCCCAGTGGCCCGCCGATCCACGAACCGGAGTACACGGCGCGCAGGCCCATGAGGGTGGGAAGCAGCCGGGAGAGATACCCCTCCAACCGGTCGAGGTAGTTCCCGGCTTCGGCGACGGCCGGTTGCTCGAGTGACGGGAAGCCTCTGGCCAGGTTGACCGCCAGCCAGGGGGCCCCACCGACCAGTCCTCCGGGCACGACCCATCCGATCCTTCCGAGGAGATCACGGCGCTGCCAGGCGAGCAGTGCCACAACGGGCACCAGAACGAAGGAGATCAGGGGCGAGACCCAGACGCTCAGGCCGATGACGAGTCCGAGCCACAGCAGGTCGAACGCGTCGGCATCGAACGACGCCGGCCCTCTCCGCCGGAGCCACCACTGCGGCGCATCACGTTCGTCCTCGGTGAGGAGTCGGGCCGCCAGCAGCACCGCAGCCATCGCGAGCACGATGCTGACGCCGTAGAACGCTCGAGCCTTGGTGGAGTACCAGACGACTCCGGGTGAGAGCACCCATGCGAGGAGGCCGGCCATCTGGCCGGTCCGCTCGTCGAAGACGCGGCGTCCCACCCTCCAGATCAGGAGACAGGCGAGCGCGTGCAGACCCACCGCAACCACCTTGGCGGCGACGACGGACGGTCCGGTGACGGCGAAGACCGGGGCGGTGAGGATCGATTCGAGCGTCCCGCCGTAGCTCTGACCCCAGTAGAAGACGGTGATCTCGCCATCGAGATAGTCCTCGGCGATCATGAGCCCGACTGCCTCGTCGGAGTCGAGACCTCCGATCGGGCTGGCGAGCATCCACCACCTGAGCAGGAGCCCACCGACCATTGCCGGAACGAGGGCGAGCGGCGAAAACCCCCCTGCGACGCGACCCCTCATCTCACTCGGACCCGACTCGGATCGCGATCCCGTACGAGGTGGTCACCACTCCCTCGACGGGCATCTTCAGATGATGATTCGAAAAAGGCGGCCAGTCGACCCGCTTGTCGAGCTCGTGCCCACCGAGATGAAACGTCCGCTCGACCCGGTGGCCTCTCGCCTCCAGATCTCCGAAGAAGTCCTCCAGATCGGACTTCCGGTACACCACCGTGTGCCCACTCTCGACGGTGCGACGCTCGTCGGACACATTGAGCTCGGTCGTGTGGAGAGCGAGCCCGCCGGGCCGGCAGTGTTCGAGGCTCGCGTCGACGAACCGGAAACCGGCTTCGAGGCTGCCGAGGTGTTCGATCGCGCACGACGACCACATGGCATCGAACTCGCCGAGATCCGGCGGGAGCGAGCGCATGTCGACCGGGCGGAATCGCACCCGGTCCCTGAGGACCTCGGGCGCCGCGATGTGTCGAGGGTCGAGGGCGTCGATGTCGGCAGCATGCTGGTTGGTGGTGGCCCACCGCTGCGTTTCGGTCGCATCGTGGGGCAGGTCGGTGGCCAGGACCGAATGCCCCTCGCGGGCGAGCCAACCGACGATCGGCTCGGTGCCCACTCCGAACCCGACCAGCTGCATCGCACCGTCGTGTCGAGCGGCCTCGCGCTCGAGCATCTCGCAGATCCAAGCCCACTCCCAGACCTTGCGGTTGTACACCGTCTCCTCGGCGAGTCGGTGGCGCCACTCGTGGTACCGCGGGTCTTCGAGCTGCGCCTGCGTGCACGGCTGGCTGATCGGCGTGGCGAACGAGGGCTCCGGACCCCACGCCGAGGACCGGTCCACCAGGGCGGCCACCCCCGAGTCGAGTGAGCCCGATTCGCCGGAACGCCGGCCCAGCCGGGCGAGGGAGCGCAGTCGGGCCCGTAGCACCGGGGAAGTATAGCGATGGCGAATCGGAGGCCTGATCGCGACCATTCCAGGTGTCGATCGTGTTACAGTTTCGTTGCGGGCCCGACTTGAAGAGTGCAAGAAGTGAGCAAGCCTCCCCCGGCCTCCCCCTCAAGCCCATCCCGCCGACTGCCGATCAGGCAGGGCATGAGGACGCACTTGATCGGCGGTCTGGCCGTCGCATGCCTGGTTTCCGGGCTGGCCATTCCCGCCGGTGCGGTGAGCGGGCCTTCCGATTGGTCCATCCCGATGGGTGCCTGGAACTACAGCTCGTCGCCGGCCGTCGCCGACATCGACAACGACGGTCACGACGAGGTGGTGATCGGAAGCCGCGAAGGCTGGCTGAAGGCCATCGACGGCGACGGCAGCCTGATCTGGCACGTGCCGGTGATCCCCCACATCCCCGCGGAGTGCATCGCCCAGTCAACTCCCAGCCCGATCGACAGCACCCCGGCCATCGGAGACCTCGATGGTGACGGCACCGTGGAGATCGTGGTCGGCGTCGGCTCCTCCCACGACCGCGGGTCTCACAGCGGCGGCCTGGTCGCCTTCTCCCACACCGGCTCGGTGGAGTGGAAGTGGCAGGGGAACCGCGACTACGGCGGCGTGAACACGTTCACCAACGACGGGCGATGCGAAGGCGTCGCCTCCTCCCCGGCGATCGGCGACGTGGACGGCGACGGCCACGACGACGTCGTGTTCGGCGGCTTCGACGGCCGCGTGTGGGCACTCGACCGCAACGGCAACACCGTGGCCGGTTTCCCGTTCGAGTCCTACGACACGATCTGGTCGTCCCCTGCGCTCTTCGATGTCGACAACGACGGGGCCGCCGAGATCTTCATCGGCGTCGACTCCTGGCCCGGCGTGGTCTCCAACTTCCACCAGGGCGGCCTGCTGCGGGCCCTCGATGTGTCCGGCGGCGCGGTGACCCAGCTGTGGGCGAAGTACACCAGCGACATCGTGGCGTCGAGCCCCGCGATCGGCGACATCAACGGTGACGGCCGCGCCGAAGTGGTCTTCGGCACCGGCGAGTACTGGTTCGTCGCATGCACCCACAACGCCGACCCGGCCTGCCCCACCTACGCATGGGGCGCCCGGGACCACCAGAAGGTGTGGGCCGTCGACGCACTCGACGGGACCGATGTCAGCGGCTGGCCGGTGTCGGCGAACGGCACCGTGCAGACCGCACCCGCGCTCGGCGACATCGATGCCGACGGGCAGCTGGAGGTCGTCTTCGGTTCCTACGACGAGTACGTCTACGCCTACAACGGCGACGGAACCCGCCTCTGGGCGACGAAAGCGAACACCGAACTGATCCAAGGCGCCGGCTGGCACTACGGCCGGCGGATCACCGGGCATCCGATCATCGTCGACCTCGACGGTGACGGCGACCTCGATGTCGCGGTCGGCAACGAACTCTTCGTCGGCCATCACGACGGCCGGACCGGCCACGTCATCGGCCACAGCGGGTTCGGGCAGTCATACATCACCGCGCCGGCGATCGTGCATGACCACGGGACCCGCTACATCGTCCAGAGCGGATTCGACTCGGGCCTGACCAGCGAGGTCGTGGCCGAGGTCCTGCCCGGCACCAGCGCGCCCGAGTTCTGGCCCCAGTTCCGCCGGAATGCGAAACACACCGGCGCCCTGGCCGATGCCTGGTGCGACCTCACCGTCGGGATGACGTCTCAGTTCTGCGACGTTCCCCTCGGGGCGTGGTATGCGAACGCGGTGGTGTGGGCGGCCGACAACAACATCACCAGCGGCGTGGCCCCCAAGATCTTCAACCCCGGCGGCACGGTCACGCGCGGCCAGGTCGTCACATTCCTCTGGCGGATCGAGGGCAGCCCCGGTGGATATCCCAACCCCAGGTTCATCGATGTCGTCAACGGCGCCTACTACGCCGACGCGGTCGCGTGGGCAAAGGCCACCGGCGTCACCACGGGGATCGGTCCGGGGATGTTCGGCCCGGAGCAGTCGATGACCCGTGCGCAGATGGTGACGATGCTGTGGCGCCTGGTCGGTGAGCCCGGCGCACCGCCGAGCAACTTCTCGGACGTCCCGGCGGGCAGCTTCTTCGCCCGAGCAGTCGACTGGGCCGCCGCCACGGGGGTGACCAACGGCATCGGGCCCGGGATCTTCGCGCCTGGAAACAACGTGAGTCGAGCCCAGTTGATCGCCATGCTCTACCGCTGGCTCAACCCCTGACGACGACGCGTCGCCAGCAACGCCGTCGGCCCCAGGGGTGGTGTGTCGGTCTCCCGGAGAACGATCTCGTGGCCGAGCCCCTCGAGCACCTCGACGAGGTCACCACCGTCGATCCATGACGCAGTGGGGCGTGTCCCACCACAGAATCCGGCCCACTCCAACGACTCCTCGTAGCGGAACGGATGGAGCCGGTAGTCCACGCCGTCGACCGAACGGGTGACCGGTGGGTCGAATCGGTCGGCATTCAGGGACCCAGCGACCTCTGGGGTGTACACGTGGGTCCAGATGACCAGCCGGTCGCTCACCCTGACGAGATCCCGGAGAACAGGAACCGGGTCGTCGAGGTGGTACAGCACACCGATCGCCACTGCGACGTCGAAGTGCTCGGTCGTCGACGCCAGGTATGGCCGCAGGTCGCCCAGCCGGAACTCGACCCGGTCCAGTCCCAGCACCTCCTTGGTCGTGAGGCAGCGCAGCCAGGCTCGCTCGTTCGCTTCGATCGCCACCACCCGGCCGGCCCCATGGCGATTTCGCAGGGTGGCCGTGTGCGCCCCCTCGAGTGGGCCGAGTTCGAGCACGTCCCTGCCCTCGACCCCGCCCAGCACCTCGAGGGTCCGGTCCAGACGCGGATCGTCGAAGAGGTCATGGGGTCCCGAGACCTCCTCCAACGGAGGCGGGAAGCGGGTGGACCACTCCCCGGAGAACACTTCGAGCGCAAGTCGGTCCAACGGGGCCTCCTCGACGTACCGCTCGTTCGGACCGGGCACCGCAGGGGCGACGTCCAGTGCGGCGAGACGGCGGCCAACCGCCCCCAGGCCGGTTCTCAGTCGGCGGAGGAGCTTGCGGGCCACAGTCCTCGGGAGGGTGATCATCCAGACTTCCTTCGGTTCGACGCGATCGGCGCCTGCGAGGCCGAGGGCACTGCGCCCGCTGATCCTGCCATATGCTCCCGCGGTGCCCGCGACTCCTCCTGTCGACGTCACGATCGTCCTGCCGGTGCACGACGAGGCCGGCCATCTGCGCGAAGAACTCCGACGACTCACGTCGACGATGGGCGAGTCGGCGTACACGTGGGAACTCATCGTGGTCGACGACGCCTCCAGCGACGACTCCGCTGAGATCGCGGCGGACCACCCCGAAGTTCGACTCGTCCGATTCGGTCGCCACCAGGGGGCAGGGGCAGCGCGTCGGGTCGGCACCGACCTCGCTCGGGGACGGGCGGTCGTATGGACCGACGCGGACTTGGCATACCCGAACGAGAACATCCCCGAGCTGGTCGCGGCACTGGACGGCAAGGATCAGGTGGTCGGCGCGCGGTCGTCCGAGCAGGGCCGGGCGAAGTTCCTTCGAGTCCCCGCGAAGTGGGCCATCCGTCAACTTGCCTCCTTCCTCACGCGAACCAGGATTCCCGACCTGAATTCCGGATTCCGCGTGATGAGGGCGGACGTGGCGCGCCAGTTCACGAGCCAGCTACCCGACGGCTTCTCGTGCGTCACCACGATCACGATGGCATTCCTCATGTCCGGGTACCGGGTCGAGTACGTACCGATCGAGTACCGGCCGAGGGCCGGTCGATCGAAGTTCCATTGGTGGCGCGATACCCGGAGCTACGTGCTGCAGGTCATCCGGATGGTGCTCTCCTACGACCCACTCCGGGCGTTGATGCCGATCGTCACGGTCCTCGGGCTGATCTTCACCGCGAAGCTCGGCTTCGACATCGTCGACAAGGACGTTCGACCTGCGACGAACACCCTCCTGCTCGGCTACGCCCTCGTGCAGGTGCTGGCGGTCGCCCTGCTCGCCGATCTCGTGGTCCGCGCCACGCGTCCGACCGAGCTGCTTCCGCCGGCCGACGTCGAGGTGCTGCCCAGTGGGGTCAGTCCAGACGGCGCCGAAGCGACCCATAGCGGGTACTGACCGCCGACCACGAGAAGTTCGAACGGACGTACTCGTGGCCCGCCGACGCCAGCTCGGCGCGCAACGAAGCATCGGCGAGTAGCCGTTCGAGCGCGAGCACGAAGTCCGCCCGCCCGGTGAACCAGAGCCCCCCTCCCCCATCCGCGCAGTGGTCCCGCATCGGCGCGCTGGTGCCGTTCACGAGCACCGGGGTGCCGACCAACCACGCTTCCAGCATCACGATCGAGAAGGACTCGTGGGGTGACGGGTTCACCAGCACGTCAGCCGCGGCGAGCAACCCGTACTTCGACTCTTCTGGCACAGGGCCGAGACACGTCACGCCGTCGACCGCAGGCGGGGACTCGACCACCGGACCTGCGAGTACCAGCCGCCCGCCGCCGCTGCGTTCCCGGTAGGCCGCGAAGTGCTCGATCAGGGCGTGGGTTCCCTTCCCGCGGTCCACCCGGCCGAGGCAAACGACGAACGGCTCGTCGCCGAGATCGAGATCTCGACGAGCTCGATCGGGGTCCACGAACGCCGGATCGGGAGTCTCGACGGGGAGCCCGATCACGGCCTGGGGTCGGAGGTACACCGCCGGGAACCGCTCGAGGACGAGCGCCTGTTCGGTTCTGTCACGGCGGCCAACATCGCCGACGCGGT
>CAYFLT010000103.1:13201-13787 GCA_964344055.1 uncultured Candidatus Nemicrothrix sp.
GTTCGGCACGGGTGTGGTAGGCGAGCGCGTCGGCTCCCGTCACGGCCCGGCCGATCACCGGGAGATGCAGCGGAGGTTCCTCGTGGGCGGCCGGATGGATGATCGTGGGCACCCGGGCGAGCGGGATGCCGCGGACGGTCGGCTGGTAGAGGTACGGGTAGAAGGCCAGGTGACCGTCGTCGACGGCCGCCACCGCGTCGAGGAGTTCCGGACTGTCCGGGCCCTGCCGATCGATCCAGTCGAGCGCGGTTCGATCATCGACCTGGGCCGCCATGGGCAGGATGCGATCGCTCAGTCGGTCGAACTCGGGGTCCCGCGGCCGCCGGACGGGGAAGCGGTGGACGGTCACCCCGTCCTCGGTCGTGGTCCCGGGCTCGTAGTCGTCCTCCCAGGTGACGTGGCTGCGGGCGCACGACGTGAGGATCTCGACCCGCTCCCCCCCCCGGGCCAGACCGGTGGCGAGCGCCCTCGCGCCCCATTCGGCACCACCCACCACATCGGCGCCATAGCGCGGCACGACGAATCGCAGGACGCTCATGGGGTGTCCAGCAGGGGGGCCAACGCCGCCCGCATCGCCGACTCGCTC
>CAYFLT010000104.1:0-4218 GCA_964344055.1 uncultured Candidatus Nemicrothrix sp.
TCGCCGTACTGGTACGGCTCGAGACGGAACGCCTGGTAGCCGAGCTCCTCGACGCAGCGACGGAACTCCCGCATGGCCGGCATCGGGTCGCGGATGTCGACGGTGAAGGCGCCGACGAACCGGTCGGGAGCCTGGGCGATGTAGGCCGCGGTCTCGTCGTTGTCGACCACCCAGGTGTCGAGGAACTTGAAGGACGACGCCACGCCGATGTCGACGCCGGCCTCGTCCATCTCCTCGATGATCTCGTCGAGAGTGAAGCCCTTCTTGAATCGCTCGGCCACGCCGTACTTGTTGAAGATGTGCCAGAACGAGTCCGGCCATCGGTCGGCGGTCTCGGGCGACATGATCGACATCCAGGCGTCGATTGCTCCCACCCGCTCCTGGGTGTCTGCGCTTCCGGACATTGTTCTCCTTCAGTTCCTGGGGTTGACGAGTGAGCGAGCGATGAGCTCGCGCATGATCTCCGACGTGCCGGCACCGATCGAGAAACCGGCGACGTCGCGGTAGTAGCGGGGGATCGGCGACTCCTCCATCTGACCGAAGCCGCCGTGGAGTTGGAGCACGTCGGAGGCGACACTCTGCACGGCGTCGGCGGCGTGGAGTTTGGCCATCGACACCGCGAGGTCGCCGCTCGGATCGTGGTCGCTCAGAAGGCGGGCGGCCTGGTAGGCGAGCAGGCGGGTGGCCTCGCAGCGGGTGGCCATCTCGGCGAAGCGGTGGCGCCAGGTCTGGAACCCGATCAGGGTGCTGCCGAAGGTCTCCCGCTGGGCGGCGTAGTCGAGGCCGAGCTCGATGAGACGCTCCATGATCCCCACCGCGAACGAGGCGATCACCAGCCGCTCGCCACCGAAGTGGGAAAGGATGTAGCGGAGCCCGTGGCCTTCCTCCCCCACCAGGTTCGAGACCGGGATGCGGCATTCGTGGAAGAAGAGTTCGCCGGTGTCGGAGGCCCGTGACCCGAGTTTGTCGAGGCGTCGGCCGACCTCGAACCCCTCGGTGTCGGTGGGGAACACGACGACGGACACCCCCTTGGGCCCCGCCTCGCCGGTGCGGACCGCAAGGGTGAGAAAGTCGGCTCGGGTGCCGTTGGAGATGAAGGTCTTCTGACCGGAGATCACATAGTCGTCGCCGTCGCGGCGGGCCCGGGTGGTGATGGCGGCGACGTCAGATCCGGCTCCCGGCTCGGACACCCCGATGCCGCCGATGAGCTCGCCGGCGATGGCGGGTGCCATCCACCGCTCCTTGAGCTCGTCGCTCGCCTCGTCGGCCAGGATCGCCAGCGCGAACTCGGACTGGGCCATGAGCGAGACGGCGGTTCCGATGGAGTCGCCCTTGGCCAACTCCTCGGCGAGCACGGCGGTGGCCATGAAGTCGAGCCCGCTGCCCCCGAGCGCAGGGTCGTAGCGCAGTCCCAGGAGGCCGGCCTTGCCGGCGGTGCGGTAGAGCTCGCGCGAGCACTGCCCGGCGGCCTCCCACTCGTCGGCATTCGGGCGGTTCTCCCGTTCGACGAAGGATGCAACCATCCGCCGGAAGTCGTGATGCTCATCGGTGAGGAACACCGTGGGTTGTCGTGGGTACACCACCGCACCCCCTCCGGGTCGGTTGTGGTGATCGGGTGACCAGATTTGTAATCTGGGCACTCATCGTCAAACCTGCTACCCTGAGCCGGGTGAAGTCGCTGCGAGGAACGGCCGCAAGGCTCAAGCGATCAAGCCAGGTCGACCTGATCGACGTGCTCTCACTGGTCGGTTTCGTGGTCACGATCACGGCCGAGGCCCGGATCCTTCGCCACCGTGCCCGTGCCGAGGCCGGTGGGCCGGATTCGTCGACTCCCATTTCGGACAAACTGGTGCCGCTTGGCTACGAGCGGCGCGACACGACCGCCAGCCTCTCCATGCTCGTCGGCAACGCGGCGTCCGACCTCATCACCGGCGCGGTCCTGAGCCGCACGCTGAAGTTCCTCTTCCGGCATCGAGTCGCCGACGTCAGCTCCCGCCGGGGTGCCTTCGTCGTGTCCCTGGTGCTGTGGGACTTCCTCTACTACTGGAACCACCGGTGGATGCACGAGGTCCGCCTGTTCTGGGCCAACCACGTAACCCACCACTCGAGCCGGCACTACAACCTCTCCACCGCCCTCCGTCAGCCCTGGTCCAGCTTCCTGCTGTCGTGGGTCTTCATGCCGCTCCCGGTACTGGGGGTCAACGCCCACCACGCCCGCAGGGCCCGTCAGATCGACCTCCTGTATCAGTACTGGATCCACACCGAGACGATCGACCGCCTGCCCCGACCGGTCGAGGCGGTCTTCAACACGCCGTCGCACCATCGGGTACATCACGGCGTCAACCCCCAGTATCTCGACAAGAACCATGGTGGGATCCTGATCATCTGGGACAAGTGGTTCGGCACCTTCGAACCCGAGGCCGAGCGGGTCGAGTACGGCCTCACCACCAACATCGACACCTACAACCCCCTGCGCATCGCCTACCACGAGTTCATCGACATCGGCCGCGACGTGAAGGCCGCCGAGGGACGACGCACGAGACTTCGGCACATCTTTGGCCGACCGGGATGGCGTCCCACTTCCGCATCCGCCGAGCCGCGATCATTGCCGTCATGACCGCCACCGATCCCCGGGCCCGGCTCCTCGAAGCGGCCGAAATCCGGTTCCGCCGCTTCGGCTACAAGCGCACCACCGTCGACGACGTCGCTACCGAGGCCGGCACCGGCAAGGGAAGCGTCTACCTCCACTTCTCCTCCAAACAGGAGATCTACCTGGCCGTGGTCGAGGAATCTCTCGATCGTTTCATCGCCAAAGCCGAGCACGCACTCGCCGCCCCTGGTACCGCCCCCACTCGCCTGCGAGCCCTCGTCGAGCTCACCGCGGCTCACTATGGCGACGACGAACTCCTCCACGCTTCCCTCTTCGGCGAAACCGACCTGGTCGAAGGCGATGTCGCCCGCATGGCCGAAGAACGGCAGCGCAAGCGCATACGGGAACTCCTCGAGGATGTCCTCACCGCGGGCCAGGCCGAAGGCACCATCCGATCCGGCCTCGAACCCGCCCACGTGGCTTCTGTGCTCTTCGAGACCGGCTGGGCAATCGTCCGACGGGGACTCGAGAGCCCCGACCCCACCGAACTGGCCAGGATGCTCGAGACCCTCAACGACATCATCGGACTCGGCATCACGCCACGCTCCTCCGACTAGGCGGTCGGCCCGATCAACTTCCCGGTCGTTGCCGGAGGTAGCGGTCGCTCAGTTCGAACTTCTGGATCTTGCCCGACGCCGTCATCGGCATCTCGGTGCCGAATACCCAGTCGCGTGGACACTTGTGCGGGGCGAGCGTGTCGCGCACCAGCAGTCGCAGCTCCTCCTGGCTCACCTCGCCTCCGGGAGCCGGCCTGACGAACGCGACGACCTGCTCCCCCCACTTCGGGTCGGGCACGCCCACCACGGCCACGTCGCCCACCGCCGGGTGGGCGAAGATCACGTCTTCGATCTCGCGTGGATAGATGTTCTCGCCCCCACTGATGATCATGTCCTTGAGCCGGCCGATGATCCGGCAGTAACCGCGCTCGTCCATCGACCCCAGGTCCCCGGTGTGCAGCCAACCGTCGTCGTCGATGGCCGCCGCGGTCGCCTCCGGGTTGTCGTGGTAGCCCAGCATGACGCCATAACCGCGGGCACAGATCTCACCGGGAGATCCGGGCTCGCACACCAGGCCGGTGTCGGGATCGATGATCTTCGCTTCAGTGTGGGGCAGCGGCCGCCCGATGGTCTCGGCCTTGTCCTCGGCAGAGTCGCCGGGCCGGGTTCCGAGGATGGAGCACGAACCCTCGGTTTGACCGAACAACACCACGAACTCGATACCCAGCGCCGCCTCGATGCTGCGGACGAGGTCTGCTGGCACGGTCGAGCCACCGATCCCCACGGTGCGCAACGACGACAGGTCTCGGCGTTCGAAGTCGGGATGCTCCATCAGAGCGATGAGCATCGTGGGGACACCCCCCATGGCCACCACCTGCTCCGATTCGAAGAGCTCGAGAATCAACCCGGGGTGGAACAGCTCCGGCTGCACCAGCGTGGCCTGGCAGGCGAGGGATCCGAGGACGCCTACCACACAACCGGCGACGTGGAAGAGCGGGGCAGGATTCAAGAAGCTCTCGCCCGGCGCCGCCCCGAGCCGCTCCACCACGAAACGTCCGTTGTTGGTGAGGC
>CAYFLT010000104.1:4228-13715 GCA_964344055.1 uncultured Candidatus Nemicrothrix sp.
ACGGTGATGCAAGACCGCACCTTTCGGGGCACCGGTCGTACCTGATGTGTACTGGATCTGCGCCGGGTCGTCGGGGAGAACCGAGGGCAGTCTCTGATGTGGAGAGCCGGACCGCGCCAGCTCACCGATGTCGCCCCACGGCACTGTGGTGTGGAGCTGAGGCAACTCCTGGGCCGCGGCTTCGACCCAGCGGGTTGTGGGATTCCCGTTGAGATCGGGGACGAAGAACACCCCGGCCGCGCCGGACTGTCGGAGCGCGTAGGTGATCTCCTTTTGCCGGTAGGCGGGGTTGAGTGGGACCAGCACGAGGCCGGCCATGCCCATGGCGAACTGGAGCAGGTTCCACTCCGGCAGGTTCGGTGCCGAGATCGCGACCCGATCCCCAGGATCGAAACGGTGGAGCAGGGCGCGGGCGAGTCGCTCGGACTCCTCACACAACCGGCTGAACGTCCACTCCCTTCTCGATCCGGGATCGAGCCCTCGCGAGATGAGACCGACCTGGTCGGGGGCTCTCTCCGCCGCGCCCCGAAGGACGTCGCCGACTGTCGTGTCGAGGACCGGCTCAGCCCGGTCTGCCGCCACTCGAGCCGTCTCGGGGATCACCGCTCGAGCACCCGAAGGAGGCCGCGACACGTCGGCGACGCGGCAATCACGTCCTTGGGATCGAACATGTCGAACGGGGAATCAACGAGCAATGCGCCTCATCTCGATCACAGGCAAGCGGGTCGACGACTGACCAGATTAGGTATCTGGTCAATCGTCGTCAAGCGCTGATGGACCTTGGCTCGGAGTTCGCAGCATTTCACCCAGTGAGGTCGAAGGCTCTGAACAACTCTTCACTGGATTCTCCCCCTCAAATGAAGAAGAATCACTCTGTATATGAACAATGGTTCAGACAGAATCGACAACCTTCTCGAGGTTGACGACGTCTCAGTTCGATTCGGGGGACTGTGTGCGCTCGACGCGGTGTCGCTGTCAGTCGATGCCGGCTCGATCGTCGGACTGATCGGACCGAACGGCGCCGGAAAGACGACACTGCTCAATGCCATCACAGGTGTTGTCGCCGTCGATGCCGGTCGGATCGGGTTCAACGGCAGCGACATCACGTCGTCGAGCCCACAGGGGCGAGCGCGTCTCGGCATGGCGAGGAGCTTCCAGAACCTGGGTCTCGTCCTCGATGAGAGTGTCGAGACGAACCTCATGGCGGCTCTGCACCTCAGCGCCACCTACCCTCCACTCTCCCCGATACTTCGCCCAGGTCGCACCCGGCGGACAGAACAGCGGTGCCGGGCGCAGGTGGTGGAGGTCCTCGACCGCTTCGAGCTCACCGAACACGCGCGCTCGCCGGTGGCCGATCTGTCATTCGGGGTGGCCCGCATGGTGGAGGTCGCCGGCCTCTTCGCTCGCGAGGCGAGCGTCCTGCTGCTGGATGAACCGACCACCGGTCTCGACCCGTCCGAGATCGCCACCTTGACAACGGCGTTGGCTTCGGCGCGAGCGACAGGAGTCGGGGTGCTCGTCATCGCCCACGACGTCGGCTTCATAGTGGAGTTGTGCGATGAAGTCGTCGTTCTGGCCGAGGGTCGGGTCATCTATCGCGGTGACCCGGTTGGGGTACGTCACGATGAGCGAGTGGTCGAGTCATACCTGGGAGGTGCCGCGTGACCACGATGCTCAGCGTTGATCGCCTCTCGGCCGGCTACACACACGTCCCGGTGGTTCGGGACGTCTCCATCACCGTCGAACGGGGCGAGATGGTGGGGTTGCTCGGACCCAACGGTGCCGGAAAGACCACCCTCCTTCGAGCTCTGGCCGGGAGCATCTCACTGCAGTCCGGAACGATCACGGTGGCCGGGACCGACGCCGGACGCCTGCCCGCTCATCGCCGGGTGCGACTCGGGTTGGCCCATGTTCCTGAAGGTCGACGGATCTTCTCGGAGCTGACCGTCGCCGACAATCTCGCGATCGCGAGCCTGGTCAACGACGATCGGTCGGACTCCGAAACCCAGGTCTTCGACCTGTTCCCCCGTCTTCACGAGCGCCGCCGTCAACGGGCGGGGACGCTCTCGGGTGGTGAACAGCAGATGCTCGCCATCGGCCGGGCTCTGATGACCGCGCCGTCGATGCTGCTGGTTGACGAGATGTCTGCGGGTCTCGCCCCGAAGCTCGCGGAGGAATTGGTCGAGCGACTGATACAGATCCGTGACACCGGCGTCTCAGTGCTGGTCGTGGAGCAGAATCCGAACCTCATCTCCGAGGCGGTCGACCGAGTCGTCCTCGTTCAGCGGGGAACGGTCGCGGCGGCCGGACCCATCGCCGAGCTCGGCGGCGCCGCGGCCATCGCCGACCTCTACCTGGGGGTCAGGACCGGTTGAGCCTTCCTGCCGCGAGTTGGCGAATCCACCGTCCTTGCTGATTCAAACCACCGGGGAAGCGGGTGAGGGTGACGACGACCGCCACGGGCCCGAGATAGGCGGCCACGAAGCTCGTGTCGGAGATGAACAGCCGGAATCCCTCGAGTGCAACTGCGGCCGCGACCACCCCACCCATCGAGCCGCGTCCCGCCACCACCGCCACTGCGAGATAGGTGAACGACAGGCTGGTCGGGAAGCTCGCCGGCGCGACTCGTTGCACCCACAACGGTGTTATCGCACCGGCGGTGCCGGCCAGACCGCCCGCAAGCACGTAGGCACCCGCCCGGTGGGCGGCAACGTTGACCCCGACACTCGCCGCCGCAGTCGGATCAGATCGGAGAAGCATCAGCGCGCGCCCGAAACGCGACTCGAGCAACCGCCAGGTCGTGCCGATGGCGGCCACTGAGACGGCAAGCACGATCGGGAAGAGCGATCGCACCGACGAAAGCTCCCACGGCCCGAGTTCGAGAGTCGGGACGACCAGGCTTCCGTCACCGACCAACCAGTCCTTGGTGAAGAAGTAGCGGTCGATGGCGATCCCTGCCGCGAGTGTGACCACGGCGACGTACAGCCCGCTCACCCGCAGGGCGGTGAGGGCGACCACTGCGCCCACGACCACGCCGGTCAGGATTCCGATCGGGAGGAGCGCGAGTGTGGGGACACCAAGATCGGAGCTGAGCTTCGCGACGACGAACGCCGGAAGCCCCACCATCCCGGCCTGGGCAAGAGAGAGCTCTCCGGCCCAATTGACGAGGACGTGCAGGCCGATCGCGGACGTGACGAAGATGAGAATCAATCCGGTCTTGAACGTCGTGGCTTCCGAAGCGGAGAGGCCGAGGATCGTGACGAGCGCGACGCCAACGATCGGCCCGACCGAGCGGCTGGACCCGATCAGGCGGTCGAGACGCACCATCTCAGTAGGCCGCGGTCAGTAGCCCGCGGGGTCTGACCACAAGGACGAGGATCACCGTGGCCGCAAGGGTGAGCTCGACGATTCCTGGCGCGAGGAAGCGGTAGCCCAGGTAGCCCTCGGCAACCCCGAGGGCGATCCCGGCGCCGAACGCTCCGACGATGCTGGTGAGCCCACCGATCAGGGCAGCGACGAGGGCCCGCAGCATGAGGCCGGTCATGAAGAAGACGCTGAAGACCACCTGTGACGAAACGAGGATGGCGGTGAGGCCCGCGAACGTCCCGGCCAACGCCCACGCAGCCAGCGACACACCGTTGACGTTCACCCCGACCTCTGAGGCCGCAGTCGGGTCCAGCGCCACCGCCCGGAGCCGCAGGCCGAACGAGCTTCTAGCCACGAGCAGGCCGAGCCCGACCAGGAGGGCCAGCGCCGCGCCCGCCGTGAGCAGTTGGATCGGGCGAATCGCGAGTCCGGCGACGGTGATTCCGTCCCCGGTGACGATCGGTTGCATGAAGCGGGGGCGAAGCGACCATCGCCGCACGGCGAACACCAACAGGAGGTTCGAGACACCGAAGGTCGCAACCATCACGGCGATCCGGGACTGGCCACGGAGAGGGCGGACCACCGCCAGCTCGGTAGCGGCCCCAAGGGCCGTCGACACCGCGAGGCCAGCGATGATGGCGAGCGCCATCGGTCTCCCGTCGTCGAGCCACAGCGACGCGAACACGAACGCACCGATCATCCCGACCTCGCCATGGGCGAAGGTGATGACCCGTGACACCCGATAGACGACAACCAGGCCGACGGCGAGGAGCCCGTAGAGCACACCGAGGAACACCCCATTGAGCACCACGATGGTTACAGTCCACTCCTCTCGTCGCGGACGAGCACCTCGCCGACGACCTTGTTCGTTCAGCCGAGCCTCACCGGATCACCGTCTGCCGCCCAGGTGTTGTCCGGGCTGCAGCACACCGTCGGGAACATCGAAGTCGAGCCGACCAGGTCACCACTCCCCCACGTGATCGGGGGAAGGACACCGGTCTCGAAGCCGTCCAGCGACTCGATCGCAGCCACCAGCGAATCCGGAGTCGGTGTGTCGCCGGCCGCGTCCAGCACGGCCTCGAGTAGCAGGCCGTAGCCGAAGTAGAGGAAGGCCTCACCATCGAGTGCTCCGCTGCGCCCGTGCTTCTGGGCGAGGGCCTGGAAGGCGGCGTATTCGGGAGTGTCGATCGTGGCGTTCAGGCGCAGTCCCGCAGCACCATCGAGCAGGCCTGGAGCCGCCTGGGTGACGAAGTCGAACTCGAACAGCGCACCGGTGTATGCCGGGGTGTAGCCGAGCTGCCCGGCGTCGGTGGCGATCTGGATCGCCTCGTTGGTCACGAACATGGCGACCGTGGTCGCTCCTGCCTCCTGGAGACGTAGTACCTGCGGCGTGAACGAGGCCTGTCCGAACTCGACTGCGAGGGTGTCCACGACCTCGAGACCCTGGGCCTGGGCTTCGGCCACGAAAGCGTCGCCGATCCGGGTGTAGACGGGGATGGTCAGCTCGATGACACCGACCACTGCATCTGGACTCTCGGCGGCGAGGAACTGGGCGAGAAGCACGCCCTGCTGCTCCTCGGACGGGAAGATGGTGTACGAGCTCGTCCAGGACTCGACGAAGGAATCCGCCGCCGTCCACACCATGTTGGTGAAGCCGGCGTCGTCGAGACAATCCGCCGCGGCGGCCTGAGCCTCGGTTCCCTGCACCAGAACCGCGGTGAAGCTGCCGTTGCTGAGCACTTCCTGGCACGCGGCCACGCCGCCATCGGGCGTTTCCTTGTGGTCGACCTGAACCAACTCGACCGTCCGGCCGTGGATTCCACCGTTGGCGTTGACCTCCTCGGCCCACGTTTCCATGCCACTGACATAGATGCCCTGGATGACCTCGCCGAACAGGCCGCTGAACCCAGCCACAACGCTCACCTTGATGCTGTCTTCGGAAACACCTTCGACCGTCGGCGCAGGCTCTTCCGCCTCGTCGTCGGCCGACCCCTCGTCGGACTCATCGTCGGTCCCGGCATCGCTGTCGGCGTCGGACTCATCGTTCTCGACTGGGCCGTCATCGGCCTGATCATCGGTCGATGCGCCCCCGTCGCCGGCATCTGAGTCGTCTCCGCAGGCGGCACTGAACATCGCCGCCGCGACCATGATTGCCAGGAGCTTCCACAATCGGTTCCTCGGTTCCACTTCCTTGACCCTCCCCAGATCCAGCTGCAGGTTCCGAGGTCCAGCCTCATCCCTTGAGCGCAGCTTCCTACTGAACTATGGTTCATACTATTGACCGATCAAGCGCGATTTATCAAGCACAGAACGATGAATAGTGATTCATTTTGCCTGAACAGACATTCATCCACCTGGGCAGAAGGCGCCTCACGCCGGGAGATCGGCGATGGATGAGTTCAGCGCCAGCATCGGCGTGGGCGAGGACTCGATCCACGTCTCGTCCGCCGGCGAGGGGACTCCCCTGTATCTGTTGAACGGGCTCGGATACGCCAACTGGTCCTGGGAGAGCATCAGCGGACTCTCGCGGCGGTTCCAGGTAGTGATGGCGGAAAACCGCGGGACCGGACGATCCTCGACACCGCCCGGCCCGTACTCCGTGGAGGCGATGGCAGGTGACCACATAGCGGTGATCGACCGTCTCGGTCTCTCTCCCGTGCATCTCCTCGGCTTCTCGATGGGCGGCTACATCGCGATCACGCTTGCGTTGGCCCGGCCCGACCTCGTTGCCTCCCTGATCCTCGTCGGGACGAGTCCGGGAGGCCACGAGCACGACCCCACCCCGGCCGCGACCCTCGACGCGTGGATGGAGGCAGCTGACCTCGAGCCCGCCGACTTCGCCCGCCAGACAATGCACTTCAGCTTCAGCCCCGGCTGGACCGATCGCCACCCTTTGGAGTTCGACCAGCTCCTACAGGCGAGGCTCGAACACCCCACCGAACCCGAAGCCTGGGCCTCCCAGTTCCAGGCGTGTGAGACCTACCTGAGCCGCGGCGCTCCAGTCGAGGAACTGGAGTGCCCGGTCCTGGTGTTGCACGGCGAGGTCGATCGTGTGGTGCCGAAGGCCAATGGGATTGCTCTCTCGCAGCGGACGGCTGGGGCGAAGCTCTCGGTATTCGACGGTGCCGGGCACCTGTGCTTCATCGAGCAGCCCAGCGAGTTCATGTCCGCGGTCGACGATCACCTGCTAGACGTGACGTCTCATCGACCGAGGAGCACGTGATGTCCGAGACCGTCGACAGTCGCCCAAGTCCTTCGAAGTCCAACGCCAGGGCGGCTCTGCTGCAGGCCGCGGAACGGCTCTTCGCGGAGGAGAGCTACACCGCAGTGTCGGTGGCCGAGATCTGCTCGGAAGCAGGTATGGCAACCGGCAGCTTCTACAACTGCTTCGGGTCGAAGCAGGAGTTGTTTGTCGAGCTCGTCCGGGCCATCAACAGCGACGTCCGACACGCCATGGCGGAGGCGATCGGCGCGGCGACGTCGCGCTCCGAGGTCGAGAGGCTCGGCTTCGCGGCCTTCTTCGAGGTGATGTCACAACGTCCCGGTGTCTATCGGATCGTCCGGGAAGCCGAGTTCATCGACCACGGTGTCTACCGCGAGTACTACGAGCAACTCGCCCGCGGCTACGCACGAGGCGTTCGCCGCTACCAGCAAGCGGGCGAGGCCGACCCGGAGCTCGACCCCGAGATCGTCGCCTACGTCTACATGGGCATCGGCTACTTCGTCGGCATGCGCTGGGCGGAGTGGACCGGCGGACGATCGGTCCCCGAGGACGTCCAGAACGACGTCTTGAAGATGCTGAAGCGTGGTCTCGCACCGCCTGAGGAGTCAGCCTGATGCACACGAGAGCAGCCGTCCTCACCGAAATCGGTCGCGACCGTCCGTATGGGGCGACTCGGCCACTCGAGCTCATCGAGCTCGACATCGATCCACCCGACTCCGGAGAGCTGCTGGTACGCATCGAGGCAGCGGGGGTCTGCCACTCCGACTTGTCCGTCATCGACGGGAACCGCCCACGCCCGGTTCCGATGGCCCTTGGCCATGAGGCGGCCGGAGTCGTGGAAGCGGTCGGCCCTGGTGTCGTCGATGTCTCGGTCGGGGATCATGTCGTGTTGACCTTCGTGCCCAGCTGCGGCACCTGTGCCATGTGTGCCGGCGGCTCACCCCAGCTGTGCCCGAATGCTGCCGCCGCCAATGGCGAGGGCCGAATGCTCAGCGGCGGCCACCGCCTCCACCACGCCGGACAACCGGTCCACCACCACCTCGGCGTCTCGGCCTTTGCGGAGCGCGCGATCGTGGCTCGAGGTTCGGCCGTGGTCATCCCCGACGACATTCCGTTGACCACCGCCGCCCTTCTCGGCTGCGCAGTGCTCACCGGCGTCGGCGCCGTGCTCAACACCGCCGGCGTCCGGGCCGGGGAGTCCGTCGCGATCTTCGGCCTCGGGGGCGTCGGCCTGGCGGCGGTCATGGGAGCAGCCGCCACGGGAGCCAACCCGATCATCGCCGTCGACCCGATGCTCGACAAACACCAGCTGGCACTCGAACTCGGAGCGACCGCCGCATTCACGCCGGACCAGGCCACCACTGCGATCGCCGAGGCCACCGACGGAGGCGCCGACTATTCCTTCGAGGCGGTCGGCAGTGCCAAGGTCTTGGAAGCCGCATACGCAAGCACCGGGAGAGGGGGAACCACCGTGGCGATCGGGCTCCCCCACCCCGACGCAGTGTTCACCATCCCGGCGGTCGGCATCGTCGGTGAGGCGAAGACGATCGTGGGCTCCTACATGGGCTCCGCAGCACCGCAGCGCGACATCCCGCGGCTGATCCGCATGTGGCGAGCCGGCGAACTCCCGGTCGAGAAGCTCCACACGGGCACCCTCCCGTTGTCCGAGATCAACGCGGCGTTCGACGCTCTCGCCGACGCAGCCGTGGTCCGTCAAATCATCGAAACCCAGGCCTGAAGGCAGGCCGAGCCCACCCCACGAGGAGGAGAACCAACCATGACCACCTACACCCTTCCAGACGGCGTTCAAGCGGCGGCGACCGACACGGCGAGGCTTCGGGTTCACTACCTCGCAGCCGGACCCGATGGCGGCACTCCGGTCGTCTTCCTCCACGGGAACCTCGCCAGCTCCCTCTTCTGGGACGAGACCCTCGCGGCCCTTCCCGACGGCTTCCGTGGCCTCGCGGTCGACATGCGCGGGTTCGGCGACACCGAACCGGTCCCGATCGATGCCACCCGCGGGATGCGCGACTTCTCCGACGACCTCCACGCCTTCATCGAAGCCATGGAACTGTCGACCCCCGTCCACCTCGTCGGCTGGTCGACAGGGGGCGGCGCGATCATGCAGTACGCCATCGACCACGCAGACTCGGTCGCCTCGCTGACTCTGGTCGACACCGTCTCGCCCCACGGCTTCGTCGGCACCAAGGACGTCAAGGGCACGCCGTGCTATCCCGACTACGCCGGAGCCGGAGCGGGCGGACTGGCACCCGAGATGATCGAGCGACTGCAATCCGGCGACACGAGCACCGACAGCGACCTGTCACCGAGATCCGTCATGCGGAACTTCTACGTGTCACCCAACCACACATTCGATCCGGCAAGAGAAGACGCCCTGGTCGAAGCCATCCTCAAGACGACGACCGGTAGCGGGGGCTTCCCAGGCGACGTCGCCCCATCGGACAACTGGCCCACTTTCGCTCCAGGGCCCGGAGGGGTCAACAACGCGCTGGCCGGCGGAAACTGCGACCTGTCGGCGCTCGTCGACATCGACCCCAAACCACCGATTCTCTGGATTCGCGGCGCCGATGATCAAGTCGTCTCCGACAACTCGATGTTCGACACCGGCCAACTCGGTCTGCTCGGGGTCATTCCAGGCTGGCCCGGCGAGGACGTGTATCCGCCCCAGCCGATGGTCCAACAGATCACCGCGATGCTCGAGACCTATGTCCACAACGGAGGGAGCTCCAACGAGGTGGTGATCGCGGACTCGGGTCACTCACCACATCTCGACCAAGCCGGAGTCTTCCAGGAAAGGCTCAACACGTTCCTGGTCGAGCTGGGTGAACCGGCCTGGGGGTGATGGAGGCGTTCTGTCCTGGAAGGATGGACGTCATG
>CAYFLT010000105.1:0-6358 GCA_964344055.1 uncultured Candidatus Nemicrothrix sp.
CCACCACCACCTCCGACACCCCAACCTCCACCAACTCCGCCGCATTGAACTCCGAGTCGGCGATGCAGTGCCGGGCGCGGCGGGCGAGTTGACGGAGTTGGCGGCGACCGTGGTCGAGCTCCGCCGAGACTGCGGGTTCCCAGGCCTCGAAGAACGACGCCGGCGTGATGTTGTGGTAGTCGACCACCAGGGGTTCGTGACGGGTGAGGAGATAGTCGGCGACGGGCGTGCCGGTCGAGGCCTGGTAGATGATCAGGTCGGGCGGCGGGTCTTCGGGATGCCGCCGGAAGTCACGCCCCCGGTCGGCCACCGACGGGTGGACGTGGGCGGCGTAGATCTTGGTCTCCACCCCCATCTCGTGGAGGATGTCGTCCACTCTCAGGGTGTGGTGACCGACCGCGTCACGATCGGTGAGGACCGCGGTGAATTGGTGGACGACCGGAACGGTCACGGACGTCGAGCCACGACGACCGCGTGATCGGCGTCGGACGCCTCCGGCACCGTGCCACCGACGTCGAGGCCGGAACGTTCCAACACCTGGCGCCACGTCGACGGCGCGAACCCGAGCCCGGCGAGGAGCTCACGGTCGGCGATCGACCTGAAGGAAGGATCCGCAGCCACGACGACGATCGTCCCTCCCGGCCCGATCTTGGCCTGCGCGCACGCGGCGAGATCGACGAGTTCCGCGGCACTCCGGGTCTCCACGAACGGACCGAGCACGAGTCCGGCGAGTGCGTCGCCTTCCACGTGCGCGAGATGCTCGACCGGATCGCCCGATCTCGCATCGAGCCCTTCGCCCACCCCCTCGAGCACCGCCTCGATGCGCTGGTCGACCGAATGGACCTGGTGCCCGGCCGCGGCGAGGGCACGTTGGATCTCGATTCCACCCTCGCCGAGGACTGCGATCGACCCAGTCGAGCCGGCCAGATGCGCGATGACCGACGCGGCGATCTCCGCCGACGGAGCAGCCACCGGATCGGCGAGTTGGATCCTCTGCTCGTCCGAGCCGGCGAGGCGCTCGAGGCGGCCGAGGCGAGCATCGAGGCGGCGCAGGAGGCGGGCTTGGACGTGGTGGAAGGCGTTGAGCTGATCCGCGAGGTACCGGTGGTACCAGTAGGTGCCCTTGCGGATGGCGGCCTTGACCTCGCGGACTCCTCGGCGATCACCGACCGGCACGTCGACGTCGACCATGGCCAGCTGCTCGGTGCGGTCCATGAGCAGCTCGTCGGCGTCTCCGGTGGCGCCGGGCGGGGTGATCGTCTCCCAGGACCGGGCGATGTCGCGCTCGAGTCGTTCGAGCGCCGGGTCGCGACGCCGGAGGACTTCGGCTTCGGCCGCGATCTCGGCCTGGAGACGCTGGACATGGGCGGCGGGATCGACGTCGGACACGGCCACAAGCTAGCTCCGGTCGGTTTGGGCCCGGTGCCGCTCATCGGGGGAAGCGGCTCACTACCGTGGCGGACAGTCATGGCCCAGATCATCGTCACCCCGCGACCGGCGTGTGCCGACCTCGAGACATCGTCGCTGGTGCGCTCCCTGCGGCGCCAGACCGACGACCGGTGGAGACTCCGGAAGGCCGGCGACCCGATCGGGACCGAGTCCGAAGACGCAGTCTGGGTGAGCATCGATCCCCGCAGTGAGCTTCGGGAGGATGCGGTGGCGATCATCCTTCGTGCGGCCGACACCGCGCCGGACGCTGATGGCTTCTACACGGACCTGCGAGTCGATGGGCAGGTCTCGCTACGCGCCGCCTGGTCCCCCACCCGCGCGTTCACCGAACCGTCCGCCTGCCAGCCGATCTTCGTGCGAGGCGCAGCGATGTCGAACGACGCGAGAGCCGACCCGACGGCTGCTGCACTCGAACTCGCGGAATCTCGAAGGACGGTCGTCCACATCCCGAGTGCATTGATCTCTGTCCCGCCCGAGCCCGACGTCGACGATCGTCGCGAGCTCCTCGATCGACACCTCCATCGGGTCGGGATCGACGGCCGGGCGGTGGCCGGACCGACTGCCGGCACCTACGAGATCGATCCCGGACGGGCAGCTCGTCCGACCATCACGGTCATCATCCCGACCGCCGGTGCCCGAACGACCACCGGCGACCGCTATCTCGACACGTGCCTGGCCGGGCTCGACGGGCTCGAGTGGCCCGACCTACGGATCCTCCTCGTCGTCGGCGAGGAATTCGACGGTGATCCCGATCAACTCGCCGAAGGGCCTGATCGCAGAATCGTCCGCCGGCCTCCCGGGCCCTTCGACTTCGCCGCAGCCGCGAATCAAGGGATCCTCGAGGCCGGGACCGATCTGGTCCTGCTGCTCAACGACGACACCGAGGCGACCGACCCGACGTGGCTCGCCCGCATGGCGTCGCACTTCGGCGACCCGACGGTCGCCGTGGTCGGCGCCCTGCTGACCTACCCCGACGGCTCGATCCAGCACGCAGGGGTGGTTCTCGATGATGCCCGGCCCCTGCACCCATTCGTGGGCTGGGATCCCGAGGACCTCACTGGGCCTGCTGCTCACGTCGCACACGACGTGATCGCCGTGACGGGGGCGTGCCTCCTCGCCCGACGAGAGGTGCTCCTCGCCGCCGGCGGGTTCTCGACGACCCTGCCGCTGTCGTTCAACGACATCGACGTGTGCCTCAAGCTGCGTCGACGCGGCTACCGGATCGTGATGGAGCCGGGCGCCCGCCTCGTTCACCACGAAACGGCGAGCCGAGAGCCTCACATCGATGCGTGGGAGTGGGAGCGTTTCGTGGGTCGCTGGGGGCACGTGGACGACCCCTGGTACCACCCGGGCTTCCACCGTCCGGATGATCCCGACGCCCTCAACCGAAACGCGGACCATCTCCCGCCGAACGAGCCGATCGACATCCTCGACCCGCGCGATACGGGTATCCATCCGAAGGTCCACCACGCGCGCATTCCAGCCCGAGCGGGAACTCACGCCGAAGAACCCCGCCGCTAAGCTCGCACCGTGAGCCGAGCCCCCGAGAGCCCCGTCCCGGAGGGTGATGACCCGATCGACAGCGGCGATGTCGGGCTCCTTCGAGCGGAGATCCTGCGCCTCCGCGATCTGGTGGTCGGAGGAAGCGCACGACGTGAGCTTCTCCGGGACCGAATCAACGAGCTCGAGGAAGTCCATCACCGCGCCGATGCCCTCCAGGAACGGGTGAACCACCTCGAGGGCCTGCTCGTCGTCCGCATCCGCCGCCGGCTGGGTCGACTCGTTCCGGGGAGGAGCTGACGTGGGTTCGCCGGCAGATCTGCCGCCACTTCGGGCCGAGGACGGCGGTGACCAGGCCCTGAGCGACGACCCAGAGGTCCTCCGACAGGAGATCTACCGCCTCCGCGACCTCATCGCCGAGATGGAGGCGGCCGGCGGCGAGCTGCAGGGCCTGCTGAGCGAGACCCAGTCGAGCTTGTGGCAGGCCGAAGGGCTCGGCGCCGCATACGACGAACTCCACGCCCGTCATGAGGCGTTGATGGGGCGGCTACCGATCCGGATCGCCCGAAAGGTGCGACGGCAGCTCAGGCGGCTCCGGCCAGGTCGATGATGACCCACTTCTCGGTCGTGATGCCGGTGCACGACCCACCGCTCGACCTGCTGCGGGAGGCCGTGGAGTCCGTCTTCGGCCAGACCCACGAGCACTGGGATCTCTGCATCACCGACGACGGATCGTCTCGATCGGAGATCCGGGCGTATCTCGACGACCTCGCGAGGGACCGTCGGGTCCGGTTGACCCGGCACGAAACGGCGCAGGGGATCTCTGCAGCCACCAACGCGGCCTTGGCCCTCGGAGAAGGATCGTTCGTCGCCTTTCTCGACCACGACGACCTGCTGCACCCGGATGCGTTGGCGGAGGTGGCGTTCGCCCTCGACCGGGCCGGCGCCGACGTCGAGATGATCTACACCGACGAGGACCTGATCGACGTCTCGGGACGGCGGCACTCGCCGTTCTTCAAGCCACCGTGGTCGCCCGAGCGGTTCCGGACCCAGATGTATCTCCGCCATCTGCTCGTGCTCCGCCGGGACGCCATCGAGGCCGTGGGCGGGCTCCGATCCGAGGTCGATGGGTCCCAGGACTGGGACATCGCCTGGCGGGTCGCCGAGCGTGGTGGCGAAGTTCTCCACGTTCCGAAGATCCTCTACCACTGGCGGGAAGCCGAGGGGTCCGCGGCGGCCGATCCGGAGGCGAAACGGTGGGCATTCGATGCGGGCACGAAGGTGCTCCAGGACCACTGTGATCGAATCGGGGTACCGGCCGACGTCGAACAGGATGAGGAACTCCGAGGTGTCTACCACCTTCGCCCCGCCCTCACCCACGCCCCGCTCGTCTCGATCATCGTCCCCACGAAGGGGTCCCGCCGGCTCTTCGGGCGCTCCGACGAGGTGCTGGTGGAGCGCCTCGCCCGCGGGCTCGCCGACGGCACGAGCTACGGGAACTGGGAGCTGCTGTTGGTGGTCGACGACAACACCCCGACCGCGGTGGTCGAGCGGGTCGGCGCGATCGTCGGTGACAGGCTGCGGATCATTCGAGCTACCGGACCGTTCAACTATTCCGAGCGCAACAATCAGGCCGCCCTCGCAGCCGAGGGGGAGTTCCTCCTGCTCCTCAACGACGATGTCGAGCCACTCACCCCGGACTGGCTCGACTGCATGCTCGTCCACGCGCTGACGCCGGGGGTGGGAGCGGTTGGAGCGAGGCTGCAGTACCCGGACGGCCGCTTCCAGCACGTCGGCGCGTTCCTCAGCCCTTCTGGTCCGACCCACCTGTACCACGGCATGCCGGGGAAGCACCTCGGCTACGTGGTGTTCACGCGGATCGCCAACAATCTCGAGGCGGTCACCGGTGCGTGCCTGCTCACCGCCCGCTCGACGTTCGCCGCGGCTGGAGGCCTCTCACCGCGGCTGCCGCTCAACTACAACGACGTGGACTATTGCCAGAAGGTCCGTCTCCTCGGGAGGCGCATCGTGTGTTGTCCCGATGCTCGACTCGTTCATCATGAGTCCGCCACCCGCCCCTCGGGATTCGAGAAGTGGGAGCTCGACGAGTTCCGGGATCGATGGCATCGAACGACCCCGGATCACTACCGAAACCCGAATCTCGTCTCCGGTGAACTCCCGCCGTACGAGATCACCGTCTATTCGAAATGGTGGCAGTCGAGCCGCGGCTACAGCAACGCTTGACCGATCGGTATGGGAAGGGCTGATCGGCACGCCTACCTGGCCGATCTCACCACTAGTGTGAACCCTCGCATACGCCCCGCGGCAGGCGGATCGAGCAGGAGCCCATGAGCGAATCCCTTCGTCCCTATCCAACCTTCTACGAGGACCCGAAGACCGCGGCCCTCCTGGACAGTTGGACGGCTGCCGACAGCGTTGTCGACCGCGGGTATCTCCAGACCCACGCCGGCCGCTTCGCATACACGATCGATCTTCTGCAACGCCTGGGACCGATCGGCCGGCTTCTCGACGTCGGGGGAACTCCGGCGACCGCAGAGATCATCGGCAGTGCGCTCGAACTCGAGTCGTACGACCTCACGCCTGCGATCGATCTCGAGATCGACCATTGGGGCGCCCAGGTCGGCGGCGGGTACGACGTTGCGTTGTGTGCAGAGGTGATCGAGCACATGAATGCCGATCCGGCGCTCCTTCTCCAACAGGCCAACCAGTGCCTGAAGCTGGGCGGGTACCTGGTCGTGACCACCGTGAACATCGGCAGCGTGCTCGGGATTCAGCGGCTCCTCACGGGCGAGGGCCCTTACGCCATGGGTTCGGTGTTCGGAAAGCGGGGCGACCGCCATCATCGGGAGTACGCGCCGCACGAGCTGGAACGACTCGTGGCGGCGCAGGGATTCGAGGTGGCATGGGAGACCATCGACCTCTACGAGCCGCTGACGGTTCGCCATCTCGCCGACAACTGGTTCTCGTCCGCGATCCCCGACGCCGACCGGTCGCTTCACGGCGACACCATCGTCGTGGTGGCCCGCAAGGTCGTCGAGCAAGCCTCTCCGCGGCGGCTCGCTCCCGTCTACCACCACAGTGTCGCCGATGCCGGCCACGACATCCTTCCCGACGATGTCGGCGCCCGGATTCGCGGATCCATCGACGCGCTCGTCGAGACGGCCGCCGCACCCGCTCCAACGCCGCCCGAGCACGTTGCGACCTTCGAGTGCCCCAGCTGCCACAGCGCGGTGGAAGAGTGGATGCCGGGACCGAACGGCCGCCCGAATGCGGGCTGTCCGAACTGCTATGCGCTCGAACGTCACCGGCTCCTCACGGTGGTGTTGGAAGGACTCGACCCTTACATCGCCACAGCTCGCTTCGTGCTCGAGTACGCCCCCCAGCCCCA
>CAYFLT010000105.1:6386-13471 GCA_964344055.1 uncultured Candidatus Nemicrothrix sp.
TTCCCAGACGACTCGTTCGATCTCATCGTCTGCTTCCACATCCTCGAGCACATCCCGGACGATGCGTCGGCGATGGGCGAACTGGCACGGATTCTCAAGCCCGGTGGCCTCGCGATCATCCAGGTACCGCTCCAAAGTGGGCCGACCGAAGAGGATCCCGATGCCTCCCCCGAGGAGCGCACTCGTCGGTTCGGACAGGACGACCACGTGCGTCTCTACGGTGACGACTTCGTCGACCGACTCACCACGGGCGGCCTCGACGTGTCCCTCAAACTGGGTCGTGACCTGGTGCCGGATCCGGGTACACGGCAGCGCTTCGGCATCCTCGACGACGACCGGATCTGGTTCGCTCGGAAGGCAGCCCGGTGAACCTGGGGCATCGAGTCGCCGCGATCGTGCTCCACTACAAGCACCTCGACGACACGGTGCGCTGCGTCAGCGCCCTCCAAGACTCGGACCACCGCGATCTCGAGATCACCGTCGTGGACAACGATGCCAACCCTGAGACCCATCGCGAGCTGCGACGCAGGCTCGACCCACGGGTCGAGTTGATCGCCACCGGTGAGAACCTGGGCTACGCCGGAGGCAACAACGTCGGGATTCGCGAGGCTCTCGATCGTCGGGTCGGGTTCGTCTGGATCGTGAACCCCGACCTCATCGTCGAGCGGGACACGCTGTCGGGCATGATGGCTCTCGCCCGGCGCCAAACGGATGCGGGCTGCATCGGTTCACGAATCCTGCTCGGTGGTTCGAAGCCGGCTCGAATCTGGTTCGACGGGGGTCGGGTCGACTGGGCCAGTGGCGGGTCGGCAACCCATCTCAACCCGGGAGTGCAGGCTGCGCTCCTCGGCTCGCAGGGTGACCGGCCGGTCGACTACGTCACCGGAGCCTCCCTCCTCATTCGGAGGTCAGTGCTCGAAGAGGTCGGGCTCCTCCCAGAGGAGTACTTCCTCTACTTCGAGGAGACGGACTTCTGCATGCGGGCTCGCGACGCGGGATGGTCCTCGATGATCGCCACCGACGTCGTTGCCTGGCATCACAAGCGGTCCGCCGACAAGCTTCCCACCGCCTACTACACGTACTACTGGCCACGAGGTCGAGCACTCTTCGCCCGCCGCTACGCCGGCCCGGACATCGACGTCCAGGCCATGCCGGATGTCGTCGAGTGGTTCGACGGCTGGCGAGGAAATGTTGCAGCACACGCTCCTGCCTGGCTCCCTGAGTTCGAGCGCCTCTTCAAACTCGGATTGTCCGATGGGGAAGCAGGCCGGACTGGTCGAAGGCTCGACATCGAGAGAGCTGAGGTCGCGGCATGAGCATCAAGGACGCGCCGACGGCACCGAGGAGTGAGACGTGAGCGAAACCGTCGACTACGAATACGACTTCGATCCGGACGCCGAAAACAACACCGCGGCCACCATCCACGGCCTGGCCCACGCGGGTGGACCGTCGGTCCTCGACCTCGGCTCGGGCCCCGGGATCGTCAGCAGTCATCTGGCCACCGCGGGTGGAAAGACCGTGACCTGTGCCGACGCCGAGCCGCGCTTTCTCGAGCGGGCCCGCGCCCGCGGCGTGGAGCACACCGTCGAGATCGATCTCGATGACCCGACGTGGGTGGACTCGTTCGAGGACTGCTACGACGTCGTGATTCTGGCCGACGTCCTCGAGCACCTCCGCGACCCGGCGGCGGTTCTCAGGATGGTGAGGGACCATCCCCTCGTCGCGCCCGATGGCCGAGTCGTCGTCTCGATCCCCAACGCCGGATTCATCGGCGTCATCGCGGAGCTGATGGCGGGTCGCTTCACCTACTCGGAGTCCGGCTTGCTCGACTCCACCCACATTCGCTTCTTCACCGAGGCCTCATTCAAGGAGCTCGCGGCAAGCTGTGGCTTCATCGTCGGCGAAGTCCACCGGATCACGAAGCCGATCGAACAGTCGGAGTTCTTTGCGCGGCTGACCAACATCGACAAAGAGACGATGGCAACGGTCCAGGACAGCGCCGACGAGGCGAGTTCGGCGTATCAGCTGGTCTTCCTCCTCCGGCCGGCAACCGAAGCCGGCCACATCGCCGACCTCCTGACCCAGCAGGAGCAGATGCGCGCGGAGCTCGCCCTCAAGGAGCTGCACCTCGCCGGGGCTCGCTCCGAGATCGATCGAGTTCACGGGGAACACGCCGCAGCGGTTCGACATCGCGACGAGGCTCGCCAGGAACTCGCCGCGGCCAGCCAGCGGGTGGAAGCTGCGGAGACCGAGCTCGACGATGCCCGGCGGCGACTCGCCGAGATCGCCGAACGACTCAGCGATGCGGAAGCCGACCTCCGCCGAATCGAACCCGTGCTCCAACGCAGCCGGGAGACCGCAAGGGCCGAACGGCAAGCGGCTGTCTCGCGGATTGCCGAACTCCGTGCGGAGATCGATGGCGAGCGCGGTCACGTCAGGGAAGCGGAGCGGAAGCGAGTCGAAGCCGCCGAGTACGCCGACTCGTTGCAGCGGGCCCTCGAGACCATGGAGGCCAGCGGCACGTGGCGCGCCGGACTCATGGTGAAGCGACTGCTCAGCCCCGCCACGAAGGTGGCGAAGGCCGTTCGCAACCGAGGTCGCGGCCCGACCGAACCCGCACCTCTGGCGCTACCGGGGGCACCCGAGTCACCAGGCGGGACCGTCGCCGCTCCGCTGATGCCGCCCATGGCCGATCTCGAGGAGAACCTCGACGTCAGGATGAGGTACGAGAGTGCGGTCAGGAGCGAGTCGTTCAGCGGACACGCCCGTCGGAAGGTCGCACTCCTGGTGTGGACGCTCGACTTCGATGAGGGCCGCGGCGATCTGTACGTCGCGGTCGGACTCGGACTCCAGCTCCAAGCGCTTGGTGACGAGGTCGTCTACGTGCCGCGAGACCGCTGGAGTCGAATCCCCGAAGACGCCGATGTGACGATTGCCATGATCCACTCGGCGGAACCTCTCGTGTTTCCCGCCGGCACCCGGCGGGTCGCTTGGATTCGAAACCACACCGACACCTGGATCGATCGGGGCCGGCTCGCGCTCTACGACGCGGTGCTGTGTTCGTCAGAGGCGAGTCGAGCTGCGGTCGACGAGCACCTCCGAGGGTCGGTACCGACCGGCATCCTGCGGATCGGCGTCGACACCGACCTCTTCAGCGCGGGCTCCGAAGCGCGATCTGGTGTCGTCTCCACGGTCAACCAGTGGGGGCCTCCGCGCGATGTCCTCAGCGCGTTGGCGGCGGCAGAGAGCATCGACTTCCCGCTTGCCCTTCACGGCCACTTCAAGGGTCTGGCGAGTGAGCTCGAACCATACATCGGGCCACCGGTGAGCTTCTTCGCCCTGCCTGAGCTCTACCACCGGGCCGAGATCGTGCTCGACGACTTCAATCACACCACCAGGGCCCTCGGCAACGTGAACTCGCGGATGTACGAGGCTCTCGCATGCGGGGCAACCGTCGTGACGAACAGCCGGCGCGGCATGAAGGAAATCGGGCTGGACGAGGTCCCGGCGTGGTCCACACCACCCCAGCTCGTCCAGCGAGTCGAGGCCCTTCTGGCTGACCCCGGAGCGGCCGAACGGACCGCCGAACTCTCCCGACTCGTCCGCGAGCGTCACAGCTGGGAAGTCCGGGCCCGCGAACTCGATGAGTTCCTGAACACGCTCGACGCGGTCCCCGCGTCACGGACCGTCCTCGGGTTCTGGCCCGACTATCGAGCCACGAACCCCTATCAGGACGTGCTGTACGGCGACCTACCGCAAGGAGTCGCCCCGGTCGCGATCGAGAACCAGTTCGAGTTCACCGAAGGGCGGGTCGTGACCGACCGCGGTGGCCGTTTCGTCCTCCACCTGCACTGGACGGCCCCGATCATCGGCCTTACCGCGGACCGCGACGAGGCCAAGGCCCGAGTGGCACGGTTCCTGGAGAAGTTGGACGAGCTCGCCGACGGCGGAACCAAGATCCTCTGGACGATCCACAACGAGCTCCCGCACGAGTGTCGCTTCCAGGATCTCGAACTCCAGCTCCGCCAGGAGATCGTAGACCGGGCCGACCTGATTCACGTGATGAGCGAAGCCGGCAAGACGCTGCTGGGAGCGTCGCTCGAGTTGCCCGAGTCGCGCACCGTGATCATCCCCCATCCGTCCTATGAAGGTGTCTATCCGGACGTCGTGACGCGCGAGTCGGCGAGGCTGGACCTGGGAATCGATGACCGCGACCATGTCATCCTGTTCCTTGGTGACCCCAGACCGTACAAGGGTCTCCCGCTCCTCCTCGATGCCTTCGACAGGGCAAGAGCGGCCGATCCCCTCCTGCATCTGCTCATCGCCACGCCGATCGAGAAGGCCGGCGCTGAGTTGGCCACCCGGATGGAGACCATGCCCGGGGTGACGGTGATTCCGAACCGTCTCGCGGACGAGGATCTTCAGCTCCCCTTGCGCGCTTCGGATGTGGTCGCAATGCCGTACTCGCGGTCGCTCAACTCGGGCGCGCTCCTTCTCGGGTTGACCTTCGGGCGTTCGGTGATCATGGCGGCCGGGCAACCGCCGAGCGAGTTGGTCGACGATCGCTGCGCCAGGACCTTCGTCCCGGAGGACGTCTCGTCGTTGACCACGGCGATCCTCGACTCGCGCGAACTCAGCGGTGCTGATGCCGAAACCGCCTCGCGGGAAGTCGCCATGCAGTTCAGCCCCAAAGCGGTTGCGGCCACGTTCGGAGAGCACCTCGGCTCTCTCATCTAGGCGTTCAGGGATGTAGGCGCTCAGGCCGGGTACTCGAGAACCTCCCGCCAGCGACGTGACGCTGGCACGCCGTTGGTCAACCCCGGAACGCAGCTCCTCGGGAACGCCGCGAGTCCACTGCCATCTCCGCGGAGGGTCTCATTCGGGCTGTGATACGGATCGGTGATGAGCTGGTCACCCCACCGGGCGATCATCCGAAGCTGCTCACGGCGAATCCGCTCGACCTTCTCGGGACTGTCTTCTCGACCCCGGGAGATCGACTCATGGTGGTAGAGCACGACATCCGGCACGTAGATGTTCCTCAATCCGAGATCTCTCAACCGGAGACAGAAGTCCACATCGTTGAAGGCGACCTCGAAGTCCTCGTCGAGACCACCAACGGCGAAGTAGCTGTCGCGACGGACCGCGAGGCACGCTGCAGTGACCGCGGAATACGTCTGACAGTCGAGGATCCTGTGCCGGTCACCTGCGTGATCCCGCGGCGCCCCGACGTAACAGTGAGCGGCGATCCCCCGGACACCGAGCCGGACCCCGGCATGCTGGATGGTGCCATCCGGGTAGAGCAGACGGGCACCGACCGCGCCGACCCCCGGCCTGACGGCATGGGCAGCGAGGAATGAGAGCCAGGTTCCATCGATGACCTCGATGTCGTTGTTGAGAAGCACGAGTACCTCACCGGTAGCCCTCTCCGCCCCCAGATTGTTGAGCCTCGAGAAATTGAATGGCCCCGGGTCGCGAAGGACAGTGACCGATGGATGTGCCTCGACCCGCTCGAGGTAGGCGAGGGTCTCGGGATCGGTCGTCGCGTTGTCCACGACGACGAGTTCGGCTGGGTGCTTCGTCTCGTGGAGTACACCTTCCACCGCCACGCGAAGGACATCCAGCCGGTCACGGGTCGGGATGATCACCGAGACCGAAGGCGGGTCATCGACGCGCTCCGGCACCGCGATGAGATGGCCCGGGACTCGCCCCTCGATGTATCGAGCGACGCCAAGATCCTTTCCCCAGGACGATCGACTCTCCGCTGATGGCGCCGGATCCTCCCCCAAATGCCGCCGACAATGCACGAGGGTCAACGGGATGTGCAGCGGCGGGCAGTTCGCGGTCTCCAGAAGCGCTGCCCGGGCCAGCAGATCGGTGTCGTTGAGGGTTGGATCCGATGTGGCAACCCCGAGAAGGCGAGTCCGCGAGCAGAAGAGCGCTCGCCCGAACACGTTGGAGCATCGAACCCGATCGGGATCCCAATCGACCTTCAACCAAGGATCACTACGGCGACCGTCGGTGCCGATTTCATCCTCGTCGGCGATCACGACACCTACCGTCGGGTCTGCCTCCAGCGAGTCCTTCAGCGCCTCCACGCACAACGGGTCGACCTCGTCGCCGACCCTCAGGACAGCTGCGAGTGGAGCATTCGACCTCTCGAGTGCGGCAACGAGCGCTCCGGCCAAACTGTCATCGGGCGAGCGCACGAGTTCGATCCGTTCGTCGGTCCCGACGATGTCCGCGAAGGAGTCGGTGGCGGCGTCGCCGGTCGTGAGAGTTGCGGACCACGCTCCACAACTCTGCCGCCTGAGGGACTCCAACGTGTGCTCGAGCATCTGACCACGCCGCGACAGGTTGGGCACCACGAAGGCGACCATGGGCTCCTCCGACGGCCCCGGCTCCGGCCGTTCCTGGGTCCAGACCTTCAGCCAGTCCTGATACGCCACTGGCTCCTGCGCCACGTCCGGTGGGGATTCGCGGTCCCGATAGGCCTCCCACGCATACCGGCTGAGTAGCCGGAGGGTGGGTCCATCTCCTCGCCACGCGGCCCGGAGGAGACCTCGACGACGCACCGCGAGGCCGTGGGACCACTCACCTCTTGCGATCGACCGCACGAATGTGGTGAGGGCGCGGACTCGACGCCGGGGTCGTGCCGTGACGGCCATGTCGAATGGCCCGAACGGCGACCGGATCTCGACTCGCAGCTTCGTGGCCTCCCGCGGGACGGGAACGAGGCTCACCAACTCGCCGGTCAGCGGCGGAAGGGGAACGACGAGAGGAGGTTCGTCAGAGCCACATTCGATCACGATCGTCGCACCGACGACGCGACCGACTGGACTCACTTTGAATCGAAACTCCCAGAATCCAGGGCCGGGAGGAAGCGGCAACTCGGCCCAGCAAACCGGGCTCAACGGTCGGAACCCGCCACCCTCGAGGGCGATCAGATTCTTCTCAGGGGTCACCGTGAACGCGGTCGCACGACGCGATCTCCACCGCCCGCCGACGGCGCTCGAAGCCCCTTCCCGCATGGGCCAACGCTACCGGAGCAATTGTCAAATGTTGTGGATGAGGTCGGGCCGTCAGGC
>CAYFLT010000106.1:0-13427 GCA_964344055.1 uncultured Candidatus Nemicrothrix sp.
GACGACTCAGTCGTCGGTGTTGTCGCTCGACGACTCAGTCGTCGAGTGCAATTGGCAGATCATCGGCCTCGCTGAACTCGTCGTCGCCATCGGTGAGATCGACCTCGGCCTCCTCTTCGGGCTCGGGCATCACGGCCTTCCAGACCCGGTCGGAGATCTCGACCATCACCTCAGGGTTGTCGGTGAGGTACTTCTTGGCGTTCTCCCGGCCCTGGCCGAGCTGCTCACCGTCGTAGGTGTACCAGGCCCCCGACTTCTTCACGATGCCTTCGTCCACCGCGAGGTCGAGCACCGAACCCTCCCGGGAGATGCCGTGGCCGTACATGATGTCGAACTCGGCCTGCTTGAACGGCGGGCTCACCTTGTTCTTCACGACTTTGACTCGGGTGCGGTTGCCCACGACCTCGACGCCGTCCTTGATCGATTCGATACGACGGATGTCGAGCCGGACCGACGAGTAGAACTTCAACGCCCGACCACCCGGGGTGGTCTCCGGGGAACCGAACATGACGCCGATCTTCTCTCGCAGCTGGTTGATGAAGATGCAGATCGTCTTGGACTTGTTGAGGTTGCCGGTGAGCTTGCGCAGCGCCTGGGACATCAGGCGGGCCTGGAGGCCGACATGGGTGTCGCCCATCTCGCCCTCGATCTCGGCCCGGGGGGTGAGGGCCGCCACCGAGTCGATGACCACCACGTCGAGCGCACCGGAACGGATCAACATGTCGGCGATCTCGAGGGCCTGCTCGCCGGTGTCGGGCTGGGAGATCAACAGCTCGTCGATGTCGACCCCGATGGCCTTGGCGTAGACCGGATCCATGGCGTGCTCTGCATCGATGTAGGCACAGATGCCGCCGTTGCGCTGGGCCTCGGCCACCACATGGGTGGCGAGGGTGGTCTTGCCCGAGGACTCCGGGCCGAAGATCTCGGTGACACGGCCACGGGGCAGGCCGCCGATTCCGAGGGCGAGGTCGAGGGCCAGGGCGCCGGTGGGAACGGACTCGATGGCCATCGTTCCCTTCTCACCCATCTTCATGACCGAGCCCTTGCCGAACTGCTTCTCGATCTGCCCGAGGGCCATGTCGAGTGCCTTGTCTCGTTCCACTGTTGCTCCTGATGTGTTGCTGCCCACCGGCAGGTTGGGGGTGCGGGGATGTGGTTTCTTGCTGGGCTCGAACATACGGAGGGGGTGTGACACTCTCCCCGACGAACGAATGACAGCAGCGTAATTGCGAACACTCGTTCGATCAAGCCTTTCGGCCCCCGCCGCGGCTGGAATCTTGGGCGTTCGGGAACGAACATGGCGGTTCGTGCGTTCCCTGAGGGGCGCATCAACCCAGGAGGAGCCAATGACCGAGATGAAGTTCGACGACGCCGAACTCCGCGAGCGGCTCACACCGGACCAGTACGTCATCACCCAGCAGGCCGGCACCGAACGGGCCTTCACCGGCGAGTACTGGGATTGCCACGACGACGGCACCTACCGCTGCATCGTCTGTGACGCCGAGCTCTTCGCGAGCGACACCAAGTTCGAGTCGGGAAGCGGGTGGCCCAGCTTCTTCGACACCGTCGGCCCCGACGTGGTCGACATCCGTACCGACACCAGCCACGGGATGATCCGTGAAGAGGCGATCTGCGCGAGTTGCGGTGCCCATCTCGGGCACCGCTTTCCCGACGGGCCGATGCCGACCGGCCAGCGCTATTGCATGAACTCGGCCAGCCTCCGGCTGGATCGTGACCCAACCGGAGACTGACCGAGCGGCCTGGAGGATCAGGGATTGTCCGGGTCGTCGCCCTCTTCAGGCTCCTCGGGCTCAGGAGCTTCGGGCTCCTCGGGAGCCTCGGGGTCTTCAGGACCCTCGGGTTCCTCAGGGGCCTCGGGGATCTCCGGCATCTCCATCTCGCCCACCACGGGCCACTCGTCGCCGCAGAACACGACCGTGTCACCGACCTCGACCGGCCACTGATCGAACAGCAGCCGCCACGACGCCTCGTCGCAGGAGACGTACCACGTCTGCGGCCCCGTGTCGGGCGCGGCCGTGGTCGTAGTGGTGGCCGTCGGATCGCCGACGACCGGTCGCAGTGCCGCCGCCTGTGGCGCGGCCAGCGCCGCCACCATCAGCCAGGTCGCCCCCGCCGCCAATAGCACCTTGAGGTACCTCATCTGAATGTTCCTTTCGCTCGTTGGTGGGACTCGCGGCGCGAAAGGTCCAGCCACTGTCCCGCCTCCCCCACCGAGCCGCCACGTGCGAACCGAGCCCCGCTGCTCGTCCCGGGTCCACCCAATCAGGGCGTCGACCGCGGGTCATCCGAAGGACTACCGAAGGATTTCGCGAGACCTCGTCAGTGGTTCCACCGATGCCGGAGCAACCTGGCAGGGTTTTGGTACCTGGCACCAAAACCCTCCAAAACCCTGCCAGGTTGTCGAGCGTCAGGATTCCTGGTCTTCGAGCATTACGAGGCGGACCAGCTGTGCCCGGTTCGACACACCGAGCTTCTGGTAGACGCGGTAGAGCTGGGACTCGACGGTGCGGATGGACACACCGCGTTCGGCGGCGACCTCGGCGTTGGTCGAGCCCGCGGCCACGAGGCGGACCACGTGCTCCTCGCTGTCGGTGAGTGCTCCCGGACCGCGAGCCTCGATCGACGGCTCGGTCATCCGGAACCCGACCTTCTGGAGATCGCGGGCGAGGCGAGCGACCCGGCCCCGGTACTGGGCATCGGCGGCATCGAGCTCGCCGAGCAGGCGGCGGGCCTCGGTCTCGTCACCGATCCGCACCCTGACGAGGATCTCGTCGAGGAGGACGTCGACCCCGTCGGTCACCCGACGAAGCCGCATGAGTTCCTCGCGGACTCCCGCCAGGCTGTCGGCGTCGCCGATACTGAGCGCCCGACACCAGACGGCCAGCGCTTCGATCCCCGGAGCACCACAGCCCTTCCACCGGGCTTCGGCCTCCTTCGCCACCATCCGCGTCGCCGACCCGCTCCCCTCCGTGAGGTCGAGGCGGGCGATGGTCGGCCCGAGCACCGGCAGGCAGTTGTAGATCTCCAGTTCCTTGAAGAGCTCCCATGCCGCGTGCAGCGAGAGACGCGCCTCGTCGTGCTTGCCGGCCTCCTCGAGGATCCTGGCATGGGCGAGGAAGTAGTGGTCGATGCCCAGCAGCGACCGCCCACTGGCGAAATGACCATCGGCCCGTTCGAGCAGGCGGCTGGCCGCAGCCGCGTCACCCCGATCGAGCTCGGTGAGCGCCCCGAGAGACAGGCACCAGACCACGCCCTGCAGCGCTCCCAGATCCTCCGAGGCATCGGCAGCTGCGAGCGCCTGCGCGTAGGCGAAGTCGCCGTTCCCCTGGCGGTAGGCCAGCGATGCCATCATCCCGTCGTACAGCGGCTCGGCGAAGTTCGACCGGACGGTGGTGGATCGTTGACGCCCGCTCACCGCGGCAGCCGCAACCTCGGCGTGACGGTCGAGATCCAGCAGGGTGATGCCGTGGAAGAACCATGGTGCGAACCGGTGGCCCGAACGCTGCATCGTCCCGTCAGCCAACTCGATCGCCCGGCCGGTGTGCTCCAGGCCGACCTCGTAAGCGTGGCGGTACGCCAGCGCCCTTCCGAGGCACACCTGGGCCACTGCCTCCTCCTGCGGGTGTTCGCGGCACAACTCGATGGCCTCACGGGCGGACTCCTCGACCGCCGGGTCACCCGACGCGAGTCGAGCCATGGCGTGGTACGCCGCGGCCTGGGCCCGCAGGTCGTCGGGCAGGTCGCCGTCGAGGATGTTCTTGAGCCGCTCCCGAGCGTCCTCGTGACTGGCTCGCAGGAAGAGGGCGAGGGCTCCCAGAATCCGGCGTGAGGGCTGGGCTTCCCCGATCTCTTCCATCGAATCGAGGACTCGAAGGGGCTCGTCGGCACGCCCGAGATTCACGAGGATGGTCGCCAGCAGCTCCTGGCGGTCGAGGCCCGACAACACGCCGTCGCTCAGGTCCACCGCCACCCGCAGCAGCCCGACCGCGGTTTCGGGATCGTTCACGCACTGGGTCTCGACGAAGAGCGTCAGGAGCTGGGCAGTCGTCTCGTCCGGCGAGACGGCCGCGAGCCCGCTGTGGAGCATGGCGGCGGCCGGACTCGACTCCGCCACTCCGTCGGCGATCCGTCCGTGCACCTCCCGACGAACCGTCGGCGGAATACGTTCGTAGGCGACCTCGCGATACATCGGATGAGCGAACGAGACCCAGTCACCGTCGAGTTGGATCAGCGCACACTGCTCGAGTGCCCGAAGATCCGCGAGCAGAGCCTCGACCGGCTGGTCGAACGCCCGGCTTGCGTCGGCGAACGAGAACCGATCTCCAAGCACCGCACAGGTCGCGAGCGTGTCGTCCAGCGCGTCGGGAACCGCCCGGACGCGTTCCTCGATCGCCCGAAGCAGGGAGGGCGGCATCGTCGCATCCAGCACTTCGACACCATCGTCGCTCCGCACGAGCCTCGACGAGACGAAGCGGACCAGTTCGGTGATGTAGAGCGGGTGCCCGGCCGTCCGGTCGATCATGCCGCGGAGGGTGGGGCCGGGCTCCCCGTCGAGGAGGTCGGCGGCGATCCGGCGGGCGGCGCCCGCCTCGACTCGCCCGAGTTCGATCCGGTGGGCGTACGGGAGTTCACCCGGCTCGACCCGGCCCGACAGGTGCTCCGCGTCGGTGCGGAACGCAAGGAAGACCAGCCGGCCCAGGGACGGGGCCACCCGGAGTAGCCGGCGCAGGACCACGACCGACCACCGGTCACACCAGTGCGCGTCGTCGATGATCAGGACGGCGGGGTCTACCAGGGTTGTGTCGAGCGAACCCACGAGCGCATCGATGGTCTCGGCCGGTGGCGTGCTGGTGCCGCCGCCGACCGCAGCGATGCCCACCTCGTCGGAGGCGTGTCCGCCGTCCGGAGCGAGTGGCACGTCCACGTCGAGCAACTCGGCCAGCACCGCCAGCTGGCGGGTGGCGGTGAGCTCGTCGGCGGTGACACGGCGGACTTCGAGGCCACGGTCTCGTGACTCGGCCTCCACGAGGTCGAGGAGGGTGCTCTTGCCGATGCCCGCTTCACCGGTGACGCACACGGTCGAGCCGTGGCCGGCCCGCGTGTCGTCGAGCCAGCCCGCGACGAGGCGCGACTCGATCTCCCTACCCTTCAAACCCCGCATCGCCACGGATTGTAGCCGGGGGACCACGACCGACAAAGCGGGGTATGTTCCACCGCGCGGCCGAACAACCGGTGCCTCCATCAAACGAACTGCGACCCGATTGACCCCGGGGCTGGAGCAGAGCCGAGCCCTGGACTACCCCAGCCCCGGAGAACTCAGGCGGCCGGAGCCGACCGCAGGGCCCGGGCCGAGAGCAGCGACATCGCCGCCGCATCGACGATGGCCAGCCACACGAACCACGCCGCCACCGGTGTTTCGTCGAGGAAGAAGTCGGCCGCGAGGGCGACTGCGGACAACCCGGCAGAGATGGCGACCGCGAAGAGCAGGGCATCACCGTTGAACTTCGAGCGGAGGACCTGCACCGCGGCACATCCGGGCGCCAACAGCCACGCACCGCTGTACCGGCTGTAGAACGCCGCTCTCGTGTACTCCGCGCCCGCGATGTCGTCGAACAAGACGCCGGGGAACAACAAGAGGGGTATCCCCCATCCGATCCCACTCACCGCGATCACGATCAACGCGAGCTTCCGCTCAGAGCTCATTTCGGCTACCTCCCGCTCAGAAGTTGTGGCCGTGGCGATAGCGAACCACCGACGGTGGCCGCCGTCATCAGAGGAACCACTGACGTTTTCGTCGGATCGGTAGCCTGAGCGCCGATGTCCCGCTCATTCGCTTCGCTCGGCGTGCCTGCGCCGATCGTCGAAGCACTGCGGCAATTCCGCGTGCACGAGCCGTTTCCCATCCAGGAACGGGCAATTCCCGACCTCCTCGCCGGAAACGACGTCGTCGGCCGGGCCAAGACCGGATCCGGGAAGACCTTCGCGTTCGGAATCCCTGCACTGACCCGCCCGCCGCGGGGTGCGCCAGGGCGGCCGGCGGCACTGGTCCTGGCCCCCACGCGCGAGTTGGCAGCCCAGATCGCCGAGGATCTGACTCCCTTGGCGTCCGCGGTCGACCGCCACGTCCACGCGATCTACGGCGGTGTCAGCGCCGACCCGCAGATCAAGGCGCTCCGGCGGGGCGTCGACGTCCTCGTCGCCACGCCTGGCCGGCTCGAGGACCTGATCTCCCAGGGCGAGGCGATCCTGAGCGAGGTCGGGTTGGTGGTGGTGGACGAGGCCGACCGGATGGCCGACATGGGGTTCCTTCCCGTCGTGCGCCGCCTACTCGATCAGACCTCCGACCGCCGTCAGACCGCCCTCTTCTCGGCCACCTTGGACGGTGAGGTGGCGAAACTCGTCGACCGCTACCAGCGCGACCCCACCCGCCACGAGGTCGGCGAGGCGAGCCCTGACCTCACGACGATGCAGCATCACTTCTGGGAGCTCCCGCGCAAGGACCGCATCCCGCTCTGCGCGTCGGTGGTGGCCACCTTCGGCCGCACCATCGTCTTCACCCGAACCCGCCACGGAGCCGACCGCGCCGCCCAGCAGCTGACGTCGGCTGGGATCAAGGCGGTGGCGATCCACGGCAACCGGTCCCAGGCGCAACGGTCGAACGCACTCGAGCAGTTCGCGTCCGGTCGGGCGCACGCGCTCGTCGCCACCGACGTGGCCGCACGCGGGATCCACGTCGACGACGTGAAGTGCGTGGTCCACTTCGACCCGGTCGACGAGGACTCCGCGTACGTCCACCGTTCGGGCCGCACGGCTCGCGCCGGCGCGCACGGCCATGTGGTGTCGTTCGTGGACCCGCACCAGGTGCGACTGGTCGAGGCGATGAAGCGGCGCCTCGGGCTCCCTCAGGAGATCACGCCGCCGCCGGAGCGGGAAGACGCACCAACAGGCGGAGCCGCTCGCCGCCCATCGGCGAGGAAGTCCACGGGCCGTGGAAAGACGGCGCAACGACGAGGCAAGGGTTCGACCCGCAACCGGCGTGGTCGACCAAGACGCTGATCAGACTTCGAGTGGCAGCCCTCGATCGATCCAGTCCCGCAGGGAACCGTCGTACACAGCGACGTCGTCGTGGCCCAGCAAGTGGAGGACGAACGCATCGCTCGTCGCCGCGATGCCACCACCGCAGTAGGTGATGACCGGTCGATCCGAGGCCCCCGCCGCCGCGAACTCGGCCCGCAGCTCCCCGAGCGGGCGATAGCGATGGGTGGCGGGGTCGACGAGATCAGCGGCGGAAACGTTGGTGGCGGTCGGGATGTGACCCGGTCGTCCGTAGGCAGCGTCGGCACCCGAGTGGTTCGCCGCCGAGAGCGAATTGAGGATGCAGGTCGACCCGGACGCGATCGCTGCCTCGACGCCGGCGCTGTCGGTGAACAGGTTCGGTCGGGGGGAGGCCGTGAGCCGACCCGGAGCCCGCATCGGTGCCGGATCGACGCTCAGCGGGCGACCATCGGCTTGCCAGGCCCGGAGCCCGCCGTCGAGAACGGCAGCCCGGTCGAAGCCGATCGATCGGAGGAGCCACCACGCCCGGGTCGCCCACATGTTGCAGTACGAGTCGTACAACACGACGGCGGTGCCTTCGCCGATGCCGCGGGCGGCAAAGGCCTGAGCGAGCTGTTCGGGCGGCGGCACGGTGAACCACAACGGAGAGTCGGGATCGGAGAGCTCGTCCACCAGATCCAGTCGCCCGCTCCCAGGGATGTGGCCGCCGGCCCACTGCTCCCCGGCGGTGTGGATCTCCACCGAACCTCCCTCACCCGGGCGGATCAGAACCGTCGTGTCGAACACCATGAGGTCAGCAGCGCCGAGGTTCTGGGCGAGCCAGTCGGTCGAGACGAGCGGGGTCATCGCGTGATCGGCCATGGCAAACGGTAGCCCGGCACGAATCTCGGTTGCGCCGAGCACCCGCAGCGTGGACGCTGGTTCGGTGCAGGTCATCGCGCTCGACCGGATCACCGACGCCCAGTTCGCGGCATCGCTCGACGCTCGCCGTCGCTTCGACGAGGAGGCGGAACCCGGCATTCCGCCCATGGCCGAGCGCGAATGGCGGGCTCGAATCTCCCCGGACTGTGCGCTCCACAACTCCCGGCATCACCACTACGCCGCGATGGTCGGAGACCAGGTGGTGGGCCTCGCACATCTCTCGCTGCGGCGAAGCGTCCTCAACGCCCACGTGGCCGCCTGCGAAGTCAGCGGTCCCGATGATGCCCGGCGCGTGCTGCTCGCCGAGATGTGTCACGTCGCGCTCGACGATGGTCGCACGTCCCTCATGGCCGACGGTCTCGAGGGTGATGTGGAGGATCGCTTCTGGACCGGGCTGGGGCTGTCACACCGGTTCGTCGAGCGGGTGTCGGTGCTGGACGTGACCGCCGTGGATCCGCACCTCATGGCGAAATGGGCCGAGACCCGATCCGAGCGGACGGCCGGGATCGAGCTGGTTCGATGGACAGGGGCGACGCCGGAAGAGTGGGTGCCCCAGACCCTGCACGCAACGAGCGCAATGCGCGACGCCCCGCTCGACGACCTCGACTACACACCCGAGGACGTCACCGTCGAGCGGCTCCGCACCGACGAGGCCGCGCTCGCCGAGATGGGCCAGGAGCTCGAGGTCATCCTCGCCGTCGATCCGTCCGGTCGCGCCGCCGGCATCACCATCTTGGAGATCAACCTGGACCGGCCCGCTGCCTCCTGGCAGTCCGACACGGTGGTGGTTCCCGAGTTTCGACAGCGGGGCATCGGTCGGTGGCTGAAAGCCGAGATGTGGCAGCAGCTCCGGGCGTTGCGACCTGAGGTCACGCGGCTGCGTACGGGCAACGCGGCCAGCAACGCGGCGATGCTCTCGATCAACGTGGAGATGGGTTTCACCCCGTTCGTCCACTGGGGTGTGTGGCAGGGCGACCTCGCCGATCTGCAGTCCCGTCTGGGCTGAAGCGGTCGACTAGACCCGAACCTCGTAGTACCGGTTCATCAGGTCGACGGTGAACTCCCGCGTCTCCACCGACGAGAAGCCGCCGGCGGCGGCGAATTCCTCGAACACCTCGACGGTGAGGCCGAGGGTGCCGAGCCCTGCTCCGCCCGGTTCCGACATCGCCGAGGACATGCAGTACATGATCGACATCCCGTACATGAGCGAGACGAGAGGGATCTCGCGGTTCTCTTCGAGACCGCCGCGGGCCCTGATGTCGGCCACCATCCAGACGCCGTCATCGGCGAGACAGCGGCGAGCGGAGCGCACCGCCTCTCCGGGGCGGGGAAGGTCGTGAATGACGTCGAGGGTCAGGAGCAGGTCCACACCCTCGAGCGACGCGAGGTCGTCGAAGGTGCCCTCACGGAACTCGAGGTTGTCGATCCCCGCCTCTTGGGCCCGCTGGTTGGCCGACTCGATGGCGTGTCGGGACGGATCGATGCCGATCACCGTGGAGTTCGGGAATGCCGCAGCCACCGCGCTGGCGGCCAGCCCGGCGCCACACCCGACGTCGACGACCGTGGCCCCGGCCGTGAGCCGTTCGGTCATGCCCTCGATGGAATCCAGGATGACCGGAACCAAGACCGACTTCTGTCCGCCCGCCCCCATGGCGGCCTGGAAGTGGCAGGTGTGCTCGCCGTGCTGATCCCACGTCATTCCGATCCCGGTGGAGAAGGCCTCCACCGTCTTGTCGATCTCGTCGTGGGTGATCGGGGGGCCGAAAACGCCCACCATCGACGCCGGGTGATCTTCCTGCACGAGGATGGTGGCCACCTCGGGCGTAAGCGCGAAGCGACCCTCGTCGTGGAAGGCCAGGTCGGCGGCGGCGATGGCAAGGAGCCATTCGCGGACCCAACGCTCGTGGAACCCGGTGCGGTCGGCCAGGGTCTCCGAGGTGACCGGACCATGCTCGGCCAGCGCGTCGAAGAGGCCGGTGCGGCAACCGATGTGGACGACGGCACTCATCACCTCGCCCTCCCGCATCCGGTAGAGATGCTGGATCGTCTGGGAGAGCAGATCGGGGTCGAGCTCGGTTCGCATCGGGGCAGTGTCTCAGCCGAGCCGTTCACACACCAGGCGAACGAGCGCAACGACGTCGGGACAGAGCGGGTGCGATTTCGCCCAGGTCTCGAGGTCCCGAACCGCCACCTCGGCCATCTGCACGACCTCGCCGTCGTCGGGGGTGAGCGGCGCATCGCTTCGCACCACGAAGAACCGGGCCACCCAGCGGGTACTCCCATCCTCGTTGGCCCCACCTCCGAGGTCGATCAGGTCCTCGGGACCCACGTGCAGGCCGGCTTCCTCGGAGAGCTCCCGGGCCGCCGCGTCCAGGTCGGACTCCCCGACGTCGGGCACGCCACCGAACGCGAGGTCCCACAGCGATGGGTGGACGTCCTTCCAGGCCGCCCTCTGGTGCACCACGATCGAGCCGCTGGATCGCTGCACGAACACGGCCACGTTGCGGTGGCGGAGGTTCTCGGCTCTCATCTGGCGCCGCGTGACGACCCGGAGCACCGCACCCGTCCCGTCGACCTCCTCGACGAGTTCGTCGCCCGGATCTCCCATCTCCGACCGCCTACGCGACGCCGATCAGACGCCGCCGCAACATGTTCAACGACATGATGCAGGTGAATTGCCGGATGCGTTCGCGGTCGAAGGGCATGTTCAGGAAGTTGGTGTCGGTTCGGCCATCGAGGTGGACCGCGACCCAGACGTGGCCGGGTTCGTGGCCATCATGAGGGTCGGGACCGGCAACCCCGGTGACGGCGATACCGACGTCGGTACCGAGCGTCCTGCAGGCACCTTCGGCCATCGCGGCCGCCATCTCCTCGGACACGACCGGCACGTCGGGAGCACCGAGCACGTCGATCTTCACCTCACGGTCGTAGGGCACGATGCAGCCCCGAAAGACATCGCTGCAGCCGGGAACGGAAGTGATGCGGCTGGCGATCAGCCCTCCCGTGAGCGACTCGGCGAGACCGAGGGTGAGCCCGCGTTCACGCAGGAGCTGCAGCACGACCGACTCCATCGTGTCGTCATCGACCCCGAAGACGATGTCGCCGACGATCTCACGGACCCTGGCCTCCTCCGCCGAGAGGGCGGCCTCGACCGCGGCCTCGTCGTCGGCCTTGGCCGTGATGCGGACCTTCAGGCCCTCCCAACCGCTCGCGAGCGATGGTGGCTTCACCGGTCTCGTCGAGGCGCTGGATCTCGTCGTCGAGCTGCTCGGCCAGTCCCGATTCGCTCTGGCCCCAGGTGCGGAGCGTCCGGCTTCGGATGACCGACGTGATACCGGCCCGCTCCTGGAGGTCGGGGAGGATCCCCTGGTGAACCATCTGCTCCATCTCCCACGGCACACCGGGCACGGCGTAGATGATCTTGCCGTCGTGGTCGCCCGTGAGGGGGCAGATGAGGCCGGGAGCGGTGCCGGGCATGGCCGGATTCACCAGGGCACCGTCGGGAACGTCGGCCTGGCGGAGATTGTTCTCGGGCATCTCCCGGCCGCGGCTGCCGAAGCGGGCGCGGATCCGTTCGACGATCTCCTCGTCCCGGATCAACTCGACACCCATGACATCGGCGATGGCATCGCGGGTGATGTCGTCCTGGGTCGGGCCGAGGCCACCACACACGATCACGGCATCGCTTCGCGAGAGGGCGAGCTCGAGCACCGCCACCATCCGGTCGTGGTTGTCGCCGACCTTGGTCTGGTGGTGCGAGTCGATTCCGACCATGGCCAGCTGCTCGCCGATCCACGACGAGTTGGTGTCGACGATCTGGCCCAGCAACAGCTCGGTCCCGACCGCCACGACTTCACACTTCATCCACTGCTCCCAACCAGAGACTCGTGTCGGCGACGCGAACGGGCTAGTCGCCGGTTCGGCTCAGGGCATTCTGCCCGTCGATGAGGTACTGGGCGCCGCTGAAGACCGTCCATGCGACCGCGATCCAGAGCATCACCGTCAGCAGCGTGTCCTGGTCATTGAGAGTTGGCATGACGGCCATCGCGAGGGCCAGACCCTGCACGAAGGTCTTGTACTTCGCCGATCGCCGAGCGGGCAACGAGAGACCGTCCCGGGCCCAGTGGCTGCGCCACGCGGTGATGCCGAGCTCACGGATGGCGATGATCGTCACGGGGACCCACCAGTAGCGCTCCACCGCCACGAGGCAGAAGCCCGAACCGAGAATGACGACCTTGTCGGCGAGTGGGTCGAGGAAGGCCCCACTCCTGCTCACGACGTTGGCCCGGCGGGCCACCTTGCCGTCGAAGAAGTCGGTACTGGCAAGGGCGACGCCCAGTCCGAACGCCGCCCAACTCGCCCCTCGATCGGCCTCCGCGTCGAGCACGAACCAGAACAGAAGAGGCGCGAACAGCAGCCGGGTGATGGTGAGGAGATTCGCCGGGTGGGTGATGCCGGCCTGGCGCGGCACGACGGCGTCGCTCGAGCTCATGGCCGCGCCTCCAGGTCGGGGCCCAGGGCAGCCGTGATCGTGAGGTCGTGCATCCCGCCCACCGCTAGATCATGGGGCACAGAAACGATCCCGTCGATCTCAGGGGCCTCGCGATGGGTTCGACCGATCCCGGGTTCATCCACGAGTACTTCGACCCTCCGACCGATCAATTGGTCACGTCGGGTCGCGGTGATGGTGTCCTGGAGCTCCTGGAGTTCGGTCAGCCGCTCGTCGCGCAGGCCGTCGTCGACCTTCTCGTCGAGGGCGGCGGCGTGGGTGCCGGCCTCCTCGGAGTAGGCGAAGAACCCACACCAGTCGAGTTGGGCCGACTCGATGAACTCGAGGAGTTCGTCGTGGTCGGTCTCGGTCTCGCCCGGGTAGCCGACTATGAAGTTGGATCGGAACGCCGCGTCGGGCTCGCGGACGCGGATGGCGTCGATCCGCTGGAGGAAACGGTCGCCGCTCCCCCACCGTTTCATCCGACGGAGAAGCGGGGACGAGACGTGCTGCAGGGACAGGTCGAAGTACGGCACGCCGGTGCCGCAGATGGTGTCGATGAGCGCGTCGGTGAGGTCGGAGGGATACAGGTAGAGGAGCCGGACCCGGTCGACTCGCGCGGCGACGTCCTTGATCAGCGGGACGATCCGCCGTTCACCGACCCCCTGGTCCCGCCCGTACGCCGCCAGGTCCTGGGCGACGAGCACGATCTCCTTCGCGTCGAGCTGGTCGACCTCCGCGAGGATCTGGTCGATCGATCGGCTGCGCTGGGGGCCGCGGAAGCTCGGGATGGCGCAGAATCCGCACGCCCGGTCGCATCCTTCCGCGATCTTGACGTAGGCCCATGGACGGGCGGAGGGCGGCCGGGGGAGGTTGAGGAGGTCGAAATCGGGAGCCCGGCGGGTGGGTCCGAGGGTGACCGGCACCGCGTTCGACGAGC
>CAYFLT010000107.1:0-13349 GCA_964344055.1 uncultured Candidatus Nemicrothrix sp.
GTTGTACCGCCTGCCCCTCGAGTCGTGCCAGGTCCGCACGTGGCGCATGCCGGGCGAGGGTGAGGATCGTCTCGCAGTGTGGGCGAAGTCCTACTACCACCGATGACCGGGCTCGATCGCGAGGAAACGCACCCCGGCTACTGGCCATCGCCGTGGCCGGTCGAATGCGGCGGCAACCGGCGCCAGAAGGCGTCGAACGGTCGCCTCGATGCCGCCGCCGGCCAGCCATCGGTGGTCACCCGCCGTAACGGCCGCTGGAACGTGATGGTGGTACGACGCGACCCCGGCGAGTGGTACCTCGGCGGAACGATGGCCGCCTTCAGCGGGCCCCCTCCGTTCGGATGGGTCGAGCAGATCGATCTCGACACGCTCGACCCGATCGCCGCATCCGGCGAGCTGCCGTGTGGCGACCACGTCTGGTGCGGGGCGATCCTGGCCCACGCCAACGGCAGCATCTACTCGGTCAACGGGAGCTTCCTGCACCGGCTGGCGCCCGACGACCTGCACGTCGAGGCCGAACGGGAGTTGCCCGCCGATCGATCCCACAACGGTCTCCTCGCCCTGAGCGACGGCTCCCTCGTCACGAAGGACCTGCGTCTGGAAGGGGAGGGCAACACGACGGTCACCCGCCTCGACCCCGAGACCCTCGAGCTGGTCGGGGAGCCGCTGGTGCTGCCCGAGGGATCCATGGGTCGCATCGCCGCCGATCGCAGCCCGGACGGCGCGGATCTGGTCTACGTGCCGGGCACCGAACACGTGTGGCGGGTCCGGGTGAGTGGTGACGACGTCGAAGTCGAGGACTGGCGACCCTCCTACCGGGCCACAGGCGACGCATGGGGACTGTCGTGGGACGCCTGCCTCTCGGACGGACACTGCTGGATCATGGACTGCGGCGACGTCGTCTCGGTTCGCCGAATCCACACGACGTCCCCGAACGGCCGATTCGAATCTCCCCCTGGCAAGGAGCTCTCCTGGCGCCATCCGGCGCCCTGGACCGGGGCGCAGCGACTGTTCCGGATGTCGCTCAGCGATCCCGATGACGTGGTGGGCATCGAGCCGTTCGGCACCCCGGGCGGCGGGATCATCGCTCCACCGGTCCACGTTCCGGAGTTCGAGATGGCGATCGCCTGGGACTCGGTCAACGGTGGCCTCGCGGGTGTGTCGACCCGCGACGGTCGCCTCGAGGTGGCGTGGCAGCTGGCAGCCCGCCCGTCCATGCAGCCGGTGGTGTTTCCCGAATCCGGAGAGCTGGTGATCAACGACTTCACCTCCACCGGCACCGACGACCTGATCGTGGTCGACATCGCGAGTGGCGCGTTGATCGACCGGGTGGACACGGGCTCGCGGATCGGCAACGGGATGTTCCTCACCGCCACCGGTGAGCGCGGCGTCCTCTACTGCACGACCACCACCGTGGCCCACGTGTGCTGGAGTTGAGCGTCAGCGGCGGAGAGGCCGAGGCCGGGAGCCGATGCCCGACTGACCCGTGATCACACCGGCGAGTGCGGCCAACACGACGGCCATGGCGAGCACCTGCATCAGGGTCAGCGGCTCGTCGAGGAACACCCATGCCGCGACGGCGGAGACGACCGGGATGAGGAGCGTGAGCGTCGACCCGAGCCACAACGGGATCTGCTGGATCGACCAGTTCATCATCGCGTGCCCGAAGACTCCCGCGCCGAAGGTGAGGGCGAGCAGCCACACCCAGCTCTCGGCGGTGGGCCAGGCCAGACTCTGCCCGAACGCGGCAGCGAGGGGGAAGTTGATGACCCCGACCCAGAGGGCTGCGCCGACGGTGTATTCGTTGGATGTCAGAACACCCTTGGCCCGTTTGGAGAACACGAAGTACGCGGCCCACGCGAAGAGTGCGCCCACCGCCAGCAGGTCGCCGTCGAGACTGGGGCCGGCGGCAGAGTCGGCGGACAGCACCACCACGAACACGCCGAGCAGTGCGACCAGACCGAGGGTGACGTCGCGGCGCCGGATCTGCTCTCCGAACAGGCGCCAGGAGAAGATTCCCACCACCACCGGCTGGAGCGCCCCGATCACCGTCGCGTTGGCGATGCTCGTGTGTTTGATGGCCGAGAAGAAGAAGGCCACGTCGAGGCCGAGCGCGATGCCGCCCCACATCGAGCCGCGCAGGACGCGGCGGCTGATTCGGGTACCCCGAGCGGTCATCGCGACACCGACGACGAGTCCGTAGGTGGTGAATCGATAGGCGCCGATCGCGATGCCACCCATCTCGATGTGCTTGGCGATCACTCCGGAGAGGCCCCATGCGGACACCGCGACGAGCCCGCCGATGATGCCGAGGCCGTGGATCTGCTCTTCGGCGTCGGTCGCTGCGGTCTCCGGCATCGGCGCACGCTATCCGGTTCGCGGAACACCGCCCCATCCCCGTCGTGAGCTGACGGCGCGTACAGTTCGGGTCGTGACCGACTGGCTCGATCCGTTCGGATTCCGTGGCTTGGCCGACCGCTTCTTCACCTCCGCGGCCCGGACGTTGGTGGGGCGACGGGTGGAGGTGCAGGCGCCGACGCCGATGGCGGCGACGGTGGCGCGGGTCCACGAGGCGGCTCCGGCGGCCAGCATGACGGCGGCGCTCAACGCACAGGTCGGTTTGTGGCGTCGCCTCGATCTGGTCTTCGAGCGGGTCGACATCGACAGCCGGCCGCTGCATCAGATGCGCGTGGTGGCCTCCGACGTACGGGTCATCGATGCGATGCCGCAGCGTTTGGGGGCGAAGCGGCTCGACATCGAGATCGAGGCCCGGCCGGCGCACGTCACCGCATGGATCGACGTGATGAAAATGAAGGCGGAGGCTCGGATCGAGGACGGGGTACTGCTGGCCCGCCACCCCCGTTGGGGCCGACTCGGTGAGGTGGTGCTCGAGCCGTGGGCGAGGGGTCGAGAGCTCGGGGCGGAAGCGGTGTCGGCACGGGTTCGGGGCCGTGAGTTCCGGCTGCCGGCGCGGTTCCGACGAACGTTCCGCCGGGAGCTCACCTGGCTCCCGGAGCGAACCGAGCTGCTCGACGTCGAGCTACCGGCGGACGGTGGGATTCGCCTCACCGCGGCCATCGACCGATTCGAAGTGCCGGTCGATGTCCCCAAGCTGATGACCGACTTGGGCACGAAGGGCACCAGACTCGCCGTCCAGATGATGACCCCACCGATCTGAACCCCCTCCGCGAGCTGAGTCGACGTTCCACCTGACTCGGTTTTGTTCCCGGAAGGACAGTGAGTCAGGTGTCGTCGTTTTCGGCGAGGAAGGACTCGTAGACGCGGATGAGGACCTGCTTCTGGTCGACCGTGAGGTCGCTCTGGGCCCGGATGGCGGCGACGAGGTCCGCGCTTCGCTCCTCGTCGAGGATCCCGGCCCGGACGTAGAGGGACTCGGCAGACACTTCGAGTGCCCGCGCCAGCTGTTGGAGAATCTCCGCGCTGGGTCGCTTCAGGCCGCGCTCGATCTGACTCAGGTACGGGTTGGACACGCCGGCGAGTTCGGCGAGCTTGCGGACGCTCAGCTCTGCCTGACGCCGCTGCTCGCGGATGTAGTCGCCGAGATCTCGCAGCGCGTCGCGTGGATCGGGGGTCATCGGTCAGTGTCCGAACGCGCCTCGGCCGGGCCGCCTGATGCGGCCCGGCCGAGGGGTTTGGGGGGACTTTGGATCACGCCTCTTCGGCAACGACCTCAGCGTCGGCCTTCGCCTTCTTGGCGGTCTTCTTGGCCTTGGCGGTGGTCTTCGCCGGCTTCGGGGCGTCGATACCGATGAAATCCCAGGCCTTGGTGCGGCCGGTGGTGATCACGTCGGCGATCGGGTCGGGCAGGTTGCCCACGAGCTCCATGGCTCGCGGTTCGGTGCGGCCGCGGAAGTCGGTGAGGGCCTCGGTGGCCTTGTTGCGGGCGATGTCGGCGTGCTCGCCGACGAACTTCGGGGTGGGGACCTCGCGGCCGACGATCGCGTCGGAGACGAGGAGGTTGACGCCAACGCTGGTGTAGGCGACGTCCTTGACCTGGTCGAGAACTGCAGGCATGACTTTGCTCCAGATGAGATTGGTTGGGGGAGTTGCGCACTCCAGGTGCGTGTAGTGCTTACAATAGTTAGCGCTCGGGTGGTTTGCAACCCCTGGCGTGCGGTTTTGCTAACAAGAGTTTGCAGTTCGAAGACGCAGGGCAACGACGGTCGAACATGGGAGTGGGCGAGAAGTGAAGCGTCGACCATGAGCGAGCCGGTGTCGATCCATGCGATGGGGGACCACTGGTCGCCGGATGGCCAGCGCCGGACCGAGCTCGGTGATCTCGTCGCACGGGCCAAGGAGGATGGAGACCACGAGGCCGTTCATCACCTGGTCGCCCGAATCGGGGAGTGGGCTGCGGCAGCCGGGTGGCCGGCGCGGGTCGTGGTCACCGCGGTTGCACCCAATCCGTCCCGTGACGATGGCCTGGCGGCCGCGCTCGCGGCGGGGGTCGCAGCCGCCATCGGCGCGGAGTGTGCCCCCGAGGCCGTGCAGCGGCGCAACGCAACCGCGCGGCTCCGCGACACCGATCCGGCCGACCGCCCCCGCCTCGCCGCGGAAGCCGGATACGAAGTGACGGCCGATGTCGCCGGTCGCGACGTGGTCATCGTCGACGATGTGGTGCTCACCGGCACCACGCTCCGCCACATCGCCGGGCTCATGCGGGCAGCCGGCGCCGCATCGGTGGTCGGCCTCGCGGCCAGCCGCACACAGCGCCGCCCGTCCCCCTGACGTCTCCTGCGCCGAGCCGCGTCGACTAGCCGAGATCGTCGAGCAGCGCCTGGGCGAGCACGTCGACCGACGGCAGCGGGTCTTCCCGAGGCACGATCGCGACCTCCGAGACGATGACGGCCACGCCGGCTTCCTCGGCGAGGACGGCGAACAGATCGTCGCGGACCTCCTCGGACGGCAGGCCCCCTGAGACGACGAGCGCCGAACCGTCTTCCGTCCTCGTGACCGTCAACGGTCCGCCCGGAGGAGGTGTGTCGGCCTGGATCCAGGCCGCAGTCAGGGCGAAGGTCAGCACGACCGTGGCGGCGCCGACCGCAGCAGTCGGCCCCGGCTGGAAGAAGGCACGCCGTCGCTTCCCCATGGGAGCGACGTTACCGGTCAGCCGATAGCGGTTCGGCGATCGATCAATCGGCTGATGTAGATCTCGTAGGTGTTGAAGTCCTGAGCCCCGGGAACCGGCAGCACGTCGTCGAGCAACACCGTGGGCACGCCGGTGACACCGGCTTCGATTGCGGCGTTGTGCTCGTCGATGATCCGCTCCGCGAACGGCATCTGCTGGGCTTCGGCGACGGCCAGGAACTCCTCGCGATCGATGTCGACCTCATCGGCGAGTTCGGCGAGGACTCGCCAGTCCGAGATCGTCCGATTCTCGGTGAAGTAGGCCTCCATCAGGCGGAGGTGGAACGCAGGCGCCGACTCCGAAGCGAAGTCCTCGACCGCCTTGGCGGCAATGTGGGCGGGCATGCTTCCCGTGGGCGCGGGATTCTCGGTGGCCCACTGCCGAAAGGTGATCGACGGTTCGGCGGCGGCGGGTCGACCCCATGACTCGGTGTACGCCACGAACTTGTCCTGGTCACGCTCCTTCGCTTCGGGACGAAGCAGGAACGACTTCCACTCGATCGAGATCTGATCCCCGAATCGGCGGCTCAATTCGTCGACCCGAACCGTGCCGACATAGCACCAGGGTCAAAGAAAGTCGGACCAGACGGTGAGGCGTACGGGATCGTCCATCTCCCGACCCTAGACCGACAGCGACGCTCCCGGCCCGCAGAGGTGTGCGGCGACTGCCTCCACGAGCTCGTCGATCTGTTCGTCGCTGAGTGAGGAAATGGTGAGCCGGATGGCCGCCGGGGAGGTGAGGCGGTAGGGGTCACCGCCCCGCACGGCGAATCCTGTGGCGCGAGCAGCCTCGATCGCCGCCTGCTCGTCGGCCACCGGCACCCAGACGTTGAGACCCGATCGGCCTGACGCGGGGACGCCGCGGCTGGCGAGTCCGGCCACCGCTCGGTCGCGTGCCCTTGTGTACCGCTGCCCCGCATCGTCGACGAGTCGGGTGACGTCGGCATCGTCGAGGAGGAGGGCCGCGGTCCGCTGGAGCAGGTGGCTCACCCAGCCCGCGCCGGTCCCCACCGCGGCCTCGATCCGGTCGATGGTGGTGGCGTCGCCGGCGACGAGCGCGAGTCGGAGATCTGGGCCGTGGGACTTGCCGAGTGACCGGACCACCGCCCACCGGTCACCCGGTGGCTCGATCGGAGTCCACGCCGCGCCGGACACCATCCCCGCGTGATCGTCCACGACGAGGAGAACATCCGGATGGTCGGCGAGCACCCGGCTGAGGGCCTCGGCTCGGGCCGCGCCGAGCGCCGCCCCGGTGGGATTCTGGGCTCGGGGTGTGATCACGACGGCCGCCGCCCCACCGGCGAGCGCGCGGGCCAGGGAGTCCGGAAGCATGCCGTCGTCGTCGACCGCCACCGGTTCCAGCGTCATTCCCGCCCGCCGGCCCAGCTGGTGCACCGGAATGTGGCCGGGATCCTCGACGGCCAGCCGGTCACCGATCCGATACTGCTCGGTGGCGATCATGAGCTCGATCGCGTGCATCGCACCGGAAGTGACGGTCATGTGGCCGGCATCGATTCCGTCCCGCGTGAAGAGTGATCGCCCGGTGGTGGCGAGGTCCGGGTGGACCAGGGAGTCGCCGTAGCGAGCCGGCGTGGCGGTGGGAAGGAGGCGAAGGGCGTCCTCCAGGATGGGCAGGGAGTGGGGATCCGGGTTTCCCGACATGGCGTCGATCGCACCCTTCGGGATCGACGGCGCCCGCCCGGCATCGGTGTTGAGTGTGGGCGCAACCCGGGTGCCCTGCCGGCCGCGGCCGATCACCAAGCCACGCTCGCGCAGGCGTCGATAGGCGGCGGCCACTGTGGTGGGGGAGAGTCCCAGGGTGTCGGCCTGGTGGCGTACCGAGGGCAGTCGATCACCGGCGCGAAGGCGGCCACCGCGGATGTCGGTCTCGATCCGCGAGGTCAACTCGCTTGCTGTCACCGTTCCCATCCGAGTATTGTAACACTATATGTCAGATAATGTTACAGAACAATCGGCTGACGACACCGACGGCCCGGCATCTGATGCCGTCCGGGTCCGGCGGGCAGCCGAGCGGGCGCGCTACGACGCCGCCGCGGTCAACGAGATCGTCGACCGGGCCATCGTGGCCCACGTCGGCACCGTCCGGGACGGGCTACCGGTGGTCATCCCGATGTTCGCGGTCCGTGATGGCAACGATCTCCTCCTCCACGGTGCACCGGCGGCCGGTGTGATCCGCCGCGGCGAAGGCATGGAGGTGTGCGTCACCATGACGATCCTCGACGGACTCGTTCTGGCCCGGTCCGGCTTCCATCACTCGGTCAACTACCGGTCCGTCGTCGTCATCGGCACGGCCCACGACGTCGACGACGAGGCCGAGAAGGAGCGCCTCCTCGAGGTGTTCATGGAGCGGCTCGTCCCCGGGCGGCAGGCCGACCTCCGCCCGACGACGGCGAAGGAGATCCGCGGTACGGGCGTGCTCCGGCTGTCGCTCGATCAGGCATCGGTGAAGACCCGCTCCGGTCCGCCGGTCGACGACGAAGAGGACTACGAGCTCGGCATGTGGGCGGGGGTCGTTCCGGTGACGACCGTCTTCGGTGCGCCGGAGTCGGACCCTCGGCTGACGGCGGGCATCGAAGTGCCCGCGAACGTCGCGGCTCTCGAGGGTCACGTGCTCTAGCCAGACTCGAGAGTCTCCCTCGACCGCCGCTCGCGTGGCAGGGTGTCGCCCATGTCGAACTGTGCATTCATCGGGCTCGGAGTCATGGGCTACCCCATGGCTGGTCACCTCGTGGCGGCCGGCCACGACGTCACCGTCTACAACCGCACGGCCGCTCGGGCCGAGTCGTGGGTCGGAGAACACGGTGGTTCTTCAGCCCCGACGCCGGCGGCGGCGGCCGCAGACGCAGAGTTCGTCTTCCTCTGTGTGGGAGACGACCCGGACGTGCGGGCGGTGACCTCCGGGGACGGCGGCGTCCTGGAATCCATGGGAGCCGGATCGGTGCTGGTCGACCACACCACGGCATCGGCTGATGTCGCCCGCGAAGTCCACGCCGCGGCCGCCGCTCAGGGTGTCGGGTTCGTCGACGCTCCCATCTCGGGCGGTCAGGCCGGCGCCGAGAATGGTGTGCTCACCGTGATGTGTGGTGGTGACGAACCCGACTTCGATCGCGCCGCGCCGGTCATCGACGCCTATTCGCGGGCCTGCAACCTTCTCGGTGGGCCAGGGTCGGGTCAGCTCACGAAGATGGTCAACCAGATCTGCATCGCCGGGCTGCTGCAGGGCCTCAGTGAAGGAATCGACTTCGCCCAGCGGGCCGGGCTCGACGTCGACGCCGTGGTCGACACGATTTCCAAGGGTGCGGCCGGTTCGTGGCAGATGGAGAACCGGGCCCACACGATGGCCGAGGGCAAGTTCGACTACGGCTTCGCCCTCGACTGGATGCGCAAGGACTTGCGGATCTGCCTCGAGGAAGCCGGCCGGACCGGCGGATCTCTCCCGGTCACCGCCCTCGTCGACCAGTACTACGCCCAACTCCAACGCCAGGGCTTCGGCCGCCACGACACCAGCTCCCTCATCCGTCTCCTCCGTTGATGTTTTCTGGACGTCAGCGCGCGGATATCGCGCGCCTGCGTCCAGAAAACCCGGTGTCGGGGGATTCTCTGGACGTGAGCGCGCGGATATCGCGCGCCTGCGTCCAGAAAACCGGTTGTCGGTGGATGTCAGACGGGCCAGTCGATGGGGGTGAATTGGCGGATCTCGAGGCGTTCGAAGAGGCCGGCGCGGACGTAGGGATCGTCGGCCATCAGGGCGTGGGCGGCGTCGAGATCCGCGGCCTCCATGATGATGAGGGAGCCGCACGGGTCGCCGTTCTCGTCCAGGAGCGGGCCGCCCACGGGATGATCGAACCGGGACTGGTAGGCGCCGTGAGCCGGGCGAGTCTGCCACCGAAGGTCGAGGGCCCCCGGCTTGTCCACGGCGTAGACGGCGAAGAGCATGACTCGACGGTACCGAACCGTCAGCGCAGGAGCATCGCGACCCGTTGGTCGACCAGTTCGGAGAACTCCCCGGCCAGCTCTGGGCGCACGATCGGGTTGAACCGGTAGGCCGGCCCGTAGAGGCTCACTGCAGCGATGACATCACCCCGATGATCGTGCACGGGGACGGCCAGACCGTTGATCTCGAGGTCGAGCTCTTGGTCGGTCCATGCCGAGCGGTCGGCAGCGATGTCGCTGAGTCGCCGGCGTAGGGCCGAAGGATCGGTGACCGTGAACTCGGTCGGCCGGTCCAGGGCTGTAACGACGTAGGCGGACAGGCGGTCGTCGTCCCACTCGGCCATGAGGACGAGGCCGGGCGCGACGACGTGGAACGGCAGGCTCGAGCCCGTGCTGTCGGGGACCTGGACGGCGGACGGGCCGGGAACCTGCGCGAGGTAGAACGCGCCGGCGGGCGTGTCCACGGTGAGCGCGGCGCTCTCACCGAACCGGTCGACCAGTTCGTGTAGCAGGGGACGGAGCAGATCCTCGAGGGAGGCGGAGGGTGTGCCCCCGGCCGGCTGGAGGCTGGCGAGGCCGGGCCCGCTGACGAGGTCGCCGTCCACCCCCCGGCCGAGCATGCCGAGGTCGACGAGCTGAGCGGCCAGCCGGGCGGCCGTGGACCGCGGCAGACCGGTGAGTCGGCCGAGCTCTCGAACGCCGACGGGCTCGCCGGCGGCGGCAACCGTCTGGAGGACGAGGAAGGCCCGCTCGACCGGTCCGGAAGTCGTTGACGCTGCCGTGGGCGAAGGCATACGCTTATCCTACTATGCAGGACGTCCCATTCAGCAGGACACCCGACTTCTACGACTATCCGGATACGCCGATCGCGGGTGTGCGGATCGAGGACGGGTTCGCCGTGATCGATTGGCCCGACGGTCGATCCCTTCGGGCCCACGCCCTGTGGCTCTACGAGAACCGCATGGGCGACGTCACCATCGAAGAACGAACCCGGGAGTGCAAGCACGACCCTGCTGATCTCCCTGATCCATCCGCCCTGACCGGATGCCGGATCGCCGAGAACGGTGACCTCATCGCGGAATGGGACGGGCAGGCCGCTTCGACCCACCACAGCGGTTGGCTCCGACATGTGGCGGAGGGGCGCTACCAGGCCCGGTCCGGGATCCCCGAACCGGAGCAGTGGTTCGCCACCGACCATGCCGCGCCCGCAACGTTCGACGGCGCACGCGCCCTGGTCGACGACGGAGAGCTGCTCCGATGGCTCGACGCGCTCTGCCGATTCGGTCTCGCCCGGCTCGAGGGGCTGCCCACCGACGAAGACGTCGTCGGCCGGATCGGTCGGCGGATCGGAGCGCTCCGCGAGACCAACTTCGGTGTCACCTGGCCGGTGAGTGTCGACATCGAGCCGACGTCCACCGCCAACACCACCCTTCCCCTGCCTCCGCACACCGACCTCCCCACCCGTGAGGTCCCTCCTGGGTTCCAGCTGCTTCACTGCGTGGTCAACACCTGCCAGGCCGGCTTCTCGACGATGGCCGACGGCTACGCGGTGGTGGAGTACCTCCAGCAGAACGAACCCGAGGTCTACGACGCGCTCACCACCTGCAATTGGCTGTTCTTCAACCGGTCGCCCGATCACGACCATCGCTGGTCGGGGCCGATCATCGATCACCGTGCGCCGGGCGACCCGCTGACGCTGCGGGCCTTCCACCCGGTCAGGGCCTTCCCCGACATGCCCGGTGCCGACATCCCAAGGGCCTACGACGCCCTGCGGACGTTCAGTCGGGTGGCCGCGAGTGACGACTTCCAGATGCGCTACCCGTTCCGGCCCGGCGACCTGGTCGGCTTCGACAATCGCCGCATCCTGCACGGTCGCGGCGAGATCGACGCCGTCGGCGGTGTGCGAGAATTGCGGGGCACCTACATCGACCACGATGAGGTGTACTCCCGAGTCCGAGTGCTCACCCGTCGTCAGCCGGCCGGCCTGGCCGAGTCCGCCTGACGCAGAATCCAAACCGAGGGGAATCAGATGCCAAGCGTCTTCATCACGTGCGCGGTCACCGGGGGTGGCGACACCGTCGGCAAGTCGGTCCACGTGCCGGTCACGCCCGAGCAGATCGCCGACGCGGCCATCGAGGCGGCCAAGGCCGGAGCAGCGGTGGTCCACTGTCACGTGCGAGATCTCGACACCGGCAAGCAGAGCCGCGACGTCGACCTCTACAAGGAGCTGACCGACCGGATCCGCTCGGCCGACACCGATGTCGTGCTGAACCTCACCGGCGGTACCGGCGCCGACCTCACCCTCGGCGGGGTCGAGAACCCGCTGCCGCCCGACCCCGAGGGAACCGACCTCGCGGGCGCCACCGAGCGGATGGACCACGTCCGCGAGTGTCTTCCCGAGATCGCCACCATCGACATGGGCACCATGAACTTCGGTGAGAGCGACTACATCATGACGAACTCGACGAGCCAGCTCGACGAGATCGCCCGCCAGTTCCAGGACATCTCGGTCATGCCTGAGCTGGAGTGCTTCGACACCGGTCACCTCTGGTACGCAAAGGAGCAGGAGAAGCGCGGTCTCTACGAGGGCAAGACGATGCTCGCCCAGCTGTGCATGGGTGTGCCGTGGGGCGCGCCCGACGACATGAACACGCTCATGGCGATGGTGAACAACGTGCCCGATCACTGGCACTACTCGGCGTTCTCGATCGGCCGGCGTCAGCTCGAGTACGTGGCCGCGGCGGCGATCGTCGGCGCCAACATCCGAGTCGGACTCGAGGACAACCTCTACCTCTCCAAGGGGGTCAAGGCGACCAACGGCGATCTCGTCGAGCGGGCCGTCACCATCCTCGGGGCGATGAACTTCGACATCATGGGGCCCGACGAGGTCCGTGATCAGCTCAACCTGACCAAGCACGGCTGATGGCGTCATCGGACCGGGGGCACGCGGCCGTCATCGGCGCGGGCGTGATCGGATCGGCCTGGGCCGCCCGCTTCGCGCTACACGGCGTCGACGTGAAGGTGAGCGATCCGTCCCCGTCCACCGAGCGGATCCTCGACGAGGTGTTCGCCAACGCCCGCGCGGCATGGTCGGACCTCGACCTGCCGCCGTTGGACGAGGGGACGGTCACCGTCGTCGGCTCGATCGAGGAGGCGGTGGCCGGCGCCCGGCACGTGCAGGAGAGCGCGCCGGAGAACCCCGACATCAAGGTCCCGATCCTGGAGGCGATCTCGGCGGCGTGCCCGCCGGACACCGTGATCGCTTCGTCGACTTCGGGGATCAAGCCGTCCGATCTGCAGTCGTCCCTCACCAACCCCGACCGCATGCTGGTGGGCCACCCGTTCAACCCGGTGTACATCCTCCCGCTGGTCGAGGTCTGCGGCGGGTCGATGACCTCGCAGTCGGCGATCGACACCGCGATGGCCACCTACGCCGACATCTCGATGAAGCCGCTCCACGTGCGGGTCGAGATCGACGCCTTCCTCGCCGACCGCTTCCTCGAGGCCGTGTGGCGGGAGGCGCTCTGGCTCATCAAGGACGGGGTGGCCACGACCGAGGAGATCGACGACGCCATCCGCTACGGCTTCGGCCTGCGGTGGGCCCAGATGGGCCTGTTCGAGACGTACCGGACTGCCGGCGGCGAAGGGGGAATGGCGCACTTCATCCGCCAGTTCGGGCCGTGCCTCGAGTGGCCGTGGACAAAGCTGATGGACGTCCCGGAGCTCACCGAAGAACTCGTCCAGACGATCGCCGACCAGTCCGATGAGCAGTCCGGTCACCACAGCATCCGCGAACTCGAACGCATACGGGACCGCAACCTGGCAGGGATTCTCCGCGCCCTGGAGGCGAACGACTGGGGTGCCGGCGAGACCCTCGGCCGGCAGCGCCGCCACCTCGCCTAGCGGCTGCATCCACTCCGAGCAGGTGCTCTACTTGCGGAATGCATGTTCCGACGAGCGCGGTCGATCTCTGGGATGAGGACATCCTGGTGGCGCCGTACGAGACGTATCAGGGGCTGCGGGACCTCGGGCCGGTCGTCTGGATGGAGCGGCACGGTGTCTACGCTCTGACCCGCTTCGCCGACATCCGTGAGGTCCTCGCCGATTGGGAAACGTTCGGATCGGGCGCCGGTGTTGGTGTGGACGAGGAGGTCAACCGGCGGTCGAGCGGGTCGGGCATCCTCACCACCGACCCTCCGAAACACGACGTTCTCCGGCGGCTCCTGAGCTCCCAGCTCCAAGGCCGG
>CAYFLT010000108.1:0-13326 GCA_964344055.1 uncultured Candidatus Nemicrothrix sp.
CGAAGGCGGCTACTCAGACCAGACCAGATCCACCGTTTTCCTGACAGTCCCGCCGGCCGTGACGGCCGGCCCCCAGGGGCGCGAGGCGGCGTCTCAGAGAGGGGTCGGCACCGGCCCCATCCCCCAGAGGGTGACATCGAGGCCGAGCGCCCGGAGTTCGGTCCTGATCTCGTCGGCGTAGATCGGGTTCATCACCAAGACGAGATCGGGACGATGATCCGCCAGTTGGGCGGGATCACAGATCCCGAGCCCGGAGCCGGGCAGGTGGGCGCCGGCCTTGGCCGGGTTGATGTCGACCGCCACCACCGGCTCGAAGCCACGAACCGTCGACAGCAACGCCACGGCCTTGCTGCTCGCCGCCCAAATGGCGACCCGGTCCTCACGATGGTCGTCCACCCATGCTTGCCAGCTCGCCACTTGGTCCACCATCGACGAGAAGTCCATCGGTGAGGGGTGGAGGCCGACGTCGGCGGTCGCGCCATACGACCGGGTCAGCGCGATCTCGCCCACTCTGGCGTAGGCCACGAGGTACTGGCCCTCGTACTCCAGCCGCACGTCGACCGGGTCGAAGCCGGTCCGTTCGAGCAGGCGGCGCAGACTCGTCGCGTCGAAGTACGAGCAGTGCTCGTAGTAGACGTCCCAGAAGGCGCCCTCGGCCGCGATCCGGCCCGTGTCGGGCACCTCGACGTAGAGGATCGCTTCGGGACGTCCTTCGAGTTCCCGGCGCACCGTCTGCAGAAACGAGTGGACGTCGGGGATGTGCTCGAGGGTGTGGCGGCACATGACGAGGTCGGCGTCGTGGTGGCCCGACCCTTCACCGAACCAGTCGGCCCGGATCTCGACCGCGCCGGCCACGCCCGCCACCGACCCCGCCGTCGGATCGATCCCGATCCCCGAGCCACCGCTGCGTTCGCAGAACATCCGGAGGAAGTCACCCTTCCCGCATCCGATCTCGAGCGCACGAGCGCCCCGCAATCCGAAGCGTTGGATGAGCTCGTCGATGATCCGCTCGGCATATGCCGTGAAGTAGCTCGAGTGCCCCTGGGAGTCCTGGTATTCGTCGTCGTAGACGACGAGTGCCGGGTCGAAGGCCGAGTTCTGTACGAACCCACAGCGCGCACAACGATCGAGCCGCAGGTCACCTCGCGACACGCCCTGCGCGGCCGCGGGACTGCCATAGATGCGGGAGTTCTCGACCGGGATACCGCCGAGCTCGATCACCGTCGAGAGGTCAGCGCTCCCGCAGCACTTGCAGTGATCGGTCATACGCGCCTCAGATCGTGATGAGTTCGGCGTTCACGCCGAGGCCGCGAAGCATCTCCCCGATCTCGTCCAGGTAGACCGGGTTGACGACCAGCACCGCGTCGGGCTTGTGCTCCTGCAGGTGATCGGGGCCGACGATGGGATGGCCGGTGCCAGTCACGAAGGTGTTCTGCTTGCGCGGGTTGATGTCCACGACGAACTCGATCGCGTCGGCCGAGTCCACGAGATTCAACAGACCGACCGCCCGCGCGCCGCCACCCCAGGCGGCGAGCCGTTGTCCGGAGGCGCGACGGGTCGCGAACTCCTCGCTGACCTTGCCGATCCGTTCGGCAAGGGCCGCCACCGCCACGCGGATTCCTTCCACCACCTGCGGATCGATCGGCTGCTGGTCGGGGCCGCCACCGACAGCCGTCGCCTCGACTGCGGCGAACAGTCCGTCGAAGGTGTCGGACGCGGAGACCTCACCGAAGCCGTTGCGTTCCATCAGATGGGCGAGCGTGGCCGGGGTGTAGTAGCCGCAGTGCTCGTACATGAGATCCTCGAACGCACCCCGGTCCAGGGCCCAGGAGAAGTTCGGCACTTCGACGTAGATCCCCCCGCCGGCCGCGATCCCGTTCCGAATGGCGTCGATCAGCATCATGGGTTCGGGCAGGTGTTCCAGCACATGCCGTGAGGCCACGAAGTCGACCTCGTGGCCACGCAGACTGTCCGCATCCGCGTAGTCGTCCACGATCTGCACACCCGCGTCGGCGACCAGATCGCTCACTCGCTCGGGATTGTGACCGGGTTCGAACCCGATCCCCGTGTTGTCGCCCTCCAGACACAGGTTCGCCAGAAAGCGACCATCGCCGCATCCGATCTCCGCCACGCGACGGCCACGCAGGCCGTGGCGCTCCACCAGCCCGACGGCCAGATCGTGCTCCCACTCGGCGAACTTCGGCGAGTGATGCAGGGCGTTGTCGTAGTCCTGGTCGTACGCCATGTCGGAGAGCTCGAAGGCCGAGTTCCACACATATCCGCACGCGGCGCACAGCGCGAGGTGCATGTCCCCCTTCGGGCAACCGGCTGCGTCGTCAGGAGTGCGCCACAGGAGCCCCACATGCACCGGGACCGGAGGGAGTTCGAGGATGGTCTCGGTGGCCGTACCACCACATGCGGGGCACGCAGGAGCAGGACCGGCTGAGGACTGGGGGGAATCCGTCACGATGCCGAGGCTATCTGAGCCCGCGAGCCCGAAGATTGAGCGCTGTCAGCCGCTTCGAGCGGGTGGCAACGGCATTCACACCGACCAGGGAACCTCGACTGCATTCACCTCCGTCGGCACCGGGAGCCGCTCGAGGAGGGAATCGAGATACCGAAGATGATCCCGAGCGGGAACCGCGACCTGCACCCGGTCCGCTCCGGTCACTACCAGCAGATCGGCGATCTCGGGTACCACCGCGAGGTCGACCCCGACCGTGCAGACCACCAGCACGACATCACCAGCCGCCGTCGTACCGAGGAAGGCGGCAGGTCCACTGTCGAGGAGACTCATTCGAGGTGGGACCGGCTCGACGAGCCGGGGGGTCCCGACCCCCACCCGCTCGGGCTCCGTCATCAGCGTCGAGCGAAGCCAACGCTCCCTCCCGATCCGGTTGACGGCGTGGGACGGCGCACCGGGTCGGCGATGTTCACGGACTCTCTCGATCACCTCGACGAGGGTCGGCTCGGTGGGGCGGTCACCGTGCAGGAGGACTCCGGCTTCCCGGTCGAAGCGGCCGACGCCGACCTCGAAACGCGAGCCATCCTCCCCCGTCACCACCCGCCCGACCTCGAGTCCTTCGACCTCGGCGCGGATGATGCCGTCCTCGACGACAACGTCGGCGCCGGAGCGTTCGATCATTGCGATGAGCCCGGTGACGTCCTCCGGCGTCGGGTGCGGTTCGGAGATCGGCGCAGCCTTGGCCGGCACGATCGAACCCGAATCGAGCGCGAACACCTCGATCTCCGGGGCGAGCACGGCTACTCGACGGGCGTGGACCCGGGGATGGTGCTCGGCAATCAACGCAACCGCGGTGAGCTGGTGACGGTCGACCCAGACCAGCACGCCGCCCAGGACGGCGAGATCATCGCTGGAGACCACCACCACGGTGCGGTTCGGGCCGCGGACGGTGACCCCGAAGGGGGCGGTGTCGACCTCGGAGGCGTCTGGATCGATGCCGAACTCGTCGCGGGCGATCGCGATGGCCCGCGATCGCTCGAGCCCCGCCCGTCGGGCGGGATCGAGGCTCACCGCTGCGTCAGTCCTCGGAATCGGCGGGCGCGGCGCCGGCCTTCTTGCGGCGGCCGTACCGCTTCTCGAAGCGCTCGACTCGACCGGCGGTGTCGACGATCTTCATCTGGCCGGTGAAGAAGGGGTGGCTCTCGCTGGAGATCTCCACCTTCGCGAGCGGGTACTCGTTGCCGTCCTCCCACGTGACCGTCTCGGTGGTGGCGATCGTGGAGCGGGTGAGGAACGACGTACCGGCGGACATGTCCTGGAACACGACGGGTCGGTACTCGGGGTGGATGTCAGACTTCATAGCGGATCCAGTCTACGAGGCAGATGCAGAGGACGCGACCTCTGCGAGGAACTCGTCGTTGGTCTTGAAGGAGATGAGTCGGTCCATCAGCATCTCCAGCCCAGAGGTCGCGCTTCCCTCGTCGCTGAGAGCGCCGAGCACTCGGCGGAGCTTCCACACCTGGTCGAGCTGCTTCTTCTCGAAGAGCAGTTCCTCGTGGCGAGTCGAGGATCCGTCGACGTCGATGGCGGGGTACACCCGCCGTTCGGCACTGCGGCGGTCGAGCCGGAGCTCCATGTTCCCCGTGCCCTTGAACTCCTCGAAGATGACCTCGTCCATACGCGAACCGGTCTCGACCAGCGCCGTGGCCAGGATGGTGAGCGAGCCGCCCTCCTCGACGTTGCGGGCCGCACCGAAGAACTTCTTGGGTGGATAGAGCGCGGCGGAGTCGACGCCGCCGGACATGACCCGACCGGACTGGGGCGTCTCGAGGTTGTGGGCCCGGGCCAGCCGGGTGATGCCATCGAGGATCACACAGACGTCGCGCCCTTCCTCGACCATGCGCTTGGCCCGCTCGATCGTCATCTCGGCGATCGCCACGTGCTCCTCGGTCGGGCGGTCGAACGTCGACGCGATCACCTCACCGTCCCGAAGCCAGCGCTTCATGTCGGTGACCTCCTCGGGCCGCTCGTCCACGAGCAGGACCATGAGGTGGACTTCCGGATTGTTGGCCTCGATCGAGCGGATGATGCTCTTGAGGATGGTGGTCTTCCCCGCCTTCGGCGGTGACACGATGAGTCCCCGCTGGCCCTTCCCGATCGGGGCGATCAGGTCAATGATGCGAGCCGTCATGTTGGACCGGTCGCCCTGCATCTCCATAGTGGGGCGCTCGTCGGGATAGAGCGGCGTGAGATCGTCGAAGCGGGGCCGCTCGGATGCCTTCTCGGGGGCGGCACCATTGACGGTCTCGACCGACATCAGGGCGGGATTCTTCTCGTTGCGATTGGCCGGCCGGGACGGCCCGGTGATGACGTCGCCCTTCCGGAGCCCGAACTGGCGGACCAGCTTCACCGGCACATACGCGTCGTCGCGGCTCGCGAGGTAGCCGTTCACCCGGATGAAGCCGTAGCCCTCGTTCCGAAGGTCGAGATGGCCCTCGATCGGAATCGGCTCACCGTCCCACGCGTCCCCGCCACCATCACGATTGTTGTCGCGGTCACGGCCGCGCCGACGACGCCGCCGGTTGCCGGGCTCGGGACGCTCGTTGTGTTCCTGGGACTGCGGCGCCGATCCCTTGCCGTCGACGTCCCCACGCTTGTCCGTGCCCTTCCCGGCGTCCTTGCTCGACGCAGCAGCGTCGTCCGCTCCCGAGTCGTCGGCGGTGGAATCCGCCCCCGACGCCGACTCGTCGGCGCCGTCCGACCCGGCGGGAGCCTCCTTCTCGGCAGTGGCAACACCCGAGCCGTCTCCGCCGGCCGCGAGGTCCAGGATGAGGTCGATGATCTCGCCCTTGCGCGCCCGAGAGGGCGGCTTCTTCCCAAGCGTCGCAGCGATCTCTGTCAGCTCGTCACGGTCCTTGCGCTGCAAGGTTGACCGGCGCATCTCCGCGGACTCCACGGGAACGTCTCCTCGGGTTGGAACTGTCCACCACGAGTCCCCCAAACCGGGTCGGGTGGTCTGGATTCATCACCGACGCCGCCAGGATCGGGCCGCTGTTCCGGCCACCGTGTCCGACGGTCACGCGAAGGCGATGCGCTGAGCGTAGCGGCTCGTCGCCCGAATCATGCTCGCCGCACGGCGTCGACGGTATTCATGCTCGCCGCACGGCGTCGACGAAGTCTTCGACCGCGGTGAGGTCGTTGGGCAGGTGCTCAACCCGCTCGGGTCGATCGAAGATCGCCGCCAGATGGGCGGGGAGCTCCGGACGGATCCCGGTGGCCTGCTCCACCGCGTCGGGGAACTTGGCCGGATGCGCGGTGCTCAGGGTGAGGATACGCTCGCCCGGCTGTCGGAGGCGCTCCGCCGCACCCACCGCCACAGCGGTGTGTGGATCGATGAGAAGTCCGTGTCGCTCGTGAACCTCACCCATGACGCTGATGGTCTCCACATCGTCGAGCCTGGCGCCGGCGAACTCGGCGGTGAAACGCCGGTGCTGATCGGGGGTGAGCTTCGCTCGACCCGTGGACCGGAAGGTCTGCATCAGCTCCGCGGTGGCGGGGCCGTTGTGATCGAGCAGCTCCACCAGCAGCCGTTCGAGATTGGAGGAGATCTGGATGTCCATGCTCGGTGAGAGGGTGGGAACGACCTCCTCCGCCACCATCTCCCCGGTGTCGAGCAGCCGGGTGAGAATGTCGTTGGTGTTCGAGGCGACGATGAACCGTTCGACCGGGAGGCCCATCCGGTGGGCGACGTGGCCCGCGAACACATTGCCGAAGTTCCCGGTCGGGACACAGAACGTGAGCGCCCTGTCGTCACTGCGAGCGTCGAGCCGATTCGCCCCCCAGGCGTAGTAGACGATCTGGGCCATCACCCGAGCCCAGTTGATCGAGTTGACCGCCGACAGACGGCTGCGTTCGCGGAAGGACACATCGGCGAACATGGCCTTCACCAGGTCCTGGCAGTCGTCGAAGGTGCCGTCGACCGCGACGGCGTGCACGTTCGGTTCGGCGAGTGTGGTCATCTGCCGCCGCTGGACCTCCGAGGTGCGACCGGCCGGGAACAAGATGACGATGTCGACCCGCTCGCTGCCCTTCACCGCCTCCATCGCCGCCGATCCGGTGTCGCCAGACGTCGCGCCGACGATCGTGACCCGATCGTCGCGGCGGCGCAGCTCGTGGTCGAACAGGCGCCCCACCAGCTGGAGCGCCACGTCCTTGAACGCGAGCGTGGGCCCGTGAAAGAGCTCCATGAGGTGATGGTTCTCGTCGAGCTCGATGATGGGGCACACCTCGGGATGGTCGAAGGTGGCGTAGGCGTCGTTCACCATGGCGGCGAAGTCCCGGGCGTCGATGACGCCGTCCACGAAGGGGAACATCACCGCCGCCGCGAGGTCCGCATAGCGATCGGGTGACGCATCGGAGAGGCCGGGCCACTCCACGGGCACGTAGAGCCCGCCGTCGGGGGCGAGGCCGCCGAGAAGTGCGTCGCCGAACTCGATCTCCGGAGCAGCGCCCCGTGAGCTGCGGTAGCGGAGGGTCACGGACTCAGCCCTCGTCGCCCACGACCCGGATGACGGTGCGGATGCCGTTCACCACATCGAGCTCACGGAGCGAATGCAGGGTGGCCTGGACCGCCGCCTCTCTGGAGTTGTGGGTGATGAAGATGAGCAGGGCATCATCACCGAGACCCTGCTGTTCCATGGACCGGATCGAGACGCCGTGCTGGCCGAAGACGTCGGCCACCCGGGCGAGGACACCCGGTCGGTCCCGTACCTCCATCGCGAGGTAGTACTCGGTGTCGATGTCGTCGATGGGTCGGATCCGAGCCCGCTCGAGGTTGCCGATGCGGGCCGACGTTCCCGCCACCTTGTTCACGGCTGCATCGATGAGATCGCCCAGTACCGCGCTGGCGGTGGGGTCGCCTCCGGCACCCCGTCCGTAGAACATGAGATCGCCGACTGCGTCGCCCTCGACGAACACCGCGTTGAAGCTGTCGCGGACGCTGGCGAGCGGGTGGGCGCTCGGAATCATCGCCGGATGCACCCGCACGGCCACCTCGGGTGCCCCGTTGTCGCCGGCTTCTCCCTCGATGATCGCCACGGCCTTGATGACGTAGCCGAGCCGCTCGGCGGTGGTGATGTCGGTCGGGGTGATCGCCGAGATGCCCTCGTGGTAGACGTCGCCGGCCACCACGGAGGCGCCGAAGACGATCGAGGCGATGATCGCCGCCTTGGCGCCGGCGTCGTATCCCTCGACGTCAGCGGTGGGGTCCCGCTCGGCGTATCCGAGGCTCTGGGCCTCGGCCAAGGCGTCGGTGTAGCTGGCGCCGTTCTCGCTCATCTGGGTGAGGATGTAGTTGGTGGTGCCGTTCACGATCCCCATCACGCGGGTGACATGCTCACCCACCAGCGACTCACGCAAGGGCCGCATGAGCGGGATTCCGCTGGCCACCGCGGCCTCGAAGAGCAGATCGACACCGGCGGCGTCGGCTGCCTGGTACAGCTCGGCGCCGTGATTGGCGAGCAGTTCCTTGTTCCCGGTGACGACGGGTTTGCCGAGCTCGAGCGCTCTCAGCACCAACTCGCGGGCCGGCTCGATGCCGCCGATGAGCTCCACCACCACGTCGATCTCGGGGTCCTCGACGACCGATCGAGTGTCGGTGGTGAGCAAGCCGGAGTCGACGTCGACGGCGCGATCCCGGGATACCGAACGCACGGCGATGGAGCCGATGGTGAGGTCGATTCCCGTCCGCTTGGCGATGTCGTCACGGCGCTCGGCGAGAACGCCGACCAGCGCCCCACCGACATTCCCACAGCCCAGCAGTCCGATCTTCAGTTCGTGCACCCGCTGAGCGTACCGGGGATCACGAGGCCGCCCGTGCCGGTTTCACCGGCCCCACGGAACGGTCACCACACGATGTTTGACTGATCATTGATATGTTTCATGTTATTGTGCACAGATGCCCAGTTCCTCATCGCCGCCACCGGAGCAAGTGGGATGTGGCTGGGACTGCGGCTCCGCGTCGCCGGTAGACCGGACCACCGGCACGGCCCAACACCGCTGGCGTCGGCGGATCGCTGCGCCACCCCACACCGTCGCGGCGCTACTGGCAACACGCGGCCACCTGGCGGCACCGGAGGTCGCGGCCATCGGTGTCGGCGCGGCTCGGGCTCTCGACTCGCTCCACCGGTTCGATCTGTTCCATGGCTCGGTCGACGCCCGACACCTCGTGCTCACCCCGGTGCACACGGTCGGCTTGGTCGGGTTCGATGCGGCGACCGAATCCGTGGATGCGGAGGATCGACGCCGGGACGTGATCGGGCTGGTCTTCACCCTCGCGGAATGCCTCACCGGGCTGCCCCTGGAACGAGGTTCGACCTGGTCGGCCGCCGACCTGATGCATGCCGGGTGCCCTCGGGCGTCCGCGATCGGGCTCTCCGCCCTGCTCCGACTCCCTCCATCCGCCGCCGAGGTGGTGGCACGTCTCGATCACCCCGCCAACCGGCTTCCTCGGCTCCATCGTCAAGACGCGCTGGCCTGGACGGACGAGGTCTACGGAGCGGTCAACGTCTTCGCCACAGCGACCACAGATAGGCCGGACGATCTCGCCACGGCAGGACCCGCAGCGCCGCCATGGCCTGGGCGCGGAACCGGCCTGGGCGTCGGCGGTAGCTCGACAGGCTCCGCGCATCACGGGACCGGGGGCGGAAGGCCTCTGCCCACTCGACGAGCGGGTGAGCCCTGACGCCGAGTTCGGCGGCGGCCCGGATGCCGAGCGCCACCGGCAGCTCGCAGTGCCACCGGCTCGCGGTGGCCACGACGACATCGGCGTCCACGTCGACTCCGGTGAGCAACCAGGCGATGTCGCGGACGTTGCCCAGACGGGGCTCGATGTCGCCGAGCGCGACGTGAATCGCCGCCTGGAGGAGGTGACCGGTGGAGTCGAGGGTCGGAAGCTCTCGACCCGCCAGAGGGAACGACGCTGAGCCGGAGAGTCGGGTGAAGAGATCATCGGGGTCGATGGTGAGGCCGAAGGGGCCCGGGGCCAGAGTGCGGTGCAGGTCTAGCTCTGTGCCGGCGAGCCAACCCATGGTGATCGACTTCGAGAACCGTCGATCGAATGCCGGAGACACGCGGGGCTGCAACCGGCGGCCACCGGCGGCGGTCAGCACCTCGACCGCCGCTTCGATCTGAGCGCCACGGACCAGCAGGTCGTTGTCACCGAAGCTCCGTTCGGAGGGATCGGCGGGAAGGCCATGGGCCAGGGCCGATCCCTTCAGTACCCGCCACTCGATTCCCGCCGCGTCGAGGACGTCCACCGCCTGCAACAGGACGTCCTCGAGCATCAGGCACGCGGCCATCGCGTCGTTGTGGGCCTGCCACACGGCGGCTTCGTCGTCGACCTCGATCTCGTCCGCCTCGATCATGGCTGCCAGCACACCGATGAGCTTGTGGCGCAGAACCTCGGGCAACAGCTCGGCCACCACCATCGAGCGCCGCGGCCCGCTCCCCGGTGGGACGACGCGCCAGCCCGCGATCTCACGGAGCAGCAGCGGATCGGTCACTCGACCACCACCAGCCCCCGGCCGGCCAGTTCCGCGACTGCCTCGACGACGTCGGTCTCGACGGTGCCCAGGTCGGCGGAGAACGTCGCGGCAAGGTCCGCGGCGAGGTCCCGGACCGAGATGGGCTCGTCGAGCCGGTCCCACAGTGCGAGGCCGGTGCCGGCCACCACGACCAACTCCTCTTCGCCCGGTCGTCGGGCAAGGACCGACTGACCGGACCGGCGCCACAACACCTCAGCCCGCCGCGCCGTTCGGTCGAGCGGGACGGCGGTCATCTCCGGGTCGACCGCTTCATCAGACGTCGAGGCGTACGAGGTCGTCGTAAGTCTCGCGCCGCACGACGAGTCGGGCGTCGCCGTCAGACACGAAGACCACGGCCGGCCGCAACACCTTGTTGTAGTTCGAGCCCATCGAATGACCGTACGCGCCGGTGACCGGGGTGGCGATGATGTCGCCGACCTCGACATCCTCGGGGAGCATGCCGTCGCGGACGAGCACGTCACCGGACTCACAGTGCTTGCCCACCACGGTGACCGTGCGGGGCCGATCGGCGCCGACCGCCCGCGGCAGGAAGGTCTCGTAGCCGGACCCATAGAGCACCGGGCGGGGGTTGTCGCTCATCCCGCCGTCGACCGCCACATAGGTTCGAATGCCCGGAATGTCCTTGAGGGTGCCGACCGTGTAGAGCGTGATCGCGGCCGCGGCCACGATCGACCGGCCGGGTTCGGCCGACACCGCGCCGGTGACGCCGACCGCGTCGCACGCGTCGCGCACGACCTTGCCCCACTCGGCGATGCGGGGTGCCCGTTCATCGGTGACGTACGGGACGCCGAGTCCTCCGCCGACCGAGAGCTCCGGAAGACCCCACGGCGCCGCCACCTCGGCGATCGCTGCCGCCGCCTTGCCGAACGAGCCGACCGCGAAGACCTGGCTGCCGATGTGGGCATGCACCCCCACCAACTCCACCGCGTCGCTGGAGTCCGCGCGCTCGATGGCAGCCGCCGCCGCGCCAGTCGACACGGTGAAGCCGAACTTGGAGTCGTCCTGGCCGGTCGAGATGTATTCGTGGGTCTCGGCCTTGATGCCCGGCGTCAGCCGCAGCAACACCTTCGGCACCGAACCCGTCTCGACATGCAGCTCGTCGAGCCGATCGAGCTCGTCGAAGGAGTCGACCACGATCCGGCCGACCCCGGCATCGAGCGCCATCCGCAGCTCGACCATCGACTTGTTGTTTCCGTGGAGCACCAACTTCTCGGCCGGGACTCCCGCCTTCAGGGCGACGTGGAGCTCGCCCCCGGTAGCCACGTCGAGATGCATCCCCTCTTCATGGGCGAGCTTCGCCATGGCGGTACAGAGGAACGCCTTGGTGGCATAGGCGACACCGGGACCGAACGCCTCCACGGCCTCGCGACACCGGGACCGCAGGTGCTGTTCGTCGTACACGAACAGGGGTGTGCCGAACTCGGCGGCGAGATCATGGACATCGCATCCACCGATGAAGAGGCGATCGTCGACGACCTCGTGGTTGTCGGGCAGCAGTCGTGTCGGCAGCGGGTGCATCAGACGCTCACATGGACTCGGGAGCCGAGACACCGAGCAGGTCCAGACCGACGTCCAGACCGATCCGCGTGGCCTCGACGAGCCACATTCGCGCCTGTTGGACGCCCGGGTCGACGTCGTCGCGAAGGATCGGACAGTCGTGCCAGAAGCCGTGGAGCGCCGCGGCCAACTCACGAGCCCACGTCGCGATCTGATGTGGGGCCCGGCCGGCGAGTGCTCGCCCGATCACGTCGGGGAGCTCGAAGAGCACACCCAGGAGTGCCAACTCCCGGTGGTGGGTGAGCGCCGACAGGTCGACTCCCGCCAACGGCGCCCGCTCGATCCCTCGCTCCTCGGCAGTCCGAGCGAGCGAATGCACCCGGGCGTTCGCGTACTGCACGTAATAGACGGGGTTCTCGTTGGACTCGGCCTGCGCGACGTCGACATCGATGGTCTGGGTCGTGTCGATGGACTGCAGCAGATAGGTGATTCTCGCGACATCCGGCCCGACGAGCTCGACCAGGTCCCGTGCCTCCACCATCGTTCCGGCCCGCTTCGACAGCCGGACCTCCTGACCGTCGCGGACCAAGGTGACGTTCTGGCCGATGAGCACCTCGTACGAGCCTGCCGGATGGCCGAGCGCCTGCATCGCCGCCGTCATCCGACCCTGGTAACCGTGGTGGTCGGCACCCAGGACGTCGATGATCAGATCCCCCCGTGAGTACTTCTCGTGGTGATAGGCGATGTCGGGCAGGAAATAGGTCGGCTCGCCGTCGGACTTGACCAGCACCCGGTCCTTGTCGTCGCCGAACTCTGACGTACGCAGCCAGGTGGCACCCTCCGCCTCGTAGGCGTGGCCGGCGGACCGGAGGTCCGCAAGGACACGCTCCATCGCTCCCGAGGCCACGAGCGCTCGCTCCGACGCCCAGTGATCGAACTCCACGCTCATCGAGCCGAGCACGTCGACCTGATCGTTGTGGGCCCGCTCGAGTCCCCACTCGACCGGGTCGACTCCGTCCGGCATCTCCGCTGCCCATTCGGTGATGTAGTCGCCCTTGTAGCCGTCGTCGGTCGGCACCTCCCCCGCCTTGCGAGCCGCGAGCGACTGGCCGTAGAGCTGCATCTGTACACCACGGTCGTTGACGTAGAACTCGCGGACGACGTCATACCCGCAACGGGAGAAGATTCGGGCCAGGGAGTCTCCGTAGGCCGCCCAGCGTCCGTGACCGGCATGCAGTGGTCCGGTGGGATTGGCCGAGACGTACTCGATGTTCACCGACGCGCCGGCGCCGACGTCCAGTCGTCCGTAGCCCTCGGTGCCCGCGTCGACCACGTCGACCAGCACGTCGTGGAGCCAGGTGTCGGCCAGCCGGAAGTTGACGAAGCCAGGGCCCGCGATCTCCACGGAGGTGACGTGGGTCGGCGGATTCGCGGTGAGATGGTCGACCAGCGCCTGGCCGAGTTCCCTGGGGTTTCGACCCGCGGCCTTCGCCGTGGCGAGAGCGACATTGCTGGACCAGTCGCCGTGATCCGGGTTGGCCGGGCGCTCCAAGCCGATGCCGTTCGGCACCGGGTCGACGCCCGCCGCGGCCAGCGCCTCGCGCAGAGCGGCTCGAAGATGATCGCGGATGTCCATTCGGCCCTCGGGAGCGACGATTCGAAGCGCCGATCCTACCGGTGCCGGGCTAGCCTCAGGGGCCTGCCCTCGTAGCTCAGCGGATAGAGCATCGGCCTCCGGAGCCGTGTGCGCAGGTTCGAGTC
>CAYFLT010000109.1:0-7668 GCA_964344055.1 uncultured Candidatus Nemicrothrix sp.
ACAACTTCCCGCTGCTGCCCGAGATCGTCGGTGGGCCGTACCCGTACGGCAAGCCCGAACAGAAGCACGCCGTGGTCTCCACGGCGCCGAGTGGAGAGGAGTGAGCCATGAGCGCTGACACTCAGGTATCTGCACATTCCTCGAGCCAGCAGGACAAGGTCCGGCTCGGCGTGAAGGTGGCCGTTGGGCTCGCGATCCTGACGGTGATCGAGTACTTCATCGCCGTCGGGATGGACAAGCCCCTCATCCCGCTCCTGCCCTTCGTGATCGCGAAGGCGGCCCTGATCATGGAGTACTTCATGCACTTCTCCGCCGTGCTCGGGAAGGGAGACCACTGATGGCCCTCGCAACCCCCGCTGCCCACGCCCGGGCCGAGGCCACCTACCGGCCCCGGGCCAACCGGCTCGGCCTGTGGCTCTTCTTCGCCTCCGAGACATTCCTGTTCGGCGCGATCATCTCGGCCCGCTTCGTCACGTCTCAGACGTACAAGCCCGAGCATCTCAACCAGGAGCTGGCCCTCGGCATCACCATCGTGTTGTTGCTCTCGAGCATCAGCGCCTTCCTGTCCGAGAACGCCATCGCCCATGACGACCGCAAGGGCTTCTTCCGGTACACGATGCTCACGATCGTCCTCGGACTGCTGTTCATGGGCGGCGTCGTACTCGAGTGGCAGGAAGCCATGGCCGACTTCCCGGCCGACACGATCTACGGAAGTTCGTTCTTCGCCCTCATCGGCCTGCACGCCTTCCACGTCGCCACCGGCCTCATCGGCCTGCTGGTCGTCCTCAGCCTGGGCCGCAAGGGCCACTTCGGCTCCGAGGACTACTGGCCGGTCGAGGGCACGGTGAAGTACTGGCACCTCGTCGACCTGATGTGGGTGATCATCTACCCGAGCCTCTACCTCTTCTGATCCCAGATGCTGGTCGCGGCACCCGAGGAGCAGGCCGATGCGCCACCAACCCGGCGACCGGGTTGGTACGGCGCGTTGGCCACGGTGCTCGCGGCCACCCTCGTCTTCTGGGTGCTGGTCGCCATCGGGCTGTGGATCTACACCGGCGATGCCCGCAATCCCACGACCCACACCCTGGTCATCCCGGACGGTTCCATCGAGCAGATCGCGGCCGGCGAGAATCCGCTGGAGATCCCCGCGAGCTGGAGCTTCCTCGCCGACGACACCCTCGTGCTCGTCAACGAGGACCGGGTGGCGCACTGGCTCGGAGACTTCTGGGTGGCGGCGAACAGCACGGCCGAGTTCACCCTCCAACCCGACATCGGAGGGAGCCTGTTCTGCACCCTGCATCCCTCCGGCACGGTCACCATCGACGTCGGTGTACGCGACTTCGACTGGCGGCTGACCGTGATCCCCACCCTCGCCATCGGGCCCTTCATCGGGCTGGTGCTCTTCGGCACCCGGCGAGTCATGAACGCACTTGATGAACCAGATCGACGTAGCGAGATGAGCTCGTCGGCGTGACACGACAAGGAACAACAATGGGAACTAAGCGAAGCGGGCAGATCGCACTGACGATCGTCATGGGCGCCTTCCTGGCCTCGGCGTGTTGCGAGAACGGAGGCGGCTCCGTAGGGAGCGCCACCGCCACCACGATCACGTTCGAGTCCGACGACTTCTTCTATTCGCCAAAGAACTGGTCGTTCGCGGCGGACACGGACGTCACCGTCACGATGGAGAACATCGGCAAGAACCAGCACGAGTGGGCGGTGCTCAAGCTGGGAACCACGATCTCGTCCGAGGACGAGTTCAGGGAGGACATGGTCGAGCTCGAGCTCGAGGCCATCCAGCGGGACACCGTCGACACGATCACCGTCAACCTGCCCCCCGGCGAGTATCAGGTCATCTGTGCCCTCACCGGCCACTTCGACCAGGGCATGGAGGGAACCCTCACGGTCGGCGGTGAGGCCACCTCCTGACGGGCTGAACCCGGGTAGGACAGATTCGGTACCTGGTACGGAATCTGTCCTACTCAGTCGATGTCGACGGGTTGGACGTACTGCCAGCCGAAACGGCCCTTGATGCAGAGATGGCCACTGGTGATCGAGTGATCGGCGGGTGAGGTCACCTTCACGATCCGGTTGTCCTGGGCGTGGATCTCCAGATTGCAGCCGACGCCGCAGTACGAGCACACCGTGCGCGTCACCTGCTGGTCGTCGGGACGCCAGTCACCCGCCTGGCGCAGATCGAACTCGCTCTTGAACTGGATCGCGCCGGTCGGACAGACACCGATGCAGTTGCCGCAGTAGACGCATGCCGACTCGGGCAAGGTGACGTCGAACTCGGTGGAGATCCGCGCTCCGAAACCCCGCCCGCTCACCGCGATCGCGTAGGTGTGCTGGGCGTCGTCGCCACAGGCCTCCACGCACTTGTAGCAGAGCACGCACCGGTCGTAGTCCCGGATATAGAGGTTGTCCTGGATCTTCGGGACTTCGCCCATGCGCACGGCCGGCATCTCGTACTGGTCGTATCGCTGCGGTTCGGCGTCATACTCCTCGATCAGGGCGACGAGGTCGGGGGCCTGATCGAGCTCCACACCCGACGCGAGAAACTCCAAGACCATCTTGCGGCTGTGGCGGACCCGCTCTGAGTCGGTGTCGACGACCATGCCGTCCTCGGCGGTGCGCGCGCACGACGGCACCAGCGGGCGGCTGCCCTCGACCTCGACCACACACAGACGACAGACGTTGACCGGCGTGAGGTTCTCCGCCCAACACAGTGTCGGGATGTCGACGCCCGCGGCCTCACAGGCCTTGTGGATGGAAGTGCCTTCGGCGACCTCGACCGCCTCGCCGTTGATCGAGAGCGAGACTCGGGTTTCGGTGACGGTCATGAATCCCCTCCCGGAACGAGACCGAGCGCGAGCGCCGAGTTGATCGCCGACGCGGCCGTGTGACCCAGCCCGCAGATCGATGCGTCGACCATCACCCGGGAGATGTCGTCCGCCAACGCTCGCCGATCGGCCGAGAGCGAGCCGGAGCGCTGGAGCTGGACCATGGTCTCGTTCTGTCGGACGGTGCCGACCCGGCACGGCACGCATTGACCACACGACTCGTTGCGGAAGAACTCGGAGACCCGGACCAGCACGTCGACCATGTCGATCTCGCTGGTGAACACCATCACCACTCCGGAACCGAGGGTGGTGCCGCGCTCGCGTGTGTCTTCGAGGGTGAGCGGAAGGTCGAGCGATTCGGGCCCGACGAACGAGCCGGCTGCGCCGCCCATCAGCACCGCGGTGAGCTCACCACTTCCGGTCACACCACCCGCGAGATCGATCACATCGCCGAGACTCGTGCCGAACTCGACCTCGTACACCCCCGGCCTAGCGACCCGGCCACTCAGGCAGAGCAGCTTGGTGCCCGGCGAACGATCGGTTCCCCGGGACCGGTACTCCTCGGCGCCGCTGAGCATGATGTCGAGCACGTTGATCAGCGTCTCGGGATTGTTGATCGCCGTCGGCTCCTGGAACAGCCCGTGGGTGGTCGGGAACGGCGGCTTGCTGCGGGGTTCGCCACGGAATCCCTCGAGGGAGGCGAACAGAGCCGTCTCCTCGCCGCAGATGTAGGCGCCGGCACCGCGCCGGAGCTCGATGTCGAAGCGCTGTCCACTATCGGCAGCGTTGTCACCCAACAGGCCCGCGGCGCGGGCCTGGGCGATGGCGTTCTCGAGCCGGGCGGTGGCCAGCGGGTACTCACCCCGGATGTAGATCCAGCCGTTCTCGGCGCCGGTGGCGAAACCGGCGACCGTGAGGGCTTCGATCACCGAGAACGGATCGTTCTCCATGAGGACCCGGTCCTTGAACGTGCCGGGTTCGCTCTCGTCGCAGTTGGCCACCACGTGCTTGGGGCGGCCCTGCTCGGCGGCAACGGCTCGCCACTTGATGCCGGTGGGGAAGGCGGCACCGCCACGGCCGGACAGGCCGGAGTCGGCCACCGCAGTGCACACGGCCTCGGGCCCCATGTCGATCGCGGCGCGCAGCGCGTCGTAGCCCCCGTGCTCGCGGTATGAGTCGAGCGACGTCGGGTCGACCACGCCGATGCGCTTCAGCAGCCGCAGCGACGGGTCTCCAGCCTGGTGAAAGACATAGGGATGCTCGTCCGCGTCGACCCGGTCCGGACCCCCGACTCCCTGGACGAACCGGGCCGGTGCCCGTTCGCACTGGCCCAAGCACGGTGATCGGTGCACGTGACCACCGGCCGCCTCGATCGAGGCGATCTGCTCCTCGTTGCCCGCGATCTGACACGCCGCGTCGACACACACATGGACGACATCGCCGTCGTGCTCGGGCTCCTCGACCCGGAACAGTTCGTAGAACGTGGCGACCCCGTAGGCCTCCGCGGGCGGCACCTGGAGTAGCTCGCAGACGTGATTGAGTCCGCCTGGGCTGATCCAGCCCTTCGCGTTCTGGAGCGCATGGAGCGCCGGGAGCAGCAGGTGCCGGTGCCCGTGACGCTTGCGGGTGCCGGCCCGCACCAACCGCTCGGATTCGTGGACCACGACCGAGACGTTGCCGATGGCCGCGGCGACCGCGGCGACCTCGACCGAATCGGCGGCGACGTCAGAGATGAAGAGATCAGCCATCGGACTCCGAAGCGAGCTTGTCGATCCGGACGGAGGCGGCCTTGAACTCCGCCGTGCCCGAACGCCGATCCCAGGCGTCGCTGGTCAACACGTTCACGTCGGCCAGCTCCGGAAAGTGGAAGGTGGTGAAGGTCAGCCCCTCGGGGATGTCGGGCTGGACGCGGACGTCCATTTCCACCGAACCCCGCGGGGATGACACGAGGACCCGTTCACCGTCGGTGACGTCGAGCGCGGCGGCATCGTTGGGAGAGACGTCGATCGCATAGCCGTATCGGATGGGCGAGTCGAAGCCGCCTGACTGCACACCGGTGTTGTACGAGTCGAGGGCCCGACCAGTGGTGAGTCGGAGCGGGAACTCCTCGGTCAGCTGCTCCTTGGGCCCTTCGTGTTCGGTCATGCTGAAGGGCGCCGGGCCCCGCCCGCCAAGTCCCTCGTCCCACAGCCACCCGTGGAGGAACGGGCTTCCCGGATGGTCGAGCTCTGGGCAGGGCCACTGCAGGCCCCCCTCGGACTCGAGCCGCTCCCAGCTCATGCCCTGATGGAGCGGGGACAGTGATCGCAGCTCGTCCCAGAGTTCCTGCGGGGTGGGCTCGCCCCAGTCGACACCGAGCCGGCGGGCCAGCTCGCCGATGATCTCGTGATCATGGCGACACTCCCCCGGTGGTGTGACCGCGGCGCGAGTGCGCTGGACCCGACGCTCCGACGAGGTGACGGTGCCGTCGCACTCGGCCCAGCCGACCGAAGACGGCAGGACCACGTCGGCGAGCTCGGCCGTACGGGTGAGGAAGATGTCTTGTACGACCAGGATGTCGAGTCCGGCGAGGAGCTTGCGGGCGTGGGCCACGTCGGCCTCGGAGTCGGCGGGGTTCTCACCGACGACGTAAGCGCCCTTGATGATCCCCTCCTCCATCGCCTCGAACATGAGCGTGAGGTGGCGCCCCGGAGTGGGGTTCAGTGGCAGGCCGTAGACGGCCTCGAACTTGGCCATCGCCTCGGGATCGCCGATGTCCTGGAAGCCGGGGAGCTTGTTCGGGAGCGCACCCATGTCACCACCGCCCTGCACGTTGTTCTGCCCGCGCAGGGGGACCAGACCCGAGCCCCAACGGCCGATGTGACCGGTGAGGAGTGCGAGGTTGCACAGCGACAGGACGTTGTCGACCGCGTTGTGATGCTCGGTGATCCCGAGGGTCCAGAGGATCTGCGCCTTTTCGGCTGAGGCATAGGCGTGCGCCATCTCCCGGATGGCCGCAGCCGGAACACCGGTGATCTGTTCCGCATACTCGAGGGTGTAGGGCTCGACCGCCTCCTTGTAGGCGTCGAATCCCTCGGTGGAGTGGGCGATGAAGTCGTCGTTCTGGAGCCCGGCCGCGATGATCTCGCGCCCGACGGCATTCGCCATCGCGATGTCGGTGCCGACCGTCAGCCCCAGCCACGCATCGGCGAACTTCGAGGATGACGTGCGCCGCGGGTCCACCGCGTACATGACCGCGCCGTTGTCGAGACCCTTCAGCAGGTGATGGAAGAAGATGGGGTGCGCCTCACGGGCGTTGGAACCCCACAACAAGATGACGTCGGTCTCCTCGATCTCGGTGTAGGAGGAGGTGCCGCCGCCGGCTCCGAAGACAGTCGCCAGACCGACGACCGAAGGAGCGTGTCAAGTTCGGTTGCAGGAGTCGATGTTGTTGGACCCCATCGCCGTACGGATGAACTTCTGCGCGGCGTAGTTCATCTCGTTGGTGGACTTCGAGCAGCTGAACATGGCGAAGCCCTCGGCGCCGTGTTCGTCGCGGATCGTCCGGAATCCGGAGGCCGCTCGCTCGAGAGCTTCGTCCCACGACGCCGGCCTGAGTTCACCGTTCTCGCGTACGAGCGGCCTGGTGAGCCGGGGAAGCGGCTCGGTGGCGCGCTTCCGCTTCTTCCCCTGTGTTGTCACGCTGTTCCCCACGCGCGGGAGGTTAGCCGACGGCCAGTCGGACCGGACCCGTTCTGAACAGTTCGGAAACATCCTCGACCGGGCGCCCGGAGTCGGTACCGTGCAGGGTCATGCGCTGGTCCAACCTCCACGTACCCACTCTTCGCGACGCACCGGCCGATGCCGAGGCCGCGAGCCACAAGCTGCTGATCCGCGGCGGTTTCATCCGCCAGCTCCATGCCGGCCACTACTCGATCATGCCGCTGGGCTGGCGGGTGTTCCGCAAGGTCGAGAACATCGTTCGCGAGGAGATGGACGCGATCGGCGCCCAGGAGTTCCTACTGCCCGCGATGCACCCGGCGTCACTGTGGAAGAAGTCGGGACGCTGGGAGGTCATGGGCGACGAGATGTTCCGCGTCACCGACCGCAAGGGCGCCGAGAACGCGCTCGGCATGACCCATGAGGAGGTGTTCACGACGCTCGCGTTGGAGATCACGTCCTACAAGGCGCTTCCCCAGATCTGGTATCAGATCCAGACCAAGTTCCGTGACGAACCGCGACCCAAGAGCGGTCTGCTCCGAGTGCGGGAGTTCGCGATGAAGGACTCCTACTCCTTCGACATCGACCAGGCCGGCCTCGATCGATCGTTCGACCTCCATCACGGCGCCTACGTGCGGATCTTCGAGCGGCTCGGTCTGCCCGCGATCCCGGTCGAGGCCTCGTCGGGTGCGATGGGCGGCTCCGGTTCGACCGAGTTCATGGTGCCCTCCCCCGCCGGCGAGGACGATGTCGTGCGCTGCAACAACTGTGACTATGCGGCCAACGTGGAGCGGGCCACCTCGGCCCTGTCGCCCCTGGAGGACCGGCCCATCGCCGACCTCGAGCGACTGCCCACGCCCGGGGTCCGCACGATCGCGGCCCTCGAGGAGGTCGAGGGCGGCGCGCCGGCCGAGCATCAGATCAAGACCATGGTGATGGTGCTCGATGGCGACATCACGCTCGCTCTGGTGCGGGGCGACCACCAGCTCAACCTCCAGAAGCTGCAGGACGGCACCGGAGCAATCGAACTGCGGCCGGCCACTCCCGAGGAGACGGTCGAGCACCTGGGTGCCAGTCCGGGCTCGCTCGGTGCGGTGAAGGTCGAGGGCATCCGGATCGTGGCCGA
>CAYFLT010000109.1:7678-13055 GCA_964344055.1 uncultured Candidatus Nemicrothrix sp.
CCCTGCACTGGCGGGCCGGTCCGGTCTCACCACCGGCGCGAACGAGGACGACTGGCACTGGACCGGGGTGTCCATCGAGCGCGACGTAGCGGTCGACGAGTGGCTCGATCTGCGCGAGGTGAGCGCCGGCGAGGCATGCGTCCAATGCGGTGAACCGCTCGAGATCGTGCGGTGCATCGAGAACGGCCACATCTTCAAGCTGGGCACGAACTACGCCGAGAAGCTCGGCGCCTCGGTGCTCGACCCCGACGGGGTCAACCGGCCGCTCGTGATGGGCAGCTACGGCATCGGAATCGAGCGCGCGATGGCCACCCTCGCGGAGACCTACCACGACGACAACGGCCTGTGCTGGCCGGTCGCCGTCGCGCCCTACGAAGCCGTCATCACCGTCGTGAGCGTGAAGGACGAGGCGTCGATGGCCGCGGCCGAACAGCTCTACACCGGCCTTCGGCGCAGGGGAATCGACGTGGTGCTCGATGACCGAGACGCACGGGCGGGCGTGAAGTTCGCCGACGCCGAATTGATCGGCATCCCCTATCGGGTCACGATCGGTCCGAAGGCCCTGGCCGACGGCGAGGTCGAGTTCACTGCTCGGGCCGACGGCGAAACCACACGAGTCGGAGTCGACGCTGTGGCCGATCACGTCGCTGAGGCCGTCGCCGCCCGCTGAACCGGTCGATCCGCCGCTCCAGAACCGTTCCACATCGTGGAACGGTTCTGGCATGTGGAAGCTAGGCTGTCGGGATGACGGTGCAGTCGATCGAGCGGGCGTTCTCCCTCCTGCGGGCGCTCGCGCTCGGCCCTCTCGGAGTCACCGAGATCGCCGATCGGGTCGAACTGCCGAAGTCCACCGTCGCTCGCCTACTCGCGGCGCTCGAAACCGAGGGTGCGGTGGAGCAGGTCGAGGACGGGGGCGACTATCGGCTCGGCCAGGGACTCATCGATCTCGCCGGCGCCACCCAGCCGGGCCGGAACCTCGTCGCCACGGTCCGACCCCACCTCCTCGAGCTCACCGCCCGCACCGGCGAAACCGCCGGTCTCTCGATCGAGTCGGACGGCAGCGTCTACTACCTCGACCATGTCGAGACCGAGAGCGACGTGCTGGTGCGGAACTGGACGGGCGAATCGCTCCCGATCCACACGGTGCCATCGGGATTCTGCATCATGGCCCACTGGCCCGAGGACAAGCTCGACGCCTACCTGGTGAGTGAGCTCGACGCGGCCACTGCGTACACCCTCACCGATCCCGCCGAGGTCAGGGAACGTCTCACCCAGATCCGGAGCCTCGGGTACGCCTGGGGCTACGAGGAGGGCGTCGAAGGTATCAATTCCGTCGCGGCGCCGATCTTCGAGGCCGACGGCTCGGTCGAAGCTGCGATCCACATCCATGGTCCTGCGTACCGGTTCCCAGACCCGGACCGCGGCCACGACCTCGGCGTGTTGGTGACCACCGCCGCGAACAGCATCGCCGAGCACCTCACCGACTGAGGTCGGGGGGCTCCGCAGCCGAGCTGACCTCGCTCGCGATCCACGCGTGCGAGAACTTGCGCCGGGCCCGTACGAGCAGGCAGTCGATGGCCTTGCGGCTCACGCCGAGGAGATCGGCCACTTCCTCGACGGGACGATCATCGAGGTAGCGGAGCCTGAGCACTCGCGCGTGGCGCTCGGGGAGCATGGCGAGGACGGCCTCGACCTGTTCACTGTCGACCGGTGACTCCGACGGCTGCCGCGCCACCTCGGCCAGAGACTGCACGTGGGCAAGGCAGTTGCGGTACCGCTCCGATCGACGCCACTGATCGATCATCCGCCGGCGCGACACCGTCAGGAGCCAGCCATCGGTGAGTGCGACGACACGCCCGGTTGCGAGCGCCCGGGCGGCATCGGCATAGGCGGCGGCCGTCACGTCCTCGGCGACCGTCGGTGACCCGCAGAGCGACAGGTTGAAGTGATAGACCCGGTTCCAGCGGGCGGCGAACTGTGCGGCGAGGGGCGCAGAGGAATCTGCGGTGGAATCGGTGACCAAGGACTCGGGCATGACCGAACGATCCCCGAAATCGGGGCGCCGGTCTGCGCGTCAGTCCCCACAGATCACCGATTGGTTGTTGTTCCGTTGAGTTTGCTCAGCCCCGGCGGCGCCGGATCTCCTCGCTGATCGCGGGGATCACCTCGTGGAGGTCGGCGATGACGGCCCAGTCGGCCTTCGTCACCATGTTCGACTCCTTGTCGGTGTTGATGGCGAGGATGTGCTTGCTCGCCATCGCGCCGACCCAGTGCTGGATGGCACCGGAGATGCCCGTCGCGATGTAGATCTCGGGAGCGATACGGGTGCCGGTCTGGCCCACCTGGTCGCTGTGGGGCCGCCAGCCGAGGTTGGTGACCGCCCGCGAGCAGCCGACCCGGCCGCCGAGTAGCTCGGCGAGTTCCTCGAGCTTGCCGAATCCGTCCTCGGAGCCGACCCCGCGACCGCCACCAACCACGACTGGCGCAGTGGGGAGCGTGACGCCGGCTTCCTGGACGACCCGGTCCCGCACGATCGTGACGAGGTCGGACTCGTCGAGCTCGGCATCGAAGTCCTCGGTGTCGGGGTCCTGCTCATTGCCCGATTCCGATGCCACCGCGTGGAGACCACAGGTGACGAGCGGAACGTCCGCCTCGAGCGTGACGTCCTCGAGCAGCGAGCCGCCCCACTGGACGCGGGTGATCATCCAGTCGTCACCGGGGGTGACGTCGAGCGCGTTCGCAACGAACGGCGCGTCGAGCCGTGCCGCGGCCGAAGCCATGACCTCGTTGCCGCGACTCGAACCACAGGCGAGCACCGCCTCGGGCTCGAGTGACTCGACCATCTGGGCCACGATCGCCCCGTAGGCAGCAGGGCTGTAGTCGTCGAGCTCGGACGGCGCGGCGACGTGAACGGTCTCGGCGCCGTATTGGCCCGCGGCCTCGACGATGCTGTCGTCGTCGCTGCCGATGAGCGCGGCGTGAAGGTCCTCGCCCATCTTCTCGGCCAGGGTGCGGCCGAAGGTCAGCGCCTCACGAGCGGCCTCGACCAGTTCACCGTTGTCGTGTTCGAGAATGACGAGAAGCATCAGAGCACCCCCAGCTCGTCGAGGACGTCGACCACGGCGGCCGCGGCCTCCGGTCCACTGCCGAGGATCACGGTCTCGGACACGGCCTCTTCCGGTCGGTGGAGCTTCACCCGGCTCTGGCCTCCCTCGTCCGCATAGACGGACAGGGAGTTGATCTCGAGCTTCTTCGACGCAAGGCGCCCCTTCATGGTCGGGTACCGGGGCAGGTTGAGCCCCTCCATCACGCCGAGAACGGCGGGTCGGGGGAGTTCGTAGACCTCGAAGCCACCGTCGATCTCACGTCGAGCCGTCACGCTGCCGTCACCGGATCCGTCACCGCTCACCTCGATGCCCTTGATGCCCTGCACGATCGGCCGGCCGAGGGCATGGGCCACCCGGATGCCGACCTGGAACCCGCCGGCGTCGGCGGACTCGTTGCCGAACAGGATCAGGTCGAACGAGCCCTCCTCGGACTCGAGGCCCTCGATCGCCTCGGTCAGCGCAGCCGCGGTGCGCTGGGGGTCCCAGGCGTTCGAATCGGCCTCGACCAGCACGCCATGGGCGGCACCGACCGACGCCGCGTAGCGGAGCTGTTCCTCGGCCTCGCCGACACCGAGGGTCAGCACCGTGACCTCGCCGCCGTGCTCCTCGACCAGCTGGACCGCACCCTCGACCGCACACTCCTCATGAGGGCTCGTGGTGAACCCGAGGTGGGCGGCGTCGACGTCCATGCCGTCGGCGGTGACGTTGATCTTGGCGCCGGGAGCCGGCACCCGCTTCACACAAACAAGAATCTTCATGCGTCTTCCTCGACCTTTTCTGACACATCCGGACCGCTATCCGGTCTTGAGATGTCAGAAAAGCGTGGTGGATGGGATCTGTGACACATCCGGACCGCATAGCGGTCCGGATGTGTCAGAAAAGCCGGTTGGGGTCAGCCCTTCAGGCGGGTGTCTTCGGGATCGAAGGCCGAACCGGAGCCGACGACCTTGCAGGGGTAGAGCTCGTTCATGTACATGACCTGGAGGTCGGTACCGGGCTCGGCGTACTCGTTGGGCACGTAGCCCATGAGCAGGATCTTGCCGACCGAGGGGCCGTAGCCGGCCGAGGTCACGCGGCTGGCGCGGCCGTGGCTGTCGACGAGACGATTTCCGTCCATGTCGAGGATCGGCTCGTTGCCACCCTGCATCCAGCGGGCGCGGCCCTGGCCGTCGGTGTTGTCCTCGACGGTGAGGGTGACACACTGGACCTCGGCGCCGGCTTCACGAGCGGCGAGGTAGGCCTCCTTGCCGATGAAGTCGGCGGCCTTGACCTTCGGGCGGGCGAGGCCGGCCTCGACCGGGTTGTACTCGCTCTCGAGCTCGGCGCCCATGAGGCGGTAGCCCTTCTCGATGCGGCCGGACGAGCCGTAGACGCCGCCACCGGTGGGCCGCAGACCGTGGTCCTTGCCGGCTTCCATGATGGCGTCCCACACGGTGGTGGCCTGGGCCCACGGGATGTAGATCTCCCAGCCGGTGTCGCCGACGTAGGAGATGCGGAACAGCTTGCACTCCACACCGGCGATGGTGGCGTCGAGGTAGCTGCCGTAGGGCGAGCCGTCCTGGCTGAGGTCGTGGTCGGTGAGCTGGCCGAGCACGGCCGGGGCGTTGGGGCCCCACAGGCCGAGGGTGGAGATCTCCATGGTGACGTTCTTGAACGTGACCGACCCGTCGTTCGGCATGTGCTTGCGCACCCAGAACTCGTCGCGGCCGCCGTCGAACACGCCGGTGACGACCTGCACGGTGTCCTCGCCGGTACGCATCATGGTGAGGTCGGAGTGGAAGCCGCCCTCGTGGTTCAGCCACGGCGTGTAGACCGAGCGGCCGACCGGCACGTCGATCTTGTTGACCGCGAGGTAGTCCGCGAACTCGACCGCACCGGGGCCGGACAGCTCGTAGATCTGGAACGCGGTGAGGTCGATCAGGCCGCAGTTCTCCCGCAGGTTGAGGTGCTCGCCGATCGTGATCGGGCTCCACCAGCGGTTGTCCCACTCCACCTCACGCTCGGAGAGGCCGTAGCGCTCGACCAGGTCGGCGTTGGAGTTGTACCACTGCGGCCGCTCCCAGACGCGGGCCTGGAAGAACTCGGCGTCGAGGTCCTCCTCGCGGCTGCGGTACGGCGACTCGACGAGGTGGCGGCGCCCGCCCCACTGCTCGGCCGGGTGTACGATGCCGTAGGTCTTGATGAACGATTCGTCGGCGCGCGACCAGATGTGCTCGTCGCTCTTCTCTTCGTCGTAGAAGCGGGCGACGTCGGCGCCGTGGGCATCGATG
>CAYFLT010000110.1:0-13031 GCA_964344055.1 uncultured Candidatus Nemicrothrix sp.
GACGGTCACCCACCCATCAGCAGATGTGACCAACCTGACTGCTAAGTACAGCTAGTCAGCGCCCTCGACAAGCCGCCCCATCACCGCAGCGACCGCCTCGACATCGTGCTCATCGAGCTGGTCGATGAGGTGTCGGCGGACCGACCGAACGTGGTCGGGCGCGGCCGTGGCGAGCTCGGCGACGCCGGCCGGCGTGAGCTGTGCCCAGAACCCTCTTGCGTCTTCAGTGCAACGCTGGCGGGTCACGAGCCCCTTGTCGGCGAGCCGGTTGATGCGCTGTGACAGCCTGCTCTGGGAGTTCGCAACGCGATCGGCGAGCGTTGTCATCCGCATTCGCTGCTCGTCTGCCTCGGACAGATGGACCAGTACCTCGTAGTCGTCGAGCGTCAAGCCGCTCGACTCCCTGAGATCCTGCTCGATGGCGCGGGAGACACGAGTGGTTGCGTCGATCCAGGCCCGCCAGGCGGCCATCTCCGACTCACTGAGCCACGGGGTCTCGTCCATGTGACAGATGCTACACCGCTTGAGGGTTTACTTCAATCTTGAAGTAGATTAACTTAAACCTTGAACTAAACCCCCAGAGAGGAACCACAATGACCACCATCACCACCCCCAGCCTCACCACCGGCACCTGGGCCATCGAACCCGCCCACAGCGAGGTCGGTTTCACCGTCCGCCACCTCGGCCTGTCCAAGGTCCGTGGCCGGTTCAACTCCTTCGACGGCACCGTCGTGGTCGCAGACGATCTCGCCGCCAGCCGCATCGTCGCCACGGTCGATCTGAGCTCGGTCGACACCAACAACGACCAGCGCGACGGACATCTCCGCAGTACCGACTTCTTCGATGTCGACACCCATCCCGAGATGACCTTCACGTCCACGAGCATCGACACCACCGGCTCCGAGGGTGTGATCCACGGCGTACTCACGATCAACGGCGTCAGCCGCGACGTGAGCCTCGACGCCGAGTTCCACGGCGTCGCCGTCGATGCGTACGGCACCACCCGTGCCGGGTTCTCCGCCGCAGGTGCCATCAGCCGCAAGGACTTCGGCGTCGATTTCAACGTCCCCCTCGACGCCGGCGGGGTGCTCATCGGCGACAAGATCACCATCGAGCTCGAGATCCAGCTCGTCCCCAACGGCTGAGCAGCGCCCACTGTCCCCCGAGCTCCGGGCCCGGGGCGCTACGGCGTCACCGGACCGGGCCCGGAGGATCTCTACCGTGTTCGTCGGTGCGACAGTTGGCACACTTCCTTGCCGCCGGCCGCACCCCATCCTTATGGTCGGACCATGACCACCGTGCGCATCTCCACCACCAGTGGTGGAGTCCGCGTCCTCGCCGAGGAGCGCCACGACACGGCCATCGACGGTCACGCACGAGTTGACGAGGCCGACGGCATCACCACCGTGGTCGGTGGGAGCGATCGCCTGACGGTTCGCGTGCCCAACGGCACTGACGTCGTCGTGGGCACCGACTCCGGCAAGGTCGAGATCAAGGGCCGCGTCGGAGCTGTCGCCACGACCACCACCAGCGGCCGCATCGACATCGAGACGGCAACCACGGTCGATGCACGATCGTCGACTGGCCGGATCCAGGTCCGCCACGCCAGCGGACGGTGTCGGATACAGGGCGCCACCGGTCGGATCGAGATCGGCGGGTGTGGTGGCGCCGACGTCTCGACCGAAACGGGTCGGATCGAGCTGAAGGGCGTGAACGGCCCGGTCCATGCCCATTGCGTCAGTGGCCGTATCGATGTGGAGATGGTCGATGCACACGACGTCGATGCGGAGACGATCTCGGGTCGAGTGGAGGTCGCCCTCCCCCGGGGCACCGTCGTCCATCACCTCCGCGGCAGGGACGACGACACACCCCAGCCCGAGGGCTGCGACTGCGCAGTGCGCGCGACGTCGGTCACCGGACGGGTGCACGTCGGATGAATTCGGCGGTTGAGCTCGAGACGGGCCTCGCGACCGGGGCCGTCTTGTTCTCCGATCTCGTCGGCTTCACCGAGTTCAACGATCACGCCGGCGACCGTGCCGCGCTGCAGGTGCTCGAAGCGCAGACCGAGATGGCGGAAACCGTCGTGTCGACACGCGACGGTGCACGCATCGTCAAGGAGTTGGGTGACGGTCTCATGTTGTGGTTCGCCTCGGCAGCGGACGGCCTCATGGGTGCGGTCGACTTCTCGACCGCCGCCGATGCCTCGCGCCGTAACGGGTTCCCGCTGGCGATCCGGATGGGGCTCCACTACGGAAGCTGTATCCCGAGAGGCGACGATCTCATCGGCCAGACCGTCAACATTGCGGCGCGCGTCTCCGATCTGGCCGGGCCCGGCGAACTCCTCGTCTCAGAAGCCGTCCTCGACTACTGCCGGGAGTCGGCCTCCGGCGTGGAACTGGAACCGGTGGGTCCGGTCACCGTGAAGGGTGTGAGTGAGCCGATCTGGCTCCAACGCGTCGCATGTCATCGATGATCACCTGACCGGGATGACGATTCGAGATCAGGCCGCGTACTGCTTTGCGATCCGCTTCGGGTCGCCGTTCCTCTCGCCGGTCTCGAGGTAGTGCTTGTAGCCGAGCACTCCCCCGCGGGCGGCCTGCGCCATCTGCCCCCGCATCATGCGGCTCATCGACGCTGGCTTCATCCGGAAGTAGAAGACGTTGCGCAGCAGGGTTCGCCCGTCCACGACCCGAACCGACCATGTGTTGTACACGGTGGCCGGGAAACCCTTCGACTCGTAGACGAAGTAGCTGTATTCCTTGTGGTCCGGCGTATCGATCCAGTCGGTGATGCGCTCCTTGATGGCCACCTTCTTGCCCTTGAACCTGAGGTCGCAGTGGCGCACCGCTCCGGGGCCCGATGTCGGCTCCGAGCCGACCGCATAGGAGGCGATGACGGGGGCCTGGAACTCGGCGACGTCGACAAAGCGGCCGGCCAGCTCCTCCCACACTTGGTCGATGGTCGCGTCGATCTCGATCTCGAACGACGCTGCGCCGAAACGCTTGCCGCCAATGGTCACCCACGAGGGCACGTCGCTCGTCCGCTGGTCGTGCGTCAACACACTCATTTGTCTCTCCATTTCAGTTGTAGATCGTTCATTCCAGAACAAGGGTCGAGATAAGGAACACTCAGTCCGTAACCGATATTCCCCGCTAGAGTCGATTTCATGGCTCGGCCCCGGGAATTCGACGAGCACCACGTCCTCGAGCGAGCGACGGAGGCGTTCTGGGGCAGGGGTTACGAGGCGGTGTCGATGGATGACCTCACGACGGCGACGGGTTTGAGTCGGTCGAGCATCTACGCCGCGTTCGGGTCCAAGCGGGGGCTCTTCGACGCCGCCCTCGAGTTCTACATGAACGAACGGGTCGGGATGATGCTCCACGATCTCGAATCCGAGGATGCCGACCTCGACACCATCCGGGCCTTCTTCGGGGTGCTCGAGGGCGTGGCCACGGACTACCCGGACCGCTTCGCGCTCGGCTGCTTTCTCACCAACACCATGACCGAGCTCGGCCACTCCGACGACGCAATTCGCCGGATCGGAACCGGGTACGTCGATCGCTTCCGCGCCGCGTTCGCCAACGCGCTCCGCAACCACGGGCTGCCCGAGGCCGAAGTGACCCTCGGGGCCAGCCTGCTCGCACCGCTCGCCCTCGGTGCCTTCGTGATCGCCCGCGGCGCCGACACCCCGATGGCTGAGACAGGCGCCGCGGTCGCCGCCCTGCTCGACCGTTGGCGGGCGTAGGCGAGGGGCGCTCAGCGACAGTCAGTGCTACAGGGTGCCACCAATACCCGGCCCAGCCGGGGAATGGCCACATCCCGGCTCAGCACCACCACCGGACGTCGGCCAACGTTCGGCGGCTCGCACCAGGATCAGCGCCTTGGAGCAGTAGAGCTGGAAAGTCCGGGCGCCTCACCGATGACCTCGGCGAAGCACCCGGACCTTGCGTGATCGGACTCACCGATCGCTGCGAGTGCGGACTCGCTCTCGAATTCCTCCGTCCTCGAGCTCGACATCGACTCGGACGTCCCCACGCTCGAACTTCACCTCGATGTCGATACCGTCGGACCGCTCGATCGTCAGGCCCAACCATCGGCCGCGGTGGCGTCGGTGAGCGTGGGATTGGTGCCGTCGAAGCTGTACGTCACCATGCCCGCGTCATCGGCATTCACGGTTCCGCTGGTGGCCGACGGTGCCTGACTCGGAGCCGGGGCCGGGGTGGGGACCACGACGCCCAGACCGTTGTCTTCTCGGTGTCCGGCGACACGGTCCTGCTGGTGAATGTCAGCCCGAACGCCGGGTATGCCGCGGAGATCAGGAAGGCCGGGCCCGACGAGGTCGACGTTCACTTCGGGTCCGGCGACGCCGAGTCCCGAGTCGAGATCAGGGTGCAGGACGGCCGTATCCGCAAGGACGTCGAGGACCGTTAGCCCGCCGCCGCGGTTCTCGAGCAACGAAGTGGGGTGGTCGGCGAAGGGCTGGCCACCTCACTTCACGCTTCTCCGCCCGGAGCCAAACATCTGAGGGACAGCACACATCGTCCGTTGAAAGACCCGTCGGACCCCTCGCCAACGGCGAAGGCCCGGTCCTGGGGACCGGGCCTTTCTTGGTGGCGGGGGAAGGATTTGAACCTTCGACCTTCGGGTTATGAGTTCGCGAAAGCCCATATCGACCAATGTCGATCAGTGCCAGAAATGGCTTCTGAGCTGGGGTTTTGCGACTTCGTCGTGTCGGCTCGTGCCTGTGGATAACGGCCCCTGACGGACCGTCCGTTAGAAGTCTCGGTCGGCGGCTACTGAAGCACGCGGCCGAGGTCGGCGACGATGGCGAGGTCATCTTCCGTGAGTGCGTCGGCGTCTGGCGACGACGCGAGTCGGCGGAGTCGGGCGTGGGTGTACCGAAGGTCCTGTTCGGATGAGAACCACTTCACCAACGTGTCTCCGACCCACTCCCGGAGTTCGTCGCCAGCCGAGGCGATCTCATCGCGGACAGCGTCGAAGTCGCAGCCGTCGACGAGGCGCACGAGGTCGTGAATGTCGGAGCCGACCTTCTGCGGGCTGTTGCCTGCCGACCGGCGCGGGATGGCCACGGCCTTGAGGGCGATCAGGGCGGGAACCGTCGCGATCGACGCAGTCGCCTCACCTACGACATCTCCTTCCTCGACCACTTGGAGCTCGGTCGACTCGCTGGTGGCCAGCGCCATGCGTCGAGCCAGCGCGAAGGCCCGGTCGCCGGGCTCGGTCGGCAGCGGGACGTCGGCGGTGTCGTCCATCACATCGATCAGGACGGTCGTGCCGTCCTGATCGAGTTGGAGCTTGGCGGTGTCGAGTCGGTCGGCACCTGGTTCGGCGACGAGGATCTCGACGAGCGAGGTTTGATCTCGGCTCACCGTGTCGAGGTCATTGGTGAGGCGATGGACGTGGGTGATCCGAACGTTGACGGCGAACCCGCCGACGACCGCCCACATCGGCTCTGCAGGAAACCGGCCGAGCGCGGCAACGAACGATCGGATGCGACCACCACGATCGCCGACGAGGACGATCGGGTCACCAGGCACGCACGATCCCTTCGCGCTGCCACTGCTCGAGGGCTTCGAGGCCCCGAGCGCGATCCTGGGCGATGTCGAGGGCGACGACGATGTGGTTCGCCACCGGCCACCGCTCCCCCGTGGTCGCCGAGTGATCGAGACGCCTGAGGCATGCGAGCCGGACGGGCGCAACGGCAACGGAGCAGGCGCGGGTGTTCGGATCGCTCGCCTCGCCGAGGACCGAACGGGCCGCCCGGAGCTCGGACTCGGAGGGCACGTAGAATTCGGGCGGATGGTCACCCCGTGCGACGATCGGCATGCCCCACGACGCAGCAGCGAGGGTGTCGGTGAGCGCCCACCCCATCGTTTCCTCAGGTTCGTCGAGGCCGAGCCCCAGTCGCTCCGCGCCGCGGGCTCGCGGGTCCGGCAGAGCTGCCAGCGAGACGGGTCGCCTCCGCCACACCGCGAGAAGTTCCTGGAAGAGGTCCGGGACCATCGCCTCACCCTCGGAGGTCAGCAGACCGTCGTTTCGCAAGCCGGCCATCGCGTCGGAGACAGCGCTGGGCGCTCGGTCGATGCAGCGGCCGATCTCTCGCACGCCATGCGGCTGATCCGGCGTCAGCAGACAGGCGATGGCGACCTCCTTGGAGACCTGGCTATCGAGCGAACCTCCCGCACCTGCTCCGATCGGTTGCGCTGACTCCACGACCGTGTCGATCACGAGCGGTGGGTCGACGATCCGCAGCTCACCCCGCCGGTCGAAGTAGTTGATCCCTGACTTGCGGAACGACTGCTTGGCATCCGAGGCGATCCGTTCGGCGACGACAAGGAGCGGAAGACGACCGCTCCTTCGGCGTCGGGCTAGCCGCTGACCGAGCGCGGAGGTAATCACCGACTTCACCTCGACCTCGAAGTGACGCCCTGCGACCTCCGCCACGAAGTCACCCCCGGGCACCTCGACGGCCGTCACTCCAGCGTCTACGCCAAGGCTCTCGAGTGCGCTGATCAGAGCGTCGACAGCACTGCGTTCGACCGCAGCAGCAGTCCTTCTTGCCATGACTCCATTGTAGCGATGTTCTGTGTTCTTGTATACGAGAACACAGAACAGTCCGACTCAGCCCCAGAAGATGCAGGAACGGTCAGCGTCGAGTTCGTCGAGGAGTTCGCTGACATGCTGCGTCGGTTCGGCGTCCCAGTAGCGCTGGAACTTCGAGTTCCGGTCCGCCCAGTAGAGCGTCCACTCATTGCGCTTCTTCACGTACCCGAGCCGAGCGATCGGTGTGCGGGTCCACTCGGGCCCGATGTCGTCGGTCCACGGCGGCCGGCAATCGAGGATCGTCAGCCCTCGGGGGGTTTCGTCCACCTCGACTCGCATTTCGTCGCGGTACTCCGGCGGCGTCTTCTCGTGCGCCCACTTGCGCACGCGGTTGGCGTCTAGTTCAGGAATCATCGGGCTCCTCCCCGAGGCCGAGATGAACTGCAGCCGCGAACAGGTCCCGGTTTCCAAGCGCCTTCCAACCCACGAAGCCGCGAACGAACTGACCGCTACGGAGGCAGACCTGCCGCAGGGCCTCCAAATGCTGCGCAGTGCGCTCAGGTGAACAGAACACCGTTGCGTAGTGGACGGAGTTCTTGCCCTTTGGCATGTACAGGTCGACCGAGTGGCTCGGGATCGAGTCACCCGGGCCGGCGACACGAAAGCGGCGTGTCTCCGGAACGGCTCGATGGAACAACACGCGATGGCCATGACGGAAGGCGTTGTCGACCTCCCGAAGTGGCTGTGGCGCCGGTGCTCCCTCCGATTCCTTCGGCGCCTCCACAAGGTCACGAAGCTCCTGAATGTTGGTGAGAATGAGTACTGCGAGCTCCCGCGTCTGGTCGAAGAGACCCGCTATCGCCTCGCGACGGATCGCTGCCCGCGGCACAAGCAGGCCACCTACGTCCTCTACCTCGGTGCTGCCAGGGTCGAGATTGGCGATCCCCGAGCCCAACTCTTCGAACGTGGCCGGGTACTCATCCACCGACCTTGGGACACCCAGGAGGTTCTCCAGTTCCTCCATCTCGAGGTCTGCGACGTCGGATATGAGTGCGCCAACGGTCTTGTGCTCAACGTACGTATCGAAGAAGCGGGAGGTCCCGGTCTCGTGAGCCCGAGCCGCCCGCACGAGCCCGGCGAACTGCTCCGCGGCCGAGTAAAGGAGCGACTGGACCTGAAGGTCCTTGACGATCTGGAACTCCTCGTCGACAGGCTCCGGACGAGACCCATCTGCCTCCGGGGCTGGCCCTTGCGCCAGAGCGTGGCCCAGGTCGAAGAAGGTGCGCCATCCGTAGGACAGGATCGAGAGAAGCAACCAGGCACCATCGCTGCCGAACTCGTCGACGGCGGCAGCAGTCAGCTCCTCTCGGAAGAAGCCGGAGGGCAAGACATCGACGTACGGGCCGTCCTCGTCCTCATTCGCCAGCATTGTCATCCGTAGCATCGGGCCTCCGCAGATCGGGATGGGCCAGCAGTTTGTCGCGGAGGTCTGCAAGCGAGTGACCGGTGCTAGTGCGCCAGGCGTGCCATCCGTCGTAGGCCGGGATGTCGGCCGCTTCCATTGCTGCGCGAGACGGCGAGGAGTACGTCCTGCCGTCGACCAACTCGATCTGCCCGGTAGCCAATACCCGTGCCGTGTAGGAAGCGCCGATCCGTGGACGGGTCCACGTGAGCGACGCCTCTGAGTCGAGAAGCCCGGCGTCGATGAGATCACTGACCGCGATGCGACGTCCGTCGATCTCGTATCGCGTGGGTGAGGGCCGTGCTTGTTCCTGTCCGGCCTCGGCCGGGACCTCGATCTCGTGGTCCGCGCCGACGTCGACGAATCTGCGACCCTCCTGGTCTTCGTACACTGTGACGCGCAGCACCGTGATGGGGAGGTCGTTCTCTGTCAGGTAGCTCAGCGCTGCGTCGGTTCTCCCGTCGAAGTCGCGTGCGACAAGCACAAGTTGCGGGGGCCGCTGCACAAGCCGCGGCGAGTCGGTCTCGGTGAACTCGACCCAGGCCGAGAAGAACGCCTCGGCGCCCCCGTGGAACATGCCCGCCAACTCATCGAGGCTCGTCGAGCGGGCCCATCCCGCGTACTCGAGGCACTGTGCGAGCTGACGCCGATCGATGTCTCGTTTGACCTCAATCACGTGCACATGCCCGTCAGCGTCGAGGGCGACGATGTCGGGCCTCAGGCCATCGCCGAGCACCGGCTGGCGAGCGACCGGGAAGAGCTGGGCACCGACGAATGCGTCGAGATTGGACCAAAGCAGGTCCTCGATCTCTTGCTCGTAGAGCTCCGGGCCAGCCTGTACCCGCCGGAACGGCACCAGTTCGTGGATACCAATCTCGAACAGGGGCATGACTACTCCGAGCTAAACCGCGGCTGCGTGGGAGGCTCGTGGACATACAGCCGATCGCCCGGCTGAATCGGGGCGAGCAGCGACGCATCATCCTCGCCGAACAAGCTCTGTACACCTCGTTCCTCATCTTCCTTCTGTTTGCGGAGCCGGCGAGCTTGCTGGGCCATGGCAGGAAACTCCGCTGCCGCTTGGGCGTACACATCGCTCATGATCTTGTGCCCAGCCTCGTGATCAGTAGCGAAGACCATGTGGTAAATGACGTTGCCACGCTCATTGCGAATCTCCAGCGGTTGCGTCCACCTGTACCCGAGCTCGGTCTCGAGTCGCCAACGCATCAGGTTCAAATACTCGCTTCGTGCTTCACCCGGGGTGATCGTGCCGTTGAGCCGCGCGATGTAGATGTGCTGCCAGTCGTCGGACCCAAAGATGGCTGTGATCCGGGCGAAGTCCTGCGGCCGGACCTCACTGCCATCGACAGGGAGGAGGCGAGTGAACATGGGGGCCGAGAAGAGCAGGAAGAGTTCCGTTTTCGTCAGGTGGTGGGGCCGAAAGCCCGCGAGCGACACCAACGATCTCCACTCAGCCTCGGTTCCGTTGGGGTCGATGAAGGCGAAAGTCGGTGCCCAACTCACGTCGCTCAGCTCGGCGAGCGCTTGTGGGATTCTCTCGTTGCAGTCACCGGCGTAGACCTTCAGGTCTCGCCCTGGGAATGCACCCCGAAGCGCGTCTTCAAGCTGTCTTGCCTTCTCCTCGGTTTCGAAGAGCCGGATACGCGTGAAGGGCGGCGACTCAATCGAGAGCGCTATCCATGCGGAGCCCTTGATCTCATCGCCCGTCAGGCGTTCTTCGTTGTCGGGCTCACCGGCGAAGGCATCGAGATAGATGCGGTGGTCGACGCTCTTGGTGGCCGTTGTGTACGCGTCGAGGTACCTGCGCAGCACATCAAGCTTGCCCCTGGTCCAGAAACCCCAGGTGCGCGCCATCAGCTCAAGTCCCCACTATCGCAGGCATCTCGTCATACAACGCGCCGTCCAGCTCACGTCCACCTGCCTTGGGAGTCCGGCCGCCCCACTGCTTGAAGAAGAAGGCAACGCCTGCCTCCCCGCACTGGTCCCGAATGTCGCGCACCCACTCCTCGTCCATCGGCCGAGCATTCGGCCCGCTCTCGCCGCCGGCGATGAGCCAATCGATCGAGGTCAGGTCGAGATCGGGCAACGGTCCGAGCAACGGTTCGGCACTCACAAAGCGCACCGCTGCCTCGACTGATCGCAGGTGATCGAGGCGGAACGCGTACCGCTCCGTCTCCACGCTGACGCCCATCCAAGCGTTGGCCGGCCAATCGAGTTCGCCGGCAACGGCAGCGAGTCGCTTGGAACGCTTGGTGAGCACTTGGTACGTGTGCTGCGGTGTCTCGGCCATCACGGTGAACACCCGCTTGATGAAGTCGAGCGGCACGTCAGGGTGGAAGAGGTCACTCATCGAGTTGACGAAGATGAGGCGTGGCGCCTTCCAGCGGTACGGCGTGGCGAGGGTGTCCTCATGGACGGTCAACGCGAAGCCGGGGCCGCTTGTTCGTGGGTCGCCGTCGTTCTGGTACTTCGCCTGACCCATCGCTCGAAGCCGTTTCGCGAGTGTGAGGGCGTAGCAGTTGTCGCAGCCGGGAGACGTCTTGTTGCACCCCGTGGTGGGGTTCCAGGTGACCTCGGTCCACTCGATGCCTGAGCGATCAGCCATAGCGGGACGCTCCTGCGACTTCTCCATGCAGATCGATCGTACGGACGGGGTGTGACGGCCTCATTCGACATCACCCGCCTCGACTTCTTCGCCGATGTCCACGCCGACGCCTTCGAGGCTCTCGGCCAGCGCCCGAAACTCCTCGAGCGCCGCTTCCAGATCCTCGACGATCTCGGCAGCGATGACACCGGGCGCCGGGAGGTTGTCGGTGTCTTCCAGGCTCTCGTCGCGGAGCCAGAAGACGTCGAGGCTGACCTTGTCTCGCTCGATCAGCTCGTCGTAGGTGTACTTCTTGAACCGTTCGGACTCGACGCGCTGATGGCGAGCGCCGGGCTTGTAGCAGTCGACAAAGTCGTCGAGGTCCGCCCGAGTGATCGGGTTCTGCTTCAGCGTGAAGTGCTTGTTCGTTCGGAGGTCGTAGACCCACATGTCACTGGTCCATGGGTGCTCGGCGCCTTCCTTCCGCTCGAAGAACAGCACGTTCGCTTTCACGCCCTGGGCGTAGAAGATGCCAGTGGGTAGTCGCAGAACCGTGTGTACGTCGCAGTCGTGAAGGAGCCGGCGCCGGATCGTTTCGCCAGCGCCAGCCTCGAACAGCACGTTGTCGGGCACGACCACCGCAGCGGTGCCGCCAACCCTGAGCAAGCCGACGATGTGTTGGACGAAGTTGAGCTGCTTGTTGCGCGTCGTGGTCCAGAAGTTTTCGCGCTCATAGCTGTCGGACGAAGACCGACCAAACGGCGGATTCGACAACACCATGTCGAACCGCACGCCAGGATCGTCCCGAAGCGCGTCGTCGACGTGGACGGGCGAGTCGGACTCGGGACTCTCGATGCCGTGTAACAGCATGTTCATGGCGCACAGCCGGGCCGGCAGCTCGGCGATCTCCCAGCCGGTGAACGCGCCGGAACGGAGGTGCTCGCGCTGGTCGGGATCGAGCGGCGAGAAACGGTCGACGATCGACTCGTAGGCGCCGAGGAAGAAGCCGCCTGTGCCACAGGCCGGGTCGCAGATCCGGTCGGACGGGTCGGGCTGCATGACGTCGACGATCGCCGTGATCAGAGCTCGTGGGGTGAAGTACTGGCCGGCTCCCCGGGCACCCTCTCGGGCGGTCTTCTCGATCAGGCCCTCATAGGCGTCGCCCTTGAGATCCGCATCGAGGCTGAGCCACTCGTGATCGTCGATAAAGTCCTTGATGAGTAGTTCGAGCTTGGCCGGGTTCTGAACCTTGTTCCTGGCCTTGCGGAAGACGACGCCGAGCATGTCGTCGCCGGAACCGAGCTTCGTGAGGATCTCGTTGTAGTGGACTTCGAGATCGGCACCAGAACGGCTGAGCAGCGAGGGCCAGTCGAGTCCCTCGGGCACGACTCGGTCCTCGTCGAGCAGCTCGTACTGCTCGTCGGCCATCTTCAGGAACAGCAGGTAGGTGAGCTGCTCCAGGTAATCGCCGTAGGACAGCCCGTCATCTCGGAGCACATCGCAGAAGTCCCAGAGTCGTTGGACCAACACCTTGGGGTCTGAGCTCATGAGCGCGTGACCTCCCGTCGCGGGCTGCCTGACAATTGAGTGGTTCTGCCGCCCGGCGCCCACCCACCGTTGTTGCTCGTGTCGCCGACCAGCCGACCCGACAATGCGGCCGACAGAATTCTTCGGCGTAGGGCGATCGAGTGCACCCGCGCAGTCCCGAGAGTGAGGTCGACTCGTCGTGACTGATCCTCAAGACGGCGGAACTGGTCAACCAGCCGTAACTGCTCCGAAAGCGCTGGAACCGGTAGCCGCAAAGGCTTGATCTTGGCGAGGGACAAGTTGTATTGACCGGCCGACGAGGCGGCTCTCGACTCGATCTCGTGCCGTATTTGAGGAGACTCAAGCATCATCGACGCGAACTCCGGGAGAACACGACGAGAGTCAAACTGGAGTCGGATCAGGTAGGAGGCAAACGCAAGCGCGGTGTCCAGAGACCGCACAACCGCGGTCCGACCGATGAGGCTCCGGCTTCCGTTCGTCCGGACGACGAGTACATCTCCGTCATCGACATACGCCGCTTCGCCGACTTCCTCGGCACTAGTCGCGTACTTGAGATCCGACATCGCAACCCGGCGCAATTTGATGTTCGGGATACGTAGCACCGGAGGGCCAGCCCCGGAGTAGTCGCACTTGGCAGAAGTTCCGTAGTTCGACCCAAGAAGCAGTTCTTCTACCGTGACCGAATCGCCGGTGGCTGATTCGCAGAGCGCCGCACCTAGGAGCACCTGCATACGACGAGCGGCGCCGCCAAGAGATGCCTCCGCTGCGTCCAGACGGGAGAAGCTCTCCTCGACCGCTGCAAGGGACTGCTGAACGGTGTGTGTAACCGGGGTGGTCGGTGTCATTGGTTGGCGG
>CAYFLT010000111.1:0-12841 GCA_964344055.1 uncultured Candidatus Nemicrothrix sp.
CCCGAGATCGAAGCCGCATACCTCGATGGTCTGATCGGGACCGACCAGGTCCGTCGCATCGCCGCAGTGTGGCGCAACCCCCGGGTCCGGCAGCTGCTATCCGACACCGAGGCGATCTTCGTCACCGCGGCCCAGTCGATGGAGTACCCCGATTTCGACGGGTTCTGCAGGGATTGGGAACAGACGGTCGACCAGGACGGCACCGACGCCAAGAACCAACGGCGATGGCAACAACGCTCGGTCAAGGTGGTGCAGGACTTCAACCAGCTCTGGGATCTGCGCGGCCGACTCACCTCGGCTGACGGCGCCCAACTCGACGACATCCTCCACCAGCTGACCGGAGCTGAACGCCTCGCCGACATCGAAACCTGCCAGGCCCAGTTCGGTGACGACTGGCGGCTCCATCTCCGCACCCCCGATCAGCTGCGCTATGACGCGTTCATGAAGCTGGTTCTCCGCGGTGCCGGCGCCCCGCCGGGCACCACCAACGCCGCGATCAACACCGACCTCGTCATCGACCAGGACCGGTTCGAACACACCCTCGCCCAAATGCTGGGCGTCGAGCCAGATCCACTCGACCCCTTCGAACCCGGCGCCTGCCACACCGCCTCAGGCGTACGGATCCATGGCAAAGAAGCCGTCGCCAAAGCGTTGACCGGTCATCTGCGTCGGCTTGTGTTCAACGCCAAGGGCACCACCATCCAGCTCGGTACCCGCCAACGCCTGTTCACGGGCTCGGCTCGCCACGCCGCCCTGATCCAGGCGCTCAACTGCTACTGGACCGCCTGCTGGGTGCCGGCTTTCGACTGCCAAGTCGACCACCTCACGCCGGCAAGAGACGGTGGGTTAACCGACCCCGAAAACGGGGCACCCGGCTGCGGGAACCACAACCAGACGAAGGAGAAGGGTTTCCACGCCTGGCGCGATGACAACGGCCAATGGCACATCACGCGCCCCGACGGCACCCCCGTACCCTCCCACACCCATCACTGGCCCACGCCCGTGTGGACAGAGCCCGACGACGACTGGAACACCGCCGCCTGACCGCGGACGCCGCCGCCTGAGATGGGTCAGCCGGGCACGTAGATCGCGCCGTCGTTGAGCGGAACCACCGCGACGTTGACCGGAGCGTTGGCCGGATCGGACGTGGCTCCGCCCCAGATGATCAACTCTTCGCCGGTCCACACCATGATGTGATCCACCCGGCTGGAATCGAGCAACCCTTCGGGAAGGTCGGCCCAACGGTCGACGACCGGTCCGGCGGCCACGGCCACCGAGGTCGGGCCGCTACGCGTCCCGTCGTCGACGTCGAGTCCGCCGAACACGATGTGCCCTCCCTCGACCGCCACGACCGGCGCGAGATTGTTCCAATCGGAGAAGCGTCGGACGGGGGCCCGCGACGTCCAGGTTCCGGTCGCCGGGTCGAGCAGTGCCGCAACCGGGGAGAAGCGTTGCGTTTCGAGATCGACGGTGACACCCACGTAGAGCCCCGACCGGTCGATGGCCCCGTTCGCCTCCAGGATCGGTGGATCCGCCGCGGGGTAGTCGATCGGCCAGCTCGTACCGGACAGCAGATCGCCCACGAACCCCATCGGACCAAGCGTGGCACGGCCTTCCCGCACCCAGACCAGATAGCGCCCGTCGACGATCACCGGTGAACCGGTGACGGAGTTGAGCGCGTACAGCTCACCGCTTCCGGGGATCACCCTGAAGGACGACCACTCGCTGCTCTCGGGGTCGAAATCGGACCAACCGAACTCGCCGAGATCCGACCGCCAACCGAACACGATGACCTTCCCCTGGTGCTCCAGGAGGGCCATCGGCGAGTCGACCGTCGCCGAGCCCTTGGTTCTCACCAGCATGTCGTTCGGGAGCGCCTCGAACCGGGCCCGATCGACCTGCCTCCAGGAATCCTGCTCTGGGTCGTAGCCGTAGAGATCCCAGCCGGGGACCGATCCGGTGTGCGAGACGGCGAAGATCGCCTCAGAACCGGCCCAGACGCCAGGCGATGAATTGCCGGTCCTGATCCCCCCGCGGACCTGGACCGCGTTGCCGGTGAATCGGGCGATCCGTCGCCAGGTGTCGGTTGTGGGATCGTAGGCGGCACCGCTGCTCAGCGCATTGCCCTGCGGGTCGATGCCGCCCCAGACGACGAGTTCGTCACCGGTCCACACCGCGGAGTAGTCGAACCGGGGCGACAGCGGAGAGGGAGCCATCGCCCGCCATTCGCCGCTCGCGACCTCCAGCGGCTCAGCGCCCTGCCGATCGGCGAGCACGAGCACGCCGATGAGGAACAGCACCACTGCCGCGGCGGCCACCGCGAGCCGGCGGGCCCGACGGCGACCTGTCGTCGACAGCACCACCGCGTCGGCGCCGTCGGTGGGAGACGCCGGCCATTCAGCGATCGTCCGAATCGCCTCGGCCAGTCCTTCGTCGGTCCGGAGATCGATCACGTCAGCTCCTTTCGGATCTTGGCGAGCGCGCGAGAGCGGAGCGAGCGGACCGTCGCCGGCCGGCACTCCAAGACCTCGGCGATCTCGGGGTCCGCGAGACCCTCGAGGTAATACAGGGCGATCACCGCCCGTTGTCGCAGTGGGAGTCGGAGGAGGAGATCCCGGAGCTCCACCAACGGTGGCGGCGCATCAACGGGTGGAGTGTCGGCGGACAGCCGGTCGGCGATGACCCGACGGCGAAGCACGCCGTTGGCCCCGTTGACGACCGTCCGCCGCAGATACGACCGGGGTGCCTCCACTCGATCCCAATGTCGTGCCGTTGCCACAAAGGCCTCCTGCACGACTTCCTCGGCCTCGGCGATCGACCCGAGCATCAATCGGGCTACCCGAACGAGTTCTTCGCGATGGTCGGCGTAGAGATCGATCAGCGGCGCGGGCCACCCGCTCCGCTCCATCACGACTTCAGGCTCCGGTTCCGCCATCAGTGGTTAGACGCGTGAACGGCCGGATCTGTTGCATCCGGCCGTTCGAAACTCTCTTGGCCGCGGACCCGAGCTCGCGGGGCCGCGGGATTGCGGCTACTCCGAGCCGATGCCGGCAACCCGGAGGCGAAGCTCGGCCCGGGCCTTGGCGGCGGCCGCCTCGGCGTCGTCGCCGTCGGCCGAAAGGGCTTCTTCGGCGGCAGCCAGGCTGGCCTGGGCGCGATCCACGTCGATGGCGCCGGCCGACTCGCTCACGTCGGAGAGGATGGTGACCTGCTCGTCGGAGACCTGGACGAAACCCCGGTGCACGGCGAAGGTGTCGCGCGCACCGTCTTCCTTGATCACGTCCACCGACCACACCGCCAGGGTGCCGATGAAGGGGATGTGACCGGTCTGGAAGGCGATGTCGCCGCCGTCGACGGTGCGGGCGACGACCATTTCGGCTTCGCCGGTGTAGGACACCGCTTCGGGGGAGACGACCTGGACCTGGAACATCGCAGACTCCGTGGGGATCAGGCTCAGGCGCCGGCCTGGAGCTCGGCGGCCTTGCGTTCGGCGTCTTCTGCGCCGCCGACCATGAAGAAGGCCTGCTCGGGCAGATGGTCGAGATCGCCGTTGACGAGCGCCTCGAACGAGTCGACCGTCTCCTCGACCGGCGTGAAGATGCCGTCCTGGTTGGTGAAGGTCTTCGCCACGAACATGGGCTGCGAGAGGAACTTCTGCACCTTTCGGGCCCGGTCGACGGTGACTCGGTCCTCTTCGGACAACTCGTCGAGACCGAGGATGGCGATGATGTCCTGGAGCTCCTTGTAGCGCTGAAGGACTTCCTGCACGCGACGGGCCGTCTGGTAGTGACGATCACCGACCACCATCGGGTCGAGGATGGTGGAGCTCGAAGCCAGCGGATCCACGGCGGGGTAGATGCCGAGCGCAGCGATGTCGCGGGACAGCTCGGTGGTGCCGTCGAAGTGGGTGAACGAGGTGAACGGCGCCGGGTCGGTGTAGTCATCGGCAGGCACGTACACGGCCTGCAACGAGGTGATCGACTTGCCTCGGGTGGAGGTGATGCGCTCCTGGAGCTCACCCATCTCGTCGGCGAGGGTGGGCTGGTAACCCACGGCCGAGGGCATGCGACCGAGGAGGGTCGACACCTCGGAGCCGGCCTGCACGAAGCGGAAGATGTTGTCGATGAACAACAGCACGTCCTGGTTCTGGACGTCGCGGAAGTACTCGGCCATGGTGACGCCGGAGAGGGCCACTCGGAGACGCACCCCAGGGGGCTCGTCCATCTGGCCGAACACCAGGGCGGCCTTGTCGAGCACGGTGGTCTCACCGTCGCCCATGACGGTCTCGCCCATCTCGATGAACAGGTCGGTGCCCTCACGGGTGCGCTCGCCCACACCGGCGAACACGGACACACCACCGTGGTTGGAGGCCACACGGGTGATCATCTCGGTGATCAGAACGGTCTTGCCCACACCGGCACCACCGAACAGACCGATCTTGCCACCCTCCTTGTAGGGGGTGAGGAGGTCGATCACCTTCACACCGGTCTCGAACATCTTCGCCGACGGCTCGAGCGAATCGAAGGTGGGAGCCGCACGATGGATGTCCCAGCGTTCGGGTGTGGTGCGGCCCGGTTCGTCGAGGCAGTCGCCCATCACGTTCCAGATGTGACCGAGCGTGTCGTCGCCAACCGGGGCCTGCACACCGTGTCCGGTGTTGGACACCGGCGCGGCACGAGTGAGACCGTCGGTGGGCTTCATGGCGATGGCACGTACCCGGTTGTCGCCGATCTGCTGGGCGACCTCGGCGGGCACGTTGATCGTGTCACCGTCGACGGTGACGTCGAATTCGAGCTGGGTGTTGATCTCGGGTAGGAACCCGGGCGGGAACTCCACGTCGACCACAGGGCCGGCGATGCCGACGATGCGGCCGTTCTTGAGTTCGTTCTCAGTGACAGTCATTGGTGTGGATTGCTCCTCGTGATGAGGTCCCGGGGCGGGGCCCGAGGTGGTGTGGTGTGATCAGGAGTTGGGGTGGGTGTTGGCGAGGCGGAAGCCGGCAGCTTCGGCCCGCTCGGGCGAGTCGAACCAGACCTCGGCGATGGTGACCTTGTAGCTCCGGCTGTCGGGCCGGTGATACAGCATCGAGTCGGCGTTGCCCTTGATGGTGAAACCGGGGGGCGCCGAGTTGTCCGGAAGCGGTGCGTGGGATCCGGCGCCGTAGGGGCCGGGCTCGGCAACCGCGGTGGCAGTGGACATCGGCGAGGCGGCCGTGGAGGCGGCCGGATCGGACGCCGCGAGGAAGGCGGCTGCGGCCGGGCCGCCACCGTCGCCGAGCACCAGCTCGATCTCCTTCTCGGCGTCGGCACCGAGTGCCTCGGCCCCGCTCACGATCTCCATGATCTCGGTGGTGATCGCCGCCTGGCGGGCGGCATTCATGTCGCGGCTCAGCTTGGTGATCAAGTCCTCGGCGTTGTCGGTGGCCGACTTCATCGCCCGCTGACGATTGGCGTGTTCTGATGCCGCGTTGTCGAGCAGGGCGCCGAAAAGACGGGCCTCGATGTAGCGGGGCAGCAGTGACTCGAGCACCGCTTCGGGTGAGGGCTCGAACTCGAAAGAGGCCGCGGCCGCGGCGTCACCACCACCGGCTTCGGCCATGACCTCGGTGCTCTCCAACGGGAGGAACCGGCGTACCGACACCCGCTGGGTACCCATCGAGACGAACTCGGTGTAGATGAGCTCGACCGCGTCGACGGCTCCGCTGATGAAGGCCTCGGCCACATCATCGGCGATGCGGCGGGCGTCCTCGTAGGTCGGCTCAGCGGTGAAGCCCTCGTACGCATGGTCGACCTGGTAGTGACGGAACCGGTAGTACGCAGCGGCCTTCTTGCCGACGCAGAACAGCTTGTAGCCCTTGCCCTCGGTCTGGTGGGCCATGAGCTGACGCTCGGCCGCCCGAATCGGGTTGGAGTTGAATGCTCCGGCGAGGCCGCGGTCGCCGGCCATCACGATGAAGCCGACATTCCCGACCTCGTCGACCTCACGCAGGAGCGGATGATCGATCGAGGCGCCACCCGCGGCCAGGTTCTCGATGACCGACGTGATCTGACGCGCGTAGGGGCGAGCGGCATCGGCTCGCTGCATGGCCTTGACCACACGCGTCGCGGCGATCAGCTCCATGGCGCGCGTGATCTTCTTCGTCGACTGGACGCTGGAGATGCGGCGCTTGAGCTCGCGCTCCTTACCACCTGGCACGGTGTGTTACCTCAGTCCTCGTCTCGGGTGATGTCTTCTTCGGGCAACGTGACGTCGGAGTCGACCGTGGCGCTGTGGGCTTCGCCCTGCGCTTCGGCCTCGGGCTCCGAACCGTCGAACGAGCTCGGCTGGAACTGGTCGGCGAAGGCCCCGATGGCCGCCCCGAACGCGTCTTCATCGCTGATCGTTCCGTGGTCGCGGATCTCGTCCATGACGTCGGCGTGGCGGGTGCGGAACCACTCGAGCAGCTCGGCCTCGAAGCGCTGCACGTCTTCGACGGGCAATGCGTCGAGGTGGCCGCGAGTACCGGCGTAGATCGACACCGCCTGCTCGGCCACCGGGTACGGCGTGTTGACACCCTGCTTCAGGAGCTCGGTGAGGCGGTAACCGCGCTCCAGCTGGGCCTTCGAGACCGCATCCAGGTCCGAACCGAAGGCGGCGAACGCCTCGAGCTCACGGAACTGGGCGAGGTCGCCCTTGAGGGTGCCGGTTGCGGCCTTCATGGCCTTGACCTGGGCCGCACCTCCCACACGAGACACCGAGATGCCCACATCGACCGCCGGACGGATACCGGACTTGAAGAGGTCGTCCTGGAGGAAGATCTGACCGTCGGTGATCGAAATCACGTTGGTGGGGATGAACGCCGAGACGTCGCCGGCCTTGGTTTCGATGACGGGCAGGGCGGTGAGCGAACCAGCGCCACGCTCGTCGTTGAGCTTGGCGGCCCGTTCGAGCAGCCGGCTGTGGAGATAGAACACGTCGCCGGGGAACGCCTCGCGGCCCGGCGGGCGGCGCAGCAGCAGCGAAACCTGGCGGTAGGCCTCGGCCTGCTTGGAGAGATCGTCGTAGATGATGAGCGCGTGCTCGCCGTTGTCCATCCAGTGCTGACCCATGGCGCAGCCGCCGTAGGGAGCGAGGAACTTGAAGGGTGCCGGGTCGGAGGCCGGAGCGACGACCACGGTGGTGTACTCCATGGCGCCGAGCTCTTCGAGGGTGGCGACGGCCTGGGCGACGGTGGAGGCCTTCTGGCCGATCGCCACGTAGATGCACTTCACCCCGAGACCCTTCTGGTTCAGGATCGTGTCGAGGGCGATGGTGGTCTTGCCGGTCTTGCGGTCGCCGATGATGAGCTCCCGCTGACCGCGACCGATCGGGATGAGCGAGTCGATCGCCTTGATGCCGGTCTGCATCGGCTCGTGCACCGGCTTGCGGCCGGTGATGCCCGGCGCCTGGATCTCCATACGCCGGGGCTGGACGTTGGTGAGGGCGCCCTTGCCGTCGACAGGCTCACCCAGCGGGTTCACTACACGACCGAGGAGACCGTCGCCGACCGGCACCGCGAGGATGTCGCCGGTGGCGACCACGGTCTGGCCTTCCTCGATACCTTCGACATCGCCGAGCACCACGGCACCGATCGAGTCCTCGTCGAGGTTGAGGGCGAGGCCGATGAGGCCATTCTCGAAGCGCAGCATCTCGTTCACGGCCGCGTCGGGCAGGCCCGACACCCGGGCGATTCCGTCGCCGACCTCGAGCACCCGGCCCACGGTGGTCTGCTCGACCGAGGGGGCGAACCCTTCGAGGTTCGCCTTCAGCGCTGCTGTGATCTCGTCGGTGTTGATCTGTAGATCAGCCATCGTTGGTCTTTCTCTGGTTTCGTACTGTTTGTCTGGGTGACGCTGTCGTTGTGACAGTGAGTTCGGTGGACAGGTCAGCCGAGGTGGCTCTTGACCTGGGCGAGACGGCTACGCACGCTGCCGTCGATGACGGTGTCGCCGATGGTGGTGACGATTCCCCCGAGCACGGAGGGGTCGACCGTCACACGGACATCGACGTCCTTGCCGGTGGCCTGCTTGAGAGACGCGGCGAGCCGGGCTTTCTGGTCGTCGGAGAGGGCCACGGCGCTGCGCACCTCGGCGACTTCGTGACCGACGGCGGCGGCCCGGCGAGCGATCAGCGCTCGGGCGATGTCGGGCAGCTCGGCTGCCCGGCCTGCACCCACGACCATGGAGATCGCCGCGGTGGTGACGTCGGAGGCCTTCCCCTGGAGGATGTCCTCGACGACCTGCTGACGGGTGGCGGCCGGGATGTTCTGATTCGATAGGGTGTTGCGCAGCTCGTCGTTGCCTTCGAGGGCCTGGGCGAAGCGCAGGATCTCGTCGTCGGCGTCGGCCTGGCCCTCCGCGGCGAGCACGGAGAGAAGAGCGGCGGCGTATGCGTCGGTGGTCTGACTCATGGTGTCTTCCTCGCCCTTCAGCTGGCGCCGACGCGGGCGATGTAGTCGTCGATCAGCGCGGTCTGCGTGGAGTCGTCCAGGTTGTTGTTGACGACCGCGTCGGCGGCCGTCTTGGCCTGTGCGGCCACGGCGGCTCGTAGATCGGCAAGCGCCTGGTCACGCTGGGCCTGGACTTCGATGCGAGCCCGTTCCTTGGCCTCTTCCACGTCGGCCTCGGCACGGGCGATGAGATCGGCCTCGAGGCGGGTGGCTTGCTCGCGGGCGTCGGCGAGGATCGCCTCGGCCTCGGCGCCGGAGTCACCGAGCGAGGAGGTGAGCGCTTCGAGCTCGGCTTCCGCATCGGCCTTCGCCTGCTCGGCATCGGCCAGCTCGGCCTCGATCCGAGCCGTCTTGCGCTGCATGGCCCCCTTGATGGCGGGGATCCCCTTCATGACGAACGGGATCATCAACAGGGTGAACGCCGCCAGACCCCACCAGAACTCGTTGACGTCGTGGGGGATGAAGTCGCCGTTGCCGGTACTTGCACCTTCGGCGGCGAGGATCGTTGAAAGCATGGTGACCTCTCCGATCAGTTGGCCGAGAGGGCCTGGTCGATGACGGACTGCTGTGAACCGGCGTCGATCTCTCGACCGAGCACGATGGATGCCGCACTGGCGGCCAGCGTCGACACGTCGCCGCGCATCCCGGCCAGGGCTTCCGCGCGGGCTTCGTCGATGTCGGCCTGGGCCTGACGGCGGAGCTCCGCGATCTCGGTGTCGGCCTCGGCCTGGAGCACCGCGCGGCGCTCGTCGGCTGCGGCCCGGGCACCGCCGAGGATCTGGCCGGCCTCGGCCCGCGCTTCGGTGAGCGCCGCCTCGTGGTTACGCCGTGCCTCTCCGAGCGCGGCCGTGGCCGCGTCGGCGGCGTCCTTGCCGGCCTGGATCGTGTCCGCCCGGTTCTGCATTCCGCGCACGATCGGCGGAAGCAGGACGTACTTCATCAGGGCCCAGAGGAGGACGAAGAAGACAGCCGCCCACAGGATCTCGTTCTCGACGGGGAGTACGGGATTCGGCGGATCTTCGGCCACTGCCGTTTCGGCGTGACCGTCGTCGGCGTGTTCTTCTTCCTCAGCGCCGAGGATCAACAATTCCATCGCAAATGCACCTCAATGTGCGGGTCGTGCAGACGAACGCGTGCCGGCGACGAGGCCGGCGCGTGGGGATCAGACGAACTTCAGAAGGATGAAGACCACGAAGCCGATGAGCGCAAGGGCCTCGGTGAAGGCGATTCCGAGGAACATCGTGGTCTGGACCTGGCCGGCCGACTCCGGCTGGCGGGCCATGGCCTGCACGGCCTGGCCGACGAGGTAGCCGATGCCGATGCCCGGGCCGATGGCGGCGAGGCCGTAGGCCATACCGGCACCACCGGCAGCTTCGATGTTCTGGAGGTCGGCAGCTTCGACTTCCTGCGCAATCTGGGCGAGAACGCTCATGGTTGGATGTGCTCCTGTTTTTGGGTTTCTGCCGGCCGCAACCGGCGGGATCTTGTTGGGATTCGGGACTCCGCCGGGCTCAGTGCGCCGGGTGGAGGGCGCCACCGATGTACACGGCGGCGAGGATGGTGAAGACGAACGCCTGGATCAGCGACACACCGACCTCGAAGGCGGTGAAGAGGACCAGGCCGGGGAAGGTGCCGATCTGGATGAGGACCAGTGGCGAGGCCGACCAGACGGCGATGCAGAGTACGCCGAAGGTGACGAGGAGGATGTGCCCGGCGAGCATGTTGGCGAAGAGTCGGACGGCGTGGCTGAAGGGGCGCACCAGGAAGGTCGAGAGGAACTCGATCGGGGTGACCAGGAGGTAGAGGGCCTTCGGCACGCCGGGCGGGAACAGCACGTCCTTGAGGTAGCTGATGCCGTTGTGCTTGAAGCCGACCGAGATGAACATCGCCCAGGCGATGAGGGCCAAGACGATGGGTCCTGCCATACGGGCGTTGGCCGGCATCTGGAAGAACGGGATCACCTCGGTGATGTTGCCGAGGAAGATGAACACGAAGAACGACACGAGCAGCGGCATGTACGGCTCACGGTCGGCGCCGATGCCGGGCTTGGCGATCTGATCGTCGACGAACGTGACGATTCCCTCAGCCGCGGTGCGGAAGCCCCGGGGTACCAGTCCATCGCCCCGAGCAGCGAGGAAGAACACCACCGCAGGGATGACGAGGCCGAGGAAGTGGATGAACGCGATCTTGTTGAATGCCAGCCAGGTGCTGTCTTCGAACAAGAACGCCGGCCATTCGATGACGTCCTTGATGTCCGGAAAGTGCACGGCTCCGAGGGTCACGAGTGCTCCTTAGTGTCGGAGAGATTTTGGCTGTCGGAGACAGTCGGTGAGAACGAGGCGCTCGCCTGGTCGGCGTCGAGGCCCGGCTTCGGCTTGAGCCCGGGGAAGGCTAGCGAAGCAGACACGAAACGCATCTCCCAGAAGAGCAATCCGAGATGGGTGATGATCAGCGTGAAGCCGAGAGGGACGAGTTCGACCCATTCGGCGTTGCGCACGACCAGCACGGCCGCGGTGATGAGGCCGAGCCGGATGAGGAATCCGAAGAGCGCGACCGCGCCCATCAGAGCGAACGAGATTCGGGCGGCGGCGCCCAGCGACCAGGCGGCCAGCAGGAAGTTGACGACGACGATGGCGAGCCCGTAGAGCACCGAGGCGGCGCCGTCGGTTCCCCAGAAGGCCGCGCCGATCATCACCGCGACGGGGGCGATCATCACACCGCGCCGCGCGAGGTCCTTGGCGACCTGCACTGCGGGTGAGGGCCCCTGCATCGACATCGCGAGGGGATTGACGGGAGCGCTCGTCACGGGCCGACCTCCTGGGCCGGCGTCGAGGTCGCGGTCGCCGCGGCCTCGGCCCGGAGGCGGGCCGTCTCGGCACGGAGCTCGGCGGTGCGCGCCGCCGCGAGATCCATGTTCCGCTTCCAGTCGTAGTACACCTTCAACGCGGCGCCGGTGGCCCCGAACAGGAGCAGGCCGAGCGTGAACCACGGGGTGGTCCCTGTCCGATCATCGATCCAGAGCCCGAAGAGGGCGAAGATGACCGGGCCGAGGACGAGGTCGAAGCCGCCGTGGGAGCGCCAGATCGCGTCGTGCAGATCGCGCTTCGCTGCAGCCTCCATGAGCATCCCTCGACGGCGTCACGGCGGGCCCCGTTGCCCTGCTCGTGAAACCATGCACAAGCTAGTCCGTGGGCCTCGCCGCGACAACCCGAACGTCGCCGCGTGGGCAGATCACCTCAGGGCCGGAACGGCCACCGTGATGCCGGCACCTCCGCGGCGGCGCGCACCCGAGATCAGCGGTATCCGGGAAACCAGTCCCGGACCCGGAACAGCAGGGCCCGCCACGGGGCCTTGCGGCCCGCACCCGATCCGGTCGCACGCGCCGGAAGGGCGGCCCGGACCATCACGCCGACGAGGTAGAGGAGTCGCAGGACCAGTCCCAACAGCCGACCGAAACGCAGCCGGTAGAGCGTCATCCGGCCCTTGAGGACCAGGACCGAACGTTCGACCGAGCTCGAGCTGGCGCCACCGACGCTGTGGGTGATCGAAGCGTCCGGCGTGACCATCGTCGTGTAACCGGCTCGCCGCACCCGCATCGACAGGTCGATGTCCTCGGCGTAGAGGAAATAGGTCTCGTCGAAGCCACCGACCTCTTCGAAGACGTGGCGTGGCATCAGGAGAAGACAGCCGGTGACCACACCGACCTCGCGCTCGGAGTCGCGGGCCCACCCGCCGAGACTCTCGGGGTCGAGTCTCGGGTGACCGGCGGCAACGGCAGACAAGCCGGTCGCGAAACAGATGGTGCTCCACAGCGTCGGCGCCCCCCAGCAGCTGCTCGGGTCGAGCACTCCGTCATCGTCGAAGGTCCGGCCCCCGATCTGGCCCGCACGGGGATGGCGGACATGGGCGTTCACGAGGGCGTCGATCGCACCGGCCGGCACGGTCGTGTCGGGATTCAGGAAAAGGATGAGATCCTCGTCGACCCGGGTGGCGCCGAGGTTGCACCCGCCGGCGAACCCGAGGTTGCCTCCGGCGTCGACGAGTTCGACCTCGGGGAACTCGTCGCGAACCATGCTCGCGGTGTCGTCGGTGGAGCCGTTGTCGACGACCACCACGCGCCCGACGGCGGCCCCGCCGGAAGCGCGGAGCGAACCGAGACACGCACGCACCGGCTCGCGCGTCTGGTAGGCGACGATGACGATACCGACCGAGGGGTTCGTGGTCACGAGTCGGTCGACGAGCCGTCGCGCTGGCCGATGACCCGGGCCGGCACCCCTGCGCAGATCGAGTTGGGCGGCAGGTCCTTGGTGACGACCGAACGGGACTGTCAGATGAACGGTGGATCTGATCTGGTTGGTTCATCGTATGGTCTGG
>CAYFLT010000112.1:0-2499 GCA_964344055.1 uncultured Candidatus Nemicrothrix sp.
CGGAGCGCCTCCCCGCGCCGCATCGGCCCGCTCTGCGCGAACGCCTCGATGAGTTGATCGTCGAGATCGCGCCGTTGACTCCGGTGCGAGTGCGAAAGCGGCTCTCTTCGTTCGAGGCAGACTTCGACGATGACGACGGTGAGTCCCGCCTCGAGCGGCAGCGTCGGTCAAATCGGCTTCGAATGCCCAAGCGCCCGGATGGGGCGGTCGGCTTGAGCGGCCAGCTCGACCCGGTATCTGCGGAGTACGTCCGTGCCGCGGTCGACGCCAAGGTGGCGGAGATGTGGAGGCGCGAGCGATCCGGCCGAGCCGAGCTCGATCCACCGGATCGGGTGATGACGAGCGACGAGCGTCGCGCTGCGGCGTTGGTCGAGTTGGTACGCGCCGGTGCCGCAGCATCTCCCGGCACGGCGGGCCGGGCCGAGATCATCGTGCACATCGACTACCAGACCCTGCTCGGCGAGCTGTCTCTGCACGGCCTCGTCAAGCTGGGGAGCGGTGCCACGATTCCCGCCGCAGAAGCCCGACAGTTGGCCTGCGGCGCGGAGATCCTCCCAGTGGTGCTCGGGGGACCTTCCCAGCCGCTCGACGTCGGCCGGGTCTCGCGACTCGCCACGAGTGCACAGCGCGCCGCACTACGTGCAGTGCACGACACCTGCTGCATCGCCGGGTGCGATGTCCCATTCGACTACTGCGAGATCCATCACATCGACTGGTGGCGACTCGGTGGCCGAACCGATCTCGACAACCTGGTTCCGGTCTGCTCCAAGCATCACCACCTCATCCACGACCATGCCTGGCAGCTGACGGTCGACGAGCAGCGGGTCTGTCGCCTCGTGAAGCGGGGTGCTGACCCTGCGCCAACGTCCGGTGACAGCCGAGCCCGGCGGCGTACGAGGTCGAGACCGCCTTCGGGGGTCCGTCAGCGATCCCGTTCGGGCGGGGCCAGGAGAGGGTCCTCACCGGTTTCGACCACACCGGCCGGGCACACCACCCCGATGAGATGCTGAGCCGACCGAGTTCGGCACGCCTCTGAGACGCCGATCTCATGCGTGCGCAACTGCAACTTGACAACTGAATACCGGACCCGCCCGGCCGGGTGGCCCGTCGGTTCGACGCGGCGCTCAGCCGCTCCGCGCTCGCACGAACGCGGAGACGACCTTCCCTTCGGAGCGGCGGACGATGTCTTCGTCGATGTCGGCCCCGTCGAGGAAGTCGGCGCCGTCTTCGTAGGTGTACTCCCGGGTCGGCACGATCTCGATGTCGGAGAAGCCGGCCGCCTCCAGGAGCGAGTGGTACTCGTCTTCCTCGAGGGCTCCGGCGACGCACCCGATCCAGGCTTCGACGCTCTTGCGGATCTGTGGGTCGATGTCGCCGCGGATCACGATGTCGGAGATGGCGAATAGTCCACCGGGCTTCAGTACCCGATTGGCCTCGCGGAGCACCCGCGCCTTGTCCGTGGAGAGGTTGACGACGCAGTTCGAGATGATGACGTCGACACTGTCGTCGGGGAGGGGGACATCCTCGATCGCCCCCTTGAGGAACTCGACGTTCTCCACGCCCGCCTCGGCCTGGTTCCTGCGGGCCAGGTCGAGCATTTCATCGGTCATGTCGAGGCCGTACGCGTAGCCGGTCGGGCCGACCCGCCGTGCCGACAGGAGCACGTCGATGCCGCCGCCGGAACCGAGGTCGAGGACTACCTGGCCCTCTTCGAGGTCGGCGAGTGCGGTGGGGTTGCCACATCCGAGGGATGCGGCGATCGCCGCGTCCGGAATGGCGCCGGCCTCCTGGGCGGAGTACAGATCGCTGGTGATCGGGTTGCCCTCGGGGGCCGCGGTAGCGGGGCCGCAGCAGGAGTCGGTCTCGGTCGCCGGACCGCAGCACGATCCCGACTGGTCCCCGTCGAGAACGTTCTGGGCGAGACGGCCGTACTTCTCCGCGATCGTGTCCCTCAGTTGCTCCGCCGCCTCCATCTCGTCGCCGGTGGGGTGGGTGTGGGTTTGCGGCGTGTTCATCGTCTGACCTCGGCGTGCGGATACGTCTTCGTTCTCCCTCCAATGATATTCACAGATGTCGATATATCGGTCAACGGAGGCGACGATTCCAGGCTTGTGCGTCAGGGCCCGAGGTGGACGCCCACCCCTCATGGCGGCGACGATTGGTGTCATGACCTCGACGGAACCGGAAACGGCGGCCGCTGACGATCGACGCCGCCTCGAGGAGTGGCTGGCCGAGGACCTGATCAGCGAGTCGGTGGCGGGGTTCGTCGAGGGACCCGGTGTGCATCGTCTCGACCTCCGCTTCGACATCGTGGAGCTGCGGGCCGCCCTGGATGAGGTGACGACCAGGACCATATTCGCCGGCGACACGGCCGCCGGGTTCGGTGTCATCCCGCTCACCCGCCGTCCGGGAGTGGTCGAGACAACGGAGACCGACCTCTCCGGGAGGTACTGGCTTCGGGCCGACGAGCGGTATCATGCCGGCCCGCGACGACGAGCA
>CAYFLT010000112.1:2509-10734 GCA_964344055.1 uncultured Candidatus Nemicrothrix sp.
AGTCGCGGGAGGAGCGGGTCGACGAGGCGGCCTACACCGAACTCGTCCCCGAGTTCGCCGACACGTACTTCGCGCACGTCCACGAGGAGCTCACGGCCCGTGCACCGATCGGCCGGATGCGGATTGCATGGAAGCCCCACTACAACTGCAACTCGTGGCACAGGGACCCCGAGCCCCGGCTCCACATCCCGATCATCTCCAACCCCGGGTCGCTGTTCGTGGTGAACCATCACGTCACCCACCTACCTGCGGACGGCTCGGTCTACTTCACCGACACGCGGGGCTATCACACGGCGATGAACGGCGGCCTCACCGAGCGGGTACATGTCGTGGCGGCCCTTCCAGAGGCAAGCGTCGAGGGCTGAGCGGGCCTCGAACTCCGAGGCGAGACGAGGCGATGGCCGAGACCGGCACCCCGCCCCGCCGCTGGGTCTAGGTTTGGGCGATGCCTGACAAGACCAGCGACGCCGACCCTTCGATCAGCCCGATGGGCAAGGCCATCGCCGACCTCGGGATGCGGAGCATCGGGCCGGCACTGATGGGCGGCCGGATCGCCGACATCGCGATCCACTCGTCTCGGCCGAACACCTGGATCGTCGGGGTCGGCTCGGGAGGGGTCTGGCGAACCGACAATGCCGGCATCACCTGGACGCCGATCTTCGACGACCAGCCGTCCTACTCGATCGGCTGTGTACGGATCGATCCGTCCCGTCCGGAGGTGGTGTGGGTCGGTACCGGTGAGGCCGTGAGCGGCCGTCACGTGGCGTGGGGCGACGGCGTCTACCGAAGCGACGACGGCGGCCAGAGCTGGACCCGCATGGGTCTCGAACGCAGCGAACACATCAGCGACATCCTGATCGACCCTCGCGACGGCGACGTGGTCTACGTGGCGGCCGAAGGGCCGTTGTGGTCCTCGGGAGGCGAACGGGGACTGTTCAAGACCACGGACGGCGGTGCGACCTGGGAAGCCGTGCTCACCGTCGACGACGACACCGGCGTCACCAGCGCGGTGTTCGCCCCGGACGATCCCGACACCGTGTATGCGGCCACGTACCAGCGGCGCCGGCGGGTGTGGTCCTTCCTCGGTGGCGGCCCCGGGTCGGGCATCCACGTCTCCAACGACGGCGGTGGCACCTGGAAGCAGATCAGCGCCGGTCTGCCGGAGGGAGAGATGGGCCGGATCGGACTGGCCGTCACTCCGGCCGCACCGGAGCTCGTCTACGCCACGATCGAGGCGGCAGAGGAAAAGGAGCGGGGCTTCTACCGGTCCACCACCCGGGGCCAGACATGGGAGCGCCGCAACGAATACCTGTCCGGGGGCACCGGGCCGCACTACTACCAGGAGCTGTTCGCCTCACCCACCGATCCCGATCGGGTGTACCAGGTCGACGTCTTCCTCCACGTCACCACCGATGGCGGCAAGACGTTCCGCAACATGGAGACGGGTCGCAACAAACACAGCGACAACCACGTGGTGTGGATCGATCCCGAGGACGGTCGGCACCTGATCGTCGGGTGCGACGCCGGCCTCTACGAATCCTTCGATCAGGGGGAGGCGTGGCGACACGTGCCGAACCTTCCGATCTCGCAGTTCTACCGGGTCGCGGTCGACAACTCCGTTCCGTTCACTCGGGTGCTCGGCGGCGCCCAGGATCTCGGCACCCTGTTCGGCCCGACCCGTACCGGGCATGTGGACGGTGTGCGCAATCAGGACTGGTCGGTGGTGCTCGGAGCGGACGGGTACCAGGTGGCGTTCGACCCGAACGACAGCGACGTCAGCTATGTCGAGTGGCAGGTCGGCAACGTGATGCGTCACGACCGGCGCACGATGGAGCTGACCGACGTGCAGCCCCAGCCGGAGCCGGGTGCCCCGCCGGAGCGGTGGAACTGGGACACGCCGATCGTCATCAGCCCGCATCGATCGGAACGGATCTATGTGGCGTCGCAGCGACTGTGGCGAAGCGACGATCGGGGCGACTCCTGGACGGCGATCAGCCCCGACCTCACCACCGATCGCAACCGGTACGAGCTGGCCACGGGTGATCGGGTGGTGAGTGTCGACTCGGTCTACGACCACATGGCGATGTCGCACTATTGCACGATCACCGCGGTCGCCGAGTCGCCCCTGGAGGAGGGACTGTTGTACGTGGGCACCGACGACGGCCTCATTCAGGTCAGCGAGGACGGCGGGCAGACGTGGCGAACGGCCGGACCGCCGCCCGACCTCCCCGAAGCAGCGTTCATCAACGACATCGAGGCATCGCGCCACGACTCGGATGTGGTCGTCGTCGCGGCCGACGATCACAAGAGCGGCGACTACGCGCCCTACCTCTACGAGAGTGCGGACCGGGGGCGGACCTGGCGTTCGATCCGTGGGGATCTCCCCGAACGCAGCATCATCTGGTCGATCGAGCAGGACCACGAGGCTCCCGGCTTGCTGTTCGCCGGGGCCGAGCACGGCCTCCACGTGAGCATCGACGGCGGCGACCACTGGCACCGGCTCAGCAAGGACGTCCCCACCATCGCATTCCGGGATCTGGCCGTGCAGCGCCGCGACGACGACCTGGTCGGCGCGAGCTTCGGTCGCGGCTTCTACGTGCTCGACGGCTACGGCCCACTGCGGGAGCTGTCGGAGGAGGCGCTCGAACAGCCGGCCACTCTGTTCTCGGTGCGCGACGCCTGGTGGTACGTGCCCCACCAGCCGATGCAGGCGGCCGGCCAGCCCACGCTCGGCTCCAGTGCGTTCCGCACTCCGAATCCACCGTTCGGCGCCTTGTTCACCTATCACCTGGCCGAGGAGATTCGAGGCAGCAGGGCCCAGCGCCGCGAGGAGGAGAAGGCCCAGGACGCAGCCGGTGAGGATGTGTCGTTCCCGGAGTGGGACCGGTTGGCGGAGGAGCGGCTCGAGGCCGAACCCGCGGTCGTGCTGGTCATCCGCGACGCCGGTGGCGAGGCCATCCGCTCGGTGCCGGCCGAGACCTCGGCGGGACTGCACCGGACCAGCTGGGATCTCCGCCACGCGGCACCCGACCCGATCCGGCTGGACAAGCCCGAGTTCGAGCCGCCCTGGGCGAGCCCGCCGCAGGGTCCGATGGCCGCACCGGGCGACTACACGGTGGAGCTGGTGCGTCTCACCGCCGCGGGATTTGAGTCGCTCGCCGGCCCGGTGGCGTTCTCGGTGGTACCGATCCCCGCCGTCGAGGCAGCGGCCGAAGCCACCGACGCATTCCGGGCTGCATCCGCCGATCTCGCGCGAGAGGTCGGCGGCGCGGTGAAGCGGGTCGAGGCCTCGCGGGACCGGATCCGTCATCTGCGGGCCACGATCCATGCCACTCCGAACGGCGCGGAACTGGTCACGTCGCTCGAGGACCTCCATCGGCGCAACGAGGAGCTGGCCGGCAGGCTCACCGGGGACCCGGTTCGCGAGAAGCTCTCCGAACCGGACGAACCGTCGATCCGCGGCCAGGTGGAACGGGTGACCGGACACCACTGGCGCACCACTGGAGCGCCGACCGCCACCCAGCGTCAGAGCATCGACCTCGCCCGTGCGGCCTTCGACGGGCTCCGCGGCTCCCTCGATTCGGTGGAAGCGGGCCTGCGGGGACTGGCCGAGGACCTCGACGCTGCAGGTGGCCCGTGGACCCCGAGGTAGGAGTGACCCCCATCGAGTCTGCGCTCGACATCGACGCCGATGGGGTGGTGGCGTTCACCCAGGAGCTCGTCCGTATCGAGAGCGTCAACGATCCCGGAACAGGGCGGAGTGAAGCCGCGGCGGCCGAACTCGTCGCCGAGCGAATGCGATCCTTCGGTTGGGCCCCGGTGGTCGAGGAGGTGGCCCCCGGCCGTCCGAACGTGATCTGTCGGATCGACGGCGGCCGGCCGGGACCGACCCTCATGCTCGAGGGCCACACCGACGTGGTCACCCCGGGCGATGTGGCCGCCTGGACCCACGACCCTTTCGGCGCCGAGATCATCGACGGACGGATGTATGGGCGTGGCGCCGCGGACATGAAGGGAGGCCTGGCGGCGATCCTCTTTGCGGCCCGGGCGGTGGAACAGGCGGGCCCGTTCCCCGGACGGATCGTGATCGGGGCGCTGTGCGACGAGGAGGAGATGATGCTCGGCGTGAAGCACTTCGTGGCGGCCGGGCACTGCGAGGGGATCGACGCGGTGATCTCCGCCGAGCCCGAGGGCGGCGAGATCTGTGCGGTGTCGAAGGGGGCCATCCGCCTCCGCATCGACGCGGTCGGCAAGATGGCCCACGGCGCGATGCCCGACCAGGGGATCAACCCGCTGAGTGCGCTCGTGCGGCTGGCCACCGCGATCGCAGGGCTCCAGGACGAACTCCACGAGCGGCTCGGGAGCTACCAGCATCTCGGGCCGGTGTGGCTCACCCCGACCATGATCGAGGGTGGGTCGGTCGAGCAGCTGAACGTGATCCCGGCCGTCGCCGCGATGACCGTGGACGTGCGAACCACCCCCGACGTCGACCATGGCGAGCTCCTCGAGAGGGTGGGGGAGTTGGTGGCCGGCGCGGAGGAGGGGTCGGGTGCCCGGCTGACCCTCACGGTCATCGACGATCGTCCGTCCACCCACACCCCTCTCGTCTCTCCGGTCTGTCAGGCACTCGCTGCAGCCCACGAGGCCGTCACCGGGCAGGAGCCGGTGTACGGCGGTGTGCCGGGGAGTACCGATGCAACCATCCTCTGGCGAGACGGCGGGCTCGACAGCGTGGTCTACGGCCCGGGTGGGAAGTGGATCGCCCACCAGGTCGACGAGTACGTCGAAATCGACGACATCGTGCAGAGCACCGAGGTGTTCGCCCGTGCGGCACTCCACTTCCTGCACTCGGCACCGGCGAGGGAAGCGCGCTGAGCGGGCTCAGAGCGGGGGAGTGAAGCGTCCGTCGACGGCGAGCCACCCACCGTCGACGAACATGATCGACCCGGTCACGAACGACGAGGCGGGAGAGGCCAGGTACACCACCGCACCGGTCTGTTCCTGCGGGCTCGACCATCGACCGAGGGCGCTGATGTCGGCGTAGGCCTGGTACCACTCGGCATCGGCCTTGATCTGTTCGGTGAGCGGGGTCTCGACCACCCCGGGGCCGATTGCGTTGACGCGCACACCCTCTCCGGCGAGCTCGGCGGCGAGGGTCTTCACCAGGGCCACCGCCCCGGCCTTGGTGGCGGCGTACACGCCCTGACCGGGTTCGACGACCTGGGAGCGCACCGAGCTGAAGACGATGATCGATCCGCCGCCGCTTGCTGCCATGTGTCGGCCGGCCCCGCGCATCGCGTTGAAGGTGCCCTTGAGGTTGAGATCGAGGACTCGGGCGAACTCGTCCTCGGTGAGATCGAGTAGCGGCCGGCGGACGTTCACCGACGGGGTGATCACCGCCGTGTCGACCCGGCCGTCGGCGAAGAGCGCGTCGACGGAGTCAGGATCGGTGATGTCGACGATTCGGGCGAGCGCGTCGCCGCCGTCGTCGCGGATCCGGTCGGCCACGCCCGATGCGGCCTGCTCGTCGATGTCCGCGCAGAGGACGCGGGCGCCGTGGGCGGCCAGAGCCCACGCGGACGCCTCTCCGATACCGGAGCCCGCGCCGATCACCGTCGCGGTGGTGCCGCCGAGATCGAACAGAGCGCGGTAGTCGGCGAGGGAGGTGATCCGGGGATCGTAGGCCCTTGCCGCCACTCGTGGCGATCCGTCAGCGGGCCGGGTGGCCGGCGGCGACTGCTCGGTAGTAGTTGGTCGACATGTAGGTCGGTGAGGCCTCCGCCAGAGCGGCGGCGATCTCGGCTTTGAGCGATTTCGCCTCCTGTACCTCCGGGATGTCGCTCTCGGCCATCGCGAGGAGGTCGATCACGTGAAGGGCCAACTGGGGCTGGTCGGCGGCGAGGTGTTCGCGGGCGGCGGTCAGCACCGCCTGCTTGTCGGTGATGGCGTCGAGCACGGCGGATGAGCTGTCTCGAACCGGCGCCGGGTGAACCGACGTGATGTTGCGATCCCACCAACCCGCCTCGATCCGCCAGACCTCGCGGATGATGTAGTCGGCGCAGCCGTAGGTCTGGGGAAGCCAGGGCGAGTCCGCGAAGTGTGTGGGCAACTCGATGTCGTTCACCACGTCCTCGATCACCATGCCGGCGTTCATGCGGGAGAGGGTCTCGGCGCGCAGCCAGCGGAGGGCGTCGCGGACCGTCGTCAGCATGTCCTTGATCCTGTCGGCACCGACGATCTCGGGCCCGTACTCCCGGATCAGGATCTCGGCATCGAGTTCGAGGTAGCGGTCGAGTTGGTCGGCCCAGGCTCGCGGGTCCCGCGGGGATCGCAGCGGTGACCCGGCGTTGGGGAAGCTGCCGATGGTGGCGTTGGCGCCGTAGAGGATCCCGTCGTCGGGGAACCACAGTCCGGTGCCGTCGTCGGTTTCGGCATGGCAGTGGATGAGTTGGATCGTCCGTTCGGTCGGCAGGGTCAGCTCGTCGATGTAGGTGACGTCGGGGTCGACGAGCACCTCGAACATGTGGGTCCCCACGATGCTGTCGGTGGAGAACCCGAACTGCCACTCGGTCACACGCTCCAGGTACTCCTGGGTCTCCCGGTAGCGCCGGTACCGGAGTGGCAGGTTGCGGTGGGCGATGATGGTCGGCCGCTCGTCGCCTCGTCCGGCGCAGTGCTCGAGCCACGCTTCCACGCCGTGGTTGTAGGCGGTGTGGCCATGGCTGTAGACGATCCGGGTGATCGGCTCGTCGCTCACTCCACGGACCCTGGCGATCATGTTGGCCGCGTGATCGCGGGCGATCCCGGTGTCGACCTGGAGGAGGCCGTCACCGGTGTCGACGGTGAGCGCGTTGCCGGTGCCGTACTGGATGTCCTGGAGCCACATGCCGTCCGCCACCTGACGGAACGGCAGTGCGGTACCGCCGCCTCCGGTGGCATTCGACTCGAACCAGTCGAGCGAGCCGTCGATCTGGTCGGTCTTCCTGCGTGATGAACTCATCCGGGCATCATGCCAAGCGTCGCGTTCGGGCGCGTCACCCGTGGCGTCGGTTTCGTGCGCAGGCCCGGCCGTGAGAGTCTGAGCGACCGAACGAGGGGAGTCTCATGGGGTGGTCCGTCAATCGGCCGACGGGGTTGACCTTTCATCGACCGGATCGGTCCACGAAGGGGTACACGCTGATCACACCGCTCAACGGCCGGAGCGCGTACCTGCTCGACATCGAGGGCCGTGTGGTGCACGAGTGGGTGTTCGAGACGATCGACCCCGGCTATGGGCGCCTGCTCGACAACGGGAACCTGTTGATGAGCGGGTCCGATGTCGACCTCCCCGACCCGCCTGAGGACGAGCCGACCAAACCGCCGCCCCCGTTGGAGCGCCACGTCACCCGGCTCGGCGGCTACAAGACGACCCTGCTCGAGGTCGATTGGGACGGCAACGTGGTGTGGTCCTATGTGAACCGATTCCAGCACCACGACTTCGTGCGGTTGCCGAACGGCAACACGATGGTGCCCGAATGGGTGGAGCTGCCCGAGGAACTCCACAAGGCGGTTCGGGGCGGGCACCGGCTGCCCCGGGAGCGACTGCCGCGGCTGCTGAGCGACGATCTCGTCGAGGTCGACCCTGACGGCACGGAGGTCCGGCGCATCCACGTCTGGCAGCTGCTCGACCCGGCGAAGGATCCGATCCACCCCACCAAACGTCGGTGGGAGTGGACCCACGTCAACAGCATCGACGTGAACGATGCCGGCGACATCGCCTTCTCGGCGCGGACCAACAACCGGGTGGGGGTGATCGATGGCGCCACCGGCGAACTGCGGCTGAAGTTCACCGACACCCACGGCCAGCACCATGCGACCTGGGTGGGTGAGGACCACATCCAGGTGTTCGACAACGGCGTCTCGAGTTCGCGGGTCGTCGAGATCGAGGTGAGCTCCGGGGAGGTGACGTGGAGCTACCAGGGCAATCCGGTGCACCAGTTCTTCAGCAACTACATCTCCGGAGCCGAACGGCTCGATTCGGGCTCGGTGCTGGTCTGTGAAGGGGCGAGCGGACGGCTCTTCGAGGTCACGCGAGCGGAGGAGGTGGTGTGGGAATGGATCAATCCGTTCACCAACCACCGACGCAACGGAGATCTCGCCGTCACGCTGTATCGGGCCCACCGCTACGGTCCGGACCATCCGGCGTTGAGCGACCGGGCGCTCGACCCCGAATCTTTCGGGAATCT
>CAYFLT010000112.1:10744-12701 GCA_964344055.1 uncultured Candidatus Nemicrothrix sp.
GCCTGCTCTAGCGGTGGCGGAGCAAGTGTCGGGGACGGAACGGTGGGTGATGACACGCCGATCGATCACTCTGGGTGGGAATGAACGATGATCGACCCACGCTGAGCTATATTCGGCGCCCGTGGACGAGGGGTTGGCGGATCTGTCGGTCTCCCGGATCGGGAACCGGTTGCAGGCATCATTGGCGGGCACACCGCCGATCGACGCGTTCGTCGAGTGCATCCGCCAGATGGGGGAACTCGACGCGGACCGCACGGTCACCGAGGTCCTGATCGACTACACAGGCATCGGCCCGATCTCCTATGGCATCGAGGACGTCCATCGCTACACCAGGGCGGTTCGGCTCCACTTCAACCGCGGTCCGGAGGTTCGGGTCGGCGCCGCGGTGTCCGATGGATTCATGACCGGGTTCGGGGTGGCGTACCTGCAGGGGCGTTCGCTGTTCGGGGGACGCTCGGAGGAGCAGATGCCGAGGATGGAGTTCTTCGACGACACCGACTCGGCCGAGGCCTGGTTGGACGGCGGAAACTGAGCAATCGCTCGCGGAAGTTGAACCAGTAGGGTCCCGGCATGGTCGTTTCCTGGGGCGAAGACGCCCGTGCACTCACTCCCGCGGTCACCTCGCTCGGCGGCCCGTCGCTCGGTTCGTACCCGAGTGGGAACACCCTGATGATCCAGGGCTCGAGCGAGACCGTGGTCATCGACCCGTCGGTGACAGTGGTCGAGAAGGGCGGTGTCCCCCTCGATGTCGATGCGGTCATCAACAGCCACGGCCACGAGGATCACGTGGCCGGCAACGGGATGTTCCCCGACGCTCGAATCCACATCCACGAAGCCGACATCTCGGTGGCGCACGACCTCGAAGGGCTGCTCACCGTGTTCGGATACAACACCGCCGAGCATCCGGAGATGGCGCTCCACTTCCAGGAGCAGTTCCACTACACGCCTCGACCGGACGCCACCGGTTTCCATGACGGCCATGTCTGGGATCTCGGCGGGGTCACTGTCGAGGCGGTCCACCTGCCGGGCCACACCGCGGGGCACAGCGGCTTTCGGATCTCCGGTGGGGTGTTCTACATCTCCGACATCGATCTCAGCGGCTTCGGCCCGTACTACGGCGACATCTGGAGCTCACTGGACGACTTCGAGCGCAGCATGGAGATCGTGCGCGAGGAAGACGCCAGGTTCTACGTGACGTTCCATCACAAGGGAATCATCGAGGACCGCGCCACCTTCCTGGAGATGCTCGACGGTTTTGCGGCGGTGATCCCGCGCCGCCACGCGGCCATGGTCGAGTTCCTGAGCGAACCCCGCACAGTCGACGACATGGTGGCGCGGCGTTTCGTGTACCGCCCGAGCGACGACGTCGTGTTCGCCGAGAACGTCGAGCGCCGCACCGCCGAGCTCCATCTCGACCGCATGCTCGAACGGGGCGAAGCGGCCGAACTCGAACCCGGTCTGTACCGGGCCACCTGATCCGCGTCGGGTGTCTGCACTCGGATTGGCACACACGAACACATGTTCGCTACACTTCGGCCGATGGAGCACTTCGACCGGGAGCACGAGATCGAACACCTCCGCCGCTCGCTCGCGATGCTCCCCGCCGGCTCCGATGCCCTGAAGCGGGAGGAGGCGATGGCGCTCCTGAGTCGCCTTCGCGACGTCACCGCCCGCCGCCGCCGGGTCGAGGACGGCCTCCGCTCGCTCCTCGAGGCCTGACTGGCTCGGGCTGACCTCTTCGGGCCGGGCCTGTTCAGGTGGGCGGGGATGCGGCGTGGTCGGTGAAGCGGTCGGTCACCCAGTCGCGGCTGAGGGTGAAGATCTCGTCGGCGGCTTCGGCCATGAGATGGTCGGTCTCGGGGAACATCCGCACGTCGCCGCCTCCGGCGATCATCTGCACCATTGACGCCGCTCGCTGGAATTCCCCAGGGTTGCTCATCGAATTTCCCCACCCTGG
>CAYFLT010000113.1:0-4016 GCA_964344055.1 uncultured Candidatus Nemicrothrix sp.
ACGCCCGGATGGCGTTCGTCCGGGGCCGGCAGGCGATCACGAGTGCCTGGGGCGGAGGGGTCGATCTGATGCAGTTGGTAGGGCGGTCGGTTGCGCTGCGGCTTCTCTGCAGCACCGAGTTCGTCGATCACCACATGGGTCTCGAAATCGGCCTGTACGACCGCTGCGCAACCGACGGAGAATCGTCCGAGAACGTGGTCGACGCGTTCGTCGCTCCCATCGAGCGTCAGTCGCCGCACGTCACCCGTACGTACAAAGCCCTGGCCATCGCGGCCCGAATGGGGGGCAACCGCGAACACCTCGAAGAGGTGGAGTTGAGCCACTTCGCCCGCAACTGGATGCACGACGACCACTGGGAAGCGTTGGACGCCTTCCTGAACCGAGACAGGGGTTGAACCCATGACCGATGCCGTGACCCTCCCCTCGGGAATCGAGGTACCGCTCGTCGCCGAGCCCGACCCGGATCGCTCGATGCCGTCGCCTGGCGAGTACCCGTTCACGCGGGGGATCTTCCCCAACGGCTACCGGGGCCGCCTCTGGACCATGCGTCAGTACTCGGGCTTCGGTACGGCCGAGGAAACCAACGAGCGATACCGGTTCCTGCTCGACCAGGGTCAGACCGGACTGAGCGTGGCCCTCGATCTGCCGACCCAGTGCGGTTTCGACCCCGACGATCCGCTGGCCAGGGCCGAGGTCGGCAAGGTCGGAGTGTCGCTGTTCTCGATCCGCGAGATGGAGACGATGTTCCGCGGGATCGACCTCTCGGCGATCTCCACATCGTTCACCATCAACGGCACCGCGGCGATCATCTACGCCATGTACGTGGCCGCAGCCGACCGGGCTGGTGTGCCTCGTGCCGCGCTGACCGGCACGATCCAAAACGACATCCTCAAGGAGTACGTCGCCCGAGGTACGTGGATATTCCCCGTGAAGCCGTCGATGCGGCTCGTGGCCGACAGCATCCTCTACGCCAACGAAGAGACCCCCCGATTCAACGCGATCAGCATCGCCGGCGCCCATGTGAGGGATGCCGGGGCCACCGCAGTGGAGGAGATGGGCTACACCCTCGCCAACGGGTTGGCCTACGTCGACGAGCTCACCCGTCGCGGCGGCGACGCCAACGCTTTCGGTCGCCGGCTCAGCTTCTTCTTCTACGTCCACATGGACCTCTTCGAGGAGGTGGCCAAGTTCCGTGCGGCCCGCCGCTTGTGGGCGAAGCTGATGGCTGACCGGTACGGGGTCACCGATCCGAAGGCCCAGCAGTTCCGCTTCGGAGTCGTGTGCGGTGGCTCGTCACTCACCGCCTCGCAGCCGCTCAACAACGTGGTCCGGGTGACGGTCGAGAACCTCGCCGCGGTTCTCGGCGGTGCCCAGTCGATCTTCACCTGCGCCTACGACGAGGCGTTCCAGATCCCCACCGAGCAGAGCGCTGAACTCGCCCTGCGCACCCAGCAGATCATCGCCCACGAGTCCGGCGTCGCCGGCTCGGTCGATCCACTCGGCGGGAGTTATCTCGTCGAGGAACTCACCGACCGCATGGAGGAGGGCATTCAGGAGGTCATCGACGAGCTCGACGAGTACGGCGGTGTGGTGCCCGCCATCGAGGACGGCTACCTGCAGGCTCGTATCGCCCGCCGGGCCAAGGAGCGCAAGGAACTGATCGACTCCGGCGAGCGGGTCGTGGTCGGCGTGAACCGCTACGACGACGATCGGCCCCCGGAGATCGGCGAGATGTTCGCCCTCGACCCCGAGTCGAGCACCCGCACCCTCGAGAAGCTCGAGCGCCTCCGAGCCGAGCGAGACCAGTCCGGGGTCGACCGCACGCTCGCGGCCCTGGCCGCCGCAGCGGCCACCGACGACGAGAACCTCATGCCGCTTCTGGTCGACTGCTGTCATGCCGAGGCCACCGTCGGGGAGATGGTGGCCGTGCTCAAGGCCCAGTGGGGCGAGTTCGACGAGCCCATCCGCTTCTGAGGAGTCAATCGATGTCAGACCCCGCACCCGTCCTTGCCCGCAAGCGTATCCTCGTCGCCAAGCCAGGCCTCGACGGCCACGACGTCGGCGCCAAGGTGATCGCCCTCGCCCTGCGCGATGCCGGCGCCGACGTCATCTACACCGGACTGCGCCGCAGCCCCGAGTACATCGCCCGGGTTGCGGTCGACGAGGGAGTCGACGCCGTCGGCCTGAGCATCCTGTCCGGGAGCCACCTCCAGCTGGTGGCCGACACCCGCGATGCGCTCGCCCAGGCGGGTGCCGATGACGTCGTGGTCTTCGTGGGTGGCACCATCCCCGCCGAGGACCATCCCGCGCTCATCGATCTCGGCGCCTCGGCCGTGTTCACCTCCGAGGACCTCCTCGACGACGTCGTGGCCCGAGTCGCCACCGAGCTCGGCGCCGATTCGTGACCGAACGTCTCGACCGGCGGGACCTGGGTCGCCGGCTCTCGGCCGCCACCGACGCGTCGGTCGCGGACGTACTCGCAACCAGAGGGTCAGAGCCGTTGATCCGGTCCCATCGCGGCCATCGTCTCGGCATCACCGGACCTCCCGGAGTCGGCAAGAGCACCCTCCTCGGCGCGCTTGCGGGAGCGCGGCTCGCGGATGGACGTCGAATCGGGATCGTTGCCGTCGACCCCACCAGCCCTCACTCGGGTGGATCGATCCTGGGCGACCGCATCCGCATCGACGCCGCCGCCGATCACGAGCGGCTGTACCTGCGCTCGGTGCCGTCGCGGTTGGCCGGTGATGGGCTCACGGACAACCTGCCCGACCTGGTTGCCGCAATGGAACGGGAGCCCTTCGACGAGATCTGGGTGGAGACGGTCGGTGTCGGCCAGGCGGCCTACGGGGTGCGCCGCTGCGTCGACACCCTGGTGGTGCTCGTCCAACCCGGGTCTGGCGACACCGTGCAGGCCATGAAGGCCGGGATCCTCGAAGTCGGCGACCTCTACGTCGTCACCCGCGCCGACCGGCCCGGGGCCGAGCAGACCGCGGCGGAGCTCGAATCCACGCTCGCTCTCACCGCGACCGGTGACTGGAGGCCACCCGTGCTGCTCACGGCGGCTCCGACCGGCGACGGGGTCGCAGAAGCGAGCGAGACGATCGACGCCCACCGCCGGTATCTCGAGGAGTCAGGCGGCGTCGAGCGACTCGGACCCGATCAGGCTCGATACGACGTCGAGCGGCTCCTCCACCGGAGGGTTCGCCAGCTGATCGCCGAGAGCGACCCCGGCGACTGCGGGGCAACGCTCACGTCCCTCTACGACTCGGTGGCGACACAGCTCGCCGAGGAAGTCACCGCCCGAGCCAACGCAGAACCGAAGGACTCGGACCCGAACGAGAAGGAGTCACTCTCATGACCGGACCACTCGACGGCAAGGTGGTGATCGTCACCGGCGGGGCCCGCGGCCTGGGTCGCACCTATTGCGAGACCATGGCTGCCCAGGGGGCTTCGGTAGTGGCCGCCGACCTGAACGACACGTCGGACACGGTGCAGGCCGTCACTGACGCGGGCGGAGCCGCGCTCGGCACCCCACTCGACGTCACCGACCCCGACTCCTGCACTGCCTCGGTGGCGGCGACGGTCGAACGCTTCGGGCGGGTCGACGGGCTCGTCAACAACGCAGCCATGTACGCCACCCTCTCATCCGGACCATTCGAGACGCTGAGCACGGACGAGTGGGATCTCACGATGCAGGTCAACGTCACCGGAGTGTTCAACATGTGCCGTGCCGTCGTGCCCGCGCTGAAGGAGGCGGGAGGCGGGAGCATCGTCAACATCTCCTCGTTGGCCGCGGTGTACGGAATGGCCAACTCTCTGCACTACACGACCTCGAAGGCAGCCGTGATCGGGCTCTCACGCGGGCTCGCTCGCGAACTCGGCCGCTTCTGGATCCGGGTGAACTCGGTCGCCCCCTCTGCCGTGCTCACCGAAGGCACCGAGGAGTTCATGGGCGAGAAGCTCGACCACGCGCTCCAGGTCATCGCTGAGCGCGGCCCACGCGTCCCAATACAGCC
>CAYFLT010000113.1:4026-11934 GCA_964344055.1 uncultured Candidatus Nemicrothrix sp.
ACCTGATCTCCGATGCATCCCAATTCGTCACCGCCCAGACCCTCATGGTCGACGGCGGCACCATCTCCACCTGAGGAGGAACCATGCGCAACGCCGTCTGCCAGCCGATCATCCGAACGATCTTCGATCATCTCGACAGCAAGCAATCGTGGCAGGTCGAGTCGCCCACCCACGTCCCGGCCGGCAACTACACCGACCCCGCTCACCTCGAACTCGAAAAGCAGCGACTGTTCCGTCAGCTCCCCCAGGTGGTAGCCCTCTCGTCGGAGCTCGCCGAGCCCGGTTCCTACGTGACCCGTGACCCGCTGGGCCTGCCCGTCATCGTGAGTCGCACCCGCGAGGGCGAGATCGCGGCGTGTCTGAACGTGTGTGCCCATCGGGGTGCCCAGGTGGTGGAGGGGTCGGGCTGTAGCCGCCGCCTCACCTGCCCCTATCACTCGTGGGCCTTCGATCACGACGGCACCCTGGCCGCGATCCCCGATGCGTCCGCCTTCCCCGACGTCACCGTGCCGAGCCCCGGCCTCCGCCGGCTCCCCGCAGTGGAGGCCAACGGGCTGGTGTGGGTCATCCCCGACCGGAATGCAACTCACCACGCCGATGATCTGGGGGTTGCAGCCGGACTGGGACCGATCGCCGACGATCTCGACAACTTCGGGCTCGATCGCATGCAGCACTGGCGGACCCATCGCTTCGAGCTGGAGTTCAACTGGAAGCTGGTGATCGACACCTTCCTCGAGCCCTACCACTTCGCCTCCTTGCACCCCACGACGGTCGGGCCCTACTTCATCCCGAACCTGTGCTTCGCCGAACGATTCGGTTCACACGTGCGGGAGATCCTGCCCCGCAAGTCGCTCACCGAGCTGGAGGATCTGCCTCCCGAGGAGTGGGACGTCGTCCCCCACAGTGCGATGGTCTACGTGCTGTTCCCCAACACCGTGTTCGTGATGCAGCTCGATCACGTCGAGACGTGGCGGGTCTATCCCGACGGTGACGACCCCGGCCGGTGCATCTGCGACCTCGACTTCTACATCCCGATCGACAGCGAGGCGCCCGAGCGCCACTGGGAACGCAACTGGCGCCTCACCATCGACACCGTGATCGACGAGGACTTCCACGCCATGGCCGGAGCCCAACAGGGGCTGGCCACCGGCGCCCTCGACGCGATCGTCACGGGCGCCAACGAGCCGGCACTCGGGATGTTCCATCGCTCGCTCGCCGATGCGCTGAGTTGACGGCGAATCTACGGGCGGCACAGGCGGAGGAATTGGTCGACCGCCTCGCGAGCACGCGTGGTGATCTGGTCGGGACCGGGTGGGTCCTCGCCCAGCAGGACTCGGATCTGGGCATCCCGGACGACCAGTCCATAGAGGAGCGTGAATCCATCGGCAGGGTCTTCGACCGTGATGTAGCCGGCGTCGGAGAGGTCGGCGAGGTATGACTCGACGACGGGTCCCACTCGATGTCGGCCCGACTGCAGAAGGGTGGCAGCGAGCTCGGGGGACGACATCGCCGCACGGTTGAGCGCGATGGAGCGTTCGTCGGTCAGCAGGTTCAGCAGACCAGCGGCATAGCCGACGAGTGTGTCGTAGGGGTCCGCGTTGCCGTCGAGCGCGGCCTGGACGCGTTCTGCCGATGCGTCGGCATTCTCGATGATCAAGGCGGTGAAGAGGCCCTCCCGGTTGCCGAACCATGAGTAGAGGGTCTCCTTGGACGCGCCGGCGGACTTGGCGATCCCGCTCATGGTCATGTTCTGGTAGCCGTGCTCGACCAGCTCCGCGTAGGCGACATCCTTCACGCGCTGGCGTCGCTGCTCGATCTCGTCGGCGCGAGGTCTACCGCGGCGGCTGGGCGGACGAGATGGCGTGGTGGCCGGTTGTTTGCGCATCCTGTGGATCTCCTCTTGACAAAGAGTACCAGTGGGTACGATTATGTCAATCGAACCAGATAGTTCGATTAAAAGGAGCTTGAGATGACCACCCTCGACCAGGCAAGCGTTCATGGACAGAACCACCCGGCGGGTCACGTGCCACGGCTCGCCCTGCTGGTCGGTTGCCTCCAGGCGCTGATCGCCGCCAATGCCGTACAGGTCGTCGCTGGGTTCGCCCAAGCCGATCCCAGCCCACCTCCCGAGGTGATCCCCGGCATCGCCGCAACAGCCATCCTCGGCATCGTTTCTCTATCTCTTGTGAAGGCTGGGGATCGGCTCGGTTACCACCTCGGCATCGCGTTCTGTTGCGCATCAATGATCGGGATGGGGCCACACAAGCTGCTCCTCCCCGACGGTGGTGTGATCGCGCCGCTGGCACTGACTGGCTTCGCGTTCGAGTTGACGTTCGTGGTTCACGCCCTACGCCTGCTCCGAGCGGATCGATGAGCCTCCGTCGCAGGCTGAACCAATTGGGACCGTGTCGAGGATGAGCGTCGTGCCCACCTCCGACACTCTCGTCGCGTTCTGCGCGGCGACGGTCGTGTTCGTTGCCATCCCCGGCCCGAATCTGATGTTCATCGTCAGCCACGCCATCTCCGGCGGTCGTCGCCAGGGCATCGCTGCCGCGGTAGGGGTCGAGATCGGCACGCTCGTGCACATCGCGGCCGCCGTGGCCGGACTCTCGGCGCTGCTGGCCAGATCGGCGGTTCTGTACGGGATGCTCCGCTACGTCGGGATCGCCTACCTCGTCGTCCTCGGCTGCAGGGCCATCCGTTTCCCTGGCCTGCCCGAGCCGGCTCACGGGCACCGTCATGATGCCGCCCGACCACTGCTTCGCGGAGTTGCCGTCAACGTTCTGAATCCGAAGGCTGCGCTCTTCTTCCTGGCGTTCTTTCCTCAATTCATGGACCCCGGCCGCAGCCTTGCCCTGCAGGCTCTCGTCCTCGGCCTCCTACTCTTCGGCATCGCCCTCGTGGTCGACCTCGCGTACGCGGTCACGGCAGCGAGTATCGGCAGCCGCCTCAGCAGTGCTCGCCGTCGCTCGATGATGCTTCACCGGGCGACTGCGGCCACCTACTTGAGCCTCGCGGTTCTGAGCCTCGTGACCAGCCACCGTCCCGCCCAGACGTGAATCCACCAACCTCAGTGGCGCGGGCCCGTTCGGATCGCGACTCCGGTCTGGGAGCGCGACGCCTGAGGCCCGTCAGGCGGCGGTTGCGGCCCGATCGGTCCGCAGGCCGAGATTGTCGACCGCGGCGTCGGCCTCGGCCCAGATCTCCGGCATGCGGTGAGAGAGGGCGGTGGAATCGACCACGTTCGACGCCCATGAGAACGGGCGAAGAACCTCGTCGATCTTGGCCTTGATCGTCGGAATTGGAGTGTCCGCCGGGAGCCCCGCCGTTCCGACCGCGATGAAGTCCGCGGCCTGGAGAGCGGCGATCAGCTTCCTCTCGTCGGGCTCGAGCGCGGTCAGTTCGGGCGGTGGCGTGTGGTGGAACCGGATGATCTGGGGGAGTGGGTCGGGAAGGCCCAATCGTTCGGCGGTGAGAACGCCGAGGTCGATGTGGTCGTACCCGCAGACGAACTTCTCCGCCTCGACCAACCGTGCGGGAGTGGTCCAGCCAGCCCGTTCGACCTCACCGAGCTGCTCGGGAGTCTCCTCGAACATCACGAAACGACCCAGGTCGTGCAGGAGTCCGGCGACGTAGCCGAGTTCCGGATCGAAACCGTTGGCATCGGAGAGCTCGCCGGTGAGGATCGCCACGTCGATCGAGTGGCTCCAGAGACGCCGCTGCTCGGCATTCACCGGTACGAACACCCGGCGAACGCCCAACGACGCGACCTTGACCAGGATCCACTGCGTGCCCAACCGAGCCGCAGCCTCGGGGATCGAGACGATGGGATTTCGTGGTGCCGATCCCCATGAGTTCGCGGCCCGGAGGACCTCCACCGCGAAGAGCGGGTCCTCGGTTGCCAGCGACACCACTTCCTCGAAGTAGTTCTCGGCCCCGGTGTCGACTTTGAGCATGCGAACGACGACACCCGGCAGGATCGGAAGGTCCTCGATGCGGGCGACGATCTCGGCAGGGCCCAGGACCGACATGCCACAGCATCGGTCGGACATCCAGTGGTCTGAGTCGTGGTGGACGTTCAGCCGGGATCGGCGCCCTCGTCGGACTCGTCCGGGTCGGTGTCTTCGTCTTCGTCTTCGTCTTCGTCCGCGTCCGCGTCGGGGTCCTCGGCCGGGTCGGCGTCCTCGGGCGCTTCGGTGTCCTCGGCCGGCTCGTCTCCGGATCGGCGCCGCCGACGCCGGCGGCGGACGAACCACCACAGCAGTAGGGAGATCGCCACGAGACCGGCGAATGTCGATCCGCCGACGATCAATGCGAACTGCTTGCCCTCGCCCTCAGCGTCGTCGAGGAGCGCGACGATTGCGGTCCCCGAAGAGTCCGCATCGTCGAACTCGCCGTCCTCGAAGGCCTGGTCCATCGTGGCCAGGTCCGCGTCGATGTCCTCGTTGCGCAGGCCGAGACGCGCGAAGAACCCCCGCGGGAGCGAGGCCCGGTCGTGCACCGACTCGAGGGCGGTCAGGGCTTCGTCCTGCGCAGCGAGGAGATCGACCGTCTCCTCGAACGCATCGTCGGCCTCGACGACCGCCTCGTAGGCATCCTGTGGGTCGGCCGGCAAGGTGACGGCCGCCGCGTCCGCCCGCTCGGCCAGCGCATCGGCGTCGTCGATGATCTCCGTCATCCGTTCGATCAGGTCGGTTGCGGTTTCGAAGTCCCAGTCGGCCATCCGCTCGGCGACGATCAGGGGCGTGGTCCACCGAGGGTCGGACTCCTCGAACGCGGCGAGCTCCTCCCTCGCGTCCCGCCGGGGTTCGAGCGCGTCCTCCTTCGACTCGGACAGGACCCAGGTGACGAAGAGGTCCTCGACGGTCTCGCTCCCGCCCACGATCTCGAATGCGTCGAGGGCATCCTCCCAGCTCACGAAGGAGGGCCCAGGGTCCTCCAGCGTGGTGTCGTACGGATTCTGTTGGGTCCACAACACGGCGATGGCTGCCCGCATGCCGTCGGTGCCGATTTCGGCGGCCAGTGAACGGAACAGCTGATAGGAGGCCGAGTAGGCGAAGAGCTCGCGCTCCCGGTCGTCCTCGTCGAAGACGAACTCGCTCTGGCGCCAGTCGAGGAGGTCGAACGCGACCGAGTTCGACTGCAGGGCGGTCGAGAACCGGTCGCCCTCGGCGTCGAGTTCGTCACCCGTGGTCTGGGCGAAGTACTCGGCGAGGCCTTCGTTGAGCCATCGCATGGGGGAGAAGTCGCGGTTGAACCAGGCGTGGGCGAGTTCGTGCTGAAGTACCCGCGGCTCGAGTTCCTCACCGATCTCGATCACGGCCACGAGGTCGGGATTCCCCGACGGCTCGTAGTACACACCCGCGTAGCCAGCGAGCGACGGTGCGGGCGTCTCCACCACCTCCAGCAGCCCCTCGTGAGGCCAGGCGAGCCCGATCTGTTCCTCCAGGATCGCCACTCCTTCCGCGACCCCCTCGATCACCATGGCCGACCACTCGGCGTCGCCGGGCCATGCCGCGAGCCGGAACTCGCCGCCGGTCTCTGTCGGCACCGGCTCCCGTACGAGACCTTCGTCGGATCGGCCGACGACCTGGGCCAGATACTGCCATGTGTCGTCGACGTCGGTCGCGGTCCACGAGTCCCACTCGTCATCGTCATCGAGATGCGGGTCCAGGTCGTCGCCGTAGATGTCGACGTCGAATCCGGCGGGAACATCGACCCGCACGGAGCCGTGTCCGCTGTCGCCGTTCACGAACACCGGGAACCGGATGAACGCGGGATTGACTCGAGCCCACGAATCGAACGACCTCGGTGGGCCATCGGGAAGGCGGTAGGTGAGGGTTATGTTTCGGGTCTGCCGGTAGAAAAGGTTGGGTCCGAGGTCGATCTCCCACGCGATGAACGGATCGTCGGTGTCAACCTCTGCGTCATCGGGAGGGGGGAGAATCTCCATCGACACCTCCCGTCCGCTGCTCCGGACGGCGACGATGTCGGTGGCGGTCTCCGGGATCAGCTCGACGAAGGCCTGGAAGTAGGTCTGGTAGGTGGTGTACCCCCGGCTGTAGTTCGGCACCTGGTTGGTGAGTTCGTAGACGACCTCCACCTCGATGACCCCCTCGTCGGGGAGCACCCGGTAGGTCTTGTCGGCGACGACGAGCAGGCCGTCGTCGTCGGGACCTTCGTCGTCCTGGGCCTCCGCCACACCGGCCGCGAGCATCACCCACAGGACGGCGACCAGCGCCGCGACGGTCGTTCTCGCCGTAGTCCGCCGACTCATCACACCCCAACCCCTCAACGATCCCGCTCGACACCGCCACGTTTGCAGGCTCCGGTCGCAACCGCAAAGACGCGAGCGGTGGTTTGAATCGAACGGTGCCGGGTTGGTGGTGCGGTCAGTGGAGGTGTCGACGGAAGAGCGAGTGGACCCGCTCCCAGTGCAGCTCTGATGCTTCCCGGTTGTAGTTCGCTCCGCCCGGAGGGGCGTACCCGTGGACCGCGTCGGTCAGCCAGTCGAGGGTGTAGGCGACTCCCGCATCGTCGAGGGCCTGGCGGAACACCGGAACCGTCTCCGGTGGCGCGGTGGCGTCATTGTCGCACCACCCCAGGTAGACCTCGGCGCGCACGGAGTCGAGGTTCAGATGGGGTGAGTCGTCGGAGTCGCGGACCATCCACGCGCCGTGGATCGAGGCGACCGCAGCAACCCGGTCCGGCATCGCCCGAGCCATCGACACCACCAATCCACCACTCATACAGAAGCCGACAGCTCCGATCGGGCCGTCGTCCGCGGCCGGATCATCGGCAGCCACCGCAAGGAGTGCTTCGGTGTCGCCGAGGACGTTGGTCGGGTCGATGGTTCCCATCATCTCCTGGCGGGCGTGCATGTCCTCGTCGCTCAGACCGAACTCGCGGAATGGGCCACCCCGGTAGAAAAGATACGGGAGCATGACGTAATAGCCGGCCGTCGCAAGCCGCATCGCCATGTCCTTGAGGGCCGGGCGGATGCTCGGCGCGTCCATCATGTAGAGCACGACAGGGTGCGGACCGTCGTGTTCGGGGTGATAGATGAAGGTCTTCATCGACCCCTCGGCCGTCGTGATGTCGATTTCGCGTTCGATCATGGCCGTCAGTGTCACAGGCGGGGCGTCGGCCTGCCAGCACGCCCGCGGACAGCACTACGGTCCCGGTGTGCGCCTCTTCGTGTCGATCCGCCCACCCGGTTCGATCGTCGAGGCGCTCGCGGCAGTGCCCCGACCCGATGCCACGGCGGTGCGGTGGACGTCGTCGACGACCTGGCACATCACGCTGAGATTCCTCGGGCAGGTCGCGGATCCCGAGCCGGTGGTGGAGGCGCTAGGTCGGACCGAGCTCGGTCCTCGCGTGACCGCCTCACTCGGGCCGAGCGCCCGCTGGCTCAACGCAGGAGTGCTCGTCTTGCCGGTCGGAGGGCTCGACGACGTGGCCCGGCGGGTCCGTGAGGCCACCGGCGATTTCGGTGAAGCCGTCGGCAAGCCGTTCGTAGGGCACCTCACCGTGGCCCGGCGCCGTCAAAGAGGATCTGCACCGCCCGACCTGGACTTTCCGTTCACGGCCCACTTCGCTGCCGCGGAGGTCGACCTGGTGGCGAGCACGCTCACCCCGAGTGGGCCGATCCACGACGTGGTGGCCACATTCGGGCTCGGTCGGTGACGCAAGGTCAAACGGGTGCCTGGCACCAAGGTCAAACGGGTGCCTGGCACCGGCGTTTGACCTTCTACGCTGGCGGGATGCTGTCGCCGCCCACTGGGCTCGACCCGGTCGACTACATCGAGCAGACCCGCCGGGCGTATTCGGCGCTCGGCTACGACTCGTATCGCTGGGCACACAATCCCGAGCCGCCGGTCATCAACCCGCCTGTCGATCTCGCCGAGA
>CAYFLT010000113.1:11944-12688 GCA_964344055.1 uncultured Candidatus Nemicrothrix sp.
TGGTTGCGTCGGGCGGCATCTACCGCGTCGGCCAGGTGGCCTTCACCCACAAGGACGACACCAGCCACCGACGCATTCCCGTGGATGCCGACCTCGCGGACCTTCGGATCAGCCACTTCGCCTACGACACCACCGACGCCAAGGCCGACGCGAACGTCGTGTTCCCGATCGACGCCCTTCGGACGCTCGTCGCGGATGGGGTGATCGGCGAGCTCGCTCCGACCGCGCTCACGTTCATGGGGGGTATCTACTCCCAGCGGCGGGTGCACGAGGAACTGATCCCCGCCTTGACCGCCGACCTCGAGGAGATGGCCGCGGATGTGGTCCTGCTCGTCCCGGTTTGACCGGTCTGCCATCAGACAGTTGGTCTGATCGCCCGCCACCTCGAGTCACGGGGATTCGTCACTACCAGCCTTTCGTCGGCCTGGTCGATCACCGCCTCCGCCAATCCACCACGGGCCGCATACGTCGACTATCCACTCGGGCACACGTCGGGGCCACCCCACGATCCCGACACCCAGCTGGCGATCGTGCGCGCCGCGCTGGGGTTGGTGACCGAGCCGACCGACCGTCCCCGCTTCGATGTCCTGCCGCACCGCTGGCCGACGGACTGGAAGAACGCGGCCCGCACCCGCGGCGACACCCGCACACCTCGAGCCGACACCCCGCAGTACGAGCGTCCTGAGGACGAGCTAGCTGTACTCGGCGGAGAGGTTGGTGACGGGTCCCTGAACAGGTGAAGAC
>CAYFLT010000114.1:0-11795 GCA_964344055.1 uncultured Candidatus Nemicrothrix sp.
AGTCCGTCGCAGCCTGACGGCCCGACCTCATCCACAACATTTGACAATTGCTCACGGGCTCATGGGGCCACCTCCCGGTGTGGTACACGTCCCCGGCGAAATCGCCGATGCCCGGGTAATCGGGCTCGTGCGCGACGAACAGCGCGCCGACTGCGCAGATCAGAGACTGCGCCGACGCTCGCTCTCCCTCTTCGGTTGCGATCGTCCAGTGCTGGCCGACCTCGTCCCAGCGAGCGTCCTCGACCCAGGTGTCGAACTGGATGTCCTTTCGGAGATCGAATCGGTCGGCGAAGTGCTCGAGGTAGGCCAGTACGTCGGACCCGGCGGTCTGGGTCTCGGTCCAATCCCATTCGTCCACGAGGTCTTTGGAGAAGGTGTAGGCGTAGAACGGACTGCTGGGCGCATCGACCCTCGCCCCCGGATAGCGGTTGTACCACCAGGTGCCGCCGACCCCACCCGCACCGTCGAAGGCGCGGACGGAGAGGCCCATCTCGTCACGCAGGTGGTGCAACGCGTAGAGGCCTCCGAACCCGGCCCCGATGATGATGGCGTCGTACTGCTTCATCGGTCCGCATCTTGGCATCACGAAGCAGTCCGACGGCGAAGTCAGGCGAGGCGTCGGTGCAACGAATGGAGCGGATGACCGAGCACGGATTCGGCGAGCTCTCCGAACCGGAGGGTGAGCAGGTCCCCCATGAACGGGCCGACCACCTGCAGGCCGATGGGGAGACCGTCGGCGGCGATTCCGGCCGGAACAGCCAACGCGGGAAGATAGGTCGGGTTGGCGAGACTGGCCCAAAACCACTGCTCGAGGATCGACCGCTCCTCCCCGTTGGCCACGACGGTGCGGTCGTCGAACGGGCGGTCCGTGTCGTGAGGCGGTGCGGTCGTGGGTGTGATCGGGGTGAGAAGCAGGTCCACTGTGGCGAAGTAGTCCCGCCAGGCCAAGCGATCTCGCTCCCGCTGATTGTTCAGATCGATCCACTCCCGGTACGTCACCCGCGATGCATGGGCCGCCAGCGCGGCACGGTCGCGGATCCCGGTGTCGTAACGTTCGAGCTCCGCCCGGGTCGGTGGATCATCGGGGCCGGAGGCCGCGGCGCGACCGATCTCCATCCCCACCTCATGGCAGCGGACCATGAAGTCCCGCTCAGGCGGATCGACGAGGGTGACGCCGGCTTCAGCGAGCTGGGCGATCGCTGCTTCGACGACCTCTGTGACGGCGCGGTCCTGAGCACCGATCGGGTTGTCGAGCACGACGCCGACGGTGAACTCCGACAGCGCCGTCTTGGCCGGGACCGGCGGGCACATGTGGGGCTCCCACATCACGGGCAGAGCCAGTGAGAGATCGGCAACGGTGCGGGCGATGGGGCCGAGCACGTTGTTGTCGACAGTCCCCTCATGGCCCGGGAAGCTGTGGCCGTGCTGGGAGATCAGGCCGAAACTGGTCTTGAGCCCGGCAAGTCCGTTGTAGTTCGCCGGCCAGCGGATCGAACCTCCGATGTCGCTGCCGACCTCGAGTGACGCCATCCCCGTGGCGACCGCCACCGCCGACCCGCCCGACGATCCACCGGCACTGCGTAAGGGGTCCCACGGGTTGTCGGTCCGGCCATGGATGTCGTTGTAGGTCTGCCAGGCGGCGAGGTGCTTCGGAACATTGGTCTTGCCGTAGACGACCGCACCGGCCGCCTTCAACTGCCTCACGACGTCGGCGTCTCCGACCGGCCGGTGGTCAGCGTGCGCGGGATCGCCCCAGGTGGACGGCGCGCCGGCCACGTCGATCGAGTCCTTGATGGTCATGGGCAGACCGTGCAGCGCACCGAGCGACTCCCCTGCCGCATGAGCATGATCCGCTGCGTTCGCCGCGGCACGGGCCGCGTCGAGGTCGGTGAAGACGACCGCGTTGAGCGACGGATTGTGCCGGTCGAGTTGGCCGAGGCACGCGTCGAGGAGCTCGGTTGCGGAAATCTCGCCATCGGTCAGCTGCCGCCGTTGCTCGACCGCCGACAGGAGGGCGATGTTGTTCGTCGGGTCGGGCATCGACCCATCCATCGCGGGCACCGTCGGCTACTCCGCGGGCATCAGCGGAAGCGCCAATGGTGCGACCTCGCGACCGGGCCGACCGCTCCAGTGTTTGGCCGGCACCTCCGCCTCCGCCTTGCGGCGCAGTGCTTCCACCTCGACCAGCGCCCGATCGAGATCCAGGGTCAGTACCTCTCCGCGCCGAACCACCTGACGACCGTCGACATAGACGTCTCGGACCGCCCGATCGGCCGCCGCGAAGATCGTGCTCCGCAGAGGATCGCGCATCGGCTGCATGGTCGGTTCGTCGAGATCGACCAGGACGAGATCGGCTCGGGCGCCGGGCGTCAGGCGACCGATGTCGTCACGGCCCAACACTTCGGCGCCGCCGACGGTTGCCGCCTCGAAGACGTCGGCCGTCGTGGTGCCCTCGACCCGACGTTCGGGGATCCGGCCGACGAGGGCAGCCAGACGCATCTCCTCGAGCATGTTGTGGGGGAAGGTGTCGGTGCCGACCCCGAGGGCAATGCCCGCCTCCCGATAGCGGCGGAAGGACTCCAGGACCATGCCGTGACGGAGGAACACGTTCGGGCAGTGCGCGACCGCCGCACCGCTGGATGACAGACGTTCGAAGTCGCCGCGTTCGCCCCAATACACCCACGAATGACTGTCGATGAAGATGCAATGGGCGATGATCGTCCCCGCGGCCAGCAGGCCGAGGTCGGCGAGCCATTCCAGCGGTGTCATGCCATGACGGCGGGTTATCTCGTGGAACTCGACGAGGCTCTGCGAGGCGTGGATCTGCAGCGGGAGGTCTCGCTCCCGGGCCGCTTCCAGACTGGCCTGAAGGAGCTCGGGTGTGCAGGTGTCGATCTGGGCCGGCGTGACCATCCCGTCGAGACGACCGCTCTCGTGCTTGCGCGCCCGGTCGATCACGTCGAGCGCGGCGCGGAACGACGCTTCACCACCATCGACGCTCCAGTCGTAGGTGACCTCGTGGCCGTTGTCGCAGCGCCATCTCGCCGACCGGTGCATGGGTGCGGCTATACCTCGCAAGCCACTCGCCGCCAGCAGGTCGAGCCAGCCGGGATACGGAACCGACAGGTCGACCAGGGTGGTGACACCACTCTTGAGCAACTCGGCGTAGGCCACTTCGGCACACACCCGCATCCCGTCCTCATCTGGGCCGTAGACCGGCATGTAGTCGAAGAGGCCACTCATCCCCAGGCGGGGATTGCCGAGGTCCTCGAAGAAGCCTTTCCCCAACGGCTCGGAAAGGGGATGGGAATGGACGTTCACGAGGCCGGGCATGACCATCATCCGGTCTCCGGCCACCTCCTCGTCGGCTGGGCCGTCGTAGCCCGGTCCGATGTGGGAGATGCGCCCATCCCGGAAGGCCAGATCGCAGTCACGGCGGTAGACGTGCCCGCCCTGCGCCTCGTCCCACGCGACCAGCCACGCGGCCCTGCGAATCACCGTGGTCCGACCGCTGTCGCTCATGACGCGCTCCCCTGCTCAGTGACGGAATCCAGCGACCCTAGCCGGGTCTGTTGCTGGGCTCATCGGCGCGAACTCGCACGAGGCGCGGCCCTCGATGCGGCTGGCGTCAGTAGGTGGTGGGCTGGACGAAGTAGTCGTAGCGGCGACGCCGGACAGTGGTCACCCAGGCTCTTTCCACCTTCTGCAGCTTCTTCAGCCGGGGCATGGCCTTGAGATCGGCGGTCATGATCGCCTGCGCCTCGGCCGGTTCGATCGGGGCGTCGAGCTCTAGACCCGAGTTGAACGCCGCCAACGCGGGCTCGACCCATTGGTCGAGCCCGATCCGGCCCAGCATGGCCACGACATCGGCGGCCACGTTCCGCTGCTGTCGATACCGTTCGAGGAGCTTCCCCACATCTCTCATCGCGAAGGCCCGCAGCGGGGCAGGAATGGCACGGAAGAGCGGTGCTACATCAAATATGGGCTCGCCGTGCTCGTCCCAGAAGAAGGGGGTGCCAACGTCCATGACCAGTTCGTGACCTGGCTGTCGATGCTCACCCGATCTGACAACAAGCCGACGATCTCGACGACCGCGACCAGCACGGGGTGTTCGGCGTCGGGCTCGGCGGCGGCCAGGATCCGGTCGGCCAGCGAATCGGGGTCGAGCCGGGGCTGTACTTGGTAGCCGATCAGGTGATCACCGCGACGCACCGACATCAGCGATGTCGGCACGACGTCGACCCCGATGACCGCGAGCGCCTCGAGGTAGTCGCCCATCACTCGCAGGTAGTCATGGAGTTCCTCGGCCGTGTACGGCGCGGTCGGCTTGCACACGACCCGGGGGTCGTCCGCCGGGTAGCCGAGGGCGATCGACAGCTCGCCGTAGCCGATGACGTGCAGACCTGAGTTGTCCCTCGCTTCCAGCGCTGTCACCACGGATGCGTCGAGTTCCTCGAGCTCATCCTGGGTGAGCAACGGGGAGATCATGGGGCCGGCACGTCGGCCTGAGCGTCCAGGATCGACGAGATGGCGTCGACCACGAAATCGTTCAACTCGGGCGGAACGCCGCCGTAGATCGCCTGGCTGCGGGCCGGTTGATCGCCTTGGGACTTCGCGTACGCAACGGCTTCGTCCAAATGATCGGCGAACGCTTCGACCACCCCGGGCAGGGTCTGGGGCAAGGTGACGCACATGTGGATCGCGTCGGGGTACTGCAGGCCGTTGAACCGCCATCCACGCTCTGCCATGGCGTCGTTGATCTGATACACGTTCAGCGACTCGGAGTTGAAGGCGAAGAGGAACGAAGGGTCGCCCAGCAGCTGGAGCTCGTCGTGGCGCTTCACCACCTCCTGCATCGCGTAGGACGTTTCGAAGATGGCGTTCGCCTTCTCCAGATAGCCGGCCCGACCCAGGCTCACCATCGCCGCCCAGGTGCTCGCCAGCAGCCCACCCGAGCGGCTCCCGGCCAGTCCGGGCGAGAAGTACTTCCCGCCGGACCATCCCTGGTCCAGGAAGTAGAGCTGGTTGCGGAGGCTCTTGTCCCGGAATGAGAGGGTGCTGGTCCCTTTCGGTCCGAAGGCGAACTTGTGGCTGTCGGCCGAGATGGCGGTCACGCCGGGCAGGCGGAAGTCGGGCATCTCGACCGGGAATCCGAGTTCCTCGCCCCAAGGAAGAATGAAGCCACCCAAGCAGCCGTCGACATGGAGTCCGACCTCCCGTTCTACGGCGAGATCGGAGAGGGCATCGAGGGGATCGATGACGCCGTGGCCGTAGTTGGTGGCCGACCCGACGAGCATCACCGTCCGATCGGTGATGTGATCGGCGACGAAGTCCACGTCCACCTGGAAGGTGACGGGGTCGACCGGTGCCACCACCTCTTCGAGTCCGAAGAGGTGGCACGCCTTGCGGAACGCCGAGTGGGCACTGGTCGGGAGGATCACCTGACCGGCCGAGATGCCGCGTTCGACCCGAGCCTGCTCACGGTGGGCCAGCACCGAGCTCAGGATGCTCTCGGTGCCGCCGGCCGTGACAGCACCGGCCGGATGGCAGTCCGGTCCGGCCGCGTCAGCATGGAGCATGTCGAGCGTCATGGCGATGATCTCGCCCTCGAAACGGGTGGCGCTGGGACAGATGTCGCGCTGGATCGTGTTGACGTGGAGGAACATTCCGTAGGCCTCGCCCACGAAGCGATAGTGGTCCATGTCGCCGCAGTACATGGTCCCGGACACCCGACCCTCCCGCCAGAACTGGTTCTCGGCGTCGGCGATCTCGGCGAGCTCGGTGAGGATCTCGTCTCGGGGTCGACCCACGGCCGGCATGCTGCGGATCACCCCGAGGGCCTCGGCATACGGATAGTGGCCGGTCGTGATGTCGGGCATCGGGTCTCCTCTTGGGCGTCGCTCGCTACGAACTCGCTCCCACGTCGTTCTCCGTTGAACGCAGCGATCCGGGTCTGGCCCGGACCTCGTGGACGATGACGACAGCGACGCAGAACAGGACCACGCCGACGCCCTGGTGGGCCAGTGCGAGCCACTTCGGGACCTGCATCACCACCACGGTGACACCCAGGGCGATCTGGACCACGATGACCGACACGAGCAGGTTGGCCGCGACACTCAGCACCCGACGGTCGGGAGCCTCACGACGGATGTGCAAAAACACTGCGACCGCTGCCGCGGCCACCACCAACGCGAACCAGCGGTGTACCCAGTGGGCGCCCACCGCCTCGAACAGACCCGTCCATCCCGGGTCGTAGGTGGTCAACAGGCCCCGGGGAACGAATCGGCCTCCCATCAACGGCCAGGTGTCCGACACGTACCCGGCCTTCAAGCCGGCGACGAGACCGCCATAGGCGATCTGGGCGACCACCACGCCGAGAAGCACATACGGCAGGGTCACTCCGGTGAGGCGTTCGCGCGTCGACTCTGGCTCGGAGAGACGTTCCGCTCTCAGCCGGTCGAGCGCCATCCAGAGCACGATTCCGAGGAGCGCCAGCGCGACGAGCAGGTGGATCGTCAGCCGGAAGTGGCTCACCGCGGGGCGATCCCGCAGCCCGCTGGAGACCATCAGCCAGCCCATCAACCCCTGGGCGCCGAACAGGGCCACGACTCCCCAGTACCGCAGCGAGGCTCGGAAGGTGAGTAGTCCCTTGCGCATGAACCAGATCAACGGGATCACGACGATGAGGCCGACGATTCGGGCGATGAGCCGGTGCGCCCACTCGATGTAGAAGATCTCTTGGTACTCGCCGAGGCTCATCCCGCGATTGACGAGACGGTATTCCGGCGTCTGTTGGTACTCGGCGAACGACTCCTCCCAGGCCGCATCACCGATGGGCGGGAGGATGCCGGTGACGACGTCCCATTCGACGATGGACAGACCGGCTCGAGAGAGGCGGACGAAGCCCCCGACGACCACCATCAACACCACGAGCGCGGCCACCATGAAAAGCCAGCGGGTGATGGGGTCCAGCGGTACGAGGCGTCGCTCGCTCTCGGTGCTGTGGTGCGTGGCAACCGCCATGAAAGACGAGTCTAAAGTCCGACCCGCCCGAGCCAGGAGTCCGGCGGACGTCCGATTCCGGACGGGAGTCGTGCTCGGGTCAATGGCAGCGACGGACAAGTCTCCGACGTCGCTGGTCAAGACGTCGAATCACAACGACTGAAGGCTGTGGTGACACCAACCGCGCCGGAGGAGGTTCCGTGAACCTCGTCATCACCACCCTCGAGTTGCGGCCCGACGCACTTGCCCGAGGGATCGGCGAGCGTGGCTGGGTCGATGCCGGATGCCACCAGAACCGGCTGGGTGGGGACACCCATCCGTTCACACGTCGCCAGCACCAGCCGACGGGTGACCACCGTGTTCGAGTACTCGACCACGTCGGCAACCCATCGAGCCGTACGGTGCTGCGACCAGTGCCCAGCGACGTGTCGCCGAGAGACAACTCGGCGTCGGGCCGGCACAACTCTTACAGGAGCTTCTTCTCGGCCAGGAAGGCCTCGGTGGTCTCGCCGATGTAGTGGCAGTCGTCGTCAGAGAGCGAATGGTTGTTGGGCAAGATGAGCCCCCACTCCATCACCCGGTCTGCGTTGGGGAGCCCGCCGTCGGGCACCCGGTACTGCTGGCCCCGCAGCATCGGCTGGCGGGTGACGTTGCCCGTCCACACCATTCGCGTGTCGATGCCGTGGGTCTCCATCCAGGCCTGGTACTCCGAGCGGGAGATGCCAGCGTCCGCATTGATGAGGATCGGGAACATGTGCCACCCGGTCTCCACCCCATCGGTGAGCCGGGGGAGGGTGAAGAGCTCGGGCCATCTGGCGAACCAACCGCTGGTGAGCTCGAACGCCCGCTGTCGGCGGGCCAGGTTGTCCCCCAGCTTGTCCAACTGCACGACTCCGAACGCGGCCGAGAGCTCCGACGGCTCGAAGTTCCAGCCGTTGGTGTCGAAGATGAAGAGGTTGTCGTAGGTGAGGCCGTCGGGGATGGTGCTGAAGAAGCGATCGCGGCCCTTGCCCTTCTCCGAGCCGAAGATCTGCAGCTCGGACCGGCGACCCCAGCGGCGGAACAGTAGGGCCTTGTCGGCGAGAATGTCGTCGTCGACGCAGATCATGCCGCCGGTGCCCGCGGCCGTGATGATGTGGGAAAGGGCGAAGCTGGTGACGGTGATGTCGGCTCGGCCGCCCGTGGGCGTGCCCCGCAGGGTCAGTCCAAGGGCGTCACAGGAGTCCTCCACCACGAGCAGGCCGTGGCGGTCGGCGATGGCGCGGATGGCATCCCAGTCCGGGGCGTTGCCGATGAGGTTGGGGGTGAGGATCGCCTTGGTGCGGGGTGAGATCATCTCCTCGATCGCGTCGACGTCGATCTGATAGGTGTCCGGGGTGACGTCGACGAACGCCGGCAGGACGCCCTTTCGCACCATGGGGGCCACGTCGGTGGAGAACGTCAGGGCGCTGGTGACCACCTCGTCACCGGGCTCGAGGTCCATGATCTCGATGGCGAGATACAGCGCGGAGCTGCCGCTGTTGCACATGATGCCCCTGCGCTTGGCGAACAGTTCGGCGACACGCTTCTCCATCGCCCGGACGTTCCTGCCGATGCGGAGTGCGGTCGGCCCTCCCCTGAGGACCTCGACCACGGCTTCGATCTCACGTTCGTCGTGGACCGACCCGGCGTACTCGATCCGACGTTCGGACGGCGTGGTCATCTGCGCTCCTCCATGTCGAGCACCCGGAGGGCGTTGCCGCGAAGGAACCTCGGCCACACCTCGGTCCGGAACGGCACCTCGGCTAGCTCGTCGAAGATTCGGCGAAGGCTCAGTCCCATCGGGTAGTAGCCGGCGTAGAGGACCTTGTCGGCGCCGCGGGTGTTCGCGTACTCCACGATCGCCTTCGGGTAGTACTTGGGGGCGAACCCCGAGGTCATGTAGTGGAGCCCGGGCCACTTGAGCATCAGCTTGACCGCAAGGTCCTCCCACGGCTCGGCCCCGTGGCGCATCACGATCGTGAGCTCGGGGAAGTCGTAGCAGACCTGGTCGAAGTGCATGACGTCCTGACAGGCGGCCGGCACGCGGGGTCCGGGGATGCCGGCGTTGACGATGATGGGGATCTGGAGGTCGATGCAGGTCTGGTAGATCGGGTAGTACCGGCGGTCGCTCACCGGGACCTGGGGGTTGCAGCCGGCCGGGAAGGACGTGACGGCCCGGATGTCGTGTTCGTCCTTGGCCTGGCGGATGCTTCGGACCGCGCCCGTGATGTCGTTGGGATCGACCTCGAGGCTGGCGACGAATCGATCCGGGTGTTCCCGCAGCGCCCGCCGGGTCAGCTCACCGCTCGGATTCCCGACCATGCCGATGGCGACGCCGCAGCGGTCCATCTCGCCGAGCGTCATCTCGACCGGGTCGGCTCCCTCGGGAAGATGGTTCGGGACGTTGCGGAACATGTACTCCGCGGGGAATTCCATGTCCTGGCTCTCGGCGTCCTTCGTGGCCCGGCGCAGATACTCGTAGCTCGCCTTCGCGTCCGCTCTCGGGAAGCCGATCATCAGATCAACCGCGCCGATCCCGTCGGGCATGCCCATGCGTGTTCTCTCCTGGCTCTCGTCGGTCGGCTCAGCGGATGAACGCCGGGCTGGTGGCGTCGACCGGTGTCTGATCGAGTGGGACGGCGATCTCGTCGTGAGTCGGACCGATCGTGGCGGCGAGCGGGGCGAGGGCGCCGAGGTCGAAGCCGTACACCTCCGCGGCCGTCCCGGCCAGCAGGAGCTGGAGCTCATCCGGTGTCCAGTCGGCGAACGACCGTCGCAGCGACTCCCGGGTGTACGGGTAGGTGCCCTCGCTGTGGGGGTAGTCGCTCCCCCACATCACCCGATCGATACCGATCTGCCGGATCATGTCGGCATCGGCGCGGCCGGGGAACGATGCCCCGATGTAGCAGTTCCGTTCGAAGTAGGTACTTGGGCGTTCGGTGAGCATCTGATCCGCCTCGAATGCGATCTCGCCGAGCCGGCCGCTCGCGATCTCCTGGTGGTAGTAGTCGAGGCGGCTGAGCAGCTCGGGCACGAACCCGATGCCCACCTCGGTGAGCACGAACTTCAGCCGGGGGAAGCGTTCGAACACACCGCCCCAGATCAGATGCCAGACGGTGCGGTCCGCCCACCACGGCGCCTCGGTGACGAACACCATCATCGAGGCCGGATGGTTGCCGAGGTTCGGCATTCCACTCCCGCCGCCGTGATGGGTGATCGAGAGGTCGAGTTCCTCACAGACCGCCCACAGCGGGTCGTAGTCGGGGGCGAACAACGGCGGCAGGCCGGAGTCGGGCGAGACGCCCGGGAGCAGGATCCCGCCCATGCCGGGACCGTTGAACCGTCGCACGTCGGCGACGGCCTGGTCGATGTCGTTGAGCAGGAGCTGGATCAGGCCGCGGCGCCGATCCGGCTGCTCGGCCACCCACTCGGTGAGCCACCGGTTGTGCGCGTGGATCCCGGCCAGGCGCTTCGGGTAGCTCCGCGGCGACGGCGCGTGGGCGACCACCGCATTGGTCGGGAAGAACGGGGGAACGGTGTTCGGGAAGATGACCCCACCGACGACCCCGTCCGCCTCCTCCTCGGCCGCACGACGCTCGGAGTCCCAGTTCCGGGCCTTGCCGTCGTCGTCGTTGAGATCCCGCCACGGGCTCGTGTACTTCGCCCGCCAGGCCTCGAACTCCTCGCTCCACGACGAGTCGAGGTAGGACGCGTACTGCTCCATCGATCCACCGGCGTGGCAGTCGGCGGAGATGATGGTGTAGCGGTCGACAGTCGGATCCATGGGCGATCCCTCCCCTGTGTGAGCGGCGTCCGTGCAATTTACTTGACTCAGTCAAGTAGGTCAACGACGATCTCAGGGGCTGCGACGGGCGCGGCCTGGAGATGGGGCAGTCGAGGAGGTACCGGGGAGTACGATGCGCACGATCCCGTTCTGGAGCGACATGTGACTGAAGGGCGATTCCGCCGAGAGGAACTTGAGGCGGTCGCAGACGCGGTACAGCGATTCCAACGGATCCGGACTTCGAAGCGAGTCCACGCTGCACTGACCGACGCTGCAGACGTGGATCTCACCCAGCAGTCGCTCCAGCTCTTGGTCGCGGCCGTCGACGGCTGCAGTGCCTCGGATGTGGCGAGAGCAACAGGAATGGACGCCGGCGCAGTGAGCCGTGAACTCCGCAAACTGGAAGTGGCGGGAATGATCACCCGGGAGCAGAGCTCACACCACCACACTTCGGTCGTCATACGCATGACCGACGAGGGCCGAAGCGCCCGCGAACGCGTCACCGCCGTCCGGCACGACCACCTCTCCCGAGCATTGGTCGGATGGGAGCGTGCCGAGGTCGAAGTACTCGCTCGACTTCTGGACCGATTCGTCGATGATCTCCAGGCCAACCCGCTCCAGGCGGAGCGATGAGGCCTGGAGGCCGGCTCAGTAGATCTCGATGAGGCCGGCGGCGCCCTGGCCACCGCCGATGCACATCGTGACCACGCCCCACTTCGCGCCGCGACGCTTGCCTTCCTGGAGGAGGTGCCCAGCGCAGCGGGTGCCAGTCATTCCGAAGGGGTGGCCGATGGCGATCGACCCGCCGTTGACGTTGTACTTCTCGGGGTCGATACCGAGCCGGTCACGGCTGTAGAGACACTGGCTGGCGAACGCTTCGTTGAGCTCCCAGATGTCGATGTCGTCGACGGTCAGGCCGTGACGCTCGAGCAGCTTCGGCACCGCGAAGACGGGGCCGATGCCCATCTCATCGGGCTCACAACCGGCA
>CAYFLT010000115.1:0-2184 GCA_964344055.1 uncultured Candidatus Nemicrothrix sp.
GCCAACGGAGACGGTCCGACCGTCCTGCTCACCGGCGGGAACCACGGCGACGAGTATCACGGGCCGCTCGCGCTCACGAAGCTGGTGAACGCAATCGACCCGTCGGAGGTGACCGGCCGGATCATCGTCGTCCCGTACATGAATCATCCGGCCTTCACTGGCGCAGCCCGGAACTCGCCCATCGACGGCGCCAACCTGAACCGGGTGTTTCCCGGCTCACCGACCGGCGGGGTCACCGAGAAGATCGCCGACTACATGACGCGCGAGCTCCTTCCGATTTCGGACGCGGTCCTCGACATCCACGACGGCGGCAAGACCCTCGAGTTCCTCCCGATGGCGGCGTCGCACGTCATGGCCGACAAGGAGGCCGAAGCCCGGAACTGGGAGGCAGCCCTGGCCTTCGGGGCCCCCTACGTCACCAAGCTCGTGGAGCTCGACATGCTCGGGATGTGGGATGCGATCGTCGAAGACTCGGGCACGCCGTTCCTCTCCACCGAGATATCCGGTGGCGGCACCACCCGTCCCTCTTCCATGGCCGTCACCACCGAGGGCGTCCACAACGTCCTGCGCCACTGGGGCGCACTCCCCGGCGAGCCGACCCCCCACCCGTCGACGGTCATCGAGATCCCCGAGCAAGGCGCCTACCTGATCAGCGAGGACGAAGGCCTCCTCGAGTGGCTGGTCGAGCTCGGCGATCCGATACGGGAAGGGCAACCGATCGCCCGGATCTACGACACGGTCAAGCTCGGCTCGACGCCGATCGAGGTCGCCGCGACCATCGACGGCCTGATCGCCATGCGCCACGTCCCCGGCCTGGTCAAGCTGGGCGACGCCATCGCGATGCAGGCTCGCGCGCTCTGAGCCGCGCCCGTCGGTCGCCCGTCACGCGACCACGTGGACAGCCCGGGGGAAGTTGGTCAGGCACTCGGCACCCGAGGCCGTGACGAGGGTGGTCTCGCTCATCTCCATGCCCCAGTCGTCCATCCACATCCCGAGCATCACGTGGATCGTCATGTTCTCTTCGAGCAGGGTTTCCTCGCCGGGTCGCAGGCTGATGGTGTGTTCGCCCCAGTCGGGGCCGTAGCCGACGCCGATCCCGTAACCGATCCGGCTCTCCTTGGCGAGGCCGTACCGATCCAGCACGTCCTGCCAGGCCCGGTGGACGTCGTGAGCCGCCACGCCGGGGCCCATCGCCGAAAGAACGGCTTCGAGGCCCTCCTCCACTGCCTTCGCGGTCTCGAACACCTTCGGTGAGCCCTTCCCGAGCTGCACGGTGCGGGCCAGGCCGGCGTTGTACCGCTTCCGGGTGCCGCCGAGTTCGAGGGCCACGGTCTGGCCGGGCTCGAACCGCTCTTCGGTCCACATGGGGTGAGCCGTCGTGGCCGCCTCACCGGCGAGCACCAGCGGCGACAAGGCGGTCAGGTCGCCGCTGAAGTGCTCGTGGCCGCCGATCTGTTGGGCGACGGCGGCGGCGATGAGGTCACACTGGCGCATACCGGGTTCGATCAACTCGTAGGCGACACGCATCGCTCCCTCGACCAGCTCGACCGCCTCCCGCATCACCTGGACCTCGGCTTGACTCTTGATGGTGCGGCACCAGTTCACGAGCAGATCCGCATCGATCCAGCGGGCGCTTGGCAGCGCCGCCTGGAGCGACGCGAGCGCCTTGGGCGAGAAGAAGTAGGTGTCGCTCTCGTAGCCAATGGTCTTGCCATCGAGACCCATGTCAGCGAGGTAGCCACCTGCCACCGCCATCGGGTGGGTGCCGACGCGCTGGACACAGTCTTCGGGGTAGGGCCGGACCTGACCTTCGGTCAGATAGGTCGTGAACTCGGCCGCGCCCGCGTCCATCTTGCGACCGATCCAGATCGGGCCGACATCGTGCTGTACCACGACGATCTGAGGGGTGTAGAAGGACCAAGCGTCGTAGCCGGTGAGCCAGTTGTGGTTGTTTGGATCACCGATGACGAGAGCGTCGAGGCCCCGTTCGGCCATCTCGGCGCGGACCCTGGCCAGGCGGACGTCGTATTCGGCCTCGGTGAAGGCAGGGGGCATCAGGAGTTCTCCGGGTTGTCTCGTAGTGCGTCTTGGTGGCTGAAGATGGAGGTGTAGCCGTGGGTCCAGTCCGGTGGCAGGATCAGCTCGAGTTCCTCGTGGTGGGCAACTCGGGGCTCGGTCCTGCGA
>CAYFLT010000115.1:2194-10256 GCA_964344055.1 uncultured Candidatus Nemicrothrix sp.
CGGTGGAGGGGGTGGCGTCGGCGGCGCTGTAAGTGACGATCAGTACGGGACGGCTCCGGCCGCTGTGGTTGGGGGCCGAGTAGTGCAGGGTCAGGCCGTGGTGCACGGTCACCGTGCCCGCCGGGCCGATCAATTCCACAGCCGACTCGAGCTCGGCGGGGTCGAGCTCGTCCGGGTCGATGGCGCCCACCCAGGTCCCGTCGGGCCCGTAGTGGGAATACACGGCACCCCGATGACTGCCCGGGATCACCTGGAGAGGGCCACGCTCCGAGGTGATGTCGTCGAGCGCGACGATGAACTGACAGGTGCCGGTGTTGGTGTGGGGGTAGAAGGCGAGGTCCTGATGCCAGTCGACCGCGGCTCCTCCGTCCGCCCACTTCAGGTTGACGAACGCGTCACGGAAGCGAACGTTCGGCCCGAGGATGTCGGCGGCGATCTCGACGAGAACGGATGCCCGACAGAACTCCCAGAAGACGGGATCGACGTCGTCCACACAGGCTGCCCGCCGAAGCCTCGGGGTGTCGGGGCCGTGACCGATGTCGAGATCGATGTAGTGCGACGACTCGGTCAGCCCGCGGGAATCCTCGATGATCTTCTCGAGTGCGTCGGTGAACGGTTGGAGCTCTGAAGCCGGCAGGAGCGCAGGGAATGCGAGGTAGCCGTCGTCGGCCCAGGACCGATGTCCGGTCGGTCCGATCACCCGGGGGGACTGGGCCGCAACGAGTTCCCAACGCATGCAAGGATCCTCTCAGCTGGGCCGGATCAGGGGGAACTTCTCACCGGTCATCGGTTCGCCGACCGCAACTGAGGAGTCGACATAAGTGTCGAGGGCGGCTCGGCCGTTGTAGGTGACACCGTCGCCCAGCCAGTTGACCGAGAATGCAGCCCGTCTCCGATGCAGGCGGTTGCCAGGTGCGCAATGAAGCGTGTGGGACCACCAGACCAGCATGTCGCCGGGGTCGAGCGGCGTGGCGATCACATCGGCCTCAGCATCCACGGTGGGCGGCAGCGGCAACTCGGTTCGAGCATGACGGTAGTCGCGCATCGGGTCGTCGAAATCGACGGCCCGGTACAGCACCGGCGGCTGATGTGACCCCCGGAGGAATCGCAGGGTGGACTCCAGCGGGATCTCGTCCAAGGCCACCCAACTGTTGACGACCTTTGTGCCGTCGAGCGGGTAGTAGGAGTGGTCCTGGTGCCAGGGAGTCGACGCTCCCGCGCTGCGGGCCTCCTTGATGAGGAGAAAGTCGTAGAACAGGACGAGTTCAGCGCTGCCGATCAGGGGCCAGACGAGGTCGGCGATCGGCGACTCCATGATGAAACGACGGAAGGGTTCAACCGTGCGCCAGGCCCCGGAACTGAAGGAGAAGCGACCCTCGTCCCCGGCCCGCTGAACGATGTCGACGTCCTGGCTGGCCCCGGACAGCGCCTCGTCGATACCGCGTTCGAGCAGCGAGAGCCACGGCCGTTCGAACGCCCCCTTGAGACACACGACCCCGTCGGCGGCCAGTGCCGAGCGAGCCGGGCCCGGCTCCGAACCGAGGCTGCCGGCTCCGAATGTCGGTACGGAGTCGTGTGGGGAGGAGACCATGACGCACCCGGGACGCGAATCGGGCAGGGCCCGGAGGCCCTGCCCGATCTCACATTTCAGTCAACGACTGGGATCAGGCAGCAGCGAGCGCCGCAGCAATCCACTCGTCGGCCAGGTCGCGGTTGTCCGCGATCCACGCAGCGGCGATCTCCTCCACGGCGGCCTGCGAGCCGTCCGAGGCGTTGAGATCGACACCGGCGATGGCCATGTCGATGAGCGGCGGGTTGAACACCGCGGCCAGCGCCATCGCAGCCGGGTTGGCCTCGCCCCACGCCTTGTTGGCGGTCACGAGGATGTCGGCGGCTTCCCAACCGGTGTTGCACTCGCCACCAGCCGGGCCGAGGCACACATCGGAGCCGAGGCCCGAGTAGCCCTCACCCTGGTCGTAGGACTCGCCGCCCTCCTTGCCGAGCGGGTTCGAGTCGTCGAGGATGGTCTCCATGTGGAGCCACATCGTGGTCTCACCCGGGATGGCCTGGGCGAGGTACGAGGTGGGCGTCCAGGTGTAGATGATCGCCGGATCACCATTCTGAGCCTTGGTCAGGAACTCCGCGAACATGGCGTCGTAGCCGGCCTGGGTCTGCTCGAGGGTGTCCCAACCGGCGAACGCGATCTGCGACGCCATGATGTCGTCACAGGTCCAGTCCTCGGGGCAACCGTAGAACTCGCCCTTGCCGTTGCCGTCGCTGTCGAGCTGGCTCCAGAGGGCCTCGTCGCTGGCGATGTGATCCATCGAGGTGATGCCGTTCTCTTCGGCCCAGCTCTTGGTGATCAGCATGCCCTGGAGACCACCACCAGGCATGACCGAACCCTCGACAACGGTGAGATTGTCGCCGATGCGGGTGCCGTCGGTGAGCTCGCCCTCGTGCCACGAGAAGTGACCCGGGTACCAGCTGTTGGCCCACAGATCCATCTCACCAGACGCCATGGTCTGGTAGCCGAGGTCCGGAGCGAACTCGAGGCCGTCGGGGCTGGCCACGTCGTAGCCGAGCTCCTCGAGCAGGTCGTGGAGGATCTGGGCGTGGACGTAGCCGGAGCTCCAGTTGGCGCGGCCCATGTTCACGGTGGGAGCACCGTCACCCGGGAGCGCCATGTCGCCGCCGTCGTCGCCGGAGTCGTCGTCTGCAGGTGCGTCGTCTCCGTCGTCATCGTCCATGTCATCGTCGGCATCGGCGTCCGCGTCGTCGCCGGCGTCGTCGCCACCCGCGTCGTCACCGGAATCGTCGCCGCCACCGGCGTCAGTGTCGCTGTCGTCGCCACACGCGGCCGCAAACAGTGCGAACACTGCAAGAAGCGCGAGCAGCAAACGGAACTTGCTCTTCATGTACCCCTCCTAATGGGCTTTTCGGAGGCTTGACGCCCCCCTTGTGACTAGGGTCACAATTGGTGAAACAGTATAGCCGTTGGCCAACACAATGCGAGGGCACCGTCGGCGTCCGGACAGGCCAGCCACGGCGGCGCACCCCGCATCGAGCGGACTAACTCTCCGAGTCCACCAGCTCGGCGGCTGCGTCGGCTTCGGCGCCGTCGGACTGGCCGGCGCCGATCACCGTCTCGACCAGACCCTCGCCCTTGTACTCGGCGTAGATCTTGGTCCGGCGGAACTCGTTCACCACCGAGCGTGCGCTCGCGAAGATGACGAACCCGCAGATGAAGGTGATGAAGGCACCGATGCCGCCCAGAACGTCGCCACCACTCGTGTCGACTCTGACGATACCGAGGATGAAGCTCATCGCTATCAGCGCGAGGCCGAGACCGAGGCCGCTGAGGACCGTGGTGGCGCGCCATTGCACCGTCTCGCCTCCTCCCAGTGCCCCCGACGCCACGATGGCCACGAGGATCGCGGCGAAGGACAGGACCATGCTGAGCCAGCCGAGGCCCGGACCCTCGTCATCCACACCGGTGAAGACGACACCGCCTCCCGCGAGAAGGGAGTTGGTCTTGTTCACGATGTCCTGGCTGACCGCCAGCTGTTTCGTGATGTCGTCGCCGGCTTCTGCCTCCCAGGCGTCGAACTCCGCCTGAATCTCCGGGGTGATGAGAGATTCGACCCGGCCGTCGAAGTACCAGCCGTACTGGGTCTTCTTCTCGATCGTCCCCACACCGAAGGCCGTGGCGATGACCAGGCCGGCGGCGACCACGGATGCGCCGATCTGGGCGGTGGTCACGCCGGAAATGAGTCCGCCGAAGACACCGATGAGCGCGATCTCGGCCAACAGGAATTCGTTGTTGCCCTCGAAGACGCTCTCAGTGGCCACGAGCAGGATGCCGAGGACCAGCAGGACCGCCAGCGCACCGAACATCATGCCCATGCCGATCTGATCGGGGGTGTCGTCGTCGTCACCCTCGAGGCGCTTCGAAACGAACTTCGCGATCACCGCGATGCCGGCGATCAGGATCACGGCATTGGCGATCCCGCCGACCCAGTTCGCCAGCCCGTCGGAGAGTCCACCGTCGAGTGCCTCGTGGATCTGGTCACCCGCGGCGAGCCAGTTGAACACGAACGCCAGGCCGATGGACAGGATGGACACCGCCACTCCGAGCATCACCAGGTTGTTGCGGGCATCGGCCAGAGTCTTCGCCAGAGGCAGCGGATGGCGGGGTGAGTAGGGCGCCGTCATGGCCGCCATGCCCGTCCCGACGACCATCACGAACGTGGAGATCAGAGCCAGCCAGGCGCCCGTGCCATGGGAGTACTCCTCCACGAATACCGACTGGTTCAGGCTGAGGAAGCCGATCACCACGAGAAGGGCGACGATGCTGGCGATGAACGCACCATCAGCGCCCAGCCGCGGAGTGCCGGCCATGAACAGCTCGAGCAGCAGGAACACGACGCAGACCCCGAAGATCACCAGACCCAGTTCAGGGAGGGCCCCGAAGGGTGCGTCGTTCCAGGCGGACGGAACCGGCAGGTCGAAGAAGTCCTCGTCGAAGAACATGTTGAGGATCCAGATGAAGCCGACCAGGACGGCGATCGCCGCCAGGCACACACCCTGACCCCGCTGGAGCTTGTGCACGAAGTTGTCGTAGCTCCCGAGGAGTGGTCGCACGCACGCGAGCAAGCCGAGTAGGGCGAAGAGCGCCACGAAGACACCGAAGAACGTTCCCCCGGACGCCTCGTAGCCGTTGAACGACAGCCCGGGCAGCGCCTCGTCGGCCCGGCGACCCCAGGACGACACCGCGCCGGCATCGTTGCTCCATGGCAGCAGTACCGCCACCAGCGTGGCGGCGCTGGCCACAGCTCCAATGAGGAGGCCGAGCCGCTCCCTGCCCTCGACCGGAGTCGGTCGTTCGGCGGGCTCGTCGGCGCCTTCCTCGTGTAGCTCCTCGACCTCCTCGTCGGCACCCGCGGCGACCATCGCCTCGTGGGTGGCTTCGAGGTACGCCTGCGGGTCGGCGCGGTAGCGCCAGGCGAGACTGATCTTGGTGAAGAGGTTCAGATCGTCGTGTTCCTCACTCTGGGTGATGCGGTCGAACATGACCGCCACCAGGAAGAAGGCCAGGCCGCCGGAGGCCGCGAGTCCCAGGTTGAGGTTGTTGATCGCTCGGAACAGCAAGCGGCCGAGGCCGCCGGCACCCATGAGTGCGGCGATACCCAGCATCGAGATGGCGAGCAGCAGCGTCTGGTTGAGGCCGGCCAGGATGGCCGGCCGAGCCAGCGGCAGCTGCACGTCGGTGAGCACTCTCGCTTCGGTCGCACCGAAGGCCCTCGACGCTTCGACCACGTCTTCGGGAACCTGCCTGATGCCCAGGTTGGTCAAGCGCACGATGGGTGGCAACGCGAACACCATCGTCACCATCGTGGCCGAGACCTCACCGATGCCGAAGAAGAAGATGAACGGCAACATGAACACGAATGAGTGGACCACCTGCATGGCGTCCAGCGTCGGTCTCACGATGTTCCACACCGAATCGACTCGACCGGAGAGCACCCCGACCGGGATTCCGACGAGGGCGCAGAGCGTGACCGACACGAGGATCATGCCGATGGTGCGAGAGGTCTCGTCCCAGTACTCGGCACCGAGGAAGCCACAGATGGCGAGCATGCCGGCCGCGGCGAGGCCGACCCGCGTGTTCCGGCTGAACGAGCCGATGACGAACACACCCACCACGACCCAGATCCACGGAATGGTCTGGATGGAGTCGCGGCCGACCTTCTCGGAGAGGATCAGCTCGAAGAAGTTCTCGAACGGCCACTCGATGATGTCACCGATCTTCGCGGTGATCGGGTTGTTCACCGCAAAGAACACGAGCTGCTTGATCCACTCACCGAACGGGAAGTTGAACGTCTCCGTCCACTCGTTGTCGGTCCAGCTCGGGTTGCCTTCTTGCGCAAAGACCCGCATCACATGAACACCTCTCGCTCGAAGTCGTCGATCAGATTCTCGACTCGACCCATCTCCTCCATGATGTGGCGGGGGTCGAGGTTGCCGACGAGCTGACCGGATTCGTCGACAACGGCAATGGGCAGGCCGCGTCCCGCGGCTGCGTAGATCTCATTCAGGGTGGAGTCGGGCTGGCACTGTTCGAAGTCGGTGCGAAGACCACTCTCCAGCTCGGTGCTTCCCATGCTGGCGGCCCGGATTCCGTCAGCTGTCGTGAGCACCGCCCGGGGGCTGCCGTCATCGTTGAGGACGAAGGCACCGGCCCGCTCACCAAGGCCCTCGAGGGCCGTCTGCAGATCGGTGCCGGCGGCCACCGGCTGTGGCTCCTGCATGATCTCGAAACAGTTGATCACCCGGCCCTGATCGACGTCCTGGACGAACTCGGCCACATAGCCGGTGGCCGGACGGGTGAGAATCTCCTCAGGCGTACCGATCTGGACGACGGCGCCGTCCTTCATGATGCAGACCCGGTCGCCGATGCGCAGGGCCTCGTTGAGATCGTGAGTGATGAAGAGGATCGTCTTCTTGAGACGGGCGTTGATCTCCATCATCTCGTCCTGCATCTGACGACGGATGAGCGGATCGAGCGCGGAGAACGCCTCGTCCATCAACAGGACGTCGGGATCGGCGGCCAGCGCCCGGGCGAGACCGACCCGCTGCTGCATGCCGCCGGAGAGCTCCCGAGGCATCGAGTGGGCGAACGAACCGAGACCCACGAGGTTGAGCGCGTCCATCGACTTCGCGTCCCGCTCAGACTTGTCCATGCCCTGGACCTTGAGGCCGTAGCCGGTGTTGTCGATCACCGAGCGGTGCGGGAACAGGGCGAAGTGCTGGAAGACCATGCCCATCTTCTCGCGCCGGAACTGCTGGAGCGGTGGGCCACTGAGCGCCTGTACGTCGACGCCGTCGACCCACACATGGCCGTCGGTGATGTCGTGGAGCTTGTTCACCGTCCGGATGGCGGTGGACTTGCCCGAGCCCGACAGGCCCATGATGACGAACGTCTCGCCCCGGTGGACCTTGAAGGACACGTTTGTCATACCGACGACGTGCTCGGTGGCGGCCTGCACGTCGTTCTTCTTCATGCCGCTCTTGGCGAGCTGGAGCGCCCGCCCTCTCGGCTGTGGTCCGAAGATCTTGTAGACCGAGTCCAGTTCGATGATTACTTCGTCGCTGTCGGCTGCCATCTCACCCTCAACTGTGTCGCGTAGAGGTGGTGGCGCGTAGGCGCACTGATCCAGTTCTGTGCACGCGTCCCCCCCCGGGTCGTTCAGAGCGGGACCTTAGCAGTGTCCTCCTGGCTGCCTTCAAGGCCATCGGCGACTTTTTCAGCCGATGGCCCATTCCCGCACACGTGGTTGACCGTCAGGGTGGTGGCTGTCACCGTCGGGCGATGGACACGCTCTCGGTATCGCACTTTGTCCCCGATGGATCCGGCCCCCGACTCAGGCCGGACATCACCGTCGGTTCGAGGCTGCGCGAGGTCGCAGCTCAGGTTCCCGAGCGTGAGGCCATGATCGAAGGCATCCCTGGCGGGGCCGGACGGCGCTGGACGTACCGCCAACTGCTCGCCGACGCGGAACGCTGTGCCAACGCCCTGCTCGATCACTTCGAGCCCGGTGAGCGATTCGGGGTGTGGGCGCACAACCTTCCCGAGTGGGTGATCGTCGAGTACGGCGCCGCCCTGGCCGGACTGACGCTGGTCACGCTGAATCCCTCGCTACAGCCCAGGGAGGCGGCCTACGTACTCGGTCAGTCCCGGAGCTCGGGTGTGTTCGTCGTGCCTGACGTTCGCGGAAACCCCATCGCCGCGCATGCCGACCTCACGGAGCTGCGGCACATCCTCCGACTCGATCAGCTGAGCGAGCTCATGGAGGCCACCACCCTCCGCGACGAACTGCCGGCGGTGGCGGGCAGCGACCCCGCCCAGGTGCAATACACGAGCGGAACCACTGGATTCCCCAAAGGGGTTGTACTCCGACATCAGAGCGTGGTCGACAATGCGATGCTCTGGGCCGACCGGGTCGAGGTCTCCGACGGGGCATCCTGGATCTCGCCCATGCCGCTGTTCCACACCGGCGGATGT
>CAYFLT010000115.1:10324-11390 GCA_964344055.1 uncultured Candidatus Nemicrothrix sp.
GAGACCGAGCAGGGCCAGTTCGCCGGTGCGGTTCCCACGATGTTGATCGCGGCGATGGAACACCCCGGCTTCGACGAGCGGGACCTGTCGTCCTGGACAGGAGTGGTGTCCGGAGGTGCGCAGGTCCCCGAGGCGCTGGTTCGCCAGATCGAGAACGCCCTCGGTCTCGACTTCACGATCGTGTACGGCCAGACCGAGTGCTCCCCCGTCCTCACCAACACCCACCCGCACGACACCGCGGAGGACAAGGGCCAGACGATCGGCCCGCCGATCGCCCATGTCGAGGTCAAGATCGTGGATCCGACCACCCTCGAAACCGTGCCCATCGGTGACCAGGGGGAGCTCTGGGCCCGTGGCTTCTTCACAATGATCGAGTACTTCGACAAGCCCGACGCCACCGCCGAGACACTCCTCGCCGACGGCTGGCTCCGCACCGGCGACCTCGCGACGATGGACGAGCGCGGCTACTGCCGCATCGTGGGGCGCCTCAAGGACATGATCATCCGGGGTGGAGAGAACCTCTTCCCTGCCGAGATCGAGGAGGTCCTGATGCGCCAGGCCGCGGTTGCCGAGGTCGCCGTGGTCGGACTCCCGGACGAACGCTGGGGCGAGACGGTCGGCGCGTTCATCCGGCTCGCCGACGGTGCTGAGGCCCCCACCGTGGCGTCGCTGCGCGAGCACCTGCGCGCAGAACTGTCGCCGCAGAAGACGCCGGCCAGCTGGTTCCAGGTCGCCGACTTCCCGCTCACGGGATCCGGCAAGATCCAGAAGTTCGCCATCCGCGAGGCGTGGGAGGCGGGCGAGTACGCCGGACGCGAGCTGTCGGGCTGACCCCGGATCGCGCCCTCAGGCTGCCGTCGGTCAGGCCTGATCCAACAGCCGGATCGGATCCATGCCGTCGACATTGCCCGTCGGCCCCCAGGTGCTGTAGCCGAGCATTCGCTGGACCCGGTTCGAGTAGCCGGCCGCGATCTTCGGCGGTACCGCCAGCGTCTGGTTCTCGAACTGCCGGAGCCACGGCTGGCAGTAGATGATCGAGATCCCGAGGCGAGCTTCGCCCGCAGTG
>CAYFLT010000116.1:0-11293 GCA_964344055.1 uncultured Candidatus Nemicrothrix sp.
GCAGATGGCCTACACCAAGAAGCTGCTCCAGGAGCGGATCGCCCAGCACACCGGGCAGACCGTCGAGCAGATCGAGGCCGACTCGGATCGCGACCGTTGGTTCACCGCCGAGGAGGCGAAGGACTACGGCATCATCGACCACGTGATCGTTCGCCGCGGCGAGATGATCTGATCCAGGTCAAACGGGTGCCTGTCCCCGGCGTTTGACCTCGGGGCGGGTGAATCAGCGGGCGGCTTCGGCCAGGGACTTGAGCTCGGCGACGCCGGCGGCCCGGTCGTCGTACTTGAACAGGGCGGAGCCGCTGACGAACACGTTCGCGCCTGCGGACGCGCACTCGGCGATGGTGTCGGCGCTGATGCCGCCGTCGACCTCGATGTCGATGTCGTGACCTCCGGCGTCGACCATCGCCTTCAGCTCGGCCACCTTCTCCGGCAGCGGGATGTAGGCCTGTCCGCCGAAGCCCGGATTCACCGTCATCACGAGGATGTGATCGGTGACGTCCAGCACGTGCGCCACCACGTTGGCGGGCGTGTGCGGGTTGAGCACCACGCCTGACCGAGCGCCAAGGTTCCGGAGGTTCTGCAGCGACCGGTGCAGGTGGGTGCAGGCCTCGGCGTGCACCATCACCGTCTCACAGCCCGCATCCACGTAGAGCGGCGCCATCTCGTCGGGCCGCGCCACCATCAGGTGCGCCTCGTAGTGGATCGACGAATGCGGACGGCACGACTTGATGATGTCGGGGCCGATGGTGAGGTTCGGGACGAACACGCCGTCCATCACGTCCCAGTGGATGCGGTCGACGCCGGCCTTCTCGAGATCCACGCATTCCTCACCCAATCGGGCGAAGTCGGCAGGCAGGACGGACGGGGCGATCTCGATCGGGCGATTGGCGCTCATAGATCCTCTTTCGCCTTCCGGCTTCGCGTGGCGCGGCTCACGGGCCCGACCCTAATCGCGGTACTCGCCGATACCGTTCTGCCTCGTGGAACTGCGTGTCACCGCGACGGCGCGAGACGGTGCCGGCGTCGCCCGAGCCGAGGACGGCCGGGTCGTGTTCGTCGATGGGGCCCTACCCGGGGAGCGAATCACCGCCGAGGTGACCCGGGTCGACAAGCGCTGGTCCCGCGCCCGTGTGGTGGCGGTGCACGACGCGTCACCGGATCGGGTGGCGGTTCCCTGCGCCCACCAACTCGAGGGGTGTGGTGGCTGCGACCTTCTGCACGTGGAGCCCAGCGCGGCGCTGCGGATGAAGCAGGCGATGGTCGTCGACCAACTCGTCCGGGCCGGTGTCGACGCCCCCGCTCCCGCACTGCGGGCGCTCGACGGCGACGAGGGACGTACGACCGTCCGGGCCGCGGTGGTGGACGGCCGGGCGGGCTACAGAGAGCGGGGCTCTCACGACGTGCTCGTCCCGGACGAGTGCGACGCCCTGGATCCGCGAGCAGAAGTGCTCCTGGTCGAGGGCAGGTTCGGAGAGGCGGAGGAAGTGACGATCCGGGTCGGAAATCGTACCGGCGAGCGGATGGTTCTGGTTCGCGGCAGTGACTTCGGGGTCGAGCTTCCCGACGATGTCCTTCTCGTCACGACTGATGATCTACGCGCCGGCCGGCGGGCGTGGATCCATGAGGAGGCCGGTGGGCGGCGCTGGCGAGTGTCGGCGCGCTCGTTCTTCCAGAACCGCCCGGCTGGGGTGGACGCACTCGTGGCCGAGGTCGGCGAGATGATCGACGAGCTCGGTAGTGACGGGCCGCTGGTCGACGCCTACGCCGGTATCGGTGTCTTCGGTGGCACGGTCGGGCGCGGTCGTCGCGTCCACGCGATCGAACGAGGCAAGGACTCCGTGGCCGATGCCCGGGTGAACCTCGCCGACCACGACGCGAAGATCATCCGGGCCGACGTCGACCGCTGGCGACCGTCGCCGGCCTCGGTGGTGGTCGCGGACCCAGCCCGGGAGGGGCTGGGCGCGCAGGCGGTCCAGGCGCTGGTACGGGCCGAGCCTCAGCTGCTGCTGTTGGTGAGCTGCGACCCCGCCTCGTTCGCCCGTGACGCGGGCTTGCTGGAAGCGGCAGGCATGCGACTCGACCGCTACACCGTCATCGATCTGTTCCCCGGCACGTCCCACGTGGAAACCGTCAGCGCCTTCGTGGCCTGACTCCGAACCTGACTCGGTGTTCATCCCGGATCAGAACCGAGTCAGGTCGTGTGGACGAAGTCGAAGTCCTGGGATGAGGTGCCGTCGCTGACGGTGACCGTGAAGTGCTCGCCGAGCGGAGCGGTGGGGAACTCGACACGAATCCACCAGTTGCCCAAGAGGTCGGACTCCACTGCCGCGAACACCGAGTGGGGCGACGAGACCGTGATCGTCGCTCCCGGGGCAGAAGTGCCGGAGTATTCGTCGTAGGGAGGATCCTCGGCGCAGGTCCCGTAGCGCGCCGACGCGGTGAAGACAGGAATCGTCGTGGTCGTCGGCGCGGTACTGGTGGTCGTGGCGGGTGGGTTCGTGGTCGTCGGCGCCGTTGTGGAGGGAGGAGCGGTGGTGGTCACGACCGCCTCGGTGGTGGAGGTGACCGGTGCCTCATCGGCGAGATGAGCCGGCGCGCCGGCTGTGGCCGGGACCGGCGTCGTGGTGCTCGACGTGGCCGACGTCTCGATCGACGCATCCTCGAGCAGGGGCGGGGGATCGGTTGGTGTGGGAAGGGTCGGGGAGGGCTGATCGACGACATCGACCGGTGCGGTTGCCTCGCCTCCGGTGAAGTTGATGACGCCGAAGGTCACCACCACTGCGGCCACACAGCCGGCGCCCATCGCTCGGACCGTGCGAACCCGGTCGGTGCGGGCCATGCCGGCCATCAGCCGGTCGACGTCACCGGTCGGCTGGATCGCAGCCGCATGCCCGGCCAACGCTCGGCGGAGTTCGTTCTCGTTCATGACGATCCCTCCTCGGCGAGGAGCCGGCTCAGCGACTCCATTCCCCGGTGGACGTGGGTTCGGACCGACCCGATGGAGATCCCGAGGATCTCGGCGATCTCGGATTCGCTGCGATCCTCGTAGTGGCGGAGGACGAGGCATGCACGCTGCCGGTCCGAGAGCCTGCGGAGGGCAGCGACGACGTTGTCCCGAGAGTCGGTGCGCATCGCGCTCCACTCCGCTGACGCAGTGTCGGGGCGCGGGTCGGGGCGGTTCCTGCGCACCACGCCGAGATGGCGGGCCCGCCCCCGGGCCAGGTTGAGCACGGTCGTTCGCAGGTAGGCGCCGACCTTCGTGGGATCATCGATGCGGCGCCACGCTCCATAGAGCTTCACGAAGGCCTCGTGGACGAGATCCTCGGCCATCCCACCTTCGGGCGCCACGAAACTGGCGAAGCGCACGAGATCGCTGTGATGGGCGCGGTACACCTCGAGCACCTCGTCGTGCTCGGCAGCCCGGCGGGCCCGGCGCCCGGAAAGGCGTCGTTCGGTCACCGGCGTGAGGGTTGCGTCGATGTTCACCACCCTGTCAGATGCTTCGAGGGACCTGATCTCTGACACGAAGACACCATCGGCAAGAAAACCTCGGATCTCAGGCGGGGGCGGTGTTCGGGTGTCAGCCGAACGGGAAGGGCACGACGCTGGCGTCGGCACCGACCTCGACGATCTGGTGCAGCCGCCAGGATTCCGTCGAATCCTGCACCAGCACGATCCGGACCTCGCCCTCCGGTGTCATGAGGGTGGTGGTGGCCGACGTCTGACCGGCGCTGCTGTGCACTTCCAGTTCGCCGATTTCGCTGATCTCCCCGACTCCGAATGGGAAACCGGACCCGTCGAGCGTTTCGTCGAACCGCCCGATCGTGAAGGCGTGACCCTCGCCGGTGATCCCGGCCTCGTCGAGCGGTTGGGCCACCAGTCGCTGGGCGGGGCCGGTGAGCATCAGGTAGAGCGAGTAGTGGTCGCCGGCCCGGACCAGCGCGCTGACCATCGCGATGGTCGCCTCGGCGTCGCGGCTGAGGAAGTCGTCTCGGATCGTCTCGAACTCCTCGACGGTGCGTGGGATCGGAGGGATGATCGGGGATCCGCCGAACGGCAGCTCCATGGGCGATCCACCCCGGTGCCGGATCTGGCGGATCCGCCACTCGCCGGTGGTCGTGGGTGCGAGCTCGAGCTCGATGTGCTCCGCCGTCGCCTCCAGGATCCCCGCCGCGAGCGCGGTGAAGCTGTCTTGGCTGACGATCGAGATCTCGCTGAATCCCGCGGTGAGGTCGATGCGGAGGGCCGCAGCGTTCACGGCCTCCTGCATGGACACTTCGAAGATCCGGATGGTGTCGAGGTAGTGGTCGCCCTCGACCTCTCCGGCGAGGCGGGCGGTCAGGGCGGCCCGGCCCTGCTCGAGCGTCCAGTCCCAGTGCGTTTCGGAGACGACCTGCTGGCGCATCGCCGCCTGGGTGGTCGGATGGAAGATCAGGGCCGCCGTCACATAGTCCTGATCCTCGAATGCCGCGGCGAAGGCGGTGACCGCAGCCTCCGGCGTGCTGAGATCGATGTGGTCGAAGGTCGATGGTAGTCGCACGTCGTGACCACCGAGACCGGAGTCGCCGCCCCCGCCCCCGCACGCGGCGAGGCCGAGCGTGGCCGCGATCATGAACGTGGTGACGCGGTTCCCCAACCCGTGCACGAGCCGACAGTACCCTTCCGGCCACCCCGGCGCTGGTGACCCTCGAGGTCGACGGGATCAGCTGTGGGGGTCGGCGATCGGACTGAGCGTGTCGACGAGCTCAGCGGCGACGTCGGCATAGTCTTCGTGGAGGGCGACCACCCGGTGGGCGAGATGCCGGTACGGCTCGACGTATTCGTCGTGCATCGGAGCCACGGTTGCCGCGAACTGGCGGCGGACGTCGTCGGGTTCGCGGCCGCGCTCCACCACGTCGCGCGAGATGCGCCGTTCCAGGCGCACCTGTTCGGGCACGTCGATGAACACCGCCAGATCGAGGAGGGCGGCGATCCCCGGGAAACTCAGCAGGAGGATGCCCTCGACGATCACGACGTCGGAGGGTTCGACCCGCTCGGTGCGGTCGGTGCGGGTGTGGGTGACGAAGTCGTACACCGGCATGTCGACCGCCGACCCTGCTCGGAGCCGCTCCACATCGGCGGCGAACAACTCGTGGTCCAGCGAGTCGGGATGGTCGTAGTTGACCATGGCCCGCGCCGCGGGCGTCAGGTGACCCTGATCGCGGTAGTAGGAATCGAAGGCGATGACCGAGGCGCCCTGTCCACCGATGGCGGTGAGGAGATGCCCGGTGAGTGTCGTCTTCCCGGCGCCGGAACCGCCACAGATGCCACACGTTCGTGCCACGGGAGGTGAGCGTAGCCTGGTGGCCGAGGAGGCCACGATGTCACGAACCCCGGCCGAGCGGGCCGAGATCCCGCCGTTCTACGTAATGGAGGTCATGCGCGCTGCCGAGGAGCGGGAGCTGGCGGGCCGGGAGGTCCTCCACCTCGAGGTCGGTCAACCGTCGACCCCGGCTCCGAAGGGAGTCATCACGGCGGCCCACCACGCGCTGGATCACGACGTGCTCGGTTACACGACGGCCACCGGGACTCCGGCGCTGCGCGACGCGGTGGCCGCCCACTACCGGCAGTGGTACGGCGTCGACGTCGATCCGGACGCCGTGATGTTCACCGTCGGTGCATCCGGGGCGTTCGTGGCGGCCTTTCTCGCGGCGTTCGACGTCGGCGACAGAGTGGTCGTGCCATCACCCGGCTACCCGTGCTACCGCAATGCGCTCGCCGCGCTCGGCGTGGATGTGGTCGATCTCCCGACCACCGCCGACACCCGCTTCCAGCCCACGGTGGAACTACTCGAGGAGGTGGGTCCGGTCGATGGCCTCGTCCTCAGCTCGCCCTCGAACCCGACCGGGACGATGCTGGATGCCGAGCGTATGGCTCGGATCACCGCCTGGTGTCGGGCCAACGGCGTCTGGTTCGTCTCCGACGAGATCTATCACGGCATCACCTACGGAGACGCAGCTCCGACCGCACTGCAGTTCGATGCCGACGCGATCGTCATCAACAGCTTCTCGAAGTACTTCTCGATGACCGGGTGGCGGCTCGGGTGGATCATCATGCCGGCCCCTCTCCGGGAGGCGCTGACCCGCATCGGACAGAACGTCACCATCGCCGCGCCCACCCTCTCCCAGCTCGGGGCGGAGGCGGCGTTCGATTGCCACGAAGAGCTGGGTGAGAACATCGCCCGCTACGCCGCCAACCGGACGGCACTGCTCGACGGACTCCGGGCCGCGGGGATCGATCGCCTGGCCCCCGCCGATGGTGCGTTCTACGTGTGGGCCTGCGTCGACCATCTCACCGACGACAGCCAAGCGCTGTGTGCCCAGTGGTTGGACGAGCTCGGGATCGCTGCCACGCCCGGCATCGACTTCGACCCCACCGAGGGGCACCGCTTCGTGCGCTTCTCCTTCGCGGGATCCACCGAGGATTGTGCCGAGGCCATGCGTCGCCTGGGAGACTGGGCCGCATCATGACAGTCGAAGAACTCGAGACCATCACGATCGAGCGCGATGGCCACGTCGCCTGGGTCACCCTCGACCGGCCCGAGGCGTTCAACGCCTTCAGCCCGACGATGCAGCGAGAGTTGCGTGAGGCGTGGACCGCGTTCCGATCCGATGACGACGTCCGGGCGATCGTTCTCACGGCTGCCGGTGACAAGGCGTTCTGTGTCGGCATCGACCGCAACGAGGCGGAGTTCACCGCGCTGGACGAGACCGATCAGCTCTACGGGACGTCGAACAACTTCATGTACGACGATCCTGGGGACGACCTCGGCCCGAAGTCGTGTGACCTCTGGAAGCCGGTGATCGTTGCGGTGAACGGGATGGCGTGCGGCGGTGCGTTCTACATGCTCGCCGAGGCCGACGTCGTCATCAGCGCCGACCACGCCACCTTCTTCGATCCACACGTCACCTACGGCATGGCGGCGGTCTTCGAGCCGATGAAGATGCTCCAGCGGATGCCCCTGGGCGAGATCCTCAGGGTTTCTCTACTCGGCAGCCACGAACGCATGTCGGCCGAGACCGCGCACCGGATCGGGCTGGTCAGTGAGGTCTGCTCCAAGGGGGAGTTGGCGGCGCGGGCGAAGTGGATCGCCGATGCCATCGCATCCCAGCCTCCGATTGCCGTGCAGGCCACCCTTCGCGCCATCTGGGCCGCGAACGACATGGGCCGGCTCAATGCGCTCGCAGTGGCGCCAGCCATCCTCACCACCGGCTTCGACCGAGGCGGGATGGAAGAAGGGAGCGCGGCCTTCGAGTCGGGTGCCCGAATCGACCCGAGGATCCGCTAGTCAGTTGTTTCGGGTGCCTGGCACCAGCGAAACAACTCAGCCGCCGAGGCGGACGCGGGCTGCCGCGGAGCGGTCGAGGAGATGCTGGGGAATCGACACTCCGTTGACCTCGACTCCACCTCCGGCGGCGGCCGCGCCACCGCCGGATTCGACCGCGGGAGCGTTGGCCGCTTCCTCGGCCCGGCGCTCGGCCTCGATGGCCTCCTTTTCGCGCAGCACGAGGAAGGTGTCGTAGTCCTTGGCCCGCACGAGGGATCCGTGGTCGACATGGCCGACGGCCGAGCCGTCGGGGAACCGAACCCAGTAACGCCGCCAGGTCATGCCGTTGGCGACGGCGATCTTGCCCTGCGCCCCCTGAGGGTGCCCGGGAACGTCGTCGACGAGGCGGACCTTCTGGCCCCGCTTGTACGAGGCGGCCTGGAGTTCAGCAGTCGTGGTCACGGGCGCAAACGGTAGCGGCTTCAGACCCCGGTCGCCGACATGGGAGGCCCAGGCGGGAGGTAGTCGGCTGGGGCGAGGGCGGGCCCACCGGTACCATCCACCGGACACCAACTCCGAGGAGCGTGATGACCCCCGACGAGCTCGGCTACCGGGCGTTCGACGCCGACAATCACTACTACGAGGCCCTCGACGCGTTCACCCGCCATGTGCCGGAGAACATGCAGCCCCGGATCGTGCAGTGGGTGGACATCGGCGGTCGCAAGCACCACCTGGTCGGCGGAAAGCTCTCACGCGCGGTGGCCAACCCAACGTGGGATCCGATCGCCAAACCGGGCGCCCTGCGCCCCTATTTCGCAGGGAACCCCGACCGGCTCAATCCTCTCGAGATGTTGCGGGACCGCGAGCCGCTCCCGGCGCACTACATGGACCCGGAGTCACGCGTGAGTGTCATGGACGAGCAGGGCCTCGAGGCAGTCTGGATGTTCCCGACTCTCGGCGTGCTCTATGAGGAACTGATCAAGGACGACACCGACGCGGTCGTCACCCTCATGCAGGCGTTCAACCGTTGGATCCTCGACGACTGGACGTACAACTACGGGGACCGCATCTACGCGGCGCCGTACATCTCGATGGCGAGCGTGGATGCCGCTCGGGCCGAGGTCGACAAGGTCCTCGGCCTCGGGGCTCAGGTGCTGGTGATGCGGCCGGCTCCGGCTGCCACCCGGCTCGGGCTGCGTTCACCGTTCGGTGAATCGTTCGATCCGGTCTGGGCCAGGATCAACGAAGCCGGCGTGACGGTGGTGATCCACGCGGGCGATTCCGGCTACTCGTCCCAGGGCTACGTCAGCGACCGGTTCACGTCGGTGGGGATGGGCGGCGGTCGCCCGTCGCTGAAGGCCTTCGTGATCGAACGAGCGGCCCAGGACTTCCTCATGCAGGCGATCTTCGAGAACCTCTTCGTGCGCTTCCCGAACCTCCGGCTGGCGTCGGTGGAGAACGGTTCGGACTTCCTCGGTCCGATCTTCCGCAAGTTCGATCAGATGTCGAAGAAGTACTTCTGGGCCTTCGAAGATCATCCGGTCGACATCTTCAAGAAGCACGTCTGGATGAACCCGTTCTGGGAGGACGACGTGAACGAGGTGGTGGAGCTCATGGGGGCCGACCGTGTGATCTTCGGCTCGGACTGGCCCCACATCGAAGGCATGCCGAGCCCCCTCGACTATGTGCCCGAGCTGGCCGAGTTCGACGACGACAAAAAGCGCATGATCATGCGCGACAACGCACGGTCCCTCAACACGCCGCAGCCCGTCTGATTCACTGGGGGTGCGATGGTGCACCGTCACGACTCCGGTCACAACCGAGGCGACGACCACAATCACGGCCATTCGCACGCCCCGTCGACCACCGGCGCGCTGGCGCTCGCCGCCGGAGCCAACACGGCCCTGTTGGCCGTCCAGCTCGCCGGGGCGATCGTGTTCGGATCGATCGCGCTCATGGCGGACTCCGTGCACCAGGCGAGCGACGTCGTCTCGCTGATCCTGGCCGTGGGAATCGCCGCCCTGATCGCCCGGCCCGCCACCGGTCGCTACACCTTCGGCTTCCGGCGAGCCGATGCGCTCGGTGGGATGGCCCACGGCGTCCTGTTGATGCTCGGTGCCGGATTCGTGGTCGTCGAAGCGGTCGACCGGCTCTCGGGCGAACACGAGATCGACGGTTTGGGGGTCGTCGTCATCGCGACGGCGGGGCTGATCGTGAATGGGGTCAGTGCGCGCTGGCTCCATCACGCACACGGCCATTCGTTGAATGTCGAGGGGGCCGTGCTCCACCTGCTCGCGGACGCGCTGGGTTCGCTGGTGGTTCTCAGCAGCGGTGCGCTGGTCATGATGACCGACGAGACCTGGGTGGATGCCGTCGGCTCGCTCGTGGTCGTGGCGCTCATCGTCTGGTCCGCGGGTCGACTGGGGCGTGCGTCGCTGCGGGTGCTGCTCGATGGGGTGCCCCCATCGGTCGACACCGACTCCCTGCGGGCGCTCCTCCTCGACGACCCGCTGGTCACCGACGCCCATCACATGCACGTGCGCACCCTCGATGGCAACACGCTCAGCCTCACGGCCCACGTGCTGGTGGACACCGATCAGCTCCACGACGCCGAGCTGGTGACCCGCCGACTCACCTCCGCACTGGCCGAACACGGCGTTGCCCACGTCACCCTGCAGACCGAGTGCCATCCCTGCGACGACCCGGAGTGCTGACACCGTCGCCACCGCGACCCACGCCCGGATTGGGTCACTTGTGAACGCTCGCTAACATGGCCGTATGAGTGAACTCACAGTCGACGAGGTGCGGGCACAGGTCGAGGCCTGGCTCGACGCCAACTGGAGCGATGATCTGACCGTGGGGGAGTGGTGGGACATCCTCGGTCCCAGCGGCTACGCCCATCCGATCCTCCCCGAGAACGCCTATGGCATGGGCTGGAACCGCGCCCAGGCCGCGGCCGCGAACACCGCCATGGCCGAACGCAACGTCATGGGCGCGCCGACCGGGCTCGGCAAGATGCTCGCCGCGCCGACCATCGCCACCCATGGCACCCAGGAACAGATCGACCAGTTCCTGCCCGAGATCCTCGACGGCCGGGTCGGATGGTGCCAGCTGTTCTCCGAACCTGGGGCGGGCTCTGACCTCGCTGGGCTGACGTGCAAGGCCGAAAAGGACGGTGACGAATGGGTCATCACCGGCCAGAAGGTCTGGACGTCCGGCGGCCAGATCGCCGACAAGGGGATGCTGATCGCCCGCACGAACCCCGACGCCCCGAAGCACAAGGGGATCACCTGGTTCGCCTTCGACATGGACCAGCCCGGGGTCACCGTACGGCCGCTGGTGGAGATGACCGGTTCCGCGATGTTCAACGAGGTCTTCCTCGACGAAGCCCGCGTGCCCGACGCCAACATCATCGGTGAACTGAATCAGGGCTGGGCGGTGGCCAACACCACGCTCATGTTCGAACGAGCCTCGCTCGGCTCCGCCGGGAAGAGTCCGAAGAGCGCGTCGGGCTCCGGCAAGCTCAACGTCCGCAGCCGACCCGTCGCCGACTTCACCCAGCGTCGCAGCGGTGGCGAGCAGGGCATCCCGCCGATCGGGATCGGCTTGTGGCAGCACTATGTCGACATCGCCACCAAGAACGGCAAGATCACCGATCCGGTCCTGCGTCAGGAGCTGATGCGACTCTGGAGCCTCATCGAGGTGAACCGGATGTCGACGATCCGCGGCAAGGACCCCCGCCAGCGCACCGGTGCCGAGCCCAACATCGGCAAGCTCGTGATGAGCGATCTGTTCCGTTCGTTCCGCGAGATCGGCTGCCGGGTGCTCGGCCCGGACGCCTTGCTCACCGGCGAGGCCGACACCGTGACCGGCGGGGCGACGGCCGAGACCACGATGTTCTCGCCCGGCCCGTCCATCTACGGCGGCACCGATCAGATCCAGCGCAACATCATCGGTGAGCGCGTTCTGGGCCTGCCCCGTGAG
>CAYFLT010000117.1:0-11272 GCA_964344055.1 uncultured Candidatus Nemicrothrix sp.
GGGGTGGGGCGGGTCTGTGCTGACGATGGTGTCTGTGTGGGGCGGGTCTGCGGCGCCGTCCGCAGCGACCAAATACGCCTCGATCGGTGCATCCCAGGCCGGAATGGTGTTGGTGACCGGGTCGTAGGCGGACAACCACAACGGCATCCAGCTGGGGTCGGCTTGCTGGGAGGGATGGTGGTCGCGGACGACACTGACGGCCATGGTGGGGAGGACCTCGAATGCGAACGAGAACCCCCAGCCGAACAGCCGGATCCAGGCGAGCGGGTTGAGGACGCGCCGCCAGCCGGTGAGCTGGACGAGGGTGCCGAGGAAGATGAACCACACCAGCATCACGAAGCACGTACTCATGGCGGCGAGGTAGCGCAGGCGACTTCCGTCGACCGCGGCCCAGACGTCGTGGGCGACGGTCTTGTGCTCGACCTCTTCGGCGAGGTGCCACAGGATGAGGGTGGAGGGCACCTCGTCAGCGCCGTGGAACAGCGAATGTCGGCGCCGGTCCATCCAGCGAGCAGCCGCGAAGGCCGTGGCTTCGAAGCCGGCGGCGTAGGCCACGGCGAAGCGGGCCCCTGCTCGTCGGTGGAGGAACCGGTAGGACGAGGCGAGCCAGCGCTCGACGTGGCGCAGCGCGGGGTGCTGGGCCAGCAGGATCTGGTTGAGCCGACGGTGTTGGCGCGAGTGCTCCCGTTCCTGGTCGAGATAGCCGTGAACGTCGGCTACGAGGGCCGGATCGTCGATCTCGTCGAGAGCGCCACGCACGGCCTGCATGACATACGGCTCGCCGTAGGGCATGCCGAGCGAGAGCGCGTTGCAGGCGGCGGCGAATTCCGGTTTCAGCGGCTGCCACGCGGCCCGGGTGTCGTCGGGCCAGTCGAGGCGGATGGGGCGATGGGGTAGCACTGCCGCTCCATCGGCGGATGGGTCGAAAGGCTTAGCCGTCTGGGCCGAACGACCCGGTTCAGCGTTGGGTGGGGATGCCACCGAGTTCCGCGACGAGGGCTTCGATGTGTTTGTCGAGTGCGGCGCGACGGTCGAGGTCGAGGTCGAGTGTGTCGGCGAGATGTTCCGCGAACAGGGCCCAGCCCAACCCGAGCGCCGACGCGGTGATCACCATCGTCTCGATCTCGTCCTCGGTGAGCTCCGGCCGCGATTCGGCGAGCGCTCGTCGCCAGGAATCCGACACTGGGTGGGACTCGAACAGGTCGCCGTCGGCATCGAGGCGGATCCGGGCGATGGCCCGTGCCAGCTGGCCGCTCCGGCGAGAGGCGAGGTCGGGCGGCGGGAATCCGGAATCGTCTGCGTCGGCGCTGGCGAGGCGCTGGATCTCCTCGAAGGCGGCCGTGAGCAGGCCCTGCTTGCTGCCGAAGTAGGTGTGGACGAGCCCGTGGTTCACGCCGGCCTTCGTCGCGATCTGACGAACCGAGACGTTGAGGCCTTCGTCGACGATGAGGTCGATGGTGGCGCGGGTGAGCGCGTCCATCACCGCCTGCTTTCCCTCGGGCTTTCCCGGCTCGTCGATCATGGTGTGCTCACCGGTCATTCCCGCATCTTGCCACATGTGAGTCAACTGACTAACCTCCGCTGGTCGTCGAGCTGTGACGCGCCGGGGGGAAACAATGGACGTGAAGGGTCGGACGGCGGTCGTCACGGGCGGGTCGGGCGGTATCGGCGAGCAGATCGCATCGGAGCTCGCGGCCGCGGGGGCCACCGTGGCGGTGGTGGCCCGGTCCGCGGACAAGCTGGCCGCGGTGGCCGAACGCATCGGCGGCCACGCCCTCACCGCCGACCTCACTGACCAGGCCGACGTCGATGGTCTGGTGGCCCGCTGCATCGACACCCTCGGTCACGTCGACATCTGGGTGAACAACGCCGGCGTGGAGACCTACGAGGCGTTCGTCCGCGTCCCTCGCGACGACATCCGTGGACTGGCTCGACTCAACTTCGAAGCGCCGATGATGCTCACCCGGGACGTTCTGCCGCACATGCTGGAGCGCGGCGGCGGGCATGTCGTCCAGCTCAGCTCGATCGCCGGTGCGATCCCGTTCCCGGCCCTCGCCGCCTACTCCGGTTCCAAGGCCGGCCTCACCAACTTCACCGAGACCCTCCGGATCGAGCTCGCCGGCACCGCCGTCGGGCTCACCGTCGTCGCACCCGGTCCGGTCGACACGCCGATGTGGGATCGGCTCGACACCGGTGAGGGGTACGTCGCGCCGGCGCTGAAGCGCTTCCGTCAGCTCCTCTTCCTTCCGAAGATCGATCCCCGGAAGCTCGCCAGGCGCACTGTCGCGGCGATCGAAAAGGACAAGCGATTCGTGCGGATGCCCGCCCGATTCGGCATGTACCACTGGCTCAACAACGCACCTCGCAGGATGGTCGAAACCTCGCTCATCGGCGTGAAGATGGAGGACCTCAGCAATGGCTGATACCGATGCAGCACCAACGGACTGGGAGCCGATCTGGCCCACCGACAACCCGCCGAGCCGGGACTGGCCGCTGTTCACCCGAGGCAACGTGGGCGAGGTGTTCCCCGAGGTCGTGCTCCCGCTCACCTGGGATCTCTACGGCCAGCGGGCCGAGGACGGTTGGCGAGATGCCTACCGCCAGATGGGTCTGCTCATGCCGGGCGACTTCTCCGACGACGAACCGATGGTGATCCTGAGCGTCTTCGGTGGCTACTGCTACATCAACGCCAGCTATGTCCGCCTCCTGGGTGTGAGGGCCCCGGGCGGATCCGTGGAGGCCATCGACGAGCAGTTCTTCGGCGAGTCGGACGCTCCGCCGTACCAGGCCAAGAAGGGCGACAAGAATCTGAAGTCGAGCTTCCGCCTGCTGCGTACCGTGCTGAAGTTGCTCGGCACGAAGGCATTGCCGGAGCTGGAGGCCGACAAGGCCGAGGTGGCGGCCTATCTGGATTCGTATCCGGGCGACGACGCCGACGACGATGCCCTTCTCGACTACATGGAAGCCCTCTGTCCGCTCTTCCAGAAGCTCTTCCACCGCCACATCTTCAACACGATGGGGCTGGCGGTGCTCTCCGGGGCTCTCGGGGACCTGCTGATCAAGGTCGACAAGACCGACCGGCTGGTCGCCCTCCTGGGCGGGATCGGCGACGTGGAGTCCGCCGCGCCCTCCGCCGCCATGTGGGATCTCGGTCAGCTCGCGAACGCCACTCAAGCAGTGAGCGCGGCGCTCGGCGCCGGCGTCGGCACCGCGTTGGACTCGCTTCGCGGCAACGACGAGGCGGCTGAATGGCTGGCCGGATTCGATCGGTTCATCGCCGACTTCGGCTCCCGCGGTCCCAACGAGTGGGACATCGGGTCGGATCCCTGGGACTTCCGTCCGGAGATGGCCGTGGCGGCGATCGACGCGATGCGCGCGGCGGACGACAGCCACGATCCGCGCTCTCAGTCCGAGCGGCTCTCGCGGGAGCGGCAGGTCATCATCGACGAGGTTCGCGATGCGCTCAACGTCATCGATCGGTGGCAGTTCGGCAAGGCCCTCGCCGCGGCCACCCTCTTCTCCCAGGCTCGGGAGCGTTCCAAGACCACGATCATCGCGGCGATCCACGGCGCCCGGCGGGCCCAGGCGGAGCTCGGCCGTCGCGTCGCCGATCGCGGTGGGCCGGCCGCGCGCTGGCAGACCTGCCTGGTCCCGATGGCGGAGTTCCGTCAGTTGGTCGCGGATCCCGCCCCGTTCGCGACGACGCTCGCTGAGCGGGCGACGTTCCACGGCACGCTGTCGAATCTCATCCCGCCGTTCATCGTCAACGGAACGGTTCCCGGCATCGACACCTGGGAACCGCGCGATGCGGGTTCGGACTCTGCTGCGGCCGGCGATGTGGTCCAGGGCATCGCCGGATGTCCGGGTGTCGCCAGGGGGCGGGCCCGGGTCGTGCTCGACGCCGGTGACCCTCGCGGTCTCGGCCCGGGCGACGTGCTGGTCGCCCCGATCACCGATCCGTCATGGACGCCGCTCTTCCTGGCCGCGGAAGCGGTGGTGGTCGACGTCGGCGCCACGATGAGTCACGCCGTGATCGTGTCTCGCGAACTCGGGATTCCGTGTGTGGTGTCCGCAGTGGGCGCGACCGCGACCATCCCCGACGGGGCGATTCTCGAAGTTGACGGCAGCAGTGGCACCGTCACCGTGATCGAGCTCCCCGACTGAGAATTCGCGATTGAAGGGAATCAGCGGTTGAGCAGGACCGGGATCTTCCGCGGCCCCCGAACCTGGCCGTTGGCCCAGCTGGTCTCCTGGCTGGGGTCGAGCGAGTAGTTCGGGAATGTCCGCATCCACTCCTGGAGACCGACCGTGAGTTCCATGCGCGCCAGGTTCGAGCCGAGGCAGCGGTGGATGCCGAGGCCGAACGCCACGTGGCGGTTGCGCATCCGGTCGATCTGGAACTCCTCGGGGTTCTCGAAGTACTCCGGATCGTGGTTGGCCGCAGGGAAGGTGAGCAGGGCCTGCTCGCCGGCCCGCATGGGACAACCGGACACCTCGGTGTCGGCGATGACCTTGCGACCCATCGTGACCGGGGCGTAGTAGCGCAGGACTTCCTCGCTGGCGGTCTGCCAGAGCAGGTCGTCGTCCTCGACCGCCACGAGCCGTTCGACCTCGTCAGGGTTCTGGGCGAAGTGCCAGAGCCCTGAGGCGAGGGCACTCCACGTGGTGTCGATGCCGGCGATGATCAACAGGCTCATGTAGCCGAGCTTCAGTTCGTGGTCGATCTCGGATCCATCGTCGAACGTGGCGTCGATCATGAACGTGGTGAAGTCGTCGCGTGGGTTGGCGGCCCGGTCGGCGAAGAGCGCCTCGATGTACTCGCTCATCTCCTCCATGACCTGCTGGCGGACGTCGTTGTCGCGCGGCGCGAGCTGGAAGTTGCGATAGATCCAGTCGCGGAAGATGTCGGCCTCGGACTCCTCGACGCCGATCAGCTGGCAGATGACGTGGGGCGGGATGTGCTGGGCGTACTGCTCGGCCGCATCCGCGGCATCCAGCCCGTCGAGCTTGCTGATCAGGGAGCGACAGTATTCCCGGATGCCGCCCTCCATCGGGGCGATCGCCTTGGGGCTGAACTTCGGCAGCAGCAGGCGTCGATGGTTCTGGTGGTCGGGCGGGTCCGACGTGATCGGTGGGGCCAGCCGGCGGTTGGCGTCGGGGCGGGCGACCGAGACCCAGATCGACGAGAAGCTCTCGGTGTCGTGGGCGATCTCGGAGACCGCATCCATGGTGACCGGCATGTGGGCCCGCCCGTAGCGCTCGGTGGTGGCCACCGGGCACTGCTTGCGTACGTCGTTCCAGATGTCGATGGCGTTGGGGCCCCACTGGTCGTCGAGCCAGTCCCAGTCGTTCACCCAGTCCTTCACGGGCGGCAGGTCTTGCATGTCGGCTTCGTACGCCATGGGTCCCCCAAGATCAGTGAGCGCGTTTCGTGACAGGTTAGTCAACTGACTAGACAGATGCAACGAAGGCGCTAGAGTGGGCGGACCACGGCAACCGAGGGGGACTGAACATGCGCGCCGCGATTCTCGAGACCGCACCGGGCGAGGTGATCGTCGACGACGTCACGATCGACAAGCCGGCACCCGACGAGGTGCTCATCCAGACGTCCGCGTGCGGGTTGTGTCACAGCGATCTGCACGTCATCGAAGGCACCCTGCCCCAGCCCCTCCCCACGGTGCTCGGCCACGAGGCCGCGGGGATCGTCCAAGCGGTCGGCAGCAACGTCACCGAGTTGTCGGTGGGCGACCGGGTCGTGTCGTGCCTGTCCACGTTCTGTGGCACCTGCCGCGAGTGCATGGTCGGCAACACCTGGCTGTGCGAGATGCGGAGCCGGATGCGTCGCGACGAACCGGGGAACACCCGCCTCGAACGTCACGATGCCCCCGTCACCCAACTCGGTGGATTGGGCGGCTTCGCCGAGGAGATGCTGGTCCACCGCAACTCGGTCGTGACGGTGCCCGACGAGATCCCCCTGGACCGCGCCGCCCTGCTCGGCTGTGCCGTGATCACCGGCGTCGGCTCGGTCGTCAACGGTGCGAAGGTGGAGCCCGGATCGACGGTTGCGGTCATCGGTGTCGGCGGCATCGGCTCGAGCATCGTGCAGGGTGCCCTGCTCGCGGGTGCCGACCGGATCATCGCCGTCGACCTCCATCCCGAGAAGCTCGAACTGGCGAAGGTGTTCGGCGCCACCGACGTGGTGAACGCGGGCGACGGTGACCCGGTCGCCGCGGTCAAGGAACTCACGAAGGGCGGTGTCGACTACGCCTTCGAGGCGATCGGCCTCACCGCCACGGCGCTGCAGGCCTTCCAGATGATCCGCCCGGGGCGGACCGCCTACCTCGTCGGGGTGCCGCCCATCGATTCCACCATCGAACTCCCCGGCGCGATCATGACCCTCCAGGGTCGTGGGCTGCAGGGCCTCTTCATGGGGTCGAACCGTTTCAAGCGCGATATCCCGTTGCTCGCCAACCTGTATCTCCAGGGCCGGCTCAAGCTCGACGAGCTGGTCGCCGCTCGCATCACCCTCGACGACGTGAACGAGGGATACGCCACGATGAGCAAGGGAACCGAAGCCCGTTCGGTGGTCGTGTTCGACGGCGTCGACTGATCGACCCAACGGCCACCTGGCGGCCCGGTCAGGATCCGGCGGTCGAACGATCCCGCGGTCGCTCGATGAGCAATGCCGTCGCGTCCTCGGCGGGCGTCGGATGGCCGAACAGGTAGCCCTGGCCGCTGTCGACGCCGAGGGTGCGCAGTGCGTCGAGCTGGGCGGGTGTCTCGATCCCTTCCGCGACGACCTCGAGGCCGAGTGCGTGCCCGAGATCGGTGACCGAGGCGACGATCGTCGGATCGTGGAGCTGGCTTGCATCCGCGCTGACAAAGGCCCGATCGATCTTCAGGATGTCGACGGGCAGTTCGCGCAGGTATCGCAGCGATGAGTAGCCCGTCCCGAAGTCATCGATGGCGACCCGTACGCCGAGCTCTCTCAGGGCGAGGAGGCGCTCCCCGATGGCCACGGCGTCGTCGAGCAACACGCTCTCGGTGATCTCGAGGATCAGACCCTGCGGGTCGGCACCGGTTTCGTCGAGGATGGCGTCGACCGTCGACACGAACTTCGGCCGGGCCAGCTCGCGGCCCGAGACGTTCACGCTGACGGTCAGGTTCGGATCGATCCTCCGCCACTCGTTGGATTGGAGGGCGGCGGCGCGCAGCACCTGCTCGCCGATCTCGTCGATGATGCCGAGCTCCTCGGCGATGTCGATGAACTCGGCCGGCGACACGATGCCGTGGTCCGGTCGGCGCCAGCGAACCAGCGCCTCGAACCCCTTCACCGCCAACGAGTCGAGCTGAACCAGCGGCTGGTAGAAGGCGGTCAGCTCACCCCGATCGATCGCCAGACGGAGCGCGGCTTCGGTAGCGTGCCGTTTGGCCGCCCACTCCTGCATCTCTTGATCGAAGAGCTCGTAGCGGTCCCGGCCGGTGCTCTTGGCTCGATACATGGCGACGTCGGCGTGCTTGAGCAGCTCATCGACCGACGACGTGCCATCCCCTTCGACGATGCCGAGGCTGGCGGACACATGGGCGGTCGTGCCGTCGAGGTCGACGGGTGTGCGGAACAGCTCCTGGATGCGGGCGGCCGTCTGGTGGATCTGGTCCTGACCGCTGACCTCCTCCAGGAGGACGACGAACTCGTCGCCGCCGAACCGGGCCACGGTGTCGGCGGTCCTGATGCTCTCCGAGAGTCGGTCGGCGAGTTGGACGAGCAGGCGGTCGCCGGCGTTGTGTCCGAGACTGTCGTTGACGATCTTGAAGCGATCGATGTCGAGGAACATCACCGCGAGCCGGCTGTTGTGCAGACGGGCCCGCTCGATCGCGGAGCCGACGCGATCGACGAGGAGGGTTCGATTGGGAAGCCCGGTGAGCGAGTCGTGGGTGGCCTGGAAGAGCATCTGATCGGCGGCGATCTGGCGGTCGATCGCAAGCGCTCCGAGGCGGGCGGCCAGGTGGAGGATCGAGTCGAAGTCGTCTGGGAGATCAGCGTGAGGTCCCACGGTCCACTCGAGCCTGCCGATCGCCCCGCCGGCGTCGATCGCCGACAGTGGCATCGATCCGGTGCAGTTCTGGTCGGCTGCGTAGCGCCCGGTCGAGAAGCGCAGTCGGATCCCTGGGATGTGCGGAGCCATGAGTTCGACGATCCGCTCGAGGACGTCGAGCATCGGGCTGTCGAGCGCCACCATCTCGAGGATCTCGGTCTGAGCGGCGGAAAGGTGCTCGGCTCGAGCCTGATCGGCACGGGCCGCGCCGTAGCGCTCCTGCTCACGGCGGAGCAGGGTCGTCGCCGAGTGGTAGTTGCTCTTGAGCATCCGGTGCAGTGAGACGATCAACAGGCCCACCAGCAGAACCATCAGTGCGGCCACCACGAACTGGGAGCGGCGTGATGACTCGAGTCCCTCCTCCAAATCGCGGATGAGCTGGAAGTTCTCACCCTCGGTGTGGTCGTAGAGCTGTTTCACCGATCTGGCCATCGCGTCGAGCGTCTCGTCGAGATGGGTCGCCAGGGTGGAGTCGGGTGCCGGCGGCTCACCGGCGATGATCGACTTCACCTCCCCGAATGTCGTGGTGAGCGTGTCGACCGCGAGCGCCACCTGAGAGTCGACTGCGGCCTCGTCGAGCGCAACCTGCCGTTGGCGTTCCACGAGCGCCACCGAGAGCTCGAGCTTGTCGTCAGGGAGTTCTCCGTCCGCCCATCGATGCACGTCGAGCGCGAACGTCAACACCTGTCGTTCGAGGCTGATCCGGTCCCCGCTCACCGTCTGGATGTGGCGCGTCAGGTCCTCGGTCTGGACATTGACCTCCTGACTCGACCGGTAGCCGACCGCAGCGATCACCGCGACCAGCCCGATGATCACCGCCAGGAGGGCGTATTGGGCATGGGTGAGCCGCAGGCGGCCGATCGCCTGCTCACCGATGGGGACGGCCTTCTCCCCGTCGCGCGAGGAGCCCGACGTCATCCCACCTCGAGGCGGACCAGGCTCCAGATCCACTGGTTGGTGTCGCGGCCGAGATCGCCGCTGTCGTCGGTGAAGACGACGCGGATCGGTCCGCCTTCTTCGATCGGGATGGGAGCGCCGTCCTGACGGGTTGCGAGCAAGGCACCCTCGCCGGCGAGCTCACCCCGGCTGTAGTGCACCTGATAGTCGTCGAGCGCGGTCCAGACGATCGGGGCGTCGGCGTCGACGCCGATGGCGGCGAGGGCGGTCTCGAGCGGCACGCCGGTGAATTCGATGCTCTCACTGATGAAGGGCTCGAACACCGTCGCAGTGATGGTGCCGAGGCTCTCGAGGCCTTCGATGTCGGCCTGGACCTCGTCTCCCACGTTGGGTTGACCGACGGCGCCCGTGGCAGTGAGGACGACCTCGCCGGCCGGTGCGGGCAGCGGGCCGACGTCGGCCACCCGCTCGGCGCCGGCGTCGGGTGCTTCGGAGCCGCCACCACAAGCAGCCGCGGCGAACACGAGAAGAACGAGCAAGGAAAGGAAACGACGGTGCACAGCCACCCCTGACATGTAGATCCCAGTTAGCTATCGGTCGGGCCGGGAGTCCTATGAGGGAGGAATGAGCGGAAAGAGGTTGTGGAGCAAACACATGTTCGTATATGGTTGATGTGCGGCCTCCCCCATTCGGTGGGGGCGGTTCGCTCGCAGCGTTGCTTCCCCAGCTGCCATCTGATCGGTACGGAGCCGCGGAGGTGATCGGGATGTCGCTGGAGCGGCACGTCGGCGTGCTGTCGACCCTCGCCGGTGACCTCGCCGATCTTTCGGGTTCGAATCGTGTGGCCCTGATCGCCGAGGTGCAACAGGTTCGTGGATGGATCGATGCTCGGGAGGCCGAGCTGCTGGCGTTGGTGCACGCGGCGCGCGACGACATCGATGCGGGCGCTCGCGACATCTCCCAGCTGGTGCAGCAGCAGGCCAATGTCGGGTTCGGTGAGGCCAAGCGCCGGGAGCTGCGGTCCCGGTGGGCCGCCGAGCTGCCCGAACTCGGCGATGCGCTGGAGTCGGGCCGGTTGGGCACCGTCCACGTCGACGAGATCTGCCTGCTCGCGGAACGTCTTCCGGCCACGCACCGCCCGGTGCTCCGCCGGCGCCTCGGCGATCTGATCGCCGGCATCGCTTCGCTCACGCCGGTACGGGCCAGGAAACGCCTGGTCGCCTTCGAAGCGGAGTTCGACGATGCCGACGACGGCGAGTCCCGGCTCCAACGTCAACGCCGCTCGAATCGCCTCCGGATGCCGAAGCGTCCCGATGGCATGGTCGGCCTCCAGGGCGCGCTGGATCCGGTGTCCGCTGGGTATGTGCGGACCGCGGTGGATGCCAAGGTCGCCGAGATGTGGCGCCGAGAACGCCGAGGTCGCGACGAGCTCGATCCTCCTGATCGGGTCTTGACGAGCGACCAGCGCCGCGCCGCAGCCCTCGTGGAGTGGGTCCGGGCAGGCGCATCGGCAGCATCTGGAGGCCGCGGTCGAGCGGAGATCATCGTGCACATCGATCACCAGTCGCTGCTCGATGCGCTCGTCGTCAGTCCCTTGGCGCAGCTCGCCGACGGCGCCGCCATCCCGGCGGCCGAGGCGCGTCGGCTCGCGTGCGAGGCCGACGTCATCCCGGTCGTGCTCGGCGGACCATCGGAGCCGCTCGACGTGGGTCGGGCGAGCCGGGTGGCCACGTCCGCCCAACCAGCGGCCCTGCGAGCCGTCCACGACAGCTGCTGCATCGACGGGTGCGACGTCGCCTTCGACTACTGCGAGACCCACCACATCAGCTGGTGGCGGCTCGGTGGAATGACCGACCTCGACAACCTCGTCCCGGTGTGCAACAAGCATCACCACCTCATCCACGATCACGCGTGGCGCCTGGTGGTCGACGATCACCGGACCGGTCGGCTCACCCACCGAGGTGCCACCAGACGCGTCGAGCGTCGGGAATGTGCCGACGAGTCGGTCCGACCACGACCGCAATCGGGGTGGGGCGCCGCCAATCCACGGCACGGACCGAGACCAGCCGACCAGAGGCCTCCACCCCGCCCTCCGGATCCGGCGGTCGACTCTCCACCGATGCGGTGCTGACGGACCGGGCCCGCCACTGGGGGTGCCCCACGCGTGCCGGAAGTGCTCCTTGACAACTGAAGAGACAGCCGGGTCGAGACTTGCTGCGCCCTCGGCAGGACTCGAACCTGCGCACACGGCTCCGGAGGCCGATGCTCTATCCGCTGAG
>CAYFLT010000118.1:0-1337 GCA_964344055.1 uncultured Candidatus Nemicrothrix sp.
GCCACGGCTCGATCCTGGCCGAGAAGCAGGGCATCCAGTGGATGATCGCCGACTCCACCATGGAGCTGTACCAATGCAAGCTGATGGTCCTCCATGCGGCGTCGAAGATCGATGCCGGCGTCGACTTCAAGAGCGAGGTGTCGATGGCCAAGCACTTCGTGGCCAATTCGCTGAACCGGATCATCGATCGTTCCATCCAGGTCCACGGTGCGCTCGGCTACTCCACCGACACCCCGCTCGCCCACATGTACCAACACGCCCGCTGGGCCCGTTTCGCCGACGGGGCCGACGAGGTTCACCAGATGCGAATCGCCCAACGGACCATTTCTGCCTACAAGGACCACGGCTCGACTCGCACCGCCACCGGCGATCTCCCGATCTGAGGACACTGATGAAGAACCCCTTCGACCTGACCGGCAAGATCGCCCTCGTCACCGGCGGTGGCCGGGGCCTCGGACGGGAGATGACAGAGGCGTTCGCGGCTCACGGCGCCGATGTGGTCATCGCGAGCCGCAAGCTCGACGTGTTGGACGCCGCCGCGGAGGAGATCTCCGCGTCCACGGGGCGAACGATCACCCCGATCCAGTGCCACGTCGGTGACTGGGACGCGGTCACCGCACTCGTCGACGACGTCTACGAGCGGATCGGCCGGGTGGACATCCTGGTCAACAACGCCGGCATGAGCCCCCTCTACGGGAGCCTGACCGAGGTTTCCGAGGCCTTGTGGGACAAGGTGATCGACGTGAACCTCAAGGGCCCGTTCCGGCTGGCTGCCCTGGTGGGCGAGCGCATGAAGGCGGCCGGCGGTGGGTCGATCATCAACGTCAGCAGCACCTCCTCGATCCGGCCCGGTGCGGTCGAAGTGCCGTACGGCGCCGCGAAGGCGGGCATCAACAACCTGAGTGTGGGTCTGGCCCGCAGCTACGCACCGGAGGTCCGCGTGAACACCCTGATGCCCGGGCCCTTCGCCACCGACATCAGCGACGCATGGTCGCCCGAGGTCTTCGCACGCATCGAACGGTCCCTGCCGCTGGCCCGGGTCGGCCAACCGAACGAGGTGATCGGGACCGCCCTCCTGCTCGCCAGCGATGCCGGGTCCTACATCACGGGCTCCACGATCCGGGTCGACGGCGGCATGATCGAAGGGGTGGGCGGCGGCTGATCACGGACCGGCGGCAAATGGCGCAGTGGGGCCTTCGCGACGCGTAGGCTGGAGGTCACCACATTTGAAAGGCGGGTCCGATGACGCCTCGGCGGGAGGTCATCACAACCGGCGGCTGCACGCTCAGCTACCTCGTAGCGGGCACGGGCGCGCCCGTGCTGATCGTTCCGGCGCG
>CAYFLT010000118.1:1347-1645 GCA_964344055.1 uncultured Candidatus Nemicrothrix sp.
CCCAGCACTGGATCGACGCCGGGTACGTGGATGCGATGCTGGATCACCGCGTCATCGTGATCGACCCGCTCGGTCAGGGCGAGAGCGACGCACCTCGCGACCCCCGGATGTACGGCCCCGAGACGGCAGTCGAGCACTTGGCCGCGATCCTCCACGCCGAGGACACGGGGCCGGTCGCCGTCTGGGGCTACGCCACTGGAGCCGAGCACGCGGTCATCCTCGCCCGGCGCCGCCCCGACCTCGTGGATCGGGTCATCGTCGGTGGGGTGTTCCTCGGCGACGTACGGCAGCGATTCCA
>CAYFLT010000118.1:1655-10970 GCA_964344055.1 uncultured Candidatus Nemicrothrix sp.
AGACCTTGGGGTTGGACCGGGAACGACAGGTCGAGCGGGAGATCCTGGCGCTCGAGCGCGGCGACTGGGACGCCTATTTCGCTGCAGCCACGTGGGGCTGCTCGGCGGCATATCGGGAGCGGGTCGAGCGGAGCAACGACCCGACGATCTGCGCGATCCAACTCCGTTCGGAGGTCCTGCGGGCCCGTGGTTTCGTGATGCCCGGTGTGCCGACGCTGGCGTACTGGGGCGATCAGGAGCGTTTCCACGACGACAATGTGGAGCGGGCCGAGATGTTGCCGATCGAGTACGGCGTGGTGTCGGGGGATCGTGGTGAGGCCTTCGATCTGGTGCGTCCGGTCATGACCGTCGTGCGTCCCTTCCTCGAGTCGACCGTGAGGGTCTGAACCCGGCCGGTGCTGACTCGCCGGGTGGGCCCGAACCGTGGGTAACCCGCCGGGTTCCGGATCTGGTCCGTGAAATGTGACCGGGAACCAGTGCGACTGATCGCGCCGTTGTCGGGCTGATCCGCAGGTGTGCTGCGGCCCGATCGATCCACGGAGGATCACGATGCGTTCACGTTTCCCACGGCCCCGAACGGGTGCAACTCGAGCCTGGCTGGTCGCCCTGCTCGCCGCGATGTCGTTGCTGGCATCGGCGTGCGGAGGCGGCACCGGAGATGCCGCTGCCGCCTCGTCCGATGACGAGATGTCCGATGACGAGATGTCCGATGACGGTGGCGACATGGAAGACGACGACATGTCCGACGACATGGAGGACGAGATGGACGACGACATGTCCGATGACATGGAGGACGACATGGAGGAGGGTGGCGCCCATCGTTTCCGCGTCACGCTCACCAACATCTCCGACGGCTTCCTCTTCGCCGCCGCCGGTGCCCAGCCGGTGCCCTTCGACGCAGCGGAGGCCGGTCCCGCATTCCCCGGCAGCGGCTACGAGTTCGTGGTCCCCCGGTCGGCCACTTCTCTGACCTTCGCGACGATGTTCGTCCAGTCCAACGACTGGTTCTGGGCCCCTGAGCCATCGGGGCTGGCGCTGCTCGATGTCGACGGCTCACCCCGTTCCGGCGACGTCACCGACGAGATCATCCTGTGGGATGCCGGTACCGAGATCGACCAGACCCCCGGCGAGGGCCCGGATCAGGCGCCACGCCAGAGCGGTCCGAACACCGGCGCGGCCGACGCTGACCCGACGGTGCGCCGGGTGTCCGGCTTCGATGCCGCGGACTATCTGGCGGTCAGCCTGAACCCCAACGACGATGGGACCACCACCGTGCGGGTCGAGAACGTCTCCGGCGGTGCCGCCGTGCCGGGACCGATCGCTCCGGTCTTCTGGGCGGTCCACGGCGACGCGTCGAGTGTGTTCACCGAAGGCGCGGCAGCCCCGGTCGGGCTCGAGTCCCTGGCGGAGGATGGCGATCCGAGCACGCTTCTGTCGGCAGGTGAGAGCCTGGTCGGCACCACCACGCCGTTCGCCCCGGTTGCGTTCTGGGTGAGCGAGGATGACGTGAACCTCGTCGACGAGGCGACCACCGCCGGGCTCGAGATGCTCGCAGAGGACGGGAGTCCGGCCGGTCTGGTCGCTGAGTGGCAGGAGCGCGAACCGACCGTGGTTGGTGCCGCCACCAACCCCGATGGCGGGACCGAGGCCGGTCCCGCCTTCCCCGGAAGCAGCTACTCGTTCGAGTTCAGCGCTCACCCCGAGGACGTCTTGACGCTGGCGTCGATGTTCGTCCAGTCCAACGACTGGTTCGTCGCGCTCGACGATTTCGAGCTGTACGACGTCGACGGCGTGCCGGTCACCGGTGACATCACCGACGCCCTCGGCCTCTACGACGCCGGCACCGAAGCCGACCAGGCGCCCGGCGCTGGTCCGGATCAGGCGCCCCGACAAGCCGGGCCGAACACCGGTGCGACCGACCCGGATGACCGCCTGCGACCGGTCGACATCGACCTGGGCGGCCATCTCGTCGTAACTCTCGAGCTGGTGGGCTGAAAAACCCGCGAGAAACCCTCACATCGGCCGTAACGCGTCCGATGGCAATGAAACCAACCCCCTCCAGGTTGATGCAGCGTCGGATTCGATCTCGAACATCGAGCCGGCGCTGCGTCGCGAGCAGACCGGGTGATCAATCCCGCTGGGTGCCGACCTTGAGCTCCTTGAACGGAACGCCCTTGCTGGCATCGATGTCGCGCGGAAGACCGAGAACCCGGTCGCCGATGATGTTGCGTTGGATCTCGTTGGTCCCTCCCGCGATGCCGGCCTGGAGAATGGTGAGCGCATTGCGCTGCCACGTGGCCGATCCGCCGTCGTCCCAGGCCACGCTGGAGGGACCCACGACCTCGAGCGAGAGGTCGCGGTACATGTAGCCGATGTTGGTTCCGATCAGCTTGGTGAGTGACCCGCCCGGTCCCGGGGTCTTGCCGGCCTGGAGTTCGGCGCGGGTCCGCATCTTCACCAGCGAAGCGGTGGTCTCCATCTCGCGGAGCCGCATGAGTTTCTGGCGGATGACCGAGTCGGTGATGATCCCTCGCTTCGTGGCCTCCTCGATCAGCTGATCCGAACGGGGAGTGTTGATGCCCGAGGTGGTGCCGGTGCCGATGGCCACCCGCTCGTACATGAGCATTGCGGTGGCCATGTTCCAGCCGTTGTTGAGCTCACCCAGGAGATTGTCGGCCGGGATGCTGACGTCGGTGAAGAAGACCTCGTTGAAGTGCTGGCCGCCGTCGATCTGGTTGATGGGACGGATCTCCACCCCTTCGGCGTCCATCGGCACGATGAACATCGAGATGCCGGCGTGCTTGGGCACCTCGGGGTTGGTTCGGGCGATGATGATGCCCCACTCGCACAGGTGGGCAGTGGTGGTCCACACCTTCTGGCCGTTGATGACCCAGGTGTCGCCGTCGCGTTCGGCCCTCGTCTGGAGGCTGGCGACGTCGGAGCCCGCGCCCGGCTCGGAAAACATCTGGCACCAAACGGTGCGGGCTGCGATCACGTCGGCGAGGTAGGCGGACTTCTGTTCGTGGGTGCCGTACTCGTTGAGCATGGGCAGGCACATCCCGTGGCTGATGGTCAGCTCGCTCGTCATGTCCGGGTAGTTGGCGTATTCCTCGCGCCAGATCCGGTCGTGAGCCTTGGTCAGGCCCTGGCCGCCGTACTCCGTCGGGTAGACGAGTCCGGCCAGCCCAGCGTCGGTGAGTGCACCCTGGAACGTCTTGGCGTATTCCATGCGCTTGGCGCCCCGTGGGTCGGGATCGCCGCCGAGGCTGATACCGGTGGCGTGTTCGTCGAGGAATGCCCGGCAACGGGCCCGGAACTCCTCGGCCTCGGCAGGGGAGAGCGTGGTGTCAGACATCTGAACTCCTGAGCGTGGGACGACTTGTTAGCGATCGTTCACATTCTAGTGGCTCTGATTGCGGGAGGACGAGCCGACCGCGGGGGACCGTCGGCGACGGACAAATGACTGTGAAAGACTGCCCGGGGGTCGGACAGCTCACGTCCGGCGGACAGGGGACAACGAAATGGACAACTGGCTTCTCATCGGCCGGATCATCTTCTCGCTCATGTTCATCGCGAGCGGCCTGGGGCACTGGATGGACCAGGAAGGGTCGACGGGCTACGCCCAGGGCCGGGGTATCGCCAACGCCCCGCTGATGGTGCAGGTCAGCGGCACCGCACTGCTCGCGGGCGGCGTGGGCATCCTGCTCGGCATCTGGACCGATCTCGCCTTCCTCGGCATTGCCGTGCTCGTCATGGTGATCGCCTTCATGGCGCATGCCTTCTGGAAGGAGCAGGACGCCGGCACCAAGCAGATGGAGATGTCGCACTTCATGAAGAACCTCACCATGGCCGGTGGGGCGCTCATGGGGTTCGCGATCTACGGCTCGGGATACGACCTGAAGCAGTTGGTCGGTCCCATCGGCCTGCTCGACTGATCAGCCGTCCGTCGCCGGCGGCTCGCAGTCGACACAACGAACGTCGGCGGTGGTATCGCCGGCCACGAAGCCGGTCAACCAGTCGATGAACCGAACACCCTCGACCTCGAGGGTGTAGAAGCGCGGCTGATCGAGCAGGGTGTGCCCGGTGCCCGGTGCCAGGTGCAACGAACACCGACAGGTCGACGCCGGACGCTTCGATGGCGGCCTCGGTGGCGTCGAGGACCGCAAGGAGCTCCTCGCCCCCGATGCCGGCGAGATCGGCGTAGTAGAGCTGGACCGGGTCGTGGGCACTGTCAAGACGGGCGAGTCGGAGCTCCGGATGCTGCAGGCCTGCGAGGGTGTAGAGGTCCGGGATGCCCCAATCGGCCGCGCCGAGTCCGGCAGCGGCCGGCCAGTCCGGCTTCGATCCCAGGCTGCCCCAGGCCCGGTCGACGCTGAGGTTGAAGTCCGGAGAGGACGGGTAGCCGCCTGCGGCGTCGCCGAGGGCGCTGACGGACGCCTGTGGGAGAGCGTCGGCAACGAGGCCGGCGAAGAGAGGCGCCGGGGCCGCCCCTGCACTCGAACCGGCGACGAACACCTCGGTGGCCTCTGCATGGTTGGCGAGGAGGTGGGAGAGGCCCTTCTCGGCGTTGGAGAAACCGTGATGGTCGACCTCGAGCCCGCCGCCGTAGGAGTGGCTGCGGGTGCCGAGGTGGAAGTCGCCCGTGCAGTACGGCACGAACACGAAGGACCACTCCCGGAACGGGTTGTCCGGATTGTCGAAGTCGAAGATTCCGGTGGGCGGCTCGGACGTGTTGTGGCCGACCGCGCGAGCACTTCCCGCGTTCGTCCGGTACAGGCCGCTGTCGAACGCGCAAGTCGCGGCATCGAAACAGGCGCCCCCGCCCTGGAGATAGAGGACGACCTTCGCCGGATCCCCGGCTCGGGTCCAGTAGTGGTAGGGGCTGCCGTCGGCGCATCGACAGTCCTCTGCGGCGTGCTGGGTCCACTCCGCCGCCGTCGGAGGGAGCGTCGTCGTTGCCACGGCTGGTGGCGTCGTGGTGCTCGATGTCGGTGGATCGGTCGGGTTGGCCGCGACGGGGGTCGTGGTGGACGATGCGTCCGCGTCCGCGTCCGCGTCCACGTCCACGTCCGAGACGACGCCGGCGGTGTCGGCGCCGTCGCCGCACGCCGCGGCGGCCGTCGCGAGGGTGAGGATGCTCCAGACGATCTGGCGACGCATGGGTGCTCCGGGCCGGGGTCGGTCGGACGCTAGACGGGCGCCCAGGGTTCGCGCATGGTCGAGACCCAGCCGAGCATCTCGCGGCGGGTCATGAAACCGACCGGCTCGTAGGGGCTCGGGACCAGGCCGTCGTCGACCAGTACCTCGAGTTCGCCCTTGCTCGCGGCGAGCAGGTCGGTATCGATTCCACACGCCACCCGCTCGTGATCCACACCGAACACTCGCGCTGCGTTGAGGCCGAGAATCTTGGCCCTCACGGTGGGGGAGAGGGCTGGGTAGCCGTGTTGCTCCCGGAACGCCTCGGTGATCTCGAAGGCGCGGAACGCCTCGATCTGGGCCTGGGGTGAGCCGAGCCAGATCGCGTCCGTGCCCCACATCACGTTGTCCTCCCCGACCCGGTTCAGGAGCTTGCCCAGAACGTGCGCCGCCTGGGTCGGGTCGCGCATGATCTCCCGCCACGTCGTGCCCAGTTCGGCGTGCACGTTCCCGTTCGCCGGGATGCCATGGTCGTCCATCGCCTTGACCAGCGCGTTGACGCCGGTGGCCGCACGGTTCGGGTCGTACGCGGCCTCGTAGGTCTGTCGCTCGTAGGCCGCGTGGTAGACGATGAAATCCATGTCGGTGTACTGGGCGGCTACCGCACAGATGTCGTCGGGGCCGTTGAACCGACGGTCGAACTCGAGCAGCGGCAGACCCTTGTGGGCGCACATCACGTTCACGCCGAGTGATCGGGCCTGCTCCACCACGTGAATCCCGAGACCGGGATCCGCCAGCGAGTAGCCCTGTCGATCCGGCCCCCAGGCCGTGTACACCTTGAACGCGGCGACCCGTCCGGAGTCGGCGGTGCTGGCCATGTCGTCGAGCCGGCGGCCCAGATCACCGAAGTTGGGGGCGATGACATCGTGGACGAGCACCCGCTGTTGGCCGGCGACGGTGAGAGCCTCGACCAGCTCTGCGGTTCCGACCTTCGCAGCGAACGGGACCGGCGCATCGCTCGGGCCCGAGTTGGGGACGTCGCTGAGTAGGGCGATCGTCGTGTCCGAACCGAGGAACATGTTGGTGATGTAGGACACCCGGTTCAGGCATTCGATGCCGTCGGTCTCCAGGCAGCCGCCCGGCACGAGGTTTCGGATCATCCGCTCGATCCGGGGAGCCTCGTCACGCCAGACGCCGTCGGGCATGACGTGATGCGTATGCACGTCGAAGATGAACTCGCCCTGATCTCCGAGTGCGATCTCGCACGCTTCGGCGTCCTCGGGTTCCGGCACGACGTACTCACCTCCGGGCTCCGTGGTGGTGGACGGGGTGGTCGTCGTGCTGCTCGTCGCGGTCGTCGATGTGGATGTGGTGCTCGAGCTGCTCGTCGAGGACGAGGGCGGGAGGGTGTCGCCGTCGCGGCCCGAGGCGCAGGAGTTGAGAACGGTGAGGGTGGCGGCGACCGCTCCGGTGCGGGTGAGGAAGCGCCGCCGGTCCACCCCTGTGCGGGCGGCGGCGGTCTCGATCCGGTCCAGGACGGCACGGGTGACCGCCCGGTCCCGAGCGGTCGGTGGCCGCGGGACGTACTCGCCGTTCGACGTCTCCATCGGCCAGATCGGCAGCGCGGGTCGGCGGTCGGGCTCACGGTCGCGAGCCCGCCGCCACTGGCTCGTCATGGGTCGATGGTAGGTCAGGCGGGAGGGGTGATGTCCGCGGTGGGTACGCGTACCCACTGGCATGCGACCGCAGACGCTGAGCCGGCTCCTCGATATCGCGACGATGCGGTCATCAACCTGTGAACCAAGTGAGGGCATCATGACCACAGCACCAACCACCGCACCGGTCGTCGTCGGCGTCGACGACACGCCGACTGCCCGTCGGGCTGCCGACCGGGCTGCCACCATCGCTCGTTCGATCGGAGCCCCGCTCCACCTGGTCACCGCGGTTCGGTCGAACCGGTCGCACGTGATCGACGGGCCGGGCACCGACACCTGGGTGATCGAGGACACCGACTCGGCCCGCCGCTTCCTGGACGACATCGCGTTGCAGTGGAACGACCTCGAGGTCACCACCGCGACGCCCAAGGGCAAGCCGAGCGAGGTCCTCATCGACGAGGCCGAGCGCCACGATGCCGAGCTGATCGTGGTCGGCAACCGTCGCATGCACGGCGCGGGCCGGATCCTCGGCGCCGTCGCCAATGATGTCGCCCACCACGCTCCTTGCGACGTCTACGTCGCCCACACCACCGAGTGAGCGCTGCATCTGGGGTCTGACCCCGGTTGCTTCTCAGGCCTTCCGGAAGAGGTAGGCGAAGGGCGATTTCGTGTAGGCGATGCCCCGACCGAGTCGATGGAGCTCATCGGCCGTCGGGGCGTCGCCGGCGGGGTAGAGAACCCTTGATGACGGCGGGCAGAGGTCGACGAGCGCGCCGAAGAGCCGCTCCCCATCGCCCGGATGCCGGGTCCGCATGAAACGCGGCGGTGGCGACAGGAGAAACCACGACCCAGCCTGCAGGGTGGGTCGTGGTTCGATCCGGCTGGGCCGGTCGAACCGGTGGGGGAGGGTCTGCGTCGCGAGTGACACCGGTTGTGGGTGAGGTTCGGTCCGGCTGGGGGGTGGAGTTGACCCGGTCTCGTGGACACGGGTTTGTGTCAGTTGATCATGCCGCCCGGGAGGCGGTGTAGGTCTCGGCGGGGGTTCGGTGGCCGAGGCGGGCTTGGTGGCGGCGGCGGTTGTAGAAGGTTTCGATGTAGTCGAACAGCACGGTGCGCAGCTGGCTGCGGGTCATGTGTTCCCAGTCGCCGTGGATGTGGCGGATCTCTTTCTTGATCGTCGCCCAGGTCGACTCCATTGCGGCGTTGTCCCAGCACACCCCGGTGCGGCCGAACGACGCTGACACGTCGTGGTCGGCCATGGTGAGTGCGAGGTCACCCGACACGTATTGGCCGCCGCGATCGGCGTGATGGATCACGTCGCCGTCGGGCTGACGTCGAGCGAGCGCCATGACGAGCGCGTTGACGACGATGTCAGCGGTGGCTCGGGTTGCCATCGACCAGCCGGCCAGGCCCCGGTCGTGAAGGTCGAGGATCCCGGCGAGGTGCAGCTTGCCGTCGCGGCATTTGAACTCGGTGATGTCAGCGACCCAACGTTGGTTGGAGGCTGCGGCGGTGAAGTCGCGGCCGATCAGATCCGGCCCTGGCGCCACGCCGGCCTTGCGGCCTCGGCGCCACTTCTTGCGGCCGTGCACGCCCACCAGGCCGCACTCGGCCATGACCCTCGCCACCCGTTTGCCGGCAACTCGGCGTCCGCGATGGTGAAGCTGGCCCAAGATCCGCGGCTGGCCATAGGTGCCCTGCGAGGCGACATGAATGTCGTAGATCTCATTCGCCAGCTCAGCGTCGGTCACGTAGTGATCCGACAACGGCCGATCACGCCACGCGTAGAACCCCGACCTCGAGCACTCCACGAGCTCACACAACCGCTTCACCGGATACCCGGCACTGTGGTCTTGGACGAAACGGAAGCGGGTCACCGGGTCGTCTCCCTGGCGAAATACGCGGCCGCCTTGCGGAGAATCTCGCGATCCATTCTCAGATCGGCGTTCTCCTTGCGCAACCTCGCCAACTCGGCACGCTCGTCAGCATCGAGCGCTCCGGGTTCGCCTGCCGCGTCGGCTTCTTTGACCCACGCAGCCAACGACCCGTCACTGATTCCGAGCGACTCCGCGATCTGGCATCGAGGACGATCCGAGCTGCGATACAGCTCTACCGCTTCACGCCGGAACTCCTCGGGATACTTCGATGGACGACCCATCCGGGCCTCCTTCCCCTCGACTCACGTCAAGGATCAGGTGTCCACCAAACCGGGTCAACTCCAGGGGAGGGTCTGCGTCGCGAGCGACACCGGTTGTGGGTGAGGTTCGGTCCGGCTGGGCCGGTCGAACCGGTGGGGGAGGGTCTGCGTCGCGAGTGACACCGAAGGTGGGTGAGGTTCGGTCCGGCTGGGCCGGTCGAACCGGTGGGGGAGGGTCTGCGTCGCGAGTGACACCGAAGGTGGGTGAGGTTCGGTCCGGCTGGGCCGGTCGAACCGGTGGGGGAGGGTCTGCGTCGCGAGTGACACCGAAGGTGGGTGAGGTTCGGTCCGGCTGGGCCGGTCGAACCGGTGGGGGAGGGTCTGCGT
>CAYFLT010000119.1:0-3227 GCA_964344055.1 uncultured Candidatus Nemicrothrix sp.
GTCTTCACCTGTTCAGGGACCCGTCACCAACCTCTCCGCCGAGTACAGCTAGTGGGTGGAGAGGCAGGTGTCGACGATCTGGTCGGCGAGCCGCTGGTCACCGTCGAGACCGAGTGAGACCCCACACTCGATGTAGAAGTCGGCACCGTCGGTGAACGCCGCGACGAGGACGAGGGTCGCGCCGGCTCGACTCCGCGCGACGAGGACCCGGCTCCGGGTGTCGGTGCGGTCCTCGATGATCTCGAGATCGCTGTCCGGCTCGAGCGCATTGACGAAGGAGGGAAGCCCCATCGCCTCCTTGAGCCACTCCGACAGCGACCGAACCGCACATCCGTTCGGCCCGCACGCTCGGGCCACGGTCCAGCGATCGAACGTCACCATCTCGTCCCCGGGCGGCGCGAACTGGAACGCGAACTGCTCGGTGCGGGTCCATCCGGCCGGGACCTCGGTTCGGAGCCCCTCCTCGGTGGTGATCGATTCCATGCCCGGGCCGTCCTCTCCACCGGTCATCACCAACACGAAGCCGACGATGCCCAGGATGAGGAGGACGAGGAGCGGAAGGCGGCGGCGCACGGCGGTCATACTCGCAGCGGATCGACCTCGATCCGCAGCCGGCCCGGCGGGCGTGGGGTGGCAGCGATGGCGTCGAGCAGTGGCGCGTGCTCGTCGGCGCGCAGGAGATGGCGATCGTCGACGGGACCCCGGACCCGAATGCCCTCGGGGGCACCGAAGGCGGCCATGAACTCCGCCGCACCGGCGCCGCTGATGCTCACTTGGGCACCGTAGGGAGCGATTCCGAGCGCCTGGCGCCGATCCCGCTCCGCCACCGCGACGATCGATGGATCGCCTCGCTGGGCGGCGACGATCACCTCGTGATCAGGCTGCCGCGTCTGCACGACGAGGCGGCCGCCGTCCGCTCTGGGTCCGAGAAGGCGTGCACCCCTCGCGATCAGCGCCATCGCCTGCTCGACCGTGCGCTGCCGGTTGGCGAGAAGCTCTTGATCGAGGTCGAGGAAGACCACCACGTCGGCCGTATCGACCCGATGCAGTACTGCCTCGGTGCCGATGACGACCCGTGAATCCGGGGGATCCGCACGGTCCGCCGTGACCTCGTCGACCTCCTCCCCGACCAGAGCGGCGAGCTCCTCCCGGGCGCGGTCGACGCCCACTCGGAGGTTCCTCAGCGCGGTGGCCCCGCAGTGGGCGCAGACCACGGGACGGTGCTCGGAGCCGTCCGGCGCTTCGAGTCGATCATCGGCGAGCACCATCGGCCGGGTTCCGTCGGCCGTGCGGACCAGTTCGCCGCAGGTCGCACACGCGAGCAACCGCGAGCGGCCCTTCCGGTTCAACACGCAGACCACTCGACCGGGCCCTCTCAAGTGGGGGCCGAGCCGCTCCGAGAACGGACCGGCCTTGGCGGGATCGTCGTCGCGCCGGTCGATCACGTCGACGATGGGCCAGGCTTCGCGCTCCGCCGACCGTTCCATCCGGAGGAGACGCCCGACCCGAAGCGCCTCCAGGGACGGAACCGGAGTGGCCATTACCGCGGGAACCTCCCGGCGGCGGGCTCGCTCGAGTGCGACCTCACGGGCATTCCAGCTCGGTGTCCGCTCTTCCTTCAGTGCTTCGTCGTGTTCATCGATCACCACGACGGCGGCCAGATCCGGCATCGGCATCCAGACCGCTGAACGGGTACCGATCACCGTCGCACCGGCGGCCGCGGCGGCCCAGTCGTCGGGTGCCAGGGCCACCTTCACCGACGCCCGGCGGAGGGCGATGGCGAGCCGTCGGGCCCGACCCGCGTCCGGCACCACGATCAGGGCATCGCCCTTTCGGCATGCGGCAAGGCACACCGCCACCCCGTCATCGGCCGGCGGCACCCTCACCACCGCGACGTCGAGCGCGAACGCCTCGTCGAACACGTCCCGCGGACCAGCCGGCACCGGCACCCGAGGCTGACGAGTGGGTATTGCCGCCACCATTCGAGGCGGCGAAGCCGCCCGCATCAAGGCGACGCGACGGCCGGCCCAACGCCAGGCCGCCCACTCGGCGAGGTCGACCAGCTCCCGGTCGGGGCCGACCCCGCTCAACTTCGCGAGCTCGACCAACTCGACGCCGGCCTCCGGCTCCACGTCGACCGCGGTGACCCACCCCGCCACTCGTCGCCCCGCCAGCGGAACCCGCACCATCGAACCGAGCCCGACACGGTCGGATCGACCGTCGGCGTCCCACGACTCCGGGATCAGGTAGTCGAATTCGCGATCGATGGCCGGCACATCCGGCAGCACGCGCACCACCCGCCGTCCCTCTGGCACCTGCACGGGAGCCGGCGCCACCTCGGGCGCGACGTCGTCGAGCGGGAAGAACCCTTGATCACTCACCTCTCATCCACCGAACTGGGTGGGCCTGGTGTCGGAATCCGACCTTGGGCCCACCCAGTTCGAAGGATCAAGGCTCAGAGGCCGAGGGCCGACTTGATGTCGTCGACTCGGTCGGTGCGCTCCCAGGGGAACGTGCCGTTCTCGGGCTCGCGTCCGAAGTGCCCGTAGGCGGCGGTCTTGCGATAGATCGGCCGCCGCAGGTCGAGGTCTCGGAGGATCGCTGCAGGGCGAAGATCGAAGATGTCGTCGACGGCCTTCTCGATCGCCTCACGGTCGACGGTCTCGGTGCCGAACGTCTCGACGAGGACCGACACCGGGTGCGCCATACCGATGGCGTAGGCCACCTGCACCTCGCAGCGGCTGGCGGCGCCCGACGCGACGATGTTCTTCGCGACCCAGCGGGTGGCGTAGGCCGCGGAGCGGTCGACCTTCGACGGGTCCTTGCCGGAGAAGGCACCACCACCGTGGCGAGCCATGCCGCCATAGGTGTCGACGATGATCTTGCGCCCGGTGAGGCCAGCGTCGCCGACCGGACCACCGATGACGAAACGCCCCGTCGGGTTGACGTGCACCTCGTAGTCGTCGTCGGCGAACTCGGCGGGAATCACGGGACGGATGACGTGTTCGATCAGGTCGGGCCGGATCATCGTGTCGCGGTCGATGCCGTCGTTGTGCTGGGTCGACACGAGCACGGTCTTGAGCCGCACCGGCCGGTTGTCCTCGTACTCGAAGGTGACCTGGGTCTTGGCGTCGGGGCGCAAGTACGGGATCCGCCCCGCCTTGCGGACCTCGGCATGCTTCTCGGCCATCCGGTGCGCGAGATGGATCGGCAGCGGCATCAAGACA
>CAYFLT010000119.1:3257-7957 GCA_964344055.1 uncultured Candidatus Nemicrothrix sp.
GGGAGATGTCGGGCGACTGCTCGTCGATGGTGACCATGACGCCGCAGGTGTTGCCGTCGTAGCCGAAGGACTCTCGGTCGTAGCCGATCTCGTTGATCGTGCGCCGGACGGTGCCCGGGATGTCGACATAGGCCTCGGTGGTGATCTCACCGGCGACGACGGCGAGTCCGGTGGTCACGAGGGTCTCGCAGGCCACCCGGCTCATCGGATCCTGGGCGAGCATCTCGTCGAGGATGGCGTCGGATATCTGGTCGGCCATCTTGTCGGGATGGCCCTCCGAGACGCTCTCAGAGGTGAAGGTCCAACGGGTCACGGTTACTCCTGGTTAGAGGTCGAATTGAGAGGGCCGAGTGCGGCATCGATCACCGCACGCGCGATCTCGCGCTTGTCCGACAGCGCTACATCATGCCTTGTTCCGTCGGCCATGAGGATCACCACCTCATTGGTGGTGTGCTCGAACCCGACACCGGGCTTCGAGACATCGTTGGCCACGATCATGTCGAGGTTCTTGCGGGCCAGCTTGTCGGCCGCGTTCTCGATGAGATCGTCGGTCTCGGCGGCGAACCCGACCAGGACCTGACCTTCCGGCTTCGACGCCCCCAAGCCAGCGAGGATGTCCTCGGTGGGCACCAGAACGACTTCGGGTGCGCCGTCGTGCTTCTTCAGCTTCCCGTCGGCCGTAGCGGCGGGGCGGAAGTCGGCCACAGCCGCGGCCATGACGACGAGATCGGCGTCGACTGCCTCGATGCCACAGGCGGCGGCCATCTCCGAGGCCGTTTCCACGGCCAGCACCCTCACGCCCGATGGTGCCCGGGTCGACTGGGTGGTGACGAGGACCACCTCCGCGCCCATCGCGGCGGCCTCTGAGGCGACCGCGTGACCTTGGCGGCCCGACGAGCGGTTGCCCACGTAGCGGACGGCATCGATCGGTTCGCGGGTTCCACCGGCGGTGACGAGCACCTTGCGGCCGGCGAGTTCACCCCCGGCCAACTCGGCCTCCACGGCGGCGACCACAGTGGCAGGTTCCGCCAGCCGACCATGGCCCATGTCGCCGCCCGCGAGTCGGCCGCTCTCCGGCGGCACGATCAACACACCCCGCTCGGCGAGCACGGCGAGATTCTCCTGGACCGACGCCTGCTCCCACATCTCGGTGTGCATGGCGGGACAGATCATCACCGGTGCCCTCGTGGCGAGGACGGTGGCGGTGAGCAGATCCGCCGAGCGACCCGTGCGGATGTCGCTGATCACCCGCGCCGTGGCCGGACAGATCAGGACGAGATCGGCAGCCTGGCCCATCTTGGTGTGGGGAATCGGCGTGTCGGGGTCGTCGAAGAGCGAGGTGCGTACCGGCTCGCTCGCGAGGGCGGAGAAGGTGGTTTCGCCCACCATCCTGCGACCGCCGTCGGTCAGGATCGGGGTGACGTGCGCCCCAGCGTCCACGAGGCGACGGCAGACCTCGACCGCCTTGTAGGCCGCGATGCCGCCGGTGACGCCGAGAACGATGCGACGACCGGCGAGCGGCTGCATCCGATGATCAGATCTGGTCAGGCGCTCTCGTCGCCGTCGCCCATTTCGGCGGCGGCGAGCGCTTCGGCTTCGGCGAGCGCGAGGGCTTCCGCCTCGGCCTCGGGGTCGAACTCGGTGGCCACGATCTTCTCCGCGGCGATCTCCTCGAAGGCGATCGAGAGCGGCTTGGCAGCGGTGGACGTGACCTGCGGGGGCACGGACGCACCGATGCCCTGGCCGAGCTGGCCGACGTAGTTGGTGATCTCCCGACTGCGCATGGCCGACAGCGACACCAGGCGGAACTTCGACCCGGTCTCCTCGAGGAGTTCCTCGATCGGCGGGTTCATCATCGTGTCGTAGCCGTGGGCTGCCATCGCGTCGTCTCCAGTGGTCTCGACCAGCGGTTCAGGCTATCAGCGCGCACCACCGGATCGACGCGCCGCGATGACCGCCTCGACCTCCGCGACCGCCCGATCGAGATCGTCGTTGACCACCACGACCGAGCCCAGCCGATCGGCGACCCCCACCTCCTCCGCAGCCTTTTCGAGCCGGGCCACGACCTTCTCGTCGGAGTCGCCCCGCTTGCGAAGCCGTTCTTCCTGATGGGCACGTGTGGGGGCATCGATGAAGATCAGGAGCGCCTCGGGATAGCGCTCCTGGATCTGGGCGGCACCGTAGACGTCGATCTCGAACACGACATCGTGACCGGGGGGCGGATCGGGAACCGGCGTGCCCTGCATGTAGTCGAGGAACTCCACCCACTCGAGGAAGCCGCCCGCTTCGGCATGGGCCGCGAACAGCTCCCGGTTGGTGAAGTGATAGGCCTCCATCGGCTCACCTGGCCGGCGGGCGCGTGTGGTCCAGCTGCGTGAGAGCCAGAGCGTGGGGTCCCGATCGAGCAGCCGGGCCACGATGGTGCCCTTGCCCACGCCTCCGGGGCCGGACACGACGATGACCAGTCGATCGCCCAGCGCCGTCATCAGCCGAACGAGTCGAGCAGTTCTTCTCGCTGCTTGCCGCCCAGCCCGCGGAGCCGACGATTCTCCGCGATGCCGATCGCCTCCATCGTCCGGCGGGCCTTCACCTTGCCGACCCCGGGCAGCGACTCGAGCACCGACAGCACCTTGGTCTTGCCGACCGTGTCGTTCTGATCGGCCTGGTGAAGCAGTTCCGCCAACGACAGCGAACCCATCTTCAGGCGCTGCTTCAACTCGGAACGCACCTGGCGGGCCTCGGCAGCCTTCGCGAGTGCGGCCTGTCGAGCCTCGTCTGACAGCAGGGGCGGCTGTGGCATGCGGCGACTGTAGCGGAGCGGATTCAGCTCGCCTCTGTCGCCAGCTCGTGAATGCGTTGCGCGGCAGCGGTGGGATCGTCGGCGCGGGTGACGGCACGACCGATCACGAGGAGATCGGCTCCACCCGAGAGCGCCGCGTCAGGTGCGGCGGCCCGGGCCTGGTCGTCGACGGTGTCGCCCGGGAGCCGGATTCCCGGCACGACCCGAAGGAGCCGTGGGGCATAGTGGTGGGCCTCTTCGAGGTCGCCCGCGGCACAGACGATGCCGGTGCACCCCGCCTCGGCAGCGAGCATGACCCGCTTCGGCATGATGTGGGGCGGCGCATCGCCGTCGCTGGTGAGCACGGTGATGGCGAGCGATGCGGGCTTGTCGAGCCCCGCGTTGCGGGCTCCTTCCTCGAGACCCTCGACACCGGCTCGGAGCATCTCCACACCCCCGTGCGCGTGCATGGTGAGGTACTGGACACCCAGGGCCCCGAGCACTCGGGCAGAACGGCCGACCGTCGTGGGGATGTCGTGGAGCTTGAGATCGAGGAAGACGGAGTAGCCGAGATCGCTGATGGCACCGATGGCTTCGGGGCCGGCCGCCGAGTAGAGCTCCAGCCCGATCTTCGCCACCCCGAAGTAGTCCTTCAGCTCCCGCCCGAGACGGATGGCGGCGACGAGGTCATCGACATCGAGGGCGAGGGCCAGCTTGGCCCGGAGGGCAGGATCGATCGTCCCGGCCGTGTTGTCGCTGTCGGTGTTGTCAGCCATGCGCTCCTCCGATGAGTTCGGCGACCGACGAAACGCTGTGTCGGTTGCACCAGGATTCGAATTCTCTGAGGATCCGCAGGGGGGCCCGAGGATCCGCGAATGTGGCGGTGCCGACTTCGACTGCCGATGCACCTGCGAGCAGGAACTCTACGACATCGGCCCCCGACGAGGTGCCACCCACCCCGACGATCGGCAGTTCCGGCGCCGCTTCGTGCACGTCGAACACGGCGCGGACCGCGACGGGGTGCATGGCGGCGCCCGAGACGCCACCTCGGCCGGCACCCAGCGCGGGCCGTCGTGCCTCGACGTCGATCACCATCCCGAGCAGCGTGTTCGTGAGCACCACGGCTTCGGCGCCGGCCTCGGCCGCGGCGATGGCGATCTCGGGGAGGTCGGCCGCGTTCGGGCTGAGTTTCGCCCAGCGGGGGCGGCCACATGCCGCCGCGGCGGCGACCGCTTCTGCCGTCGCCTCGGGCGAGTGGGCGAACATGCGGCGGCGGTCCTCCAGGTTCGGGCACGAGACGTTGACCTCGACCGCCACGACTTCGGCCGGAGCGTCGACCAGCGCCTCCGCCGCGGCCTCGTAGTCCGACACGCTGTTGCCCCAGATGCTCGCAACGACCGTTGCCCCCGTGGCCAGGAGGTCCGGGAGTTCGTGCTCGAGCCAGTGCGGCACGCCCTGTCCCTGCAGACCGACACTGTTGATCATGCCCGAGGGGGTGGGATGCACCCGAGGCGCCGGGTTGCCGGCCCACGGCTCAGCCTTCATCGACTTCACCACCACCGCGCCCAGCTCGGCCGGGCGGAGGTAGTTCGCGAGTTCCGCACCATGACCGGCGGTTCCGGAGGCAGTGAGGACCGGCGCCGCCAGCGCCACCGAGCCGACCCGGGTCGCGAGATCGATCACGCGTCGTCCCACTCGATGGTCAACTGATCGCTCGTCGTCCCCCGGTGGTACTCCTGCAGACTGCGGACCTGTAGTGGGTAGTGCCGCCAGTCCCGCATCCCGTTGGCGGCCGCCACCGCGGCCGCGCCGGTGGTCAGCAACGGCACGTTGGCGAGTCCCGCCGCGGTCCGGATGTGTTCCCCGTCGGCGCGTGGGCCGCGCCCACGCGGCGAGTTGACGACCATCTGGACATCACCAC
>CAYFLT010000119.1:7967-10962 GCA_964344055.1 uncultured Candidatus Nemicrothrix sp.
GCGTGCACTCCGTCGTGATCGCCGAGCTTGGCCACCACCTGTTCGACCGCGATGCCTGCCTCCTCGAGGCTGGCGGCCGTACCGGACGTGGCGACGATGGAGAAGCCGAGTTCGGTGAAGGTCTTGGCCGCGGCGACGCCGAGGTCCTTGTCCCGGTCCGCGAGCGACAGGAAGATCTGTCCGGATTCGGGGAGCCGTGTGCCAGCGGACAACTGGGCCTTCACGAACGCGAGGCCCGGGGTGAGATCCACACCCATGACCTCACCGGTCGACCGCATCTCGGGCCCGAGCACTGCATCGGCCTCTGGGAAACGGTTGAACGGCAGCACCGCCTCCTTGATCGACACGTGGTCCGACTCGACCCGAGGCGTGAGGAGGCCCTCGTCTCGCAATTCGGCCAGCGTCGCTCCCACCATGACCCGGCTCGCGACCTTGGCCAACGGCACGCCCGTGGCCTTTGCGACGAAGGGGACCGTGCGAGACGCCCGCGGGTTCGCCTCGATGACGAACACCTGGTTCGCCTTCACCGCGTACTGGACGTTGATGAGCCCCTTCACCTCGAGTTCGGTGGCGATCCGCCGGGTGTAGTCCTCGATGACCGCCACGGTCTCGGCGGACAGTCGGGTGGGTGGAATCGCGCAGGCGGAATCGCCACTGTGGACCCCGGCCTCCTCGACGTGTTCCATCACGGCGCCGATCACGACCTCGCCGGTGTGATCTCGGATCGCGTCGACGTCGACCTCGGTGGCGTCCTCCAGGAAGCGATCCACCAGCACGGGTCGCTCGGCGGACAATCCGCCCTCCTTGCCCAGGGACCCGAAACCGGCCAGCTCGGCCATGGCACGGCGGAGATGATCGTCGTCGTAGACGATCTCCATCGCCCGTCCACCGAGCACGTAGGAGGGGCGCACCAGCGCCGGGTAACCGATCCGGCCCGTGATCTCCAGCGCCTGGTCGATGTCCACCGCAGTGCCACCCGCCGGCTGGGGGATCTCGAGCCGGCTGCAGAGCGCATTCCACTGCTCCCGGTCCTCGGCCAGGTCGATGGACTCCGGCGAGGTGCCCAGCACCAGTTCCGGCGGCAGCCGATCGGCGAGCTTCAGGGGTGTCTGGCCACCGAGCGAGACGATCACACCGAGCGGCTGCTCGCTGTCGATGATGTCGGTCACGTCCTCGAAGGTCAGCGGCTCGAAGTACAGACGGTCCGACGTGTCGTAGTCAGTCGAGACCGTCTCCGGGTTGCAGTTGACCATCACGGTCTCGAACCCCGCGTCGCGCAGGGCGAAGCTGGCATGGACGCAGCAATAGTCGAACTCGATGCCCTGCCCGATGCGGTTCGGCCCGGACCCGAGGATGATCACCCGCTCCCGCTCGCCGGGCCGCACCTCGTCGGTGTCCTCGTAGGTCGAGTAGTGGTAGGGCGTCGACGCCTCGAACTCGGCCGCGCAGGTGTCGACGGTCTTGAACGTCGTCCGGATGCCGAGTTCGAGCCTCCGGTTCCGCACCTCGGCCTCGTCCTCACCCCAGAGATAGGCGAGCTGGGCATCCGAGAAGCCGAGCTGCTTGGCCCGCTTCCAGCCGCGTCGGGTGAGCGAACCGAGCGATTCGGTGGCCAGGTGAGCCCGCTCCTCGGTGATCGCGAGCATCTGGTCCAGGAACCATGTGTCGACCGCGGTCTTGGCGAAGATCTCGTCGACCGAGACCCCGCGGCGCAGCAGCGCCTCGAGCTGGAACGGTCGATCCGGGGTGGCGACCGACGCCGCATCCAGCAGCTCCTCGGTGGACATCGCGTCGAGGATCGATTCCGCGGGGTCGCAATTCAGACCGTGGCGACCCTGCTCGAGCGACCGCAAGGCCTTCTGCAGGGACTCAGGGAAGGTTCGGCCGATCGCCATGACCTCGCCCACGGACTGCATGGACGTTCCGAGGATGCCGCTCGTACCGGGGAACTTCTCGAACGCCCAGCGGGGAATCTTCGTCACGACATAGTCGATGGACGGTTCGAACGACGCAGGCGTCTTCTCCGTGATGTCGTTGGGGATCTCGTCCAGGGTGTAGCCGACCGCGAGCTTGGCCGCGATCTTCGCGATCGGGAAGCCGGTCGCCTTCGACGCCAGCGCGGAGGATCGGGACACCCTCGGATTCATCTCGATGATCACCTGGCGCCCGGTATCGGGGTGCACCGCCCACTGCACGTTCGAGCCGCCGGTCTCCACGCCGACCCGTCGTATGCACGCGAACGAACCGTCGCGCATGGTCTGGTACTCGACGTCGGTGAGCGTCTGCGCCGGGGCCACGGTGATCGAGTCGCCGGTGTGGACACCCATAGGATCGAAGTTCTCGATCGAGCAGATGATGACGCAGTTGTCATTGCGGTCCCGCATCACCTCCAGCTCGTATTCCTTCCAGCCCTTGATCGACTCCTCGATCAGGATCTCCGAGATGGGGCTGCACTCGAGGCCGTATTCGGCGACCGCCTCGAACTCCTCCATCGTGTTCGCCATGCCGGTGCCGCGGCCGCCGAGGATGTAGGCGGGGCGGATGATGACCGGCAGGCCGACCTCGGTGACGACCTTGCGAGCCTCGTCCATGTCGTGAGCGATTCCAGACCGCGCCACCTCCAGGCCGATCTCCTGCATCGCCACCTTGAACTGTTCACGATCCTCCGCGGTGGCGATGGCCTCGGCGTCGGCGCCGATCAGCTCGACCCCGAGCCGCTCGAGCACTCCGAGTTCCTCGAGCTCCATGGCGAGGTTGAGGCCGGTCTGGCCGCCGAGGGTCGGCAGCACGGCATCGGGCTTCTCCCGCTCGATGATCTTCTCCAACACCCGAGCATCGAGCGGCTCGACGTAGGTGGCGTCGGCGAAGTCCGGGTCCGTCATGATCGTGGCAGGATTCGAGTTGGCCAGGATCACCCGGTAGCCCTCCTCCTTGAGCACCCGGCAGGCCTGGGTGCCCGAGTAGTCGAACTCGCAGGCCTGGCCGATCACGATCG
>CAYFLT010000120.1:0-5123 GCA_964344055.1 uncultured Candidatus Nemicrothrix sp.
AAGGCGAGGGTGGTGAACACCCGGATCGACGCCGTGGTGATCCCCACGATGACCTGAACCGCCAGCGCGGTGAGGAAGTGCCGCCGAATCGTGGACGGGGCGCTCCCGGCCCCGAAGTAGAGACCACCCACGCCGATCGCGTCGACCCTGCTTCGTTCCACCGCGACGAAGAACGCCCACAGCATCGTGATGATCCCCGCGACGAACAGCGCGAGCGCAACGACCAGCGCGGGCCACTGGAACCATGAGGGAAGGATCGTGGCAGCCACCGCCGTGAGGGTGAAGAATGCGGTGCCCCACCACGACCAGAGCACCAACCGTCGACCGGGAAGGGTGGCGTCGATCATCGTGCCACCATGCCGTCGAGCGCCGACTGGAGGCGGGCGGCGAGCACGTCGTAGCTGAACTCCGTCTCGGCCCGCAGCCGGGCTGCCGCGCCCATCTGGGACCTACGGTCCGGGTCAGCGAGCAGGGAACCGATCGCATCAGCGGCGGCGGTGACGTCGTCGGGATCGTCCACGACGAGGCCGGAGTCGCCATGAGCCACGGCTTCGTGAGCGCCCCCGCTCCGACCGGCCACCTGCGGGACTCCGGCGGAGGCGGCCTCGACGAACACGATGCCGAACCCCTCCTGTTCCAACCCTCCCCATCGGGTGCGACACATCATCGCGAAGACGTCGGCACAGCCGTAGAGCGCAGGAAGTTCGGCATCCGCGACCCGACCGAGGAGGCGGACCGGTGCGTCGACTTCCCGGATGAGCCGTTCGAGCCTGCGCTCGTCCCGACCCGAGCCGGCGATGACCACGAGGAGTTCCGGGTGATCGGACCGGAGCGACGCAGCGGCACGGATCAGGGTGTCCATCCCCTTCCGGGGGACCAGTCGGGAGACCGAGGCCACCAACGGACATTCGGCGGGTAATCCGAGGCGGACGCGGGCATCTCGCCGCTGGCTCGCCGACAGCGGCACGAACCGGTCGGTGTCCACCCCCGGCGGGATGACCGTCGTGGGCAGGGCGCGTCCCAGCGACCGCTTCCCTTCCGCCGCCGGATAGCCGCCGGCCGCGATCACTCCCACGGCGCCGCCGAGCACCCGGTTGAGCAGCTGGCGGGTGCCGGGCACCCGCCCGGGGATCGTCACCTCCGCGCCATGGAGCACCACGCCGTACGGCGCGTCGAGGTGGGGGCCGATCAGGCCGACCGGAACCGCCGGGTCCAGAACCACGAGTTCGACTTCTTGCTCTCGAATGAGCCGGTTCACGCGACGGATCAACACCGGTTGGGGCAACAGCCATGGTTCAGGGCTGCGGACGATCACGTACGATTCGCCGGCGTCGAATTCCTCGCTACCCGCGTAGGGGGTGGTGTGGACCACGACGTCCTCGGGAGGGAGGCGACGCCACAGCTCCCAGAGGTAGTTCTGGATCCCGCCGACCTTGGGCGGGTAGTCGTTGGTGACGAGAAGGTGGCGAACCACGTGGTGACCCTACGAGCCGCTGAGCTCCGCCTGCACCTCCGGTGCGGGGTCGTCGGTCACGCGGCCCAACAAGCTGTGCAGCCCGAGCCGTCGAGCCGCCCACACGGCGTGGGCCCGAACCATCGAGGAGTGGTGGGAAAGCCCGGCTTCGAGCCCGGCGGAGACCCGTGGGTCTGTGGGGTCGGCGGTGTTGGCCAGCACCAGGAGCGCGTTTCGGCGCAGGTAGTCCGGGTTCCGCTGCGGGATGTACCACCGACCCAACCGGCCCATGAGGGCCTCGTCGTCCGCCCCCAGAATCTCGAGTACCGGCACCCAGGCCTCGTCCGCCCCCGCGTCGGACGGCCGGCGGCGCCGGATCTGGTTGGGCGGGCACACGTCCTGACAGTCATCGCAGCCGTAGATGCGATCTCCGACGGCTTCTCGAAACTCGGCCGGGAACATGCCATCCGCCTGCACCAGCCACGCGAGGCACCGCCGGGCGTCGATGACCCCGGGAGCGACGATCGCCTCGGTGGGACAGGCGGTGAGGCACTTCGTGCAGCTCTGGCAGCCGTCGGCGACCGGTGCGGCCGCCGGAACATCGAGCGGGGCATCGGTGAGCACCGACCCCAGGACGACGAGACTCCCGACACCGGGCACGAGGATGTTGCTGCTCTTCCCCCACCAGCCGAGCCCGGCCCGGTGAGCGGCCGCACGATCCACGAGATGGTTCTGGTCGGCCAGCACCACCGCCCGGTGCCCGTCTTGTCGAAGGACCTCGGCGACGACTTCGAGTGCCCGGCGGAGCTCCGCGTAGTGGTCCTCCCAGGAATACGCCGCCACCCGGCCGAGTGGCGCACCGGTCGGTCGGGGCGGCGGCTCACGTTGGTAGTCGTACGCGCCGACCACCAGCGCGGTGGCCCCAGGGAGCGTGCGGGACGGATCGGTGGACCGGGCCGGATTTCGATAGGTGAATTGCATCCGGTCGTGAAGACCCTCGGCCCGGCGCCGCTCGATCGTGCGGTGTACGTCCTCGAAGGGTTCGGCCGACGCGACCCCGACGGCGCACAGCCCAGCCTCGAGACCGATGCGCTCGAGCTGTTCGATGGTGGGGGGCACCTTGCCATGGTGGCACGGTCCCAGTGTCTCGCCGGTGAGCCGGCCGGCGCCTCGGCGGCCGGGATCAGGCGACGCCGTGACGGCTCCGGAACCGGGAAGGCGGGACGAGCCCGGCATCGGCCAGAAGATCGACGGCCCGCTGTTCCTCGTCGTCGAGGTGTACGGGCGTGCCGGGCTCGTGGTTGACGAGGTAGCTGACGAGACAGTCGTCGCACTTGTCGGTGAACTGCGCGACGCACGAGTCGCAGTCGATGGTGAGGACCTGCGATTCGGCCGCGACCAGATCGGATTCGGTGACCAGGCGGAGATGGGAGTGTCGAGCCATGAGAAGACCATACGGAGGGGGTGTGACACTCTCCGGAGTGCCCCCACCGCCGCACGGACATGCCAAGCTCTCGTCGTGACGGTTCTCCTTCTGCATCCCGGGGCAATGGGCAGCTCGCTCGGGGCTGCGCTCGTAACGAATGGGCACGAGGTCCGCTGGCTGGAAGCGGGCCGGTCGGCCGCAACCCGAGCGCGAGCCGAAGCCGACGGTCTGGTCGGTTTTCTCGAGCTCGAAGGCGCGCTCGGCTCCGCCGACCTCGTGCTGTCGGTGTGCCCTCCCGAGTTCGCGCTCGATGTGGCCGAATCGGTGGCCGACACCGGCTTCCAGGGCCTGTACCTCGATGCCAACGCGGTGTCGCCGGCCACTGCTCGCCGGATCGCCGAAGTGGCCGAATCCGGCGGTGGCACGGCTGTCGACGGCGGCATCATCGGCCCACCTGCACGCGGCGGGGCCCGGAACCTCCTCTACCTCTCGGGCCCGCCCGAAGCCGCTGCGGCCGTGGCGTCGCGATTCGACGGATCCGACGTCGAGACGGTCACGGTGGACGCTCCGGTCGGCGGTGCATCGGCCACGAAGATGGCGTTCGCCGCGTGGACCAAGGGTTCAGCGGCCCTCCTGCTCGCCACCCGATCGCTCGCAGAGGCCGAGGGGGTCACGGGTGCGCTGGACCACGCCTGGGCGACCCTGATGCCCCACCTGCCCTCGCAACTCGACCGGACCGTGGCCGGCTCGGCGCCCAAGGCATGGCGTTGGGGGGCCGAGATGAGGGAGATCGCCGCGACCTTCGGCGCAGACGGTCTCCCGTCCGGCTTCCACGAGGCGGCCGCTGATCTCTTCGACCGGCTCGCCGACCTCCGTGATCGCACCGATGTCGAACTGGACGATGTCCTCTCCCGACTCGTCGACTGAGGCGACTTCAGACGTCTCACGGCGCCGGGCGCTGCGTCTCGGCGGCGGTGCCCTGGCGGTCGTCATCGGGGCCGGAGCGGGCTGGCTCGACCGTCGTCGCGACGGTGAGGTATCGCCGCAGCCGCACCCGTCGACCACGGCCACGGCCACGGGCTCAGCAACGACGACCGTTCCCGGCGTGGCGGCCGAACCGATCGAGGTTCCCGGACTCGGCGAGATCGACCCCGGAATCCTGCGGATCGGCGCTCGCTACCTCGACGACCACCCCGACGAAGCGGCATTGCGGGCCTGGCTCGACGGGCTGCCGACCGGCGTCGAGGATCCCTTGGCTCACGCGGCCACGGTGGTGACCGAGGAGTTCCGATCAGGCCACACCGTCGTCGTCGATGGCTGGGTGCTCGCCGACTCGGAAGCGAGAGCGGCCGCGGTGCTCGCGCTCGCATGCGGGACCGCATGCTGAGATCCGCCCTCGATCTCCCCTCGGGCACCAGCCTCTCGGCGGACGTGTGCGTCATCGGCGCCGGCGCGGCCGGCATCACCCTGGCACTCGAGCTCGAAGCATCCGGACTCTCGGTGCTCGTCCTCGAGTCCGGATCGACCGAGGAGGACCCGGCCACCCGAGCGCTCCATGAGGGACTGGTGACCGGCGAACCGATGGGCACGCTCGGCGGAGATCTCAGCCTCGACCAGATCCGGCTGCGCTACCTCGGCGGGACGACCAATCACTGGGCCGGCTTCTGCCGACCCCTCGAACCTCGACAGATCGGGTTGGCCGCTCGAGCGGTCTGCCCTCGAGCCCTACTGGGAGCGCGCCGTGGAGTGGGTGGGGATCAGCGACGCCGAGTTCGGCTACGCCCCCTGGCAGGACCGCACGGGGTTCGCCGATCCGATCCTCGCCACCGCAGCCATCGACCCGATCGTGTTCCAGGTCAGCTTCCCGATGCGCTTCGGGGAGCGCTACCGGGCCGATCTCGAACGGAGCGACGCCCTGGATGTCGTCCTCGACGCGAACGTCGTGAACCTCGCGTCGACCGACGGCCGCCGGATCACCGCCGTCGACATCCGGACGCTCGCGGGAGCCGACCTGAGCGCGCGGGCCGATGCATACGTGCTCGCCACCGGAGGCATCGAGAACGCGCGGATCCTCCTCGCCTCCACCGACGCCGATCCTGCCGGGATCGCCAACCAGCACGATCTCGTCGGGCGGTACTTCACCGAGCACCTCCAGATCTACGCCGGGTTCGGGGTCACCGGTGCCTCCGCTGAGGACCTTCTCGCCCTCCACGGGATGGACGTCGAGGTTCCGTCCGGTCGTCA
>CAYFLT010000120.1:5133-6526 GCA_964344055.1 uncultured Candidatus Nemicrothrix sp.
TGAAGGCCGGCCTGGCATTGAGCGCAGACCACGTCCGCGACCGCGGCACCACCGGCTTGGAGCTCCAATTCCTCACCGGCAACCTCCCGGCGGGTGTGCCGTACCAGGAGCAGGGAATCACCGCGAACGACGTCGCCGGCCTCCTCGGTCACGCCGGGCCGGTGCCAAGGACGTCGCTGTATCTGCAGGGCCTGGCCGAACAACGGCTCAACCGCGAGAGCCGGGTCCGCCTCGGGAACCGCCGCGACTCGCTGGGTGTCCCGCGAGTCGAGGTCGACTGGCGACTCACACCCGAGGACCGGTCAAACGTCGTCTCGGGGCTCGAGGTCTTCGCTGCCGAGTTCGCCGCTGCGGGGCTCGGACGGCTCCAGCTACTTCCGGGCGGCGTGACGGCGGACGCGGTGGAACAGGCCGTGGCGGGAGAGTTCATCTCGATCTACCGCGCCCGTCCCGACGCAGTCGACGTCCGTGGGTTTCGCGTCGGGGTCGGGTTCCACCACATGTGCACCACACGGATGGCCGAAGACCCGACCGAGGGCGTGGTCGACGCGGACGGCCGCGCCCATGGCGTCGAGAACCTGTGGGTCGCGGGGAGCTCGGTGTTCGCCACGGGCGGCGTAGCCACACCGACCTTCACCATCGTCGCCCTCGCCATCCGGCTCGCCGACCATCTGCGGAACCGCCTGGCCTGAGGACCCGCTCGGTCTGAGCTGTTCGAAGGACCCCTTGACGGCGAACGTTCGTTCGTCCAGAGTGGATGGCCTTGATCGAACACCTGTTCGCGCCACCCGTCGCCACTCCACTCCCCGAGTCGCCCCACCCCGAGCAACGCACTCTCGAGGATCTCGGCACGGCGTTGCACGAAGTCACCTTCGTCGTCATCGACCTCGAGACCACCGGCGGGTCGGCGGCCGACTGCGGTATCACCGAAGTCGGTGCGGTCAAGCTGAAGGGCGGCGCGTGTCTCGGCACCTACCAGACCCTCGTCGATCCGGGCTGTGCGATCCCGCCCGAGATCACGATCCTCACGGGCATCACCGAGGCGATGGTGATGCGTGCGCCGCGCATCGAGTCGGTGCTGCCGTCCCTGCTCGAGTTCATCGGCGACGCCGTCGTGGTCGGCCACAACGTCCGCTTCGACATCTCCTTCATCAGCGCCGCCCTGGAGCGTGATGGTCGGCCACGCCTCGCCAACCGTTCGGTCGACACCCTCGCACTCGCCCGGCGGCTGCTGCGTTCCGAAGTGCCGAACTGCCGGCTGGGCACACTCGCCGATCGGCTCCGCCTCAGCCACACTCCCAGCCATCGAGCCCTCGATGACGCGCTCGCCACCGGGGACCTCCTCCACGTGCTGCTCGAACGAGCGGGCTCGCTGGGGGTCACGGGCCTCGAC
>CAYFLT010000120.1:6630-8496 GCA_964344055.1 uncultured Candidatus Nemicrothrix sp.
CCGGGCGTCTACCTCTTCCGTGGGCGCACCGGTGACATCCTCTACGTGGGCAAGGCGTCGAACCTGCGCTCGCGGGTGAGGAGCTACTTCTCGACCGACGACCGCCGCAAGATCACCCAGCTGCTGCGGGAGACCCATCGCATCGACCACCAGGTCTGCCGCAATGGCTTGGAAGCGGCCGTGCTCGAGCTCCGGCTCATCCATCGTCACCTGCCCCGATTCAATCGCCAGGGCACGAAGAGCTCGAAGTACCCCTACATCAAGCTCACCCTCGACGAACGGTTTCCCCGCCTCTCCGTCGTCCGGTCCGTCAAGGAGGACGGAGCCCTCTACCTCGGCCCGGTGTCGTCGTCGAAGCGGGCCAAGCGCATCGTCGAGGCGATCGAGACGGCAGCGCCGATCCGTCGCTGCACCACCCGCAGCACGGCCACGACCGCTCGGCCGGTGTGTACCCCCGCCCAGATCGGCGTGGCGAGCTGTCCCTGCTCCGGCCACACCTCCGAGCCGGAGTACCAGGAGGTGGTGGAGCAGCTGGTGGAGGGGCTCACTGCCCGACCCGAACAGCTCCTCGATCCACTCCGTGGCCGCATCGCGATGCTCGCCGAAGCCGAGCGCTACGAGGAAGCGGCCGACGTCCGGGACCGGGCCGATGCATTGGCGAGCCTCCTGCTCCGCCACCGCCGGTTCGACCTGCTCCGTCGGGCCCGCCGGGTTCGGGTGCGGATCGGCTCCGATTGGGCGGAGTTCACCGACGGATTGTTGTCAGGGTGCGGGTCACTCGACGATCCGCCTTCGCTGCTCGACCACGGCGTCGACGCCGACGGGACCGAGTCCCCTCCGCTCGGTGTCCCGTCGCGCGCCGACGCCGATGAACTGCTGTGCATCGCCCGCTGGTTCGACGACCACGCCCACCGGATCGAACTCGACGCCGTCGACGGCGTGCTGGCGGAACCACTCCCCCGCATCCCGTCGTTCGCGCCCCGGAAGCGCCGCTGATCGAGTTCGGGCCGAGAATCAGGCCGTGCTGGCCACCAGCGCGTCGAGCTTCGCTTCGGCCCGGCCATCGTCGATCGCCGCCGCGGCCGCCGTCACTCCCGCATCGAGATCGTCGACGACCCCCGCCACGAGCAGGCCGGCCGCAGCGTTCAGCACCACGATGTCGCGTGCTGCGCCCGTCTCGCCCCCCAGAACCCGGCGGGCGATCCGGGCGTTCGCGTCGGCGTCGCCGCCAGCGAGATCCTCGGCGCTCGCTCGGGGCAGGCCGTAGTCGACCGCATCCATCTCGAATTCGGTGATCTCGCCGTCCTCGAGCGACACCACCGAGGTCGGACCGGTGGTGGTGAGTTCATCGAGACCGCCGGCGCCGGTGACCACGAGCGACCGCACCGAGCCGGTGGCTCGCAGCACTCCGGCCATCCGGAGGGCGAGGTTGCTGTCCGCCACACCGACCACCTGTCGGCGCACGCCGCCGGGGTTGGAGAGCGGGCCCACCACGTTGAACATCGTCGGTATGCCCAGCTCCGAGCGGACCGGACCGACATGACGCATCGCCGGGTGGTACGCACGGGCAAAGGCGAACCCGACCCCGATGCCGGCCACCTGATGCTCGAGGGTGGGTGTGTCGACGTCGACCGAGATGCCGAGCGCCTCGAGCAGGTCGAAGCTCCCCGACGTGGACGACGCCTTCCGGTTGCCGTGCTTGCACACCACGGCACCGGCGCCCGCGGCGACGAAACAGGCCATGGTCGACACATTGAGGGCGGCGGTCCGGCGACTCTTGGCACCGCCCACGCCGACGATGTCGATGGCGTCGGCTGGAAGGGCGAGCGGACTCGCCGCCGCCATCATCGCCCGCTGGAACCCGGA
>CAYFLT010000120.1:8506-9471 GCA_964344055.1 uncultured Candidatus Nemicrothrix sp.
CCGGAGAGCTCGTCGACGGTCTCTCCCTTGATTCGCAGGGCCACGACGAAGGCCGCTATCTGGGCGTCGGTGGCTTCACCGGCGAGGATGCTCGCGAGTACGGCCTGACATTGCTCGGAGGTGAGATCGGCGCCCGACGACAGGTGACCGAGAATCGCCGGCCAGCCTCCGTGATCCTCGATCCTCGACATCGCGTGTCATCTCCTCGGTCGGTGCCGGGCCGACCTGCAGGCGTCCCGTCCTCGGGCGGTACTCTAGGCGCCCTGTGCGTAGCGCCCTCGACCCAATAGCGATCCGGACCGGCGCCCTCGTCTGTCTGGTGATCGCCACCCCCGCGGCGGTGATCCAGAGCATCCTCGCCGACGAGGACGCGGGCCGGAACCAGAGCAACTGGGTCCTGCTGGCGCTGCTCGCGATCGTGCTGGCCTACATCCTGGGCGGTGCCACCGCCGGAAAGCGGGCCCCCGAAGCCCCGTTTCTCAATGGAGCCGCCGCCACCGTCACCGCCTTCGCAGTCGTACAGGTCATCGGCGGGATCGTCCGAGTCGTCCGCGGCGAAGGCATCTCCCCGGTCGCCCTGGTGTTCAACGTCCTGCTCGCCGGTTCGATCGGTGCGGTCGGGTCCTGGTTCGGCGCCCGCCGTGCCACACTGGAGGACGGTGGCGGGGAGCCGGCTGGATGACCGCGGCCCACTCCGGTGGGTTGAGGAAAGTCGGGGCTCCGCAGGACAGGGTGCTGGTTTGCGCCAGTCGAGGTGACTCGCAGGAAAGTGCCACAGAAAACAGACCGCCGGCCGGGTCCGCCCGGTCGGTAAGGGTGAAACGGTGCGGTAAGAGCGCACCAGCGTCTCGGGCGACCGGGGCGGCTCGGTAAACCCCACCCGGAGCAAGATCGCGCAGGGAGAGGACGGTCCGTCCGCAGACACTCCCGGGTTGATCGCACAGATGGATGGTCATCCACGGAGC
>CAYFLT010000120.1:9481-10157 GCA_964344055.1 uncultured Candidatus Nemicrothrix sp.
GCAGGCTCCCGGCTCGCTCCCGGACAGAACCCCGCTTACAGGCCGACTCCCCGCCACCACCCTGCTTTGACTCCGACTCCCGTTTCATCTCGACGGGAGTCGAAAGCACCACCCACCGACGAAAGCGCACCGTCTAGCGCCGCTGCCGGAAGTCGAGCAGATCGTCGGCGGGAGATCGCTACTGTCGGTGGATGTCGCTGCAGGCCGAGCTGTCGAATCTGGTCGGAGACGCGTTCGAGGGCCTCGGGCTGGATCGCCGCTTCGGTGCTGTCGAGGTCTCCCGGCGAAGGGACCTGGGCGAATTCCAGTGCAATGGCGCGATGGCTGCGGCCAAAGCCGCGGGTCGATCCCCGCGGGCCATCGCCACCGACATCGAGAAGGCACTTCGCTCGGCGTCGTCGCTCTTGAGGGTGGAGATCGCCGGACCGGGCTTCATCAACCTCTCGATCACCGACGAGACCCTGGTCGAGTGGCTGTCCCGGACCGCTCGCGACGATCAGCTCGGCCTGCATCGGGTCAGCCGCCCTCGGTCGGTCATCGTCGACTATGGCGGCCCCAACGTGGCCAAGGATCTCCACGTCGGCCACCTGCGTCCAGCCCTGATCGGCGAGAGCATCAAGCGGATCTACGATGCCGTAGGCCATTCCGTCAAAGGCGATGTGCACCTCGGCGACTG
>CAYFLT010000121.1:0-10046 GCA_964344055.1 uncultured Candidatus Nemicrothrix sp.
AGGCGAAGGTGAACCCATGAGCCGCACGGAGCGAAGCCAGAAGGCGAAGGTGAACCCATGACGAGAGCAGAGACCCTCGGTGCACTTCGAGCCAGTGGATGGGAGTCGGCGCCGGTCCATCAGGAGCTCCGGCGAAACGCAGTCGAGAAGATCCGTGCCGGTGAGCCACTGTTCCCCGAGGTGCTCGGCTACGAGAACACGGTCTCGCCCCAGCTCGAGAACGCGTTGCTCGCGGGCCACGACATCATCTTCCTGGGTGAGCGCGGCCAGGCGAAGACCCGCATGATCCGCGGTCTCACCGGGCTCCTCGACGAGTGGATGCCGATCGTCGCCGGATCCGAGATCAACGACGACCCCTACAACCCGATCTCGCGCTACGCCCGTGAACTGGTCGATGAGCTTGGCGACAACACCCCGATAGCGTGGGTGCATCGCGACGATCGCTTCGGTGAGAAGCTCGCCACGCCCGACACCTCGATCGCCGACCTCATCGGCGAGGTCGACCCCATCAAGGTCGCGGAGGGGCGCTATCTGTCAGACGAACTGACCCTCCACTACGGGTTGGTCCCTCGCACGAACCGGGGCATCTTCGCGATGAACGAGCTGCCCGATCTCGCGGAGCGGATCCAGGTGGGCCTGCTGAACGTGCTGGAAGAGCGCGACGTGCAGATCCGGGGTCACAAGGTCCGTCTCCCGCTCGACGTCGTCCTCGTCGCCTCGGCCAACCCGGAGGACTACACGAACCGAGGCCGGCTGATCACCCCGCTGAAGGACCGGTTCGGTTCCCAGATCCGGACGCACTACCCGCTCGACATCGACACCGAGGTGGCGATCGTCGAACAGGAGGCAGATCTCACGGTCAGCGAGGGGCTCGACCTGAGCGTGCCGTCGTTCATGACCGAGATCGTCGCCAACGTCTCCCACGCCGCCCGTTCGAGCCATCACATCTCCCAGCGATCCGGCGTGTCGGTACGGCTGTCGATCTCCAACGAGGAGATCATGGTGGCGAACTCGGTGCGACGGTCGCTACGGGCCGGCGCGTCACGGGTGGTCCCGCGGATCGTCGACCTGGAGGCGCTGCCGGCCTCGACATCCGGCAAGGTCGAGATCGAGACACTCGACGAGGGCCGGGACGGAGAGATCCTCGCCAACCTGGTTCGGAGTGCGGTGCTGACGGTCTTCAAGGACCGGGTGCCGCCCGACACGCACCGGGCGGTGGTCGACGCATTCGACGAGGATCTCATCGTCGACACCGGTGAGGACGTCACCGACGAGGCCTACGCCGACCTGTTGAGGCGGGTGCCGGCGCTGCAGGGTCCGGTCCAGGCGTTGCTGGCCGAAGAGGACGACACCGAGTCGCCGGCCATGATCGCGGCCGCGTGCGAGCTGGTGCTCGAGGGTCTCCATCTCGCCAAGCGCCTCAACAAGGACGCCAGCGGCACCCGAGCCCAGTTCCGCTCCCGCAGCTGACGCAGGGTCTGATCAGAGAGCGGTGAAAGTCTCCGCGGCGGGTTTGCGCGATCGGCCGCGGTCGAGAAGGCCGCGGGGCCGCTGGAAGCCGAGCGCCCAGTCGTAGCCGTCGATGGCGGAATCGTGGAAGTAGCCGGCGATACGACCGTCGTCCCTCGCATCTCGTACGTGATCCAATGAGCGGGCCAGGAGGTGGTCCCGCCAGGCCTCGTCCTCGGTGGCCACGCCGTGCGCCGCCACCATGAGGGAGTGATCGGGCAGCGCTTCGTGAGCCCGACCCATCGCCTCCGCGAGTTCGTCCGGCTCGGGCGCGAACCCGGTTCCGGCCTGTTGGGCGCCGGCGGGCCAGGAGGCCAGGCCTCCGGCTCTCGTGACGCCGATCGGATGGTCGTGGACCAGGCCGACGTGGTCGACGGAGCTGACGAACAGTGGCACCTCGAGCGGTGATCGCCCGTCGAGTTCGAGCATCCCGTTCGCGTGCGCCCGGAGCCACGAGCCCCACAACAGCTCGTCCCACCACCGTGCGGCCTGGCGGGTCTCGAGCGGGATCCGCCCGTCCTCCTCGGCGATCGAGTGGAGCGGCCCGGCCCGCCAGGTGCACATGACGTCCTGGCGGCCACCCTCGAGTAGACGCACGGCGTCGTGCACGGCGAGCACCGCGCCCTCCACGGCCTCTCGAAGCGCCACCGGGTCCTGCCGCCCCGGCGGCCGGGAGCCGAGTCCATAGCCCCGCATCGCCCAGCTGATCGGGTCTTCGATCGGAGTGAACCCGACCGTCCATTCGTCGAAGGCCTCCGCCACCCGGTCGACGTGGGGAAGCCAGAAGCGCTCGCGGGCCGCAGGATCGCGATGGCCGCCCTCGTCGTCGAGGTACCAACCGGGAAGCGACCCGTGTTGGAGTGTGATCCAGCTGGCCAGCCCTATCCCGCTCGCGTGGGCGAGGACGTCTCGGTAGAAGTCGAGCGCATCGGTGTCGACCCGGCCGGGCTCCGGCTCGACCCGGGCCCACTCCACGGTCAGCCGCCAGTCGGTGCAGCCGAGCGAGACGAACTGCTCGAGGTCGTCTCTCCAGTCGACGGCCATTCCGGACCCGTCACCCGAACGCGGGACGCGGCCGTCTCGCTCCCAGACCGACCAGTCGGCGGCGGGCGCGACGCCTTGGGCGGACACCGACGAGGCGGTGACGCCCTTCCGGAAGTGGTTCGGCGTGCTCAGCGCGTCGAGAAGACGCCGGCGTCGAAGACGACCCGATCACCGACGCGGGTCTGGAAGAGGGTGCGGTCGCCGTCGTCCCACATGTGGACGTCGAGTCGCTCGCCCGGCATCACCGGTGACTTGAAGCGGCCACCCATCGAGCCGAACCGGTCGGGATCGCTTTCGCACAGCGTGTGCAGCAGCGCCCGACCACTCACCCCGAACGTGCACAGGCCGTGGAGGATCGGGATGTCGAATCCGGCCATCGCCGCGAATGTCGGGTCTGAGTGGAGCGGATTGCGATCGCCGTTGAGGCGGTACAGCAGCGCCTGGTCGGTTCGGGTGTCGTAGCCGACGACGTGGTCGGGGTCGCGATCAGGCAGGGCCCAGTCCGACGACGGGCCGCGGTCGCCGCCCCAGCCGCCCTCACCACCGATGAAGAGGCCGGCCGTGGAGGTCCACAGCGGGTTGCCGTCGAGGTCGTTCACGTTCGTCTCGAGCATGACCAGCGCGGCCTTGCCCTTGTCGTACATCGCCGCGACCCTGCCCTGGCCGACCGCCTTGCCCTCGGCGGGCAGGGTCTGATGAAGGGTGATCGATTGCTCGCCGTGCAGCAGGGCGGCGAGGTTGAAGTCGCCGAAATCGAGGCCACCACCACCCCCCAGCACGACCGCTTGGGTCGGGAGCGCCTTCTGGGTGATGTCCTTGCTGTTCTCGGTGGTGAACTCGAGCTCGAAGCCGGTGGGATCAGTGGCGCCGGCGCCCACGCCCAGGGCGTAGAGCAGGCTGTCCTTGGAGGTCCAGCTCACCTCGGACTCGGGGCCGACCGAGCCGACGGCATCAGGGTTCACAGGCATTGCTACTCCTGTTCAATCGAGGATGGTTGGTCGAGCGCGGTATCGAGTGTTGCCAACGCCATGGCCACGATCCAATCGGTGGGGCATTCGCGGCGAACGGTGTGGTCGACGGTCGTGGCCACACTCGTGATCTGTCCGACTGCTCCCGCCACCAGGACGCGGGCCTGCTGCTCGTTCAGTTCCGGGCGGGCCTCCAGAAGGGCCTCGCGCCACTCGGCGACCCACGAGCGGAGCCGTCGGACCATCGACGACGCTCCGTCACCGGCCACGTGCCGGGCTTCGCTGGTCCACACTGCGATGAGGGCGCTCTGCTCGACCGCGACGGTGGCATAGGCCCGGATGTAGCCCTCGAGCAGCAGTCGGGGATCGTCGTTGGAGGCCCGGGCCGCCCGGTTGGCGGCATGGACCTCGTCGGCGGCACGCTGCATCGCTTCGAGAAGGATGGCCTCCTTGGAGGAGAAGTGCCGGTAGATCGCGGGCCCGCTCACGTCGACGGCCTTGCCGATGTCGTCGACGCTCGTGGCCGGGTAGCCCCGTTCGTGGAACAGTTCGATCGCGGCGCGGAGAATCAGCTCGCGGCGGTTCGCGGGGCGACGGTTGGTGGCGTCTCCGCTCTCGATCACCCGGGTCGACTCAGCCATGGTTAGTAGACGTTAACAAGTGGTCGTGCCGCCCACCATGTCGCGCAGTGGCGACCCTTGTACGGACCGTGGCGGGCGCGGCTAGGTTGCCCTCATGGTGTTCCCCCGTCGCCGTCGCCGCCGTCGACAGCCTCCCCACTTCACCTATTCGAGGTGGGACGGCACCCAGACCGGGTTCGACGTCGACGCCGACCACCTCTTCGGTGAGATGGCCGACGAGCTGCTCTACCACGGCGACGTCAACAGCGCGCTCCGCCAGATGATGCAGGGCGGTCTCATGGATCGTGACGGCCGTCGGATGGAGGGCATTCGCGACATGATGGATCGCCTCCGGGAGCGGCGAAAGGAGCTCCTCGAGCAGTACGACCTCGGTGGGGTGTTCGACGACATCGCCGACGAGCTGCGCGAGGTGGTGGAGGACGAACGCAAGGCACTCGGCGACATGGTCGACGAGGCGGGGCAGTCCGGCGACGAGCGCCGCCAGGAGCTGGCGAACGACACGTCGACCATGAAGAACATGGAGCTCGACATGCTCCCGCCCGACCTGGCCGGGCAGGTCAAGGGCCTGCAGAACTACGAGTTCGAGTCGGCCGAGGCGCAGCAGCGGTTCGAGGAGTTGATGGACAAGCTGCGCGAGCAGGTGATGCAGCAGTACCTCGACCAGATGGCCGAGGGCATCAACGAGATGTCGCCCGAGGAGATGCAGCGGGTCAAGGACATGCTCGCCGAGCTCAACAAGATGCTCGAGGAGCGGGCCCAGGGGGTCGAACCCGATTTCGACGGGTTCATGGAGCGCTACGGCGACTTCTTCCCGGAGAACCCGCGGACCCTCGACGAGCTGCTCGAGATCATGGCCCAGCGCATGGCGCAGATGCAGCAGATGATGAACTCGATGACGCCCGAGCAGCGTCAGCAGCTCCAGGAACTCAGCAACCAGCTGATGGAGGACATGGACCTCCAGTGGCAGATGAATCAGCTGTCCGACAACCTGCGCGAAGCATTCCCCCAGATGGGCTGGGGCCAGTCCTACGACTTCCAGGGCATGGATCCGCTCGACATGCCCGAGGCGCTCGACATGATGGGCGAGCTGGGCGACATCGACCAGCTCGACAACCTGCTGCGGGGGGCCACCAACCCCGGGGCGCTGGCCGAGGTCGACATCGAGCGGGCCCGTGAGTTGCTCGGTGACGAGTCCGCCGAGAGTCTCGAACGGATGGCCGAGCTGGCCCGCATGCTCGAGGAGTCGGGGCTGATCGAGAACAAGGAAGGCCGCTACGAGCTCACTCCGCGGGCCATTCGCAAGATCGGCGACGGCGCGCTGGAGGAGATCTTCAAGCGCATGTCACCCGATGCGCTGGGCAAGCACGCACTGGAGCGCACCGGTCAGGGCCACGAACGCGACTTCGACACCAAGCCCTACGAATACGGCGATCGGTTCAACCTCCACCTCGAGAAGACCCTGCGCAACGCCGTGGCCCGTACGGGTGGCGGTATTCCGGTCCAACTGCACCCCGACGACTTCGAGATCGAGCGCACCGAACAGCTGGTCCGGTCCAGCACCGTGTTGATGCTCGACGTCTCGATGTCGATGGCGATGCGCGACAACTTCCTGCCCGCCAAGAAGGTCACCATGGCGCTGCACTCGCTGATCTCGAGCCAGTACCCGCGGGACTTCCTGGGGATGGTCTCGTTCAGTGAGTTGGCCCGGGAGTTCAATGCCGCGTCCCTGCCTGAGCTGTCATGGGACTACGTGTACGGCACCAACATGCAGCACGCCTTCCAGATCGCTCGCAAGATGCTGTCTCGGCAGTCCGGCACGAAACAGATCATCATGATCACCGACGGGGAACCCACGGCTCACGTCACACCGTCCGGCACGCCGTACTTCAACTACCCGCCGTCACGGGAAACCGTCGATCTCACCCTCGCCGAGGTCGTCAGGTGCACACGTGAGGACATCCGGATCAACACCTTCGTTCTCGATGTCACCCACTACCTCCAGAACTTCATCGAGCAGGTCTCCCGCCTCAACGGCGGCCGCGCCTTCTTCACCACGAACCAGGATCTCGGCGACTACGTCCTGATGGACTTCGTCGACCACAAACAGAGCCTCGTGCGGGGTCGGAGGTGAGCATGGCCATCGCGGGGCGGGAGTGCGGAGAACGCCGGTGACGGAGCGGGTGCGAGACCTCAACGGGCGGGCCGGACGACCGACATGAAGAATGTGGCGAATCGTGAGGGAGACACCCCGCCGGACGGGTTCCAGGCGAACCCTCGCGACGCCCTACTCGACGCCGAACGAGCGATCACCGTGGATCTCCTCTCGGCCGATTCCGGCACGGTCGACGAGGTCATCTCGCACCACCTGGCCCACGTGGGCCGGGCGCTCGGACTCGTGGCGCTCCACGAGTGCGTGGGCGAGCGGCAGCCCAACGGTTGGCGCGACCCGCAGGAGGTCGAACCGGCAGCTCTGGCCCGATATGTCGAACACGCCCGGGCCGTGGAAGATCTCGCCGGGCTTGCCTGCCTCGAGCCGATCGACGGTCGAGCCACCTACGTCGTCCCGCTGATCGCAGGCGAGGGTGGCGGCATCCTCGTGGGGGTCGGTCCCAACCGGGAGCCCATCGACCGGGTGGCGTGTTTCGCCCTCGAGACGGTCGCCGGCCTGATCGGTTTCACCCGGGCCCGCCTGCGGGCCGAGGGGGAGCTCACCCATCGGCTCGAGTTGCAGAGCTTCCTGAACGAGGTGTCGACAGCGGCATCGCTCGGGGCGGGGGCGGTGACGGTCGACGAGATTCTCGAGGGAGCGCGGGCCTTTTTCGACATCGCCGAGGTGTCGATGTGGCTCCGCCCGGGTTTGGGCGACCGGTTCGTCCTCGAGACCGAAGCGTCGCGTGACCCCGTCGCGCCCCGCGAGGGCTTCTACGTCGAGGTGGATCCGGCCCTCGTCGACGAGATCGGCCCCACAGGGCATCTCCTCGTGCCGCTCAGCTTCTTCCGACCGAGCCAGGAGTTCGTGCTCCCCCAGGATTCTGAAACGCTCGCGGTACCGCTCGCCGGGCCGGAGGGAATCGAGGGCGCGGTCGTCTTCACCGACCCGGACCGACGGGAGTGGACTCAGGAGGAGATCACCGCGGCCCACTCGATCGCACGCAGCCTGAACAAGATCATGGCGCGGATCCAGGTCGACACCGCCAGCGCCCGCCGGACCCAGCTGGAGGCCGCGGTGAGCCGGGTGGCCGCCATCTCGGCCCGCTCGGGGTTCGAGGACGAGGCCGACTTCGTCTCCACGGTCCTCTCCGAGGTGATCGAGACGCTCGGGGTGGCGGGATCGTCGCTCTGGGATCGTCGTGACGGCGGGTTCGATCGGCGGCTGGCGGTCACGTCCGCGGGCCAGCACATCGACTTCCCGGAGTGGGTGCCGGCCCAGGACGGCTGGTTGGCCCGCCTCGAGGAACGGGGCCACGGGTTCATCAGGGCTAGCATCGTGCCGGAGTCCCGGACCAGGTATCACCCGGACTCCACGGTGCTCGTCACGCGTTTGTTCATGGGAGGCGACGCCGAGGGCCTGCTCGCGGTCATCGACCCCGATCGATCCCGCTGGGCCGACGACGAGATCGCCGCGGTACGAGCGGTCGGTCACACGGTCAGCCAGACGCTGGCGCGGTTCGCTGCCGAGCGGGCCGTGAGGCGCCGTCTCGACCTGGAAGCGATCGTCGGCCAGTTGGCGGCCACGGCGGTGGACGTTCGCCTCGACACCCTCGACGAAACCCTCGACCGGATGCTCGACGAGCTGATCGAGTTCTTCGATCTCAGCTCGGCCCAGCTGTGGCGCAACGAGAGGGGATCGATCATGCTCCGCTCGGCCCGCCGGGCCGATGGCACGGTCACACCGGTGGGCCTCCGGGTACCGATCACCCTCGGGGATTTCCTGGGCGACCGCGGGACCCGCTTCGCCCGGCTCGGGGATCTTCAGGGCCTTCACGGTGAGGACATCGGCCTGCCTCCGGAGAGCAAGGTGCTCTTCATGTCCTTTGCCGACTCGCAGGGTTCGCTCGGCATGCTGTGTCTCGTCGACCCGTCCCAGCGGCGTTGGAACGACGATGAACTGTCCAGCGTCCGCGCCATAGCGGACATCTTCGGCCAGATCAGAAGCAAGATGATCATCGCCCGGGTGCTGGAGACCCAGCAGCGGATCGATGCTCTCCTGACCGAGGCGGCCGCGAGATTCGTCGATTCGGGTGTCGAAACCGCCCGGGAGGCGGTGGCTGACGCCCTCGAGGACCTTCGGGAGGAGATCGGCTGTTCGTCGATCGCCGTGTTCGAGCTGAACCAGGAGACCCTCGCATTCGACTGTTCGGCGGAGGCCACCGGGTCGGGTGAACCACTGCAGGCGAACTTCGCCCCGATGAAGCGTGATGACCCGGTGATCGCCCGGATCCTGAACCCCGACGCCGGCCCGCTCTGGCAACTCTCCGATCTGATCGAATTCCCGGAGAGCACCGGGCGGACGCAAATGCACATCCTGCCGGTGATCCGCGGTCGTGACGTGCTGATCCTCTCGGCGCTGAATCAGGGCGCGGAGCTGTCCGAATCGTCGGACATGGCGCTGCGGTCGATGGCCGGGCTGCTCGCCCAGCTCCGCACCCGGTTGACGCTCGAACTACGGGCTCGCAAGCGTGCCACCGCAGACCGCCTGCTCGGCGACATCGCCGCCGACTTCGTCGATCGCACCGTCGCCGACGCGAACGAGGGCGTCGGCTCGGCCCTCGAGCGCGCCGGACTGCTGTTCGGCGCCACCGCGTCGGTCATGTGGTCGCTCGACCCGGTCGAGGGTGCCACCCGAACGGTCGCCTGGTATCTCGATGAGGGCACCCGAGACGAAAGCCAGGGCCGGATTCCTGCCGGAAATCCACTCCTCGCGGAGGCACTGGCCGCTCGAGAACCGGTGGCGCTCGATCTGGGCTCGGCCGCCGTGACCGAGGGCCGCGAGGGCTTCTCCATCGTGGCCGCACCGATCGAACGAACCGAAGCGGTCGGGGCCGGGCTGACACTCACCTTCGGTCGCCCATTGCGCCGGGTGCTCGACGCCGATCTCGCCACCGACGTGCTCGGCTCGATCGCCTTGTTGATCGGCCAGCTCCAACGGCGGCTGAACGCGGACAAGGCGATCGGCCTGCGTCTCACCTCTGAGGACCTCCTCCGGAAGTTCGCTACCCGACTCCTGGCCACGAGTTCCGCCGAACGCGACGGCACGGCCGAGTCGCTGAAGTGGCTGGTCGGACAGTTCGGCATCGATCACGCGTCGTTGTGGCTGTTGTCGTATCGGCCTCCGGTGCTGCGGGCCGAACTCTCCCTCCAGGTCGGTATCGGCGCCGATCGGGAGGTCCCGGAGGATCTCTGGTCGGTCGACGACGTCCTGGACACGGGCGACACCGCCCCCGGCGTCATCCAGGCCGGCCCGCAGGAGTGGCCACTGCTCGACACCCCTCCGCGGATTCGCGAGCGGGTCGAGCGGATGACCGGGATCGAGCCGCGCCGGATCGGCTTCGTCCGCGAAGGGGAGGGGGACGGTGAGTTCAGCGCATTCGTCTTCACCCGGCCCGGCGAAGAGCCCTTCGGCGATCACGTCCTCTCCCTGCTCACCTCGGCGCTCTCGATCGTCAGCCAACACGAAGCCCGCATCGCCGCCGAGCGGACCTTCAGCACCGCATTCGAGTCGGCCCCCATCGCCATCAGCATCCGGGAGGCCGACACCTCGCTCATCGCGTGCAACGCCGACTACGTCCGGCTCACCGGGCGTTCCGAGGAGGAGCTGATCGGCACCACCGTCGATCTCGTCGTGAGCAGGGACGAAATCCCTGAGATCCACCGGGTTCTCGAC
>CAYFLT010000122.1:0-1190 GCA_964344055.1 uncultured Candidatus Nemicrothrix sp.
ACCGCAACTTCCCGAAGCGCAACGACGGCGACCCCGAGACGCTGGCCTTCGTCACCTCTCCGGAGACGGTGATCGCCCTTGCCATCGCCGGAACGGTCGACTTCGACCCGATCAACGACACCCTCACCAACGACGCCGGCGAAGAGGTGTCTCTGTCCACCCCGATCGGGCTCGAGCTTCCCGAGGCCGGCTTCGACCCCGGCGAGAACACCTTCGTCGCACCACCCGCCGACGGCTCCGGCGTCGACGTGAAGGTCGCCCCCACCTCCGATCGCCTCCAGCTCCTGTCGCCGTTCCCGGCCTGGGATGGCAACGACTACGAGGACCTGCCGGTGCTGGTCAAGGCTCAGGGCAAGTTCACCACCGACCACATCTCGATGGCCGGTCCGTGGCTGAAGTACCGCGGTCACCTCGAGAACATCTCCGGCAACCTCTACCTCGGCGCCGTCAACGCCTATCCCGGCTATGAGGTCGGCCACGGCAAGAGCCAGCTCGACGGTTCGGTCAAGCTCTTCCCCGAGCTCGCCAAGGACTACCACGAGGCCGGTGTGCGCTGGGTCGTGATCGGCGACGAGAACATGGGCGAAGGCTCCAGCCGCGAGCACGCCGCCATGGAGCCCCGCTTCCGCAACGGGCTGGTGGCGATCGCACGCTCGTTCGCCCGCATCCACGAGACCAACCTCAAGAAGCAGGGCATGGTTCCGCTGACCTTCGCCGACCCGGCCGATTACGACCGCATCGGCGAGGACGACCGCATCGCGGTCCGCGGCCTGGCCGATCTCGCGCCCGACCAGCAGGTCACCGTCGAAGTCACCACGCCGGAGGGCGAGACCTGGTCGTTCCCGACCAACCACACCTTCTCCGAAGAGCAGGTCGAGTGGTTCAAGGCCGGCAGCGCCCTCAACATCATCCGGGCCAAAGCCGCCTCCTAGGTTTTTCTGGACGTCAGCGCGCGAATACCGCGCGCTGACGTCCAGAGAACATCACGTGAAGGCTCGGGTGCAGCTGTCGCCGGCCCAGAGGGTGGTGACGAAGCCCTCGGGGTGGAGACCTTCGGTCGTGCCGCTGAGCACCCCACCGGTGCCGGGGTTGGTGACGGCGAAGAGACCGACGACGTCGCCTTCGAGCTGGACTCCGACGGTGACGGCCTGCCCGACGTGGTCGAAGAGACGCTGGGCACCGACCCGCAC
>CAYFLT010000122.1:1200-9997 GCA_964344055.1 uncultured Candidatus Nemicrothrix sp.
CTTCGAACGCAGGCACGATGGCGAGTGCACTGCCGTAGGTGACTTCGAGGAAGCCGACCGTGGCGGTCACCCCGAGCCCTTCGGGCGTCACCAGTCCGGTCGGGTCGGTGAACCCATCGGCGTACCATTGGCTGAACGTACCCTCGTTGCTGTCTGCCACCTCCTCGGTGAAGACCAGCTCGAGGTTGCCCCAGCGTACGAAACGGGTACGGGTACCGGCGCAGAACTCCATCTCGATGAAGCCGGAATCGTCGTCGGGATCGCCGAGTACCGCTGCCGTCTCGTCGAGCACGATCTCCGCGTCCTGGCCGAACTGCACCACGACGTTCGTGTCGAACTGGAGCCCCTTTTCGACCAGCGTGACCGGCCCCGGAACCGCGACTCGAATCGGCGTGGTGGTAGTCGTCGTGCTCGAGGTCGAAGAGGTGGACGACGTCGAAGTGGAGGTCGACGACGTGGAGGACGTTGACGACGTCGTGGAGGAGGTCGAGGAGCTCGTGGCCGGCGCTTCGGTGGTGGTCGAGGTGGTGGACGTCGAACTCGACGTCGAGGTGAGCGTGGTCAGGGCCGGATCCGGGTCGTCACCGCCGCCGAAGACCACGAAGCCGGCGACTCCCGCGCCCACCACGAGCAAGAGTCCCACCAATCCGAACACCCAGCCCGGAACCGAACGGTCGGGCACCTCGTGCGCCGGTGGCGGTCCCACCGGCGGCACGGACGGCACGGTGGCGGTCGGCGGAGGCGTGGCGGGGCGCGACGCCACCGGTTCGGGCGCCGATCGGACCGGTGGCGTCGGCTCCACGTCTTCATCGGAATCGAAGACCGACACCGGACCCGAGACCGGCTCGGAAACGACGGGAGGCTGCTTCGGGGGCGGGGCCACGGCGTGGCCGAGATCACCGACCGACAGACCATCGAGCAGATTGACGATCGGCGGCGGGGCGGCCGTGCTCGCCGTGAGCGCTGCACCGACGGCCTGCGCCGCTCGGGGGTCGACGTCGGCGCGGCGGGTGCGGGCGACCGTTTCGAAGACCGGGGTGACATCGGTGAAGCCGGCGGCGTTGGCCGCCGCGACGATCTGATCGCGGGCCTCCGCGTCGAAGTCGTCGCCCACGACCACCGCGAGCTTGACCGGAGCCGTCCCCAGCGCGGTGGTCGCCCGCCCCACCACGTGAGTGATGACCGCGGTGAGCGCACCCGTGCGCCCACGCCGTGCCCGCTCCAGAGGATCAGTGACGATCGGACCTTCGGCACGAGCCGCGGCGTCTCCCACCAGCACCGCACCGTCCGGCCCGGCCGCGACCGCCGCAGCCGCCGCGATGTCGCCCTCACCCAGTTCGAGGATGATCGGATCGCCGTCGCCCTCGGCATCGGCGAGCGCGGCGACGATGGACTGAGCGCTGATGTGAATACCGAGCGCCTCGCTCATGGGGTGCTGTCCTCGCCGTTCGGATCCGTCGTCACCGGGGGCAGATGGTAGAGCCCAGGTGATGCCAACCGCACCACCGGGTCAGCGGGCGGAGTCCGCGGGTTCGGCCAGAGAGCGGATCGGCCAGCCTCTGCGCCGGGCGAGCGCGGCGAGCCGCAGGTCCGGGTTCACCGCCACGGGGTGACCCACCGCCTCGAGGAGGGGCAGGTCGAAGTAGCTGTCGGAGTAGGCGTGGCTCACGGCCAGGTCGACACAGTGGTCGACCGCCCAGGCCTCCACTGCCGCCCGCTTCCGAGGACCCCAGATGAACGCACCGTCGACCGTGCCGTCCAGGTGTTCACCACAGCGGCCGTAGTGGGTGGCGATCACGTCATCGAACCCGAGGGCAGCGGCGAGGGGGCGAGCAAGCTCGTCGGGGCTGGTCGTCGCCAACACGAGCGGACGGCCACGTCGATGGTGGCCCGCGAGCTCGGACGCCACATCTCCGTGAACGAGACCGATCAGCTCCGCAGCGGCCTCACGGCCCGCAGCCTCGACCTCGACCGCCGGCCAGCCATCGCAGAGCCGGGCCGCTTCGCGAGACATCGCCATCGCGCCCTCGGTCTCCCCCACCAACTCGTAGACCGCGAACAGGACCGACTCCAGCGGATGCGGTTGGGTCTGGAGAAGCCCCCGTCGTCGAAGCGCCGCGGCGAACGCGGGGCCCGACGATCCGTCGATGATCGTCCGGTCGAGATCGAAGAAGGCGGCCGCTACGGACACCAGGCGAGCGTACCGGCGGGCCCGACTCCGCCTGGCGGCCACCCGAAAACGGGAAAAGCGACTGGCGTTTCTTGGGGGGACTGCCAGTCGCTTCTCCAGACGGCTCCAGGCGGGGGGACACCCGGGCCGGGGGGGTTCGACTCGACAATTGGGGGGCGTCGAGGAACCCGTTGTTGACCACAGTCAATCAGCCGCGTGGCCATCTTTCCAACAGTTTCAACCGATATGTGACATCATTCTCAGCGATGGACCTCCGCCAACTCCACGCCCTGCTCGCAGTGGCCGAACACCACTCGTTTTCGGCCGCCGCCCGGGCCCTCCACACGGTGCAATCGAACGTCAGCACCCACGTCGCCCGCCTCGAGCAGGAACTGGGCGCAGTGCTGATCGACCGAGCCCGAGGCGAACTCACGCCCGAGGGCTCGATCGTCGCCGATCGGGCCCGGCGAATCCTCTCGGAGCTCCGGGCGATCGAAGACGACCTCGTGTCGCTTCGCGACGACGTCAGCGGCAGCGTGCGCGCCGGCGTGATCGGTACGACCGCCCGCTGGCTCGTGCCCGCCCTGCTCGACACGCTGAACCGGTCCTTTCCCCGGGTCGAACTCCAGATCATCGAGGCCACCACCACCTCGCTCATCCCCCAGCTGGTGTCGGACCGCCTCGACGTTGCCGTGGTGAACCTTCCGGTCGATGATCCCGACGTCGACACCCGCTTCCTCTTCGAAGAGGACCGGGTGCTGGTGGCCCCGACCGGCCATCCGCTCGCCGGGCATCGCCGGGTGACCCTCGCCGACATCGCCGAGCACGAGATCCTGCTGCCGCCGCCGGGCACCGCGTTCCGCGACGAGATCGACACCGACGCCGACCGGGCCCGAGTCACACTCCAGGCCAAGGCCGAGGTCGACGGTCTCCGACTCCTCGCCAGCCTCGCGTTCCAGGGATTCGCGCCGGCGATCGTGCCCGCCAGCGCCATCCCGTCGGCCTTCGAAGGTGCCTGGAGCCGGGTCGAGATCGACGAGCTCCACCGGCGCCTGGTGGGCCTGGCCCTCCCCCGTCGGGCGACTCCCTCGGCCCCCACTCGGGTGGTGATCGAGGCCCTCGCCGACGTGATCCAGACCCACGGACCGAACATCGAAGGGGTGCGGATCGAGTCCAGCAGCGAAACCAGCGGGGCCACGGCGTAGTCTCAATCCCGATGCCCGCCACGTCAGCCACCTCCGGACCCACCCGACCGGTCGAGTTCCGCGCGCGCGTCGAGGGTTTCGTTCGGGCCGGGGTCAGCGACCTCCACGGTCGACGGGTGATCGAGGTCGACGCGAGAGGCACCGAACATGCCGGCTCGTTGAAGCCGAGCGACGGGAAGTCGATCGCCGCCGGCGCCCGGTACGCCTACGAGCAGCGACTCCCCCTGCTCATCCGGCTCGCGTCGAGCGGCGCCGACATCGCCGAGGGAGTGGGCGCACTCGACGGCTGGGGGCATGCCGCCCGCGAGCTGACCCGCTGTTCGGGGGTCATCCCCACCATCGTGATCGTGAGCGGTCCGACCGTGTCGGGACCGGCGCTCATGTTGGGGCTCGCCGACATCGTCATCATGACCACCGACGCCTACGCGTTCGTCGTCGGTCCGATCATGGTCGAACAGTTCACCGGTGTCCCCATCAGCAAGGACGAACTCGGAGGCCCGGCCATCCACGACCGAACGTCCGGGGTGGCGAGCTTCTCGGTGTCCGACGAGGAAGAAGGCCGGCTCCTCGCTGCCGACATCCTCAGCTTCCTGCCCGACCACACCGACGAGGACGCCCCCACCACGGTCTGCACCGACCCGACCGATCGCGACACGTCCGACGCCTACGAAGTCCTGCCCCCGTCAGCGAACGGCTCCTATGACGTCCGCGACATCATCGCCAGCGTCGTCGACGACGGCGAGCTCCTGGAACCCAACGAACGATGGGCCGCCAACCTGGTCACCGCGTTCGCTCGCATCGGTGGCCGCCCGGTCGGGATCGTCGCCAACCAGCCCCAAACGGTGGCCGGCACCCTCGACATCCCTGCGTCTCAGAAGGGCGGCCGGTTCGTGGCGATGTGCGACGCCTTCAACCTGCCGCTGGTCACTTTCGTCGACACCTCCGGCTTCTACCCCGGCAAGGACACCGAGTGGCGGGGGATGATCCGCTACGGCGCCCAGCTCGCCTTCGCCTATGCGCGAGCCACCGTGCCCCGGGTGAACGTCACGACCCGGAAGTCCTACGGCGGCGCGTACATCGTCATGGATTCCAAGCGGATGGGAAACGACCTCGCGCTGGCGTGGCCGTCGGCCGAGATCGCGGTGATGGGTGCGAAGGGTGCGGTCGAGATCCTGCATCGCCGGGCCAGCCCAGAAGAGCGGGCCGATCTCGAAACCGCCTACGAAGAGCGGTTGTTGAACCCCTACATCGCCGCGGAGCGCGGCACGATCGATGCCGTGATCGACCCCGCCGACACGCGGCGTGAGATTCACGCAGCCCTCGACATGCTGGCAGGGAAGCGGGAGCGTCTCCCCCGACGGCGCCACGACAACACGCCCCTCTAAGAACCGTCCGAGTTCGGTTCCTTCGGTGTGCTGCCAGGGCGGTTCCGCGTCTAGATTCGAAGCGGCGCCGCCCCCATCGCTATCGGCGCGCGGAGGAGAGTCATCGTGGCAGAGAGCATCACCATCACCGACAACCGGACCGGTGAATCGCTCGAGATCCCGATCGTCAACGGCGGAGTGGACGCCGGCGCGTGGCGCAAGCTGCTCCCCGAGATCTGGTTCCACGATCCCGGCCTCGCCACCACCAGCGCCGCCGAGAGCGCCATCACCGAACTCGACGGCGCCAACGGAATCCTTCGCTATCGGGGCTACCCGATCGAGCAACTCGCCGAGCAGAGCACCTTCCTCGAGGTCTCCTATCTACTGATCCACGGCGAGCTGCCGAACCAGCAGCAGCACGACGAGTGGGTCCACGAGATCACCCACCACACCTACCTGCACGAGAAGTTCCGCAAGCGGATGTACGACGCGTTCCACTACGACGCACATCCGATGGGGCTGTTGACCTCCGGCGTGGCCGGACTGTCGACCTTCTACCCCGAGGCCAAGGACATCGAGGATCCGGACAACCGGATGGAACAGATGATCCGCCTGATCGCCAAGATGCCGACCTTCGCCGCATCGGCCTACCGCCACTCCGCAGGCCTGCCGTTCGTGTGGCCCGAAAACGACCTGGACTACCCGTCGAACTTCCTCAAGATGATGTTCGAGGTCGGCAACCACTACGAGGTCGATCCGGTCCTGCGCAAGGCGATGGAGATCCTTTTGATTCTCCACGCCGACCACGAGCAGAACTGTTCGACGTCCACCGCCCGGGTGGTGGGATCCTCACACGCCGACCCGTACACCTCGATCGCCGCAGCGTGTGGTGCGCTCTACGGTCCCCGCCACGGCGGCGCCAACGAGGCCGTGCTCAACATGCTCGACGACATCGGCGGCTACGAGAACGTTGACTCGTTCATCGAGAGTGTCAAGGCCGGCGAAGGGCGCCTCATGGGCTTCGGCCATCGCGTCTACAAGAACTACGACCCGCGGGCCACCATCATCAAGGAGACCGCGCACAAGGTCTTCGCGATCACCGGCACCAACCCCCGTCTCGACATCGCGCTCAAGCTCGAGGAGACGGCGCTGAGCGACGAGTACTTCATCAGTCGGAAGCTCTACCCCAACGTGGACTTCTACTCCGGCCTGATCTACGAGTCGATGGGCTTCCCGATCGAGATGTTCACGGTGCTCTTCGCCATCGGGCGTACCCCGGGGTGGCTGGCGCACTGGAACGAGATGCTGGACCAGGACTCCCGGATCACCCGGCCCCGCCAGCTCTACACCGGCCCCGACGAGCGCGACTTCGTGCCGATGGACCAGCGCTGAGAAGCGACGGGGGTCAGACCCCCACGGCAGCAGCTCGAGTGTCAGCTCGGGCTGACTTCCAGCACGATCTTGCCGGCGTTGGCGTTGCTCGCCATGCGCTCGTGGGCACCCTTCGCATCCACGAGCGGGAACCGGCTGTCGATCACGGGAGCGATCGTGCCCGCTTCGACATGGGGGAGAATCTGGTTCGCGAACTCACCGGTGATCGCGATCTTCTCCTCGATCGGCCGAGCCCGCAGGGTCGTGCCGGTGATGGTGGCCCGCTTCATGAGCAGGGAGCCCACGTCGAAGGGCACCGGACCTCCTGCCATCACCCCGACCTGGATGATGCGACCATCCATCCGGACCGCCTGGACGTTGCGGGGCAGGTACTCGCCGCCGATCACGTCGAGGACGACGTCGGCCCCAACCCCACCGGTCACCTCACGGACTGCTTCGACGAAGTCCTCGCTCTGGTAGTCGATCACGAGATCGGCGCCGAGGTCGTGGCAGACCTGGTGCTTGCCGGCCGAGGCCGTCACCGCGATGCGCGCCCCGATGGCCTTGGCGATCTGGATCGCCGCCGTGCCCACACCCGACGCCCCCGCATGCACCAACGCCCAACGGCCGGACGTGAGCCCGCTCTGACGCACCAGCGCATCCCATGCGGTGATGAACACCTCCGGGAAGGCCCCGGCATCCGCGATCGGGAGGGTGGCGGGCACGGGCATGGTCTGGCGCTCGTGGACGGCGATGCGCTCGGCGTAGCAGCCGCCGTTGCTGATGGCCATGACCAGGTCGCCGACCTGGCGCTCACGCACCCGCTCCCCGACTGCAGCGACGCGACCGGCGAACTCCAGTCCCGGGATCTCGTGGGCCATGGGCGGGCCGGGGTACAGGCCCATGCGCTGGAGAAGGTCGGCCCGGTTGACGGCGGACGAGACGATATCGACCAGCACCTCCTCGGGGCCGGCCGTCGGGTCCGGCACCTCGCGCAGCTCCAGGACTTCGGGCCCACCGTGCTCCTCCAGGACGATCGCCTTCATCGCTCGCTCCTTGCTGTGCGGGGGATTCTCAGCTGCCGGGGGTAGGGGAAGAAGTCGGGCAATTCGCCTCGGTCGTGGTCGGACTGCATCTCCTGCCAGAACTCGACGGTGCAGATCTCACTGTGCAACTCGTCGAAGACCTCACCCACGATCCTCGGTGACCGGAGGTAGGTCTTAAACTCCTCGGGGAAGACGTCGTTGGGTGCCACCGGGAACCAGGGCTGGTCGAGCATCTCGTCGTCGTAGCTGCCGCTCGTCGGCATCTTGCGGAACTTGACCTCGCCGAGCAGGGCAAGCTCGTCGTAGTCGTAGAACACGACCGCCCCGTGACGGGTCACCCCGAAGTTCTTCGGGAACAGGTCCCCCGGAAAGATGTTCGCCGCCGCCAGGTCCTTGATCGCATTGCCGTAGTCGATCGCCGCCTCCCGGGCCCGATCCGGTGCCATCTCCCGCAGGTAGAGGTCGAGCGGGTACAGGCGCCGTTCGGTGTACACATGGTGCAGCACGACCTCCTTGTCGGTGATCGTGACCGTGCGGGTGCAGTCGTGGCGCAGCTCGTCGAGGAGTTCGTCATCGAAACGATCTCGCTGGAAGCTAAGGTTGGTGAACTCCTGAGCGTCGACGAGCCGACCGACCTTGTCGTGGTCGAACACGAGCTTGTAGCGGCGTTTCACCTCCTCGGGCGTGGTTCGCTTCGAGGGCGCGAAGCGGTCCTTGATCAGCTTGAACACCACATCGAAGGACGGCAGGGTGAACACCGCCATCACCATGCCCCGAGCGCCGCGGGCCCGCTCGAACCGGGTGTTCGAGTGGTCCATGTGCCGGTACAAAGCCCGGAAGAGGTTGGTCTTGCCGTGCTGGCTGTAGCCGACCGAGGTGTAGAGCTCGGCCACCGGCTTCACCGGGAGCAGGCTCTTGAGGAAGCCGACCACCGCGGCCGGTCGACGGCAGAGCACGTGGAAGTAGCTGCGGGTGTAACCGAACATCCGGCTCGCGGACAGCTCGGTCAACAACACCGCATCGACGTACACGCCGTCGTCGGAGGCGAGCATCGGCAGGATCACCGGCGACACCCGGTTCAGCCAGCGGAGCCGGCCGACGATGTAGGCGCCCTTGTTGCGGTAGAAGATCGGCCGCAACACGTCGATCGAATCGATGTGGCCGTCCCACACCTCGTCGAGCTGGGCCTGGATGCGGGCCCGCACGCTCTCGACGTCGCGTTCGATGTCTTCCAGGTGAGCCGACAGCGGTGAGTGCTGGAAGATCTGGCGGATCGATTCCTCGAGCGACTCGTCGACCGGGAAGTTGCGATACTCGCCGCGGGAGCCGTCATCGGCGGGGAGCGCGGTGGGGCCGAGCCAGAGGAACTCGAGTTCGTGATCGAGGCCGACGATGTCGAACAGCATGCGGGTGACCGAGTTGTAGAAGGTCTCGGCCAGCTCGAGATCCATCCGGCCGCCGACCAGGCTCACGTATCGCCGCCGGGCCCGTAGCCAGAGTTCGCGAGCGTCGGCGTCGTCGGACGGGACATGGAGACGGGCGGCCTCCACGACTCGCAGCACGCTGGCTTTGTGGAGCTGCAGCCGCTCGGTGGCGTCGATCTGGTGCTCGTTCCACTCCCGGGCGAGGAAGCGACGGGCC
>CAYFLT010000123.1:0-5900 GCA_964344055.1 uncultured Candidatus Nemicrothrix sp.
GGGCCAGCCAGAGGACGGTCGAGTTGGGTGAAGGGCACGACCGCAATCGGTTCCAAGCCGCCGTTGCCCGCCGTCACGATCTTCGTCAGTTCTGGTGGTGGCAGCTCGAGGAGGGTCCGGTTGCCCAGCTGTTCCGGAGCCGGCCCGCGTTCGGAATCGTGCGGATCGGCGGCGTCTACACCCCACCTGCGTGGCGCTCGAACGGCTATGCAGCCGCGCTCACCGCTGCCGTCACCGATCGCCTGCACGACGAGGGGCACAGAGTCATGCTGTTCACCCAATCCGACAATGCGGGCTCCAACCGGATCTACCGCCGGATCGGCTATCGAAGCGTCGGCGAGGTGCTCGTGATGGAGTTGGGATGATGGAACTCGATCCCGAGATCGCCTGCTATTACGAACACCGCTACGACGAGGGCGCTCGGCTCGGCGCCGGGCCCGGGGCGATCGAGCTTCTCCGAACCCAGCAGATCATTTCCCGCCACCTCGGCGATCGGCCGCTCCGGATCGCGGACATCGGCGGCGGGCCCGGCGTGTACGCCCGGTGGCTGGCCGAGCTCGGCCATGACGTCGTCCTCGTCGACCCCATCGAACGCCATGTCGAGGCGGCCCGGTCGATCGACTCCCCCGGGTCCATCGAGGCGATGCTCGGCGATGCCCGCGACCTGACACTGACGGATGAGGACTTCGATGTCGTCCTGCTCCTCGGCCCGCTGTATCACCTCCAGGATCCCGCCGACCGGAAGCGTGCACTGTCCGAAGCCCTGAGAGTCCTGCGCCCGGACGGGCGTCTGTTCGCCGCGGCCATCTCCAGGTTCGCGTCACTCCACGACGGCTTGTCACGGGGAGCGCTGTTTCAGCCGGACTTCGCCGGGATGGTCGACGCCGATCTCGAAACCGGTCGGCACCTCAACCCCGGGGGCGAAGCCCAGGCCTTCACCACCGCGTACTTCCACCGTCCCGAAGAGCTTGGTGAGGAAATGGGCGACGCGGGTCTGATCGACATCGACGTCGTCGGCCTCGAGGGCTTGGCGGCCTGGCTGCCCGCCCTCGGAGACCCACTGTCGAGCGAGGAGAACGTCGCGACCCTTCTCGCTGCGCTCGCCCGCGTCGAGTCCGAGCCTTCACTCCTGGGGGTCAGCCCCCACCTGTTGGGTCATGGTGTGAAGCCCGGGTAGTCAGCCGGCCCAGACGGGGGGAGTGCGATCCGCCCAGGGGGCGGCCGCCTCGATCTGCGAAGCGAGCCTGATCAGCAGATCCTCACCTGCGTACGGGCCGACGAACTGCACGCCGACCGGGAGCCCGTCTGCCGACTGGTGCAATGGCAGCGACACCGCGGGCTGGCCGCTGGTGTTGAACTGGGCCGTGAACAACAAGATGTCGGTCAGTCGCTCCTGGCCGTGTTCGGGGTCGCTCAGCCAGCCGAGCTTCGGGGGCGGCGTGGCCAGCGTCGGTGTGACGAGCACGTCGAATCCGTCGTCGGCCCACCACGAGGCCATCCGACGCTGCCAGAGATGGGTCCACTGAACGGCCTGCAGGTAGGCGGCCGCAGGCACCGTGTGCCCAATCTCGTTGAAGGCCCAGTTGCTGGGCTCCACGTCATCGGCGGAGAGTGGGCGCCCCAGCTCGACGGCGAGGTTGTCGAAGTCGGCAGCCGACGAGGCGGCGAGGATGGTGATGAAGAACTCGGTGAAAGCTTCCTCGGAGAGCGCGGCCGGCTGGGCGATCTCGACCGAGTGGCCGAGCCCTTCGAGAAGTCGACCTGCATCCTCTACCGCGCTGATGCACTCGGCGTGGCTGGCGCCATGGGGAACCGTCGGGGCAAGGCCGACCTTGAGTCGGCCGGGATCGGCTCCGACCTCGTCCGCAAACGGGCGGGCCGGTGGCGCCGCGTAGTAGGGGTCGCCGGGCTCGGGTCCGCTGATGCCGTCGAGTGCGGTGGCGGTGTCGCGCACCGTACGGGTGACGACGCCGTCGATGGTGGCGCCGGCCCATGACTCGCCGATGTCTGGGCCCTGGGAGACGCGTCCGCGGGTGGGCTTCAGACCGACCAGACCACATTCGCTGGCCGGAATCCGGATCGAGCCTCCACCATCGTTGGCGTGGGCGATCGGCACCAGTCCCGCTGCCACGGCGGCCGCCGAGCCGCCACTGGATCCGCCTGTCGAGTGTTCGACGTTCCACGGGTTGCGGCTCGCCCCGTAGGCAACCGGCTCGGTCGTGATCGTGGAACCGAACTCGGGTGTGTTCGTGCGGCCGAGGGTCACCAGTCCGAGGCCCTTGAACCGTCGGTAGAGGTATGAATCGACCTTGGCGGTGTAGCCGGCGTCCTTCAGGCCCTGGCAGCCGTAGTGATGGGGTTCGCCGGCAATCGCACAACCGAGGTCCTTCACCAGCATCGGCACACCGCGGAACGGGCCAGCGGGGAGTTCGCCCTTCGCTTCGATCCTCGCGGCATCGAACCGGGGGTGAATCACCGCGTTGATGGCCGGATTGGTCGACTCGATTCGGTTGATTGCATCCTCGACGAGCTCTTCCGGCGAGGCTTCACCGTCTCGAACCAGCCCCGCAAGCTCCGTGGCGTCGGGAATCCCCATGTCGTGGTCCTTTCTCGCGATAGACGGACGCTACCCCTGCCGTTCGTACGGCGCTGAATCGTCAAACCTCGTGTGAACACTCACGGTGGTGAAGCGGTCGGTTGTCTCCACGACGCGTCGCTGTCGCGATTTTGAGACTTCGCGCCGCATCCGGCCCATAGGGCAGCATTCTGAGCTACTCTGGTACTTCTTCAGGCATCAATGGGTGGGCGCGTGGATGTCTGAGCAAGTAGCGGAGCGCGCGTTTTGCGCGGGGGTTTGAGGCATGCCATCAACAATCACCACGCGTCGCCCACGCGTTGGCATCGAGTTTCGGAGCCTGGCCGATCTCGAACGAACCGTCATCGAGGCGCTTCCGAGGCTGCCTCGCGATCTCGATCTCGTAGTCGGGGTCCCCCGTAGCGGGATGTTGGCCGCATCCCTCATCGCACTGCATCGCCACACGCTGCTGACCGACTTCGACAGTTTCCTCGAGGGACGGATCAACGGCCATGGGCATCGGCTGAAGAAGCACGACCTTGCCGCCAGTGTGGACGCCGCGCGGCGCATCCTCATCGTGGACGATTCGGTGAACTCCGGCCGGGCGATCACCGAAGTGAAGGCACGGCTGGCGGCATCGTCGCTTTGTTCGAGGGTCATCGACCGGACTGAGTTCGGTGCTGTATTCGCATCCGATTCGGGTCGTGGCCATGTGGATCACTACTTCTCGATCACTCCGCCGCCGCGGCTGTTCTCCTGGAACCTCATGGGCACCGACCTGCTCTCCGACGCATGTGTCGACATCGACGGTGTGCTGTGTGTCGATCCCACCGACGCGGACAACGACGACGGCCCCCGCTATGAGCGTTTCCTGCGGGAGGCAACGCCCTCCACGTGCCGGCATCGAGGGTTGGCCACATTGTCACTTCCCGCCTCGAGCGATTCCGGGGGCTGACCGAGCAGTGGCTCGCCACCCAGGGCATCGAGTACGACGAGCTCCACATGCTGGATCTCCCGTCCGCAGAAGAGCGGCGCCGGCTCGGGGCCCACGCCACCTTCAAGTCCGAGGTGTACGGCGACACCGGGGCCAGGATCTTCCTGGAGTCGGATCCGGTGCAGTCCCAGCAGATCGCGGACGCCACCGGCAAGGCGGTCGTCTGTGTGGAGACGCTCCAGCTCCACGGACCCGGCGGGATCATTCCGGCGCGTTCGGTGGCCCCGCTGAGCCGCCCCCGGCGTGCGGTTCGCCGGGCCCGGCGGATGGTACGAAACGTTCTCGCCGCCTAGCTCACGGGAACGGCAACGCGGTTGGGCCGACCCAACCGCCTGGCTACACTCGTCGAGCCGACCACCCCGGTGGTCACGAACACGCCCCGTTCGTCTAGCGGCCTAGGACGCCACCCTCTCAAGGTGGTAGCACGGGTTCAAATCCCGTACGGGGTACTCACAAAAGCCCAGGTCAGCGCCACTTTTCGAAGTGGCGCTTTCTTGTTCTCCGGCCTCTTGCCAATGAAATGCCAATGAATGCGTCCGGCGCAACGGCAGCTCACGCCGTATCGGGGGCACGGAGAACGGTGATGAAGGGTTTCATTCGGCAGCGGCGCGCAGGTTGGGAGCTGAGGGTCTTCCTCGGCTACGACTCGGTCACGGGCAAGCAGCGGTACTCGTATCGGACGGTGCGTGGCGGCAAGCGGGAGGCCCAGCGCACGCTGGCCGAGATGATCAGCGAGGCCGACCGCGGTCTCGAGGCGAGGACGAACGTGACGGTCGCTGATCTGTTGGAGGCGTGGTTCCAACTGGCGTCTGCGAACTTCTCGCCCAAGACGGCGATGGAGACCAGAGGGTCTTCGACCGAGACCTCCTGCCTGGGCTCGGAAAGCGTCAGTCGCCGCGTTGGTACGGCGGCGAGTTGTACGCCCACGGCGGGAGTCTCGCCTCGGCGGGCGAACTCAGGACGCAAGCCGAACAGCTTCGAAGCGCCTGGCCCGCCGACCAAGGCTGTGCTGCATCGCCGCGAGATCGATGTGTCACGGGGCGGCGATCGCGGCGTTGACGTGGCGCTCGACCTTGGATGCCATCTCCGTCGGGGTGGGCCGGTCGCCGTCGGCGAGGTAGGTCCGGATCGTCGCGAGCATGGCTCCCGCGAGGAACCTGGGAAGCGTCGGTGCGACCTCGACGTCGACGACCCGGGCGAACGCCTCGGCGAACCCGTCCTCCAGCGCTCGGCTGATGTCGCCGAGAACCGGCTGGGAGAGCAGCGGTGTGATCACCGGTGCCATCTCGTCTGCGTGTTCGAAGAGGAGGGAGAGTTCGACGGACCCGGTGACTGAATCCGCAGTGATCATGGTGCCCAGGTGAGGGACCTCGCCGGTCAGGACGTCGAGCTTGTTGTCGTAGTGCGCATAGAACGTGGAGCGACTGATGCCGGTGCGGTCGAGGAGGTCTTGGACGGTGATCTTCTCCCAACGCTGCTCCTGCACGAGCGCGAACAGGGCCTCCTGGATGGCAGTGCGGGTCCGGATCACTCGTGCATCCATCGTGCTCACTCTCGGGTCGTGGCCGGGTTTTCGGTCAATCCGACCGATCCGTTCGATTCCGAACGGATCGGCTGATCTGTCGGTGGTCGATCTGGTCTACGACTCTTACGTTATCGAACATGATGTTCGATAACTCGCCTCCCGCGACCCCCACCACCTGGACGAGGGTCAAACAGCACCTCCCGATCGCCGCCCTACTGTCCACCGCCGTCGCCGTGGTGGTCGGCATCCACATGGCGTCTGCCGCCCTCGCCATCGCCGCGGCCGGACATCTCGTCGTCGCCGGCATGGTGGTCGCGGTGCGGAGCCACCGGAGCCGGCCGGCAGAGGACGCGGTCCGGTGACCATCCAGGCATCGCCGGCGATCGAGGCCAGGCAGCTCACCAAACGCTTCGGCGACGTCCTGGCGGTCGACCGGCTGTCGTTCAGCGTCCCCTACGGCGCCGTCACCGGCTTCATCGGAGGCAACGGCTCCGGCAAGACCACGACAATGAGGATGCTTCTCGGCCTCACGGTTCCCTCAGGCGGGCGGGGGCTCGTCGCTGGGCGTCGGCTCCGCGACATCGAGTCGCCGCGGCGGCTGGTCGGAGCCGTGGTCGACCGGTTGGGTGCCGACCCGGGGATCTCTGGTCGTCGCCACCTCTCACTGATTGCCACCTCGGCCGATCTCTCCCCGAATCGGATCGAAGAGGTCCTCGACACCGTCGGACTGACCGACGCCGCCCACCGCCGAGTGAAGACCTACTCAACTGGCATGCGCCAGCGCCTCGCCCTCGCCGCCGCCCTCC
>CAYFLT010000123.1:5910-9959 GCA_964344055.1 uncultured Candidatus Nemicrothrix sp.
GACGAACCGTCGAATGGGCTCGACCCGGCCGGCATCCGGTGGTTGCGTGAGCTGCTTCGCTCACGCGCCGACGCCGGCGCGGCTGTCTTCGTCTCGACCCACCAACTCGCCGAGCTCGAGGCGGTGGTCGACCACCTCGTGGTCCTCGACCGCGGGCGCATGATCGCAGCCGGCCCCTCAGTCGAGCTGCTCGGCGTGTCCGGCGCCTCGAGCATCGAGGACCTCCTCCTCGCGGGGAGGCCTGCATGACCACCGCGGTTTCGAACCACCGCGGCCCGTCGCCCCGTCGACTGGCGCTGAGGACCGAGGCACAGAGTGCACTGGCCACGCCCGGCGCCCGCCTGTTGCTCGCGGCGTCGGTGGCAATGGCGGTGGTCAGCTGCGCCGCGAATCTGGCCGTGCTCGACAGCCTCGCCGGCGAGCGTCCGACACGGGTCGGACTCCATGCGGCGACCGTTCCCGCATTGGTCTTCTCGATGATCGCGGGCGTCCTCGCCGCGAGTTCAGACCGGCGCCACGGCTTCGTCGACCAGCGAATCCTCAGCGACCCGTCCCGGTCCCGCTGGCTCGGGACCAAGGCGCTCGCGCAGAGCGTCGTCGGTCTGGTGTACGGGGTTCTCGGAGTGGTCGTAGCGATCAGCACGTCGACGATTGTCTTCGCACTCCGCGACGCCGACTTCGACGCCACATCGAACGTCGTCATCCGCTCGCTCGTCGGGGTGATGCTCGCCGCGCCACTGTTCGCCCTGATCGGCGCGGCGATCGGCTCGCTGTCGGCCAACACATCAGCGCTGATCGCGTGCTCGCTGGTGTGGGTGCTGGTGATCGAGCCACCGGCCGTTCTCGGATTGCCGGAGCTGGGACGGTTCCTCCCGGCAGCGGCCGGCCTCTCACTGACCTTCAGCCCTGACGAGGGCCTGTTACCGCAGGCGGCAGGAGCCGCTGCCTTGGCGGCCTACGCCACCGCCGTATTCGCTTTCGCCCGCCGCCGAATCCACCACACGGACATGTGAAGGTCGCAACACCTGGATCCGATGGTGAGCGGAGGACCGGATGTCGGTGACTCACCGAGCCTGGCGGTCATCGGGCTCGGCGGTGGGGCGCCGCTGAGCGCCAGCGATGTCGATGACGTGTTCTGGCCCAGACGGAATCTCACACGCACGCCCGGTGACCGACACCGATATTGCCCGGAAGCCGCACCGCACGTTCGCCCGCAGCCCACTCCCGGCCGACGCGGTCGACCAGCGAGCGGTGTGGCCACTGCGACGAGCGCTCAATATCGCCACTCGAGCGCTGGAACTCGACCTCCGCGCGCGTCGCGCACTGGTACGGTCCGCCCCGGTTGTGTGGCGAACACAGGACGGAGCATGCCGATGTCTGACCGGGCTTTCTTCAATCAGGAGTTCGATCCGCCAGACGAGCTGCGAACCGAGGAGTTCGTCGTTCGGCCACTCCTGGTTTCCGATACCGAACTCGACTACGACGCGGTGATGGAGACGCGGGAGTTCCTACGCAAGTGGGCGCAGGAGCCGTGGCCGGAAGACGACTTCACCGTCGAGGGAAACCGGGAAGACATGGAGACCGCCGAGAAGTGGTTCGTTGACCGATACGCGTTTCTCTACACGGTCATGAACCCGTCGGAAACCGAGTGTCTCGGCTGCGTCTACATCTTCCCTCCCGATGCCAGGTGGCTCGGGGCACCCGAGAAGGTCCCGGTCACCGACGCTCAGTGGTCCGACTACGACGCAGTGGTCACGTTCTGGGTTCGAACCTCTCGCCTGGCGAACGGCCTCGATCGAGATCTGCTCGATGCGCTCCGAATCTGGTTCTCCGCCGAGTGGCCGTTCGATTCCTACCTGATCTACACGAACGAGGAGCTCGAGCAGCAGGTGGCGATGATCGAAGAAGCTGGTCTGCAATTGATGTTCCAGCTCACCGAGCCAGACGAGCCGATAACCAGCTTGGCCTACGCCTGACCTCGGCCCACGCAACAGTTTGCCAGTCGCGAGAACTGTCGACCGGCCGCGAGTGCGACCTGAGACGCACGACCGCCTCGTCGTCGCTGCTGATGTCCTCCGCGTCAGGAAGTCGCGGCTATCGACCAGTGAAGTCATGCCGGGCAGTGCCAAGCCGGTGGCAGACAATCAGGCCGGTTGCGGTGCGTCCTGCTGGATGACGTAGATCGTGCCGTCCGGTGCCCGGAAGAAGAACCATCCCCAGCCTTCATCGGCGGCGTTCCCGGTCAGCTCGTGGCCCCAGACCACTTCGCCGACCAGTTCGACACCGGCGGCCGCGAGCTCTTCCCTGGCCTCCAGGATGTCCTCGACCAGGAACGCGATCAGTACGCCGCGTTCGAACGCGACGGGAGCGACGCGCTCGTCGGTCATGGCGTCGTCGAACACCTCGAGCAGGTCGCGCTCACCGGACGGGAGCTTGAAGCCGACCCATCCGGGGTTCTCGAAAGCCGTCTCCATTCCCAGGACATCGCCGAAGAGAGCTCGAGTCTCGTCGAATGCCTCGGTCCGGGTAGCGACGAACGACACTCGAAGAACTCGCACGATGTACTGTCCTCTCCTCGGCGGCTACATGTCCGCTGCAGAGTAGCCAACACGAGGACCCCGGGGTGCCGGCTCGGCGTGGTGGAAGGGTCTGGCAGATTCATCTGATGGGCACGGTGCCGACGTCGTTGGCTGAGGGAGAAGCGGCTCGGATCGCCAGAGCGGTGGCTCGGTCGGAGGTGGTGTCGTGCGAGCGGTTCTCGACCGGGCTTCGCCACTGGGTCTACGACGTCGAGACAGCCGGCGGCTCGCGGCTCGTGGTTCGGCTGGCGCATCCGGACCACCGTGACGAGCTGGTGGGCGGGGTGTTTTGGCGCGAACAGCTGGAGTCGGTTGGCGTGGTGGTTCCTGGGCTCGTTGCCGTTGATCTAGAGGCAGCTCAGCCCTACATGGTCCTCGAGAGACTCGCCGGCACCGATCTCGGCAACGTGATCGATGAGCTGGACGATGAGGACTTGGCCGGCATCGCTTCGACGGTCGCCGACTTCCAAGCCAGGGCGGCCCGACTGCCGACGGCCGCCGGGTACGGGTACGCACTCGACTACCGCAGCCAACTCCACGACACCTGGTTCGAGGTTCTCGACGAATCGATCGACAGGGCGGCGAGACGGATCGAAGCAGCCGGAGTCGTCGATCCGCAGTACGTGCGAATGGCTCGAGCCGGGCTCGAGACGGCGAAGACGTCGTTTCGCGATGTCTCCCCGCGAGCGTTTCTGCACGACGCGACGACAAAGAACGTCATCGTCGATCGCGGTGCGGTCACCGGGATCGTCGACACCGACGAGATGGCCTTTGGCGATCCGCTCTGGGCTGCTTCACTGACCCGCACGTCCCTGCTCGCGGCCGGTCGCTCAACCAGCTACGCCGAACTCCTGCTCCGCCAGGTGGCCGACGCCGATGTCCACCGGGTGAACTTGTACACCGCCATCTTCGCTCTCGACTTCCTCTCAGAACTCGGCCACCAATTCAATCGCGACCACGCCTCAGTGGTGTCAGACCAGGAGATCGACCACCTCGGGTCAATCCTCACAGGGGCGCTGACAGATCCTTGAGGGCCCGGGCGGCGGCCCCTGGAGATGTTGCGGTCGACCGCGCAGTCGGGCTCACCCCTGTGAATGGCTGGCGGTGAGGATGGCGATGCGCTGATTGTCGATCTCGGCGAGGCGCTCCCGACGTTGGTGTTCGAGCGCGGCCGTCTGGGCGAACGATTCAGCGAGGACGGCGTCGAGGCGGCGAAGCCAACCACCGAGCTGGTCGGGATGTACCTGTGCTTGCGTGACTCGTTTGATCTCGTGCGCCAATGGCCGCCCGTCGAGGGCAACGGCCAACGCGTCGAGCCGTCGGCGGAGTTCGGCTTCACCGGCAAGCGCTCCGGGCTCACCGAGCGTCTGGGTCATGGTGATCGGCTGCATCTGTCCGGTGTAGGTGACGAAGCTCTGAGCAATTGTCAAATGTTGTGGATGAGGTCGGGCCGTCAGGCTGCGACGGACT
>CAYFLT010000124.1:0-9818 GCA_964344055.1 uncultured Candidatus Nemicrothrix sp.
GGTCCAGGAGGAGCCGGTCCACTCCCCACCGGTCCAGGAGGAGCCGTTCGCCGACGCTTCGGCCCACGCTTCACCGTCCCACTCGTCGCCCCACACCGTCATCTCACCCTCGACCACGGCACCGTCGAGGGCCACGTGGTGGCTGCCCCGGGCGGCTTCGATCGAGCCGGTGCCGTGCGAGGGCTCGTAGGTCTGGGAGACGTTCGGGATGGGCGCCTCGGCGGCCGCTTCGACGTCGATGTGTCCGTGGCCCTCGACCTTCGGACTGCGGTTGAGCGTGAATGCGGTGTCGGTGAGCAGTGCCTTTACCTGGTCCGGCGTCAGCTCGGGCCGGTCCTGGAGCAGCAGGGCGACGGCACCGGAGACGACCGCGGCGGCTTGGCTGCTACCCGTGCCTCGGAAGGTGGTATCGGACTCGTAGCCCTCCGGGTGTTCGGTGGCGATCCGTGAGCCGGGCACCCGCAGGCTCTCGATACTGGTGCCGGGAGCGACCACGTCGGGGTTGCGATCGCCGTCCCCGCTCGTGGCGTAGTGCCCGACGTTGGCCACCCCGTCGACCGAGAGCGACGATGGGCTGACCGCGATCACGTAGGGCGAAAGGGCCGGGTTGGCCAGGCCCTTCTCGGACCTCCCGTCGTTGCCCGTCGCGGTGACCACGACGATCCCGTGGCGCCAGGCGTTCTCGACCGCCCTCTGGAGGGGGTCCTCCTTGTAGTCCTGAGTGCCGTCGGTGCCGTACGAGAGGTTGATGACCCGGATGTTGAGGTCGCCCTCATTGCGGTGTTGGACGACCCAGTCGATCGCGGCGATCACCTGCGACACGTCGACCGCCCCGGTGTTGTCGCCGACCTTCACACTGACGATCCCGGCGTCGGGGGCGACACCGACGAACTCGTCGGGCCGCAGGTGGGCGGTTGTCGGGTCGGCGCCCGGATCCCGCCCGGCGATGATGCCGGCCATGTGAGAGCCGTGACCGTTGGTGTCGAGGAACACGGCCTCTGGCACGCCGGCCTCGAAGGAGAGATCGACCATGGCCACGACCTTGTCGGCGCCGGTGAGTGCCGGTACGGGAGCCACACCGGTGTCGATCACGGCCACGTCGATGCCGTGGCCGGTGATGCCCACCTCCCACAGTTCGCGAGCGTTGATCTGGTCCACCACGCTCCACATCGATCCGTAGCCGTGTTCAGCGGAACCGAAGTAGGTGACGTCGGGGTTGCCGTTGCTGTCGTAGGTGAGCCCCCAGAGGTCGTCGTCAGCGTCGGCCATGGCCGCCACCGGCGCAACGGTCGTTGTCGTCGTGGTGGTGGTCGTGGTGGTCGTGGTGGACTCGACGACGAGCGTCGTGGTGTCGCGGTTCTTCTTCGATCCGCGGCCGGACTTGCCACCCTTGGCGGCCGATGCCGGCCCGACCAGGAATGCCGCCAGCAAGGCGATCACCGTGATGCTCGCGATCGAGACCCGTCGGCGCTGGGTGCGCTGGCGGTCCCGGAGCTGATCGACCCGATGACGCGGGATCAACGGCCCCGCGCCCGATCCACCGGCTCGGCGCGGTGATTCGGCGACGGAACTCGCCACCGGCTCTTCCTGTCTCCAGGTGGCGCCACACGAGGGTGACCATCCGGTCCTCGGTTGGCGGGGTGTATGCCTTCTCAAGTCTTTCGCCTCCATGCGAAGCGACCGCACGCGCGATCGCAGCTCCCAGAGCACGTCGGTTTCGCCACTGGCTCCCCGGCTGGTCAGGCGACCAGGTACAACCAGCCGGATCGATGCCTCGTTTCTGCTGTCCTGAGGCGACATACGGTGTCAGTGGGCTGACACTTGACCGGGATGAGGCAGCCGACCCGAGGCGAAGTGCCAGAGGTCATCGGGATCCCGTTGCCATCTGGGTCGTCTGGCCCGATTCCGGCGTGAGCGGTCGGCGATCCGATCCGGCGGAGGCCTCAGCGCGGCCGGTCGTTCACGGCCATGAGGTAGCCGGTGGCCCGCTCGGCCAGGGGGTTCCGGGCCACGATCTCGTCGAACTCCGGGCCATGGTGCGGAACCACCAGATGGGCGAGTTCGTGGATGATCACGTGATCGAGCACCCACGGCGGTACGTCGACCAGTCGATCGGAGATGCGGATGTCGCCCGACTGGGTGGTGCACGATCCCCAGCGTTGCCGCTGCACCTTCGACCATCCGATCGAGGTGGGGTGGGGAAGGGCGAACTCGTCGGCCAGACGGCCCGCCCGTGACTCGAGATCGATGGCATCGGAGCGCCGTTCCCGCTCGATCCGTTCGACGATGTTGGTGACGAACTCCTGTTCATCCGCAGCGGACATCCACGAGGGGATCCGCACCCGAATCACACCCTCGACGATGCGGGCCGAAACGGTCTTGTTGCGGCGGTCACTTCGGATGACCTCGACCGGATAGCGAGTCGACATGCGACGCGCCGCCACCGCCACCGCCGGATGCGTGGGGTCGTGCTCCGGGTGCGGAAGCGATTCGGACATCACAAGATGTCCCTCTCGTCCACGGACATCACAAGATGTCCCTCTCGTCCACGGACATCACAAGATGTCGCTCTCGTCCACGGACATCACAAGATGTCCTGTGTCTCGACGATGACGTCGTCGGGAGCGAGCCGGATCCGTTCGCCGAGGCGCCAGTCATCACCGGTGTGATGCAGCCAGCGGCCGGCGAGGTTGTCGATCCGCTCGTGAGGAAGCCCCAGGTGGCCTTCGAGGGCGTAGATCACCCCGCCGTGGGTGACCGCCAGGATGTCGCCGGTGCCGGCCGTGTGCTGGAGGATCGCCGCAAGTGCGTCGAGCGCCCGTGCGAGCAGTTGCTCGGTGGACTCCCAGCCGGGCGGATCGATTCGGGCCTCGAGCTGGCCGGGGTACTGGATGTCGATCTCCTCGCGGGTGAGTCCCTGGTAGGCGCCGGCGTTGCGCTCCTTCAGCCGAGGGTCGACGAGGACGGGTCCGATCCCGGTGAACTCACTGATGATCGTGGCGGTGTGCAGGGATCGCTCGAGGTCGCTGGCGAAGATCGCGTCGAATGCCCCGGCTCGGTGGGCGGCACCGTGGGCCTGGGCGCGGCCGAGCTCCGACAGGGGCGGGTCGGCCTGACCTTGCCATCGACCGAGTGCGTTCCATTCGGACTGCCCGTGCCGGGCGAGGAGGAGATTGAGCATCGCGGGGCTGACCGTACTGGCGGGGTGTGACAGGCCCGGGGATGCTCGAAGTAGCGGGATTCGGCACCCTCGGTGGTCTTCGGAAGGTTGCCGATACGGTGGGGCGCATGGCTCGGCTCCGTCTCTTCGCGTCGGCCCGCGAGGCGGCGGGCGTCGGCTCGGACACGGTCCCGGGCACCACGGTTGCCGAGGTGCTGGCGGCAGCTTCGGAACGCTACGGCCCGGTGTTCGGGGGACAGTTGGAGACCTGCCGGATCTGGTGCAACGGTGAACCGGTGGGCCCGGACGACGCCGTCGGTGAAGACGATGAAGTCGCGGTCCTCCCGCCTGTTTCGGGTGGCTGAGCCGGCGGACGGTAACCTTGCTCCGTTCACCGGGCGGGCCCGTTCATTCGGCGGTCCCGCCGTAGCCGAGAGAGATCGATGATCCCTGAACTCCAACGCGTGCTCCAGCCCGGCTTCCTCGCCGGGCTCGTCGACCAGCCCACCGACGAGGTCCGGGCCATGCGAGCCGAGTGCACCGATCTCGAAAACGGCGTGTCCTACGTCCGCCGGCTCGCCCAGGGACGTCTCGATTTGCTCGCCGCCGAGACGTCGCGTCGCGAGGCCGGTGGGGGTGGCGATCTCGGAGACTTGGTCGATCGCCTCCCGGAGCTCCTGAGTGACGGCCTGAGCGGGCCCGGCTCCGGACGGGTCGAGCAAGAGCTCGATCCCCCGGAACACATCGTGGCACCACTCACCGAAGCACTCGACGCCGTGGTCGGCCCCACCGTCATCACCGCCATCGCGGAGCTCGGTGACGACGAACTGTCCGCGGCGGTGATCGCCCTGCGACGCTTCGAGGACGATCTGTCGACGTCACGCCGAGCACTTCACGCCACCATCGATTCGCTGAACGACGAGCTGGCTCGCCGGATCGCGGCCGGTGAGTCGCCGACCGCAGGCGGCTGATCGTCGTGTCGGCGAGCTTCTTCGGCTCCAGGGAATGCGGGCGGGGCCGATCCGGTTGGATCAGACGGTGAACCGGGCGGCCGTACTCTCGCTCCACACGTCTCCTCTCGTACAGCCGGGCGGGGGTGATGCCGGAGGCATGAACGTCTACGTGCGCGAGCTCGTGTCCTCACTCGCCCACGCCGGCACCGACTGCACCGTCTTCGTGCGCCGCTGGGCCCAAGAGCTTCCCACCGTGGTCGACGTGGAGCCGGGCTTCCGCGTAATCCATGTCGACGCCGGGCCGATCGGTCTCGCGAAGGAGGAGCTGCCGGGCATCGTCGACGACTTCACCGACGGCGTCCGTCAACACCTCGCCACCGAACCGGTCGACGTCATCCACGCCAACTACTGGTTGAGCGGGGTGGCCGGCCACATGCTCAAGCACGAACTCGATCTACCGCTGGTGTCCACCTTCCACACCCTCGCGAGGGTCAAGGCCGAAACCGGCGACCCCGAGCCAGAGGCCCGTGTGGAGGCGGAGGCCCAGGTGGTTGCGTGCTCCGATGTCATCACCGCCAACTCGGTCACCGAGCTCCACGAACTGGTGAGCCACTACGGCGCCGACCCCGAGCGGATCGAGATCGTTCCGCCGGGCGTGGACCACGCCTTCTTCTCGCCGGGATCGCGTCGCGGTGCTCGCCAGGCCCTCGGTCTCGGCGCGGAACCCGTCCTGTTGTTCGTCGGGCGCATCCAGCCGCTGAAGGGGGTCGACGTCGCGGTCGAGGCGCTCGATCGACTCGGTCGAGCCGATGCCCGCCTGGTCATCGTCGGCGGGTCTTCGGGGCTCGAGGGTGACCACGAAGTGCAGCGAATCGAGAAGCTCATCGCTGACCGCGGCCTGGGCGATCGGGTCACGATGGTGCCACCGCAGCCCCACCACGTGCTGTCGACCTACTACCGTGCCGCCGACATCTGCCTCGTACCATCCCGTTCGGAGTCGTTCGGGCTCGTCGCGCTCGAAGCGGCCGCCTGTGGCACACCGGTGGTGGCGTCTGACGTCGGTGGGCTCCGCACGCTCGTGGACCATGGTCGCACCGGCCTGCGAGTGAGTGGCCGGGATCCGGGGGACTACGCCGCGGCCGTCCGGCGCATCCTCGACGACCCGGTACTGGCCGACCGCCTGTCCGGTCGGGCTGCGGAGGCGGCCACCGCGTACACCTGGACGTCGATGGCCGCGCGACTCCGCAGGGTCTACGACGATCTCTCGGCACGTACGCCGGTCGACTGTCTGGCCTGACTTCGGTGGAGTCGCCTCCCGCCACACCAGAGGAGCTCGCCCGGCTCGAGCGACGGATGGACGAGTGGCTCGCGGCCGAAGCCGCCGACAATCCCGCGATCGAGGCAGTCGAACGGGATCCGGGTGACGAGCGGCGCTGGTTCATCCGGGTCCGGGGTGAGGAGAAGGACGTGTGGACAATTTGGTTCACGCTCCGACAGCGGACCCTTCGGTTCGAGACCTACCTGATACCGGCCCCCGAAGAGAACCACGCCCGGTTCTTCGAGCACCTGCTACGGCGCAATCAGAAGCTCACCGGCATCGGGTTGGAGATCGGGGACGAAGACGCGGTGTACCTCGCCGGTTCGCTTCCGGTCGGCGCCGTCACCGAGGCCGAGGTCGATCGCATCCTCGGCTCCATGTGGGCTGCCGTCGAGCTCATCTTCCGGCCTGCACTGCGAATCGGCTTCGAGTCCCGATTCGATAGCTGAGTTGATTTTCAGATCATTTCATGTAGATTCATTTTCGCCTGGCGGAGGGCAGCTCGCTCGGGGAAGTGTGAGTCCGGCCCTCCGCCGGGCATGAGTCACCGGATACGGTGCCTGCCGTGATGAAGCTCCAGATGATCGGTGGCGGAAAGATGGCCGAGGCCCTGCTCGGCGGGCTCGTGGAGCGCGGTTGGGCCGAAGCCGACGAGATCCACGTGGTGGAGCCGGCCCCGGAGCGACGAGCAGCCCTACGGGCAGCCCATCCCGACCTGTCGGTCGGCGAGACACCTGTCGACGGGGTCGATGCCGTCATCGCGGTGAAGCCCAACATCGTGGCCGCGGTGCTCCCGGGTCTCGCGGCCGTTGGCGTCCCGCGGGTGCTGTCGATCGCGGCCGGCGTACGGACCAGCGCGATCGAAGAGGGCCTCCCCGACGGCACCGCGGTCGTCCGCTGCATGCCCAACACTCCGGCCCTCGTCGGTCGAGGAGCGGCGGCGATCTCCCCGGGCTCCGATGCGGGAGATGAAGACCTCGAGTGGGCGGCCGGAATCCTGTCGGCGGTCGGCACTGTCGCCACCGTCGACGAAGCCGATCTCGATGCGGTCACCGGCGTGTCGGGTTCGGGCCCCGCCTACGTCTTCCATCTCGCCGAAGCGCTGACCGCGGCGGGGATCGCCCAGGGGCTGAGCCGCGACATCGCCGATGCGCTCACCCGCCAGACCCTGCTGGGGGCCGCCGCCCTCCTCAGCGAGAGCGGCGAGGATCCCGCCGTGCTTCGCCGGAACGTCACCTCGCCGGGCGGCACCACCCAGGCGGGGCTCGAGGTGTTCGCGGACGCGGATTTCATGGGTCTGGTCGCCCGCGTCGTGAAAGCGGCCACCGATCGATCCCGCGAGCTCGGTGGATAGCGTCACGCCCGTGAGCCGACGTTACGACACCATCTCGTTCCTCTCGGACTTCGGTCACGTCGACGAGTTCGTCGGGGTCGTCCACTCCGTCATCCGCTCGATCGCGCCCCATGTCGCCGTCGTCGACGTCACCCACGGAATTGCTCGCCACGATGTGCGGGCGGGGGGCCTGGCTCTCGCCCGAGCGGCCAACTACCTCAATCCCGGAGTGGTCGTGGCGGTCGTCGACCCCGGAGTCGGTACCGCGCGGCGGCCGGTCGCACTCGAGGTCGGCGACGGCATGTCGGTGCTGATCGGCCCGGACAACGGCCTCCTCGCCCCCGCGGTCGGACTCGTCGGTGGGGCGACGAGGGCCTTCGAACTCAGCAACCTCGAATACAGGATCGAGCCCGGGGGTGGCTCGACTTTCGACGGCCGCGATGTGTTCGCTCCCGCCGCCGCCCATCTCTGCAACGGCGTACCCATCTCCGACCTCGGTACCGAGATCGACCCGGCCGGGCTGATGCCGGGCGTTCTGCCCATCTCGCACTTCGAGGACGGCGTGATGTCGTGTGAGGTCCTCTGGGTCGATCACTTCGGCAACTGCCAGCTCAACGTCGACCCGGGTGAGATCGACCTGTTCGGATCCCAATTGATCATCGCGATCGACGGCGAAGAACGGGTCGGTTTGCGAGTCGACGCCTACGAGGAGATCCCCACCGGGCGGATCGGGGTACTGGTCGACTCCAGCGGCCTGCTCTCGGTGGCCGTCGCCCGTGGTTCGGCGGCCGCCGAACTGCAGTTGGGTGAAGGCATCGAGGTCAAACTGCGGGCCCTCGACGAAGGCGACCGGCCTGGGGTCACCACCCCCGTCGAACTCGGCCGCCGGAACGGACAGACATGAGAGCAGGCACCACCATCGTCATCGCCGTCCTCCTCGCGATGATCCTCGGCGCCGCCGCCCTCCAGTTCTTCCTCCTCGCGCGCTGACTCTCTGGCTCGCCTTTCGGCTGCCTTCGGCGCGCCATGCGGCTCGCGGGGATCCCAAAAGGTTGTTTCGCTGGTGCCAGGCACCCGAAACAACTCGCCTCAGGTCGTGGCGGCGAGTCGGTCTCTCGTGAATCGCCTGGCGCCCCGCCACACGAGGAAGCCGGCCGCCAGCCAGACCACCGCGCCGATCGTGAGGCCGACTGTGATGTCGACCAGCAGCAGCCCGGTCGATTGGCCGACTGCCAAGAAGATCAACGGCAGGATCACAGCGCCGCCGAGCTGGTTCGCCTCCTGACTCGTGGCGCAGCGCGCCGAAACTCGGACCATCACACCGAGCCCGAGCAGTGCCACCGCCGGCGCGACCCAGAAGATCATGACCATCCACAGCCGGTTCGGCACGATCAGCCCGTCGACGTAGGACCACGACACCGCGTTCGCCACCACGGTGAACGCCGCGAACCCACCCCAGGAGACCGCGAGCGCGGGAAGCATGCCCGTGAGCAGCTTGGCCAGGAAGAGATCCCGGTCGGCGATCGGGAGGTGAAGGAGGGTCTCCATCGTCCGCCGCTCCTTCTCGCCGGCGAAAGCATCGGCGGCAATCACCGCCGAGACCATCAGCGGCACGATCAGGAACAGCGGCGCGAGCAGGAACCCGAGAACGAGGGTGAGGAGCTGCTCCTCGGGAGGCAGTGAGGCGATCGGCTCGGCCAGGCGGTCGGGCACCGCATCGAGCAACCCGATGCGATTGTTCGGGTTGGTGGCCCGTCGCGCCGCCAGGCCGATGACGAGCGGAAGCACGATCATCAACAGGGTCGGAACGAGCATCATCGGAACCACCACCGCCTTGCTGCGGCGGACGGCGAGGAGGTCGCGGCGGACGACGGACCAGACGACCGGCCAGTTCGGCGGCAACCTGTCACCGGTCATGACACCGGCTCCGGCTGGGTGGTGAACGAGCGTTCGATCGCGAAGTAGACGTCTTCCATCGACGCTCGGCGGAGGTTGGCGCCGTAGACGTCCACTTCGTGGACAGCCAGCGCCCGCAGGACCCGTGCGAACGTGTCGCGGCTGCGGACGTTGATCGTGGCACCGGTGGCCCGTGCTTCGTGGTGCAGCACACCTTCGACCTCGGCGATGATCGCCAACACGGCCGAGGTCGCGGGCCGGCCGAGGTCGACGTCGGCGGGGATGCCGTCCCAGAGTTCGGCTGCCAGGTCGTCGGGTCGACCGATGGCTCGCAGATGGCCGCGGTCGAGGACGGCCATCCGATCGGCGATCCGGCCCGCCTCGCCGAGGAAGTGAGTGGCCAGGACCACCGTCCGGCCGTGTTCGCGCGCGAGTACACCGATGAGGTCGGTGACCTCCCGGGTGGCCGTCGGATCGAGACCGGACGTCGGCTCGTCGAGGAAGAGGATCTCCGGGTCGTGGAGCAGCGCGCGGGCGAGTGCGAGGCGTTTGCGTTGGCCGGTGGAGAAGCCGGCGGTGCGAAGGTCGGCCTCCTCCTGCATGCCGAACCGCCGGAGCTGTTCGTCGACCCGGCTCCGAGCCGCCTCGGGCTCGAACCCACGGACCCGTGCCGCGAACTCGAGGTTCTCCCGCGCGGTGAGCCGATCGTCGAGTCCCGCGTTCTCGGTCAGCACACCGGTCCGCCGCCGGACCTCGTCACCCTGGGTCACGGGATCGAGGCCGAGGACCGTCGCGCGCCCGCGGTCAGGGGTGAGGACCCCGTTGAGCAGGCGGACCGTGGTGGTCTTGCCCGCCCCGTTCGGACCGAGAAGGGCGAGCACCTCGCCTGCCTCGACCTCGAGATCGAGGCCGTCCAGCGCGAGTCGTCCGTCGAAGGAGCGGCTGAGCGCCTCCGTGGAGATCACGGCTTCGGTCATTTGTGCGCCCGTGGGTCAGGTGCCGACCAGCTCCACCATCTCCAACAGGGTCACCACCCGAGCCGCGGCGATGCTCGGCGGGGCGAGGGGCGGAAGCGTCGTGGTCGGTGGTGTGGTCGGAGTCGGGGCGACCGGTGGGGTCGACGGGGCTGGGGGAGCGGCCGTAGTGGGTGGTGCGGTG
>CAYFLT010000125.1:0-7134 GCA_964344055.1 uncultured Candidatus Nemicrothrix sp.
CAGGTTGCGCAGTGCGAACCCGCAGGTGGCCGCATCGACGCTGGCATCGCCGAGCGGCATCTGGAGGATGTCGGCATGGAGCAGGGTGGCGTCGGTGCGAGCGGCCGCCAGCATGCCCATCGACAGATCGAGGCCGATCGGTACCATGCCGCGCCCGTGCAGCTCGCGGCAGAAGTCCCCGGTGCCGCAGGCGAGGTCGATGACGACGGAGCCGCCGGGCGCCTCGAGCGCGGCGAGGGCGGCTCGCCGCCAGCGCACATCGAGCCCGAAGGTCATGACCCGGTTCACCAGGTCGTAGCGAGGCGCGATCGAGTCGAAGAGGGAGCGCACCTGATGACGCTTGGCGTCGCCGGTCGGGAGCTGGTCAGGGTCGAGGGTGACCCCGTCGTCGAGGATCGGCGAGTCGCCGCCGGTCACCGGAACCAGATCTTCTGGTATTCCTTGCTCATCGGGTGCAGGAGGAGCGCGACCAGCGCGATGTCGAACATCAAGCCGATCGGGTCCGAGAGGGCTCCGCTGATGTCGGCCCGGAACAGCCGCAGCGCGGGAAACAGGAGGGCGCCGAGGGCGGCGGCGAGCCCCAGCTGGTAGCCCCAGCGTTGCTCGTTGGCGATCCCGTAGGCGCCGGCGATGAGCCCGACCGTGATCAGCAACACCCAGGCGCCACCCAGCAGCTCGCTACCGAAGATGGAGAGGCGTCCGATGGCGAAGAGGGCGCCGAACAGGATCGCGAGGACGCCCCGGATGTACATCAGGACCTGGGCGAGGTAGAGGGTCTGGGGCTGGCGGGGGTTCACCCAGAGCTGTTCAGTCATTCCACCAGTATGGAGGTTTCCGCGCCCCTTCAACCTGACAGGGTTTCGGTACCTGACACCAAAACCCTGTCAGGTTCGGGTGGTCGGGTCGGGTCAGCGGCGGCGGGGCGGGGCGACGGCGGTGCGGCCGGCGCGGAGCTGGCCGCATGCGGCATCGATCTCGGTGCCGCGGGTGCGACGGACGGTGGCGTTCGCGCCACGCTCCACGAGGTGGTCCCGGAAGGCGTAGACCCCCGCGAGCGGCGTACCCCGGGTGGGGTAGCCGGGAGTCGGGTTCAGCGGGATGAGGTTGATGTGCGCTCTGAGGCGACGAGCCATGGCGGCGAGCTCCTCGGCGTCGCGGGAGCCGTCGTTGACCCCGTCGATCAGTGCCCATTCGAACGACAGACGGCGATTCTTGGCGTCCAGGTAGCGCCCACAGGCGGCCTCGAGCGCTCCCAGGGGGTAGCGGCGGTTGATCGGCACCAGATGGTCCCGCAACTCGTCGTTGGCGGCGTGGAGGGACACGGCGAGATTCACCGGCAACGCCTCCTCGGCCAGACGATCTATCCCGGGGACGATGCCGACAGTGCTGATCGTGATGTGGCGGGCGCCGATGCCGAGGTCGGTGTTGATGCGCTCGACGGCCGCCCATGTGCGGTCGTAGTTGGCGAAGGGCTCGCCCATGCCCATGAAGACGATGTTGGAGACCCGTCGCGGCGCCGATGTCCGCCGGGCCCGGACTACTTGCTCGACGATCTCGCCGACCGAGAGGTGGCGGTCGAATCCGCCCTGGCCGGTGGCGCAGAATCCACACGCCATGGCACACCCGGCCTGCGACGACACACAGACGGTCGTGCGATCGTCGTAGTGCATCAGCACGGTCTCGATGTGGTGACCGTCATGGAGGCGCCACAGCCATTTCACCGTCTCGCCGTCGTCCCTCACCGACTCGGGCCGCCGCCGAGCAGCACGGTCGCGCCGTCCGGCGAGAGCGCCAGCGGCAGTTCGGCATCGAGCCGGGCCCGCAGTGCCTTCGGGAGGTTGGTGAGGTCGTCGATCTCGTCGCCCCGCTCATGGAGCCCGGTCCAAAGCTGATCGAGGCGGTAGCGGGGCTCACCTTCCAGGAGAAGCGCCAGCTCCTCGCGGGACGGGTCGAAGCGCAGGACCGGCGCCGGGGTGCTCACGGTCGATCGAGCCGGTACGCGCGGTCGGTGTGATGACGGGTGAACCCGATCGCCGCGTAGGTGGCGTTGGCGGGATCGTTGTCGGATTCGACATACAGCATCCCGGTGGCGAGACCCTGGGACGCGAGCCAGTCGAGGCCGGCCAGCGTCATGGGCTTGCCGAGACCCTGCCCATGGTGGTCGGGATCGATGGCGATCACATAGATCTCACCCAGCGGTGGGTTGTGATCGGCGTGGATCTTGGTCCAGCAGAAGCCCACCAACTCACCCCGCTCGCGGTAGAGGCGGAATCCGTCCGGATCGAACCATGGCTCCTGCATGGTGGCGCGGACGGCTTCGACGGTGAGTCCGCCCTGTTCGGGATGCCAGGAGAAAGCCCGGTTGTTGAGACGGACGAAGTCGATGAGGTCGTCGTCGGTGAACCCGCGGGTGGGCACCGTGGAGGGTGCGGCAGGAAGCGGACAGCGCAACTGCCAGAGATCGCGATAGGGCTCGAACCCGAGCCCGAGGGCGACGGAATCGGAGGTCGCGTCGACCTCCCGGATCCAGAGTTGGAGCGCACCGACGTGGCTCGCGACGGCATCGGCGAGCTGGGCATCGAGGTCGTCCGATGCGCCATCCTCGGGAACGATCAGACGCCAGCGGAACTCACCCTCGAGTGGCCCTTCCACGATCACGGACATGGCGACACCCTACTGGTGGCCGACACCGCAGCTTCGCAGGAGGTGCGGGCCACAGCACTAGTCTCCCGCCATGGCCAAGCCTCGATCCCCGAAGGGACGCGCCCGCGTCACCCACGAACGACTCGCGCTGGAGTACCCCGCTGCCGAGTGCGAACTCGATCACGAGAGTGCTTTCCAGTTGCTCGCGGCGACGATCCTGTCGGCGCAGGCCACCGACGTCGGCGTGAACAAGGCGACGCCGGCACTCTTTGCCCGCTTCCCCGACCCGTGGTCGCTGGCCGAGGTGGAACCCGAAGAGGTCGAACCGTATGTGGACACGATCGGCCTGTTCCGCCAGAAGTCCAAGAGCCTGGTCGGAATGGCCCGGCTGCTGGTCGAGGAGTACGACGGGCAGGTCCCGCACGCGATGAAGGACCTCGTCCGGCTTCCCGGCGTCGGCCGCAAGACCGCCAACGTGGTGCGGAGTGTGGCACTCGGTGAGCCGGGGCTTCCGGTCGACACCCATGTCACCCGATTGTCCAACCTGCTCGGCATCACCGAGGAGACCGATGCGGTGAAGATCGAGCTCGAGCTGAACCCGATGGTGCCGGCCATGGAACGCGGGGAGTTCAGCCTGCGGATGATCCTGCACGGCCGCCGGGTCTGTATCGCTCGCCGTCCCCGTTGTGAGGAATGTGTGCTGAACGACTTCTGTCCGTCGAGTCGGGTGTGACCGCGGGCTGTTGCGGACTGCTTACTCCGTGACGACGATTCGATGACGAAAGCCCCGAACGGCCACCGCAGGTGGGGACCTTCGTCACCGTTGGTGGTCGCGGTTCGCCACTTTGGCCAAAAAGATGTTCCGAGGGTGCTGTCGTTGGAGAAGGAAACGAGTTATACTGCGGTCCTGGTCGAGCACCCGCCGCTCGACCACAATCGGCGACACGAGGGATCCGCCGCCCTGTGTCGCCTGCGGCCACCCTCGTGCCCGAGGGTGGCCGCACTTCTTTTCCACAGGGTCTTCCCGCGGCGACCTCGGCCCGATCATCCGCTGGCCAACCGGGGCGGACATGGGTGATGAGCAGGATTCGCGCGATCGTGTTCGCGGCGGTAGTCGTCGGGGTTTCGGCGGCAGTGATGGTCGGGGGATGGGACCTCGTCCGCGACGCCGACCGGGTGGAGGCCTTCCTGGTCGACCGGGGGTTGCTCGGCCCTCTGGTCTTCGTCGCAGCAATGTGGCTGATCCAGCCGCTGGGTGTGCCCGGCGTGTTCTTCATGGTCCCCGCCGCCGTGATCTGGAACCCGGTGCTGGCCATCTCGTTGAGCTGGATCGGCAACATGGGCGCCAGCACCATCGCCTTCGGCTTCGCCCGTTGGCTCGCTCACGACTGGGCGCAGCGGCATCTACCGCCGACGCTGCACCGCTGGGATGCGCGTATCGAGGCCGGCGGGGTGCGGGAGGTCATCGTGCTCAGGGTGCTCACCGGTCAGCTGACGCCGGCCGACTGGCTCCTCGGCGTCAGCTCCGTGCGAGTACGGCCATTCCTCATCGGGACGGGGATCGGCATCGTCCCCGGCGTCGTGGTGGCGGTCCTGGTCGGCGGCAGCCTCGCCGGCTGGCTCGGGGCCGAGCCGATCCGGTGGGGGACCGCCCTGCTCGGTCTGGCGTGCGCCGTGGTGGTCAGTCGAGCGATCGCCCGACGTCGTGCAAGCGGCGCTCGACGGTGACGAGGGAACGCTCGATCTCGTGGAGCCGACCGATCACCGGATCCTCCGGGTCCCCCGATCGCCGTTCGGCCACCGCACTGACTCGATGGGCGAGATCGGCGATGACCGTGGTGATCGAGGAGAGCTCGGCAGCGTCGGAGTCCATGCCGCAGTCTGCCCCGAAACCCGCGGGATGGGGGAGTCCACACCGGTAGCGTGTCCGGGTGCTTCGCCGCATCGACCTTCGAGGGGCCACCGGTGACTTCGCCGATCTCCTGCCCCGGCCGGCCACCCCGGCCGACGGTCCCGTCGAGGCCGTTCGAGAGATCCTCCGAGCCGTGCGCGACAACGGGGATTCTGCGGTCCGCGAGTTCACCCGTCGCTTCGACGGAGTCGAGCTCGATTCACTGAGCGTGCCGCGTGCGGAGCTCGACGCAGCGAAGGCCCGGACGGACCCCTCGGTCCTCGAGGCGCTGGTGACCGCCACGGACTCCATCGAGCAGTACCACCGCGCACAGTTGCCCTCCGATGTCGTCGTGGAACGCGCCGGCGTCACCATCAGGGGGCTGCACCGGCCCGTCGAACGGGCCGGCTGTTACGTGCCGGGCGGCCGGGCCGTGTACCCCTCGACGGTGTTGATGACCGCGGTACCGGCGCGAGTGGCCGGCGTCGAGGAGGTCGTCGTGTGTGTGCCTCCCGGACCCGACGGCCGGGTCCCCGACGTCACTCTCGCGGCGGCTGCGGTGGCCGGTGTCGACGAGGTGATACCGGTCGGCGGCGCCCAGGCGATCGGTGCCGTCGCCTACGGCACCGAGTCGATCCGTCCGGTCGACGTCATCGTCGGGCCCGGCAACGTCTACGTCGCCTTGGCCAAACAGGAAGTGGCGGGCCTCGTGGGAGTGCCGTCCTCGTTCGCCGGACCGTCCGAGGTCGTCGTGATCGGCGACGGCACCGCCCCTCCGGACTTCGCGGCGATCGACGTGATCCTGCAAGCCGAGCACGGCCCGGACGGTCTCGCCTGGTTCGTGACGTGGGACGTCGAGGTCGCCGATGCGGTGGCTGATGCGATCACTCGCCTCGTGGCGGAGGCACCTCGGAGGGCCGAGATCGAGGCAACCCTCGACAAGTCCGGCCATGTCGTGGTCTGCGACTCACCTCGACAGGCGATCGAGGTCGCGAACTTCATCGCACCGGAGCACCTGGAACTCCAGACCGCCGACCCGGAGTCCCTCCTGCCGCTCGTGAAGCATGCCGGGGCCATCTTCTGCGGCACGCACGCGCCGGCGTCGCTCGGTGACTACGTGGCCGGTCCGAGCCATGTCCTGCCCACCAATGGCACCGCCCGCTTCGCCAGTGCCCTGACGGTCCACGACTTCATGAAGGACCTCCACGTCGTCACCGTCGAGGAGGTGGGCTTCGAGGCCATGGGGGATCACGTGGTGTCGCTCGCCGAGGCCGAAGGGCTCGATGCCCACGCCGAATCGATCCGTCTGCGTCGCCGGGCCGGGCTCACGGCCGGTCCGCGCGAACCGGACCCGAACCCGGCCGGGGGCTCCGATGCATGATCGACCCGCTCCCCGCGAGTCGATCGCCCTGATGGCGGGCTACCACTCGCCCCAGATCGACGTCGAGGTCCGACTCAACACCAACGAGAGTCCAGAACCGCCGCCGGCCGAGTTCACGGCGGCCGTCGCCGACGCCATCTCGGCTGTGGTGTGGCATCGCTACCCGGACCGGGCGGCCATCGGGCTGCGATCCGCCATCGGCAGGCGTCACGGCGTCGGTCCCGAGCAGGTCTTCGCGGCCAACGGGTCCAACGAGGTGTTGCAGACGCTCCTGTTGACCTACGGCGGGCCGGGGCGCACTGCCGCGGTGTTCGAGCCCACCTACGCCCTGCACGGCCATCTCAGCCGGATCACCGGCACGGGGGTGGCGGAAGGCGAGCGGAGCGACGACTTCGCCCTGGATCTCCGCGAAGTGGAACGGGTCCTGACCACCCAGCGACCGGCTATCACCTTCCTGTGTTCTCCCAACAACCCCACCGGAGTGGTCGACCCGCCCGAGGTGATCGAGACGGTCTTGGCGATGGTGGAAGAGATCGGCGGGCTCCTCTGTGTTGACGAAGCGTACGGTCAGTTCGCCGACCACACCGCGCTCGACCTCCTCGGGCCCGAGGTGCCCCTCGTCGTGAGTCGCACCTACTCCAAGACGTGGGCGATGGCGGGGGCCCGGCTGGGCTATCTCGTCGGGCCGGAATGGGTCGTCGCCGAGCTCGAGAAGGTCGTCTTGCCGTACCACCTCGATGCGATGACCCAGATCGCAGGCACGCTCGCACTCGACCACGGCGATGCCATGGACGCACGGGTTGCCCATCTCGTCGAGGAGCGGGGTCGGCTGATGTCGGGCCTGGCCGATCTGTCCGTGGACGTGTGGCCCTCCGGCGCCAACTTAGTGCTGTTCCGTCGACGGCGACACGGTGTGGCAGGAGCTCTGCAACCGCTCCGTGCTGGTCCGGAACTGCGCCTCGTGGCCGCGCCTCGAGGGGTGCCTGCGGGTCACGATCGGTACGCCGGAAGAAGACGACCGCTTTCTGACCGCGCTCACCGAGATCCTCGGATGAGCATCGAGAACCCGCACGGAGGGGCCCGATGAACCGGGTGGCCACAACCGAACGAACCACCAAGGAGACGTCGATCGAGATCTCGGTCGACCTGGACGGGGCCGGCACCAACCGAATCGGCACCGGCCTTCCCTTCTTCGACCACATGCTCGATCAGCTCGGCC
>CAYFLT010000125.1:7144-9774 GCA_964344055.1 uncultured Candidatus Nemicrothrix sp.
GAAGGTGACCTCGAGATCGACGCCCACCACACCGTCGAAGACGTCGGCATCGCGCTCGGCGACACGTTCCGTCAGGCGTGGGGCGACAAGCGGGGTGTTCGCCGGTTCGCCTCGATCACAGTGCCGTTGGACGAGGCGGCGGTGGAGGTGGTGCTCGACCTCAGTGGCCGGCCGTACCTCCACCACGAGGTCGACTTTCCGGGGGAGAAGATTCTCGGCGATCCACCATTCGATCCCCAGCTGATGGAGGAATTCTGGCGGGCGTTCGTGATGGCCTCCGGTATCACGCTGCACATCGTCGGCCACCGAGGGAAGAACACCCATCACATCATCGAGGCGGCGTTCAAGGCCGTGGCCCGCTGCCTGCGTGACGCAGTCAGGGTGGAGAGCGACGGCGTTCCGTCCACCAAGGGGACGCTCTGACCATGAGCGATGGAGCGGTCGACGCGCCGCTGATCGCGATCCTCGACTACGGGATCGGCAATCTCCACTCAGCGCACAAGGGCTTTGCCCACGCCGGCGCCGACGCGCGGCTGACTGCGGACCGGGGCCTCATCGCCGAGGCGGCGGGCGTCGTCCTCCCGGGCGTCGGTGCCTTCGCACCCTGCATGGAGGCGCTTCGATCCTCCGGCCTGGCCGATGTTGCGCTGGAGCGGATCGAGCGGGGAATCCCGTTCTTCGGGATTTGTATCGGAATGCAGCTCCTCTTCGCCGGGTCCGACGAAGCACCCGAGTGCAGGGGGTTGGGCGTGTTCGACCGTGGCGTCCATCTCCTGCCGCACACGGTCAAGCGGCCGCAGATGCAGTGGAACGTGATCGAGACTCGGGATCCCGGTCATCCGATGTTCGCGGGCCTCGATGCCGAGCCGTGGGTGTACTTCGTCCATTCGTACGCGGCCGAGGACGGCGAGGACGTTCTCGCCACCTGCGACTACGGTGACCATCTCGTGGCGGCGGTCGGCCGTGACAACGTGTGGGCCTGCCAGTTCCATCCGGAGAAGTCCGGCCGCAACGGCATCACGATCCTCGAGAACTTCGTCGAGGCCGCGCAAGTCGGTGCAGAGGCGATGGCCTGATGGAGCTCTATCCCGCGATCGATCTCCGGGCCGGACGATGCGTCCGACTCCACCAGGGCGACTACGGCCAGGAGACGGTCTACGGCGACGATCCGGTCGCCCAAGCAGTCGCCTTCGCCGAGGCGGGTGCCGGCTGGATCCACGTGGTGGATCTGGATGCGGCCCGCACCGGCAGTCCGGAGAACCGGCCGGTGGTGGAGGCGATCGCTTCCGCAGTGGATGTTCCGGTTCAGACCGGCGGTGGTGTCCGCTCGATCGAAGCCGCCGAAGCACTGTTCACGGCGGGGGTCGAGCGAGTGGTCATCGGGACCGCCGCACTCAAGGACCCCGACCTCGTTCGGGCGTTGACGGCCGAACACCGAGTGGCCGTCGGCCTCGATGCCAAGTCGGGAGAGGTCGCCACCGACGGCTGGCTCGTCGGCTCCGGACGCACCGTCCTCGACGTGGCCCGCTCCTTCGCCGATGCCGGCGTGGACGCGTTCGTGGTTACCGACATCTCCCGCGACGGCACGCTGGTCGGCCCGGACCTGGTCGGGCTCGCCGAAGTGATGGCCGCGACGGAGGTCGACGTCATCGCATCGGGAGGGGTCGGCAACCTCGACGACCTGATCGCACTCACCCAGCTCGAGGCCGACGGACGTTGCCTGGCGGGTGCCATCGTCGGCAAGGCGATCTACGAAGGTCGTGTCGACGTGGCCGCGGCGGTCTCCGCACTCAGAGGCCGATCGTGACCGTACGGGCGATCCGCGTCATCCCGTGTCTCGATGTGGACGCCGGGCGGGTGGTGAAGGGCGTCAACTTCGTCGACATCCGCGACGCGGGCGATCCGGTGGAGCTCGCTGCCCTCTACGACCGCCAGGGGGCCGACGAGCTCGTCTTCCTGGACATCACGGCGTCCTCGGACCGGCGCGACACCACCGTCGAGATGGCGCGGGCCGTCGCCGAGCAGGTGTTCATTCCGTTCACCATCGGCGGTGGCATCCGGACCGTTGACGATGCTCGCCGCCTACTCATGGCCGGCGCCGACAAGGTCAGCGTCAACACCGCCGCGGTCGACCGGCCTCAGCTGGTGGCCGAGATCAGCGCGGAGTTCGGCGCCCAATGCACGGTGGTGGCGATCGACGCGCGCCGGAGCGGGGTCGCCGACAGCGGATTCGAGGTCTACACCCACGGGGGTCGGACGCCGACCGGCATGGACGCGCTCGCCTGGGCGGCCGAGGTGGCGGACCTTGGCGCAGGGGAGATCCTGTTGACCTCGATGGACCGGGATGGAACCAAGGACGGGTTCGATCTCCAGCTCACGAGCGCCGTCAGCGACGCGGTGAACATCCCCGTCATCGCCAGCGGCGGAGTGGGCGTGCTCGGCCATCTCGTCGAGGGTGTGACCGAGGGCGGCGCCGACGCGGTGCTGGCCGCGAGCATCTTTCACTTCGGCGAGCACACGGTGGCCGAGGCCAAGTCGGTCATGATCGCGGCGGGCGTCACCGTTCGCCCACCCGACTAGCTGTACTCGGCGGAGAGGTTGGTGACGGGTCCCTGAACAGGTGAAGACCT
>CAYFLT010000126.1:0-9758 GCA_964344055.1 uncultured Candidatus Nemicrothrix sp.
GTGCCAGCCGAGGCCCGAAATCTTGCCTGACCGACGAGCGAGTCCGGGACCGATAGCCGTGTGGTGCGTGCCCCCCCCGCAGAGGAGGTCGCGGATGAAGGCCTCGACGGTGTTGGCTTCGTTGAAGGTCATAGATTCTCCCCCCGCAGCAACCCGGCCTTCAGCGCGCGAAGACTAACCAGGCGTTGGTCGCATCCATTCTGCGCGGCTCTGATGGCTGCGATCCGAGAGAGAAAGGCGTCCTGCTCTTCAAGCGTGGGCAGCGGTATGGCCTGCTTCTTGATCTCGGTTGTGTTGATGTTGTAGTTCCCGGCGCTAGACCGAACGGTTCCTCGAAGTTCCCGCCGCACTGACGGGGCATTCAGAATCGTGCTCAGGAACGCCGGCATGATCTTCGACGAGTCAACGCGAAGCCGAATCAGGTAGCTCGCGTAGACGAAAGGCTGAGGCAGGCCCTCTACCACAACGCACCGTCCAACGTAGTGGGGGTTACCGTTGGTGCGCACCAAAAGCACATCCCCCTCGGACAGGCTGTATCGTTCGACCTCGGAGTCCGTCAACATCACTCTGTTGAACGACTCGAGATCCAGACGGCCACGGCGGACGTTCGGGATGCCCAGAATCGGCACCCCAACATCCCCACCAGCCGACCTTTTCGAGGAACCGTAGGCGGTCGACGTGACTACATCACCAACGAATCCGCGGTCCGTGCACGCTTCCAGGAAGCTGTCCGCGAGACTTCCGAGAAGACGCGAGAGTGAGGCGGACAGATCCTCTTGCGCATAGATCGCGGCGTCCGTCGCCGTGAGCGCAGTGGTGAGTCGGAGCTGCTCGTCCATCGGCGGCAGGGCGAACTCGAAGCTGGCGAGGCTCTTCCAGTTCGTGCGCGGCGAGAGCGATCCTGCAGACGTTCCGACCGCGTGCTCGAAGAATGCGTCGGTCTGGCAGATGAACGGCAACAGCTCCGGCAAGAGCGCTTTACCCGTGGCTTCGAGCACGTAGATGTCGCCGGAGCAGACGCCGCTGAAGTCGGCAACAGCGACCTTGCGCTGGTAGGCGCGCCGCTTCCCGAAGAGCACCTGTCCCGGACGGAACACGTTGGTGAACGTCACACCATCGGCGACGTTTCCCCACCGTCGCACCCGAAGTTCACCGGGGTCGATGTGCTCGAGGCCGATGTAGCGCTCGTAGCCTTCAGCCTCGGGGTCGCGCGACCGTTCTTTCGAGAGCTGGACGACGTCGCCGAAGGCCACCGTGGTCCAGCCCGCTCGCTTGGTCGAAGCTGAGATCTCAGGCATCCCCGACCTCCTCAGCGACGACTCCGTCGAGCATGTCCACGAGTGCATCCATTTGCGTCCAGAACGTCCGTCCGTCTCCCTCGAATACGGCCCAGGCCTCTGCGATGGTGGTCTCCTCACCCTCAGTGACGTTGGGCTTCGCCCTCTTCACGTAGAGCGGGATCGACAGGCTGCCCTGTCTTTCAAGCAGATCCTCGACCGACACGACGGCAGTGAAGCCCGGCTCGTCCGCGAACGCCTGGTAGGCATCGAGGATCCGCTGCTGATGCTCCGTCCGGAGGAAGCTCTGGGCACGCTCGCGGGCGATCTCCCCGACCGCGTCGATGAACAGGACCTTGCCCTTGCGGGCCTTCGGCTTTCGGGTCCGACAGACGACCACGCACGCCTCCATGGGAGAGTTGTAGAAGAGCCCCGGGCCGAGACCTAGGACACACTCGACCAGGTCGGACTCGACGAGCTTGCGCCGCATCTCCGCCTCTTCGTTGCGGAACAGCACACCGTGCGGGAACAAGACGGCGCAGCGCCCCGTCTTCGGGTCGAGGCTTCTCAGGATGTGCTGGAAGAACGCGTAGTCGGCTCGTCCCTGGGGCGGCGTACCGAGGAAGTTGCGGCCCCACGGGTCGCTTTCCCAGGCCGAGCGGTTCCACTTCTTGATCGAGTAGGGCGGGTTGGCGAGGACCACGTCGAAGGTGCGGAGGCGGTCACCTTCGACGAAGGCGGGCGAGCTGAGGGTGTTGCCCGCGGCGATGTGGAAGTCGGACACGCCGTGCAGCACGAGGTTCATCCGCGCGATGGCGGCGGTGATCGTGATGAGCTCCTGGCCGTAGAGGCCGGTCGTGCGGGTGTCGCCGCCGCGCCGCTTCACCTCGGCCAGGCAGGAGATGAGCATGCCCCCCGTGCCGGCAGTCGGGTCGAAGATGGACTCACCCGGCTGCGGCTCGAGCATCTGGGCCATCAGGTGGACCAGCGTGCGGTTCGTGTAGAACTCCTGTGCCGTGTGGCCGCTGTCATCGGCGAACTGCTTGATCAGGTATTCGTAGCCGTTGCCGAGCTCGTCCTCGGGCACGTTCGCAAGGGTGAGCGTGTGCTTGGAGAAGTGTTCGATCAGGTTCTTGAGCGTCGCATCGGGCATCTGGGCCTTGTCAGTCCAGGGGGCGTTCCCGAACACGCCCTGGAGCCGCTGCGGATTGGCGGACTCGATAGCCTGATACGCGTTCAGGAGCGCTCGGCCCACATCCTTCGGCGCGGTGCGGACGTCCTTCCAGTGGGCTCCGTCGGGGATCGTGAAGCGGTCGTTGGCCGTCGCGCGCGCGTAGTCGGCGTCACCGGTCTCCTCGAAGGCCTGCCCGTAGTCCTCGTCCCAGACGTCGCTGAGGCGCTTGAAGAAGAGCAGAGGGAAGATGTACTGCTTGTAGTCACTCGCATCGACGAGGCCACGAAGCAGCGTGGCGGCCCCCCAGAGGTAGGACTCGAGCTCCTTCTGAGACAGGTGGGCGCTCATGAGAGCCAACCTCCTTCCGTCAGCACGGAACGGAGATGTTCTTCCGCCGCCCGGGCGTCCTTGAGCGCTGCCTTGAACGACTCCAGGGCCTCGGGAAGCGGAGGGATGTCCTCGCCGATGGGGGGAAGGACGTAGCGCGAGATGTTGAGCGTCCAGCCCTCCTTCTTGATCTCGTCCAGGGTGACGACCTTGGCCCGGTCCTCGACGTCCTCGAACGTTCGGTACCAGCCAACGATCTGGTCGGTGTGTTCGGGCTCGAGGAAGTTCTGCGCACGGCCCTTCCGGAAGAGGCTCGACGCGTCGATGACGAGCACCTTCTTCCTCCGCGCTGTGGGCTTCTTGCGTCGCAGGATGACGACGCACCCGGCGAGCTGGGTGCCGTAGAACAGGTTCGGAGCGAGGCCGATGACTGCCTCGATCAGGTCGGCTTTGAGAAGTGCTGTGCGGATCTTGCCCTCGGCGGCCTTGCGGAAAAGGGCGCCCTGCGGAAGCACAACAGCCATGCGGCCGTCGCCGGTGGCGGCCATCGACGCGACCATGTGCTGCACAAAGGCGTAGTCGCCATAGCTCTCGGGCGGGATGCCGTACTGCACCCGGTCCCAGGGGTCGTTCTCCCAGATCTCGCGGCCCCACTCCTTGAGAGAGAACGGGGGATTGGCGATGACACAGTCGAAGGTCAAGAGGCCGCCCGTGCTTGTGTCGCTGAACGCCGGGCTGCGTAGCGTGTCCTCACGTGCGACCTGAAAGTCCTCGATGCCGTGCAGCACGAGGTTCATCCGCGCGATGGAGGACGTCGTGAGGTTCTTCTCCTGGCCGTAGATCTTCCCGAAGAAGGTTCGAGGGTCGCCACCCTTCTTCGTGACGTGGTCGATCGCGCCGAGGAGCATGCCTCCGGTACCACAGGCCGGGTCGTAGATGGACTCACCCTCCTTCGGGTCGAGGATCTCGACCATCATCCGGACCACGCTGCGCGGCGTGTAGAACTCGCCAGCCTTGTTCCGGCGGGTGACGTCCGCGAACTTGCCGATCAAGTACTCGTAGGCGTCACCGAGAACGTCGGTGCTGACCGCCTTGTTGCCGAGCGGGATCGCCGAGAACCCCTCGAGCAGATCCTTGAGGAGCTCGTCCGTGAACTTCTCCTTGTTCCCCCAGTCGGCTGTGCCGAAGACGCGGTAGAGCGTGTCAGGGTTGGCCTTCTCGATCTCCCGCATGGCACGAAGAAGGGCTGCACCAACATTGGTCGAAGTTCCCCGAACGTCTCGCCAATGGCAACCTTCCGGGAGGTGGAAGCGGTGGACCTCGGGGAACTGGCTCGGATCGACGTCACCAAAGGTATCTGCGGCATCCCTCGTCTCCTCATCCCAGACGTCGCTGATCCGCTTGAAGAACAGCAGAGGAAGGATGTAGCCCTTCCAATCGGTGCGATCAACGGCGGAGCCGCGGAGAATATTGGCGGCTTCCCAGAGCGCGGAACGGATTTTGCTCGAATCCATGGTGTTAATGAGAGGCCTCCGACGATTCTCCCGAGCGGCAGGCCCTCACCTTCACCTGATCTCGGAGCCAGAGGGAGCAGGCAACACTTTGGCCGATTGAACGGTCCCCTCCACTAGGCCGGAGCAAGAGTCTATGAGAGTCCTGGCCCGTAGGCCAGGCTTGCAAGGGGGACTGCCTGGGGGCCCAGGCGGAGCGAAGTGAACGCAGTCCCACCATCTGCCCGTCAAGTACCAGGATTCCACCGAGGAGGAGGCCATCCCGAGCCGCCAACACCAGATGGCCGCTGAGTCCTTGTTCGAGCGGCCTGGCGCCCTCGCCCTGCCCCTGCTGACCCGCTAATGCGCTGAGTTCGACCACTAGCACAAAAACATCCTGGGGTTCGACCCGGAGTGGGCGGTGGCAGGCACCCCACAAGTGAGCCCTCTCCGGAATCACGGGAATCTGTTCGCCTGGATCCTGCGGCCCTCTCAATCCTCGTATCCAGCCGCCTGGGGATCGTAAGGAATGTTCGCCAGCTCCGGCCCCTCGAGGGGTTCCACCTCGTCCGGCCGGTACCACTCCGGCCACGCGCGCCGGTGGAAGGCCAGGCCGTGGGCGACGGCCAGGAGGTGGAATCCGTCCCGCGAAGCTGAGCCCGCGACACGGGTCTGTTTCAGCACCTGCTGGGAAGGCTCGTAGTTCCGGAGCTCCATCGTCCCGCACCAAGCGGCGTCGGCCTGGATCCGGTCGGCGAAGGACTCCCGCACATCGGGATGGAAGCCGCCGCCGCCCGTGAACATGACGACCGTCTGCGCCCACGCCTCCAGGGCAACTTGGGAAGCGGCGTCCTTCCGCCTGGCCTTCTCCCAGTTCACCTCGAACTGCCGCCACCAGCGGTGGAGAAGGGACTGGGCGATCTCCTCGTCCTCAGGCGCGCCATTCTCCGAGTAGTCCAGGATCCCGATCCGCTCCGTGCAGTCCTGGTAGCATGACACCTTCCTGCCGTCGCCGGAGACGTGGAACAATGAGGTGGAGACCTCCGTCGTTCCGGCGCCGATATCGACAATGGTGTAGATCCCCGGCTCGACGGTCGGCTCGCGAGTGAGGCTGATCAGCGCCGCGACGGACTCCGGCAGGACGGCCACGGACTCCTTGCAGCCGCGACCACACCGCAAACCCCGTTCGATGATCCGATCGCGCTCCTCCGGCGATTGGCCAGGCCTCAACCCCGACCCACCTCCCATCGTCGAGGTCGCCAGGGCGGCCTGGGCGACCGCCTCGTACTTCCGGAACTTGGACTGCCGTTCAGCCAGATCCCCGAAATAGGCCACGGGGACCCCGATGTTGACGATCGGGCGGAAGGACTCCAAGCCGTAGTGCTGCCGCACCGTTTCGGCCGCGTGCTGCATGACCGATCCGAGGTAGGCCACCGCCTGTCTCTCGACCTCTCCGAATTCTCCAGGCTGGGTCGCGCTGTCGAGGAGGTGGAGCTTCAACGGGAGTTCGTCTTCCACGACCGCCGGTGAACAGAACCAGGCCATGCCATTCCCCTGTGCGAAGGACGGCATCACCCAGGCGACCCGTTCGCCCAGTCGCCGGAATACGACCTTGGTCGAGGACGTGCCGAAGTCCAGGCCGATGATTATCGGCGCAGCCGGCGCGGATTGGGGTGCGGCCCGAAGCGCCTCCTCCGGCTCGGCCCGGGGATCCGCCTCGGGCGGCGACTCGATCTCTCGAAGAGGACCAGGCTCTTCCCTGCTCCCACCGAATAGCTTCTTCAACCAGGAAAGCATCATCTCACCTCCACAATACAAAATGCCGTCGGCGGGTCCTGGAGCGAGACCTCGAGCTGGAGGCCGGCTTCCAGATCTGCCAGCTTGCGAACACGGTCGGCTTCCAGCCGATCGATCTGGGCCCGGTTGGCGATCAGGATCCGCTCATCGCGCCCCGCTACCGTCGCGGTCCGCAGCCGCTGCTCGGCCGAGGCCAGCTTGCGGCGAAACTCGTCCTCGATCCTTTGCCGCCGCCGCTCGATCAGGGAGCGATTCTCGCGTTCCTCGCGCTCCTTCCGGCCCATTACCCGCCGCCGCGCAGCGGAACGTAGCGCACGCCAGAAGTCCTCTGGCAGCGGCGCCAGCCTATCCCGCTCCGGGTGCTCCTCTCCGTGCTCCAGGCACAGGTGGAGGATGCGCTCAGCGGCGTCGCCGTCGAGCACCTGATCGCCCATGGGTCCAACGACCATCGGCTCCAGGAAGCGCCGGTCCTGCACCCGGCGCACCTCGACCACGAAGACCGCGAGGAAGTAGGTCCCGGGCTCCAGGTCATCCTCCAGATTCTCCCGCCGCAGGAGAAGGCCCCCCACCCGTGCCACCGGCTCCTCGAGCAGTCCCTCCAGGGACCGCGCCGCAGTCCGAACCAGCGGGTGGCCGGTGTTCAACAGGTCGAGCCGCTCGTCGTGGTAGGCCTTTTCACCGTCAGTGGTCAGGTGCAGGTAGCCGTCCGCGGCCCGCATGCGCAGCTCGACCGACCAGAGCTCGCCGGGCTCCGCGGCCCTCTCGATGTCCTGGAGCAACCGGTTCGACAGCTTCAGCCGGAAGACGTCCTCCCCCGCGTCCTGGAGCACCAGCTCCGGATGGTGCGTCTCAAGGAAGCCGACCAGCACCGAGCGGATCTGCGCCGCCGTGACGAACCGCCCGAGCCGCCGCACCTTGCGGATCTCCTCGCGGATGAAGTCCTCGTGCCCGACCAGGTCCGCCGCCCGCTCCTCCAGCTCCTGGGCCTCCCGGGCCCGGCGCTCGATGACGCGGCCGGCCTCCTCCGCCTTGCGCTCAAGCTCCTGCGCAGACAGGCGGCCGGAGTAGTAGTCGCGGCGGATCCCCTCCAGCTCGTCCCCGAGAATGGACTCGAGGTCCCCGACCGAACGCTCGAAGATGCCGATCCGGTCGTACAGCCGCTGCAGGATCCGGTCCTCGATCGTGTCCTCCACCACCAGGGAGTAGAAATGCAGCACCGGCGCCTTCTGCCCGAAGCGATCGATCCGGCCAATCCGCTGCTCCACCACCATCGGGTTCCACGGCAGGTCGTAGTTGACTAGGAAGGAGCAGAACTGGAAGTCGAGGCCCTCGCTGCCGACCTCGGTGGAGACCAGAACCCGGACCCCCGGGTCGTCCCGGAAGCGCTGGATCAGCTTGCCGCGCACGTCGTCGTCCGGCCGGCGCGGGTTGCTGGACACGTCGCCGGCGATCCGCAGCGCTGGGATGCCCTCGTCGTTGAGCCGGTCGGCTAGGTAGGAGGAGGTCCCGGTGAAGAAGGTGAAGACGATCACCTTGCGCGCAGGATCCTCGGTCAGAACCTTGTCCAGGATTTCGCGTAGCTTCTCGTACTTGCAGTCCCGGGCCGGCAGCGGGATCCGCGGGATCCCGTCCCCGTCTTCCTCCGGGTCGCCGTTCTCCGCCAGCTCCAGGTCGCTCAGCTCATCCTCGGAGTCGATCAGGTGCTCCTGGCGCTTGTAGAGCAGCGTTCCGTGGACCGAGCTCGCCGCCTGCCGAGCCCGCTGGATCCGGCCCAGGCCGAAGGCCTGCTGCTCGATCGGCGTACTCGGATCGAAGCCGGCCAGGATGGCGTAGGCGCGGTGCTCCTCCTCGGTCCACCGGACGTGGACCCAGCCGCCCTTGCGCTCCGGCGAGTGCTCGTAGACGTCGCGCTTCTTCGACCGCGTGAAGAGGTGGGACAGCACGTGGGTCTGCTCGAGTAGGCGCTCGAGGTCCAGCCACTGGTCGGGCTCCGACGGCGGCTCCCGCTCCAGGATCCGCAGCACCTCGGCCACCAGCGGGTCGCGGGTACCGCCCCCGGGGAACAGGCCCAGGCTTTTCCGGATCCGCGTGGCCGCCTCCGCCAGGCGCTCCGCGGCCCGGGCGCGCGCCACCTGCTGCGCGTAGACGACGCCCTCGTTGCGCTCGAGGCTGCCGCGGAAGGCCTCGAGGTCCTGGAACTCCGCCTCCCGCAGCAGGCGGAGCAGGTGGAACAGGTCCTGAGCGCCCAGGTGGAGCGGCGTGGCGGTCAGGAAGAGCACCGCGTCGCTGACTTCGGAGAGCTGACGGACCATGCCGGCGGTGCTGGTCTCTGGGTTCCGGGCGTGGTGCGCCTCGTCGAAAATCAGCAGGTCCAATTCGGTGACGACCGACAGCAGCTCCGCCAGCAGGTCCTCCCGGCGCAGCATCTGGATCGAGGCCACGGCCTGGAAGGCGCCGCGGCGGGGGTTACGCCGCACCCGGTCCACGTGCTCCCGGATCCGCTGGCCGTCCCAGATCTCGACCTCCTGGCGGAACTTCCGGTCCAGCTCGTCGCGCCACTTCTCGCGCAGGCGGGACGGGCAGATCACGAGGACCCGGTCGGTCCGCTGCCGCGCCTTCATCTCGGCCAGGACGAGCCCGGCCTCGATCGTCTTGCCCAGGCCAACCTCGTCGGCCACGAGCAGCCGCCGGTCGTCGGACTCCAGGAACTTCAGCAGCGGCTTGTACTGGTGCGGCAGGAACTGGATCCGCTGGGCGTTGTAGGAGTAGACCGTACTGCGGTTCTGGCGCAGGATCCGCTCGACGGCGACGGCGCGGCGCAGGGTCTCGAAGGTCCCCCAGCGCCCGGCCATGGCCAGGTCCTCGACCTGCTCGCCCTCGCCGGGTTCGGGCAGGAGGTCGAACTCGGGAACGTTTTCTGGCAGTCGACCGAATCGGACCCGATACCACCAGTCGCCGCAATCCCATTCGGGCTCGGCGAGGACCTCCCCGATGATGTCGGGGTTGGTCTGGCGGAGGACGCGGTCGCCCAAGCCATAACGCGGAATAGGCTTAGAATCTGCGTCCATCGCTTGGCGGCCACAGAGGCCTCGGAATGCAGGACATCTTCATCTGACTGTCAGTGTGGGTCATCTAATCCGAGACACAGCGAGATAAAAAAGGGCACCTCACCCTGATTGGGCAGCCCACCTCTGGACGCCATCCCAGGTTGGAATGGGATCAGCAGGGTTCTCGAACAAAGTCAGACCAGGCGGGCAATGACAGAGCAAGTTATGATTCACCAGCAGAATTCCTCGAAGGCGCCGAAAATCAGAATCCGCCTTTCCAGCCCTGAATGGAGCATTCTCTCCCTCGAAAAGAGCTTCAGCCAATGCTTGTTGCTCTCGGCCTGACATCACCCAAAGCGAAATATGGATGCCCACGAAACCGATGTAACCGCCACTGTCAACTAAGCCCTTGTACCTCTTGTGTTTGTCGCGAACTTGGGTAAGACCGGCATTGGATTGATAATCAACCTCTCCCTCCCCATATTGGACCAATGTCTGCCCAGCATTCGGATTGAGTCCAATTACAACGCGAAGACCAGAGTATTCGCCCTCGAGAGGGACAATCGACCAAGAGGCCTTCTCAGCGTTCTCCTGTGCCGTACACGTTAATCCGTCGCCTTTGACGCCTCGAGCGGCACGCCGCCTC
>CAYFLT010000127.1:0-3963 GCA_964344055.1 uncultured Candidatus Nemicrothrix sp.
GCGAGCCCGGCTACCGCCTCGACGACCAGGACCACTTCGCCAACCGCCGCATCCGCAGCGTCGGCGAGCTGATCCAGAACCAGGTCCGCATCGGCCTCTCCCGCATGGAGCGGGTCGTGCGCGAGCGCATGACCACCCAGGACGTCGAGGCGATCACGCCCCAGACGCTCATCAACATCCGCCCGGTCGTGGCCGCCATCAAGGAGTTCTTCGGAACCTCCCAGCTGTCCCAGTTCATGGACCAGGTCAACCCCCTGTCGGGCCTCACCCACCGTCGTCGCCTCTCGGCGCTCGGCCCGGGTGGTCTGTCCCGTGAGCGGGCCGGCTTCGAAGTGCGAGACGTCCACTTCTCCCACTACGGCCGCATGTGCCCGATCGAGACGCCGGAGGGTCCCAACATCGGCCTGATCGGCGGCCTGGCGTCGTTCGCCCGGGTCAACCCGTTCGGCTTCATCGAGACGCCCTACCGCGTCGTCAAGAGCGGCAAGGTCACCGACGAGATCGTCTACCTCACCGCCGACGAGGAAGAGGACTACGTCGTCGCCCAGGCCAACGCCCCGATCGACGACAAGGGCAAGTTCATCAACGACCGCGTCCTCGTGCGTCGCTCACCCCAGGCCGCGAGCCTTCAGGACCTCCGTCTCCAGCTGGAGCAGGAAGTGTTCTTCGGCGCCACCACCGAGATCTCCTCGGTGCCGCCGGAGGAAGTCCAGATGATGGACATCTCACCGAAGCAGATCATCTCGGTGGCCACCGCCCTCATCCCGTTCCTCGAACACGACGACGCCAACCGGGCGCTCATGGGCGCCAACATGCAGCGCCAGGCCGTACCACTGCTGCGGTCCGAGGCGCCCTACATCGGTACCGGCATCGAGAAGCGCTGCGCCACCGACGCCGCCGACATGCTCCTGGCCGAGGACGACGGCACCATCCTGGATCTCGATGGCGATCACATGGTGATCGATTACAAGAAGCTCGGGCAGAAGACCATCCGGCTCAAGAAGTTCGAGCGGTCCAACCAGGACTCCTGCATCTCCCAGAAGCCGCGGGTGTCCGAGGGCGACAAGGTCAAGAAGGGCGATCTCCTCGCCGACGGCCCGTCCACCGACAACGGCGAGCTCGCACTCGGCAAGAACTTGCTGGTCGCGTTCATGCCGTGGGAGGGCTACAACTTCGAGGACGCCATCATCCTCTCGGAGCGCCTGGTGAAGGACGACGTGCTCACGTCGATCCACATCAAGGAGCACGAGATCGACGCCCGCGACACCAAGCTCGGCCCGGAGGAGATCACCCGCGACATCCCGAACCTGAGCGAGGAGATCCTCGCCGACCTCGACGAGCGCGGCATCATTCGAGTCGGCGCCGAGGTCGGTCCTGGCGACGTCCTCGTCGGCAAGGTCACCCCCAAGGGCGAAACCGAGCTCACCCCGGAGGAGCGCCTCCTGCGGGCGATCTTCGGTGAGAAGGCCCGTGAGGTGCGCGACACCTCGATGAAGGTCCCTCACGGTGAGACCGGCAAGGTCATCGACGTCAAGGTCTTCAACCGCGACGACGCCCACGAGCTGCCCCCGGGGGTCAACCAGCTCGTGCGGGTCTACGTCGCCCAGAAGCGCAAGATCAGCGTCGGCGACAAGCTCGCCGGTCGCCACGGCAACAAGGGCGTCATCTCCAAGATCCTCCCGGTCGAGGACATGCCCTTCACCGCCGACGGCCAGCCCGTCGACATCATCTTGAACCCGCTCGGTGTTCCGTCCCGGATGAACGTGGGCCAGGTACTCGAGGCTCACCTCGGCTACTGCGCCCGCTGGGGCTGGGGGATCGACGGCGAGCAGTTCGGCGAGATCCCGATGCGGGGCACCGAGACGAAGACCCGGCCCACCACCCGCCCGGCCACCCTCGTGGCCACGCCGGTGTTCGACGGGGCCAAGTGGGACGAATACGAGCTCGCCGGCGACAAGCCGGTGATCGTCGACATCCTCGCCAACCTCAACCCGGAGAGCCACGACGGCGAGACCCGCCTGATCGGTACCGACGGCAAGCAGGTGCTCTACAACGGCCGCACCGGCGAGCCCTTCGACAACACGATCATGACGGGCTACGTCTACATCCTGAAGCTGGCCCACCTCGTCGACGACAAGATCCACGCCCGGTCCACCGGTCCGTACTCGATGATCACCCAGCAGCCGCTCGGTGGTAAGGCGCAGTTCGGTGGTCAGCGGTTCGGTGAGATGGAGGTGTGGGCTCTCGAGGCGTACGGCGCTGCCTACTGCCTGCAGGAGCTGCTCACCATCAAGTCCGACGACGTGCTCGGTCGCGTCAAGGTCTACGAGGCGATCGTCAAGGGCGAGAACATCCCGGAGCCGGGCATCCCCGAGTCCTTCAAGGTGCTCATCAAGGAGATGCAGGCCCTGTGCCTCAACGTCGAGGTGCTGTCGCGCGACGGTCACGAGATCGAGATGCGAGAGCTCGACGAGGAGACGTTCCGCACGGTCGAGGAGCTGGGGATCGATCTCCAGCGGCCCGAGCGTGGATCAGATGAAGAAGATGCGGCCCGTGCCGCCGCTCGTGCGGCCCGAGTCTGAGGGAAACGAACATGCTTGACGTAAACGATTTCTCCAACCTCAAGATCGGGCTCGCAACGGCGGACAGCATCCGCATGTGGTCCAACGGCGAGGTCAAGAAGCCGGAGACCATCAACTACCGCACCCTGAAGCCCGAGAAGGACGGACTCTTCTGCGAGAAGATCTTCGGTCCCACCAAGGACTGGGAGTGCGCGTGTGGCAAGTACAAGCGCGTCCGGTTCAAGGGCATCATCTGTGAGCGCTGCGGCGTGGAGGTCACCCGCTCGAAGGTCCGCCGTGAGCGGATGGGCCACATCGAGTTGGCCGCCCCTGCGGTCCACATCTGGTACTTGCGGGGCACCCGTTCGTGGCTGGCCTACCTGCTGATGGGCACCGAGCCTCGCGAGGAGCTCAAGGCCAAGCAGCTCGAGAAGGTCATCTACTTCGCCGCCAACCTGGTCGTCACCGTCGACGAGGAGCGTCGCGACGAGGACCTGCCGTCGCTCGAGGCCGAGGTCATCGGTGAGCGCGAGGCCATCGACAAGGACATGGAGCTCGACCTGGCTCGCCGGAACGAGGAGCTCGAGAAGGAACTCGAGGGTCTCGAGAAGGAGAACGCCAAGGACACCGAACTGAAGGCGGCTCGCCGGCAGGCCGACAAGGACCTCGCCGAGATCCGTGAGCAGTTCGAGTTCGAGAAGGAGATCCTCGATCGGGCCTGGGACGAGTTCAAGAGCCTGTTCGGTCGCCAGATCATCGAAGACGAGATGTTGTGGCGCGAGCTTGTCGACCGCTGGGGCGACTACTTCGAGGGCGGCATGGGCGCCGACGCCATCGCCCGCCTGGTCGAGTCGCTCGACTTCGACGAGGAGGAGCGCAAGCTCCGCGAGCAGATCGACCCGCCCGAGGGCCAGAAGGGCCTGAGCGCTCAGCGCAAGCAGAAGGCCATCAAGCGGCTCAAGATCGTGGCGGCGTTCAACCGTCGCGACGAACACGGCCGTCGGATCAATGACCCGCGGGCGATGATCCTCGACGTCGTGCCGGTGATCCCGCCGGAGCTGCGCCCGATGGTCCAGCTCGACGGTGGCCGTTTCGCCACCTCCGACCTCAACGACCTGTACCGCCGGGTCATCAACCGCAACAACCGCCTCAAGCGCCTGCTCGACCTCGGTGCGCCCGAGATCATCGTCAACAACGAAAAGCGCATGCTCCAGGAGGCTGTCGACGCCCTGTTCGACAACGGCCGTCGTGGCCGACCGGTCACCGGTCCCGGCAACCGTCCGCTCAAGTCGCTGAGCGACATGCTCAAGGGCAAGCAGGGCCGGTTCCGTCAGAACCTGCTCGGCAAGCGGGTCGACTACTCGGGCCGTTCGGTCATCGTGGTCGGCCCCACCCTGAAGTT
>CAYFLT010000127.1:4049-5182 GCA_964344055.1 uncultured Candidatus Nemicrothrix sp.
GATGCCGAACTGGCCCAGAACATCAAGTCCGCGAAGCGGATGGTGGAGCGCCGTCGCCCGCAGGTGTGGGACGTCCTCGAGGACGTCATCAAGGAGCATCCGGTGCTCCTCAACCGTGCGCCCACGCTGCACCGTCTCGGCATCCAGGCGTTCGAGCCGGTTCTCGTCGAGGGCAAGGCCATCAACCTGCACCCGCTGGTGTGCACCGCCTTCAACGCCGACTTCGACGGCGACCAGATGGCGGTCCACCTGCCCCTGTCCGCCGAGGCCCAGGCCGAGGCCCGTGTGCTGATGCTGAGCGCCAACAACGTGCTCAGCCCGGCCAACGGCCGTCCGCTGGTCACGCCCACCCAGGACATGATCATCGGCGCCTACTACCTCACCGACGAGGTCGAGGACGCGGTCGGTTCCGGCCGGGTGTTCCGCAACTACGACGAGGTCACCGCCGCCTACGAGCGGGGCGACGTCGATATCCACGCGCTGATCCAGTACCGCATCCCCGAGCTGATGACCAGCCCGGCGAACGGTTCGGCGGCGGAGTACGAGTCCACCACCCCCGGTCGGGTGATGTTCAACCGCGCCCTGCCCGAGCAGTACCCCTTCGTCAACGCCAAGATCGACAAGCAGGACGTGGCCATCAGCCTCGACGCGGTCAAGGACCTCTGCTTCCGCTATGCGATGCAGTCGGGCCTCACCGTCTCGATCGACGACGTGGCCACCCCGTCGGAGAAGGGCGAGATCCTCGACCGCCACGAGAAGCAGGCCGACAAGATCGAGCAGCAGTTCCGTCGCGGCATCATCACCGATGGTGAGCGCCGCCAGATGGAGGTCGAGGTCTGGTCCGAGGCCACCGAAGAGGTCACCAACCGGATGAAGGAAGGCCTCGAGAGCCAGCAGTTCAACCCGGTCAACATGATGGTCGACTCGGGTGCTCGAGGAAACATGATGCAGGTGCGTCAGATCGCGGGCATGCGTGGCCTGGTGGCCAACCCCCGTGGCGACATGATCCCGCGTCCGATCAAGAGCAACTTCCGTGAAGGCCTGAAGATGCTGGAGTACTTCATCGCCACTCCGGGTGCCCGTAAGGGTCTGGTCGACACGGCGCTTCGTACCGCCGACTCGGGTTACCTCAC
>CAYFLT010000127.1:5192-9739 GCA_964344055.1 uncultured Candidatus Nemicrothrix sp.
TCGACGTCGCCCAGGAGCTCATCATCAACGACGAGGATCCGTTCGAGCGCCCGGCCGTCCGTGGCATCTGGCTCGAGGACATCGGCCCCGACACTCCCAACAAGCGCACCCACCTGGAGTCGCGCCTGTTCGGCCGAGTGCTCGCCGACGACGTGGAGATGTCCGACGGCAGCACCATGGAGAAGGGCACGATGGTCGGCGACGACGAACTCGATGCTCTTCGCGACGACGAGGGCGTCACCCGCGTGCGGGTGCTCTCGCCGCTCACCGACGATTCGGCCTTCGGCATCTCCGCCAAGAGCTACGGCATGTCGCTGGCCACCGGCGGCCGCATCGAGCTCGGTGAGGCCGTGGGTGTCATCGCCGCCCAGTCCATCGGTGAGCCGGGTACCCAGCTCACGATGCGGACCTTCCACACTGGTGGTGTGGCCGGTGCACAGGACATCGCCGGCGGTCTCCCCCGCGTGGTCGAGCTCTTCGAAGCCCGTACCCCGAAGGGCAAGGCCACCCTGGCCCGCACTTCGGGTGTGGTTCGGGTCGGCGAGGACGACGGTCGTGGCCGCGAGGTCCTGATCGTTGCCGACGACGGTGAGGAAGACGCCTACACCATCCCGTCCGGCGCCCGCCTCGAGGTGGTCGACGGTCAGGAGGTTCGGGCCGGCGACGCACTCGTCGAGGGTGCACGCGACCCCAAGGAGCTGCTCGAGATCAAGGGCGTGCGGGCCACCCAGGAGTACCTCGTGAACGAGGTGCAGAACGTGTACCGCGACCAGGGTGTGTCGATCCACGACAAGCACATCGAGTTGATCGTGCGTCAGATGACCAAGCGCATCCTGATCTCCGAACCCGGCGACACCGAGTTCCTGCCCGGCTATCAGGTCGATCAGAAGACCTTCGCCGACACCAACCGGCGCATCGTCGAAGAGGGTGGCCGTCCGGCCGAGGGTCGTCCTCAGCTGATGGGCATCACCAAGGCGTCGCTGGCCACCGATTCGTGGCTGTCGGCGGCGTCGTTCCAGGAGACCACCCGGGTGCTCACCGAGGCGGCCATCGAGTCCAAGAGCGACTCGCTGCATGGCCTCAAGGAGAACATCATCATCGGCAAGCTGATCCCGGCCGGCACGGGTATGACGGAGTATCGCAACATCCGCACCCATGCCCCGGAGTACGAGCCGATGGAGTTCTACACCTCCGGTGACGAGGAGCAGGACCTCGCGGAATGGCTGGCCGGCCGGTCCAGCAGCCCCGAGGGTGGCGACGTGATCGCCTACCCGGCCTCCAACTGATCCTGAGCTGACCGATCGAAGTCCGCGGGTTCGGCCCCCTCCGGGGTGGTCGGGCCCGCGGATTTCGGCGTTTTCGGCCGGGCTAGGGTCGCGCTGTGGTGGCTGCGCCGGTGCAGGTGAGGTGATGCGCACGGAGATCGCTCACCTGAGCGGCTCGACCCGGGTCTACATCCGTGCCATCGACTGTCCTGACCCCGACGGAGCTGCTCTTGGGAACGTCCAGGTGTATTCGATCGAAGGTGATCGGGTCACTCTCCTGGATTCTGTCAGTGGCAGTGATGCGCCGGCCGGCTACCACTGGATGGGCAGCTTCTGGCAGTACCGGGGGAACCTCGTCGTGAACTGGTACGGAGACGGTGAGGGCTGGTCGGAGCGGGAGTACGACCTCGTGGGTGACGAGCTCGTCCTCGTCAGCCAGTGGGATCGGTCGTGGACCGACCCGCCGGTCATCACCGAGTTCCCGTGACGCCCTCGAGCTCGTCGGTGACCACCCGATCCCGTCCGAGGCCCTTGGCCCGCAGGAGCGCGGCATCGGCTCGGGCTGTGGTCTCGGCGAAGCCCTCGCCGTTCGCCTCGGCCACTCCGGCGCTGAAGGTGAAGCGGGGATGGTCGCCACCGATGAGCGCGAGCGAGAGCGCCTCGCGAACCCGGTCCATGGCCGCGCATGCGTTGCCCGCCTCCACGTCCGGCATGATCACGACGAACTCCTCGCCACCCCAACGGGCGATGTGGTCCATCGGGCGAAGGCTGTCGCTGAGCACCTGGGAGAACCTCCGGAGCGCACGATCGCCCACCGCGTGGCCGTAGGTGTCGTTGAGCTTCTTGAAGTGGTCGATGTCGCAGAAGGCGACCGAGTACGGGCGGCCCTCCAGATCCAGTCGGCTCGCCTCGTCCTCCATGCTGCGTCGGTTGAACGCCCCGGTGAGCGGGTCGCGCGACGCCTGTCGCCTCGTGGTGGCGAAGGCCCGCAACACGCCGAGCCGGTTGCCGGTGAGCCGGGCGATCTCCTCGATGCGCTCGAGGTGACGCGCCGATGGTTGCGGTGGCGTCGTGCTGTGGGCGATTCCGATCGGCCTGCCCATGATCTTCACCGGCACGCACACCACCGATCGACCGGTCAGATCGCGGCTTCGCAGCATGGGGCACGCGTCGTAGGAGCCGGTGTCGTCGAAGACCAGGGTGCTGCCTCGGCGAATCGCGGGACAGTCGCCGGGCGTGGGCACGCAGCACGCCGGTTCTCCGTCCGGATGCGTGGTGACCGCCCGGAGGAGGTGGGCGGTGCTCGAGTCGGCGAGAAGGACCTCGCTTCGCCATTCGGGGAGCTCCTGTTCGAGCACCCGTTCGAGGGTCACGAGCGCATCCGGCTCGGCGGTCGCCATTTCCAGGGCTGTCTGAATCCGTGATTCGCGGCGTTGACGGGCCGCGAACGCATCGCGCTCGGCCTCGCGGTTCCGGCCTTCCTGGCGTTGGATCCGGTTGACCCGACCGAGGTAGGTGAGCACGAGGACGACCACGACGAGGATGGCGAGGATCGCAACGCGAGTCGAGCGGGCGCCCGAGGCGACGGTCTGAACGGAGCGGTCGATCCGGTCCTGCTGGGCTGCGTGGTAGTTGTCGATTCCGGTTCGGTAGATCGCCTTCTGTTCCGCGTAGTCCCCGCCGAGGAGTTCCAGGGCTTCGGTCTCACGGTCCTGGTCGCTCAGCTCGATGATCTCGCGTTCGAGTCGGATGAGCTCCTGGTTGGCCTGGTCGACCTGCACGAGGTGGGCGAGTTCCTCCCCGGTCGCCTGGGCCTCGGTGGCGGCGAGGACCTCGTCGAGCCGGAAGGCCGCTGCGTCGTACGCTTGGAGCCATGTCCGTCGCGACTCCTCGTCCGCGGTGATGTAGCTGGTCGCAGCCAGGGTCAGCTCCGAGTCGAGCAGCCGAATCTCCCAAGCGTGAGAGAACAGGACCACGTCTTCGGTGCCGATGCGATCCACATCCCGGATCTCGGCGCTGGTGGCGTTGTAGGAGAAGGCGACGAAGGCGATCATCGCCGCGACGGCGAGGCTGATCCCGAAGGCAACCCGGTCGCGCCGGTCAGCGTGTTCGACGGGTCGCTGCGGGTCGACCGAGGCGCGACGGGTCCTGCTGACTCTCATCTGGGCAGCTTCGGCCGGCGGAGCGCAGGGATGAGACAGTCCGGCCCGTGCGCTTGGGAGGGCCGGATGGTGACTGGCGGGTCGGTGACGCCCGTGGCGGTGGACGCCGGCGACGAGACCGGTGAGGCTGGAGCGATGTGGCGGTTGTCGAGGGTGTGGATCGTGTCGCGCCTCCGGTGGTGGGCGCTGGCCGCCTTCGCTGCAGTGGTGATGCTCGTGCAGCTCCCCGGTCCGCACGCAACGGCATGGCACTTCTTCGAAGACGCTGCTGATCTGCTGATCGGGTCCGGCCCGGACGGCGACGGGCAGGGTCTCTCGCTCTACCGGGACCATCCCGAGCTCCAGTTCGGTCCCCTCAGCATCCTCGTGGCGCTGCCGTTCACCATGCTCGGCGGGGCGGGAGAGTGGGCCGTGATGGTCGTGGGATCGGTGGCGGGGCTGCTCTTGGTGAAGCTCTCGCTCGATGCCTACGGCGAGTTGGTGCCGCGGGTGACCGTGGCGGTCGCGGTGCTCATCGTGGCGACCTGGGGCGACGTCGTGGTCCGTACTGCGCACATCGATGACGCGGTCACCCTGATCGCCATTGTGGTGGCCCTCCGGGCGATCGAGCGAGACGGTGGGTCCGCGGGACCCATGGCCACGATCGCACTAGCGGTCGCCGCCGCGGCCAAGCCGTGGGGTGCGATCTTCGCCCCACTCGCTGCCGTCCCCGCGGGGACGGGTCGGTGGCTCCGGCCGATCGCCGCCGGTGGCATCGGCGTGCTGACCTGGGTGCCGTTCGTCCTCGCCGCACCGGAGACGCTGGATGCATCCGAGTACGGCATCCGCAACGACCCGACCTCGGTGTTGCGGGCCCTCGGCGTCTCGGCCGTCTCCACGCCCGAATGGGTTCGACCGGTCCAACTCTTCGGCGGGTTCGTACTCGTGGCTGTCCTCGTTGCGCGGCACCGATGGCAACCCGCATTGCTCGCGGGGATCGCCTGGCGCCTTCTATGGGATCCCGGCGCCCACCGCTACTACACGATCGGGTTCGTGCTCGGTGCCTTGATGGTCGAGCTGCGAGCCCGTCCCCAGCGGCTTCCCTGGCTGACCATCGCCGGCGCGCTCGTCCTCGAGCTCA
>CAYFLT010000128.1:0-8580 GCA_964344055.1 uncultured Candidatus Nemicrothrix sp.
GTGGTGGTCGGTCGGTTGCACTCGTCGGTGTCCACCGTGTAGTCGACGATCGACTCCTCCCCGGTCTCCCGGTCGACCAGCTTCATCTGGGTGTCCATCGGGACGATCTCGTCCTCGAACAGACCGTTCTCCTGGGCCGCGGCCATGCGCATCTGCGACTGGTACGAGTACTCGTCCTGGTACTCGCGGGACACGCCGTAGCGTTCGGCGACGATGTCGGCCGTCTCGATCATGGCCATGTAGATGGCCGGGTACATCTCGGGCAGGCGCGGGTCCATGTTGGGCTTGCCGCCGAAACCCGGGCTGGGAATCGAGATCGACTCCACGCCGGCCGAGACCACACAGTCGGCTCCATCGGACTTGATGTAGTTGGCGCCCACTGCGATCGAGTTGAGCCCCGACGAGCAATGGCGCTGGATGGTGTTGCCGCCGGTGGTGACCGGGAGCCCGGCCAAGAGGCTGGAGAGCCGGCCGAGGTTGCCGGCGCCGTGAGCGCCATTGCCGAGGGCGACGTCCTCGACCGCTTCGGGTTCGACGCCCGACTTCTCGACCGCGCTGCTGATGGCGTGCGCCGCCATCGACATCGCCGGTGTCATGTTGAATCCGCCACGGGCGGCCTTGGCCATGCCCGTACGGGCGTAGGAAACGAACACTGCCTCGCGCATGGCGGAGCTCCTCGGATCTGCTGGTGTGGCCGTGACCGTAGACGGGCCGCGGTCGCGCCTCAATCTGGCCGGGCGGCCGCGACCCCTCCGATGGTAGAAAGCTGACTCCATGGCGATGCAGCTTCGAGATCGAGCACCGGTGGCATTGGCGCGCGCCACGTGGCAGACCAGCAAGCCGCTGGCTCTGGCCTGGTGGGGACTCGTGCTCCTCCGCGGCATCGTTCCGGCGGTGCTCACCCTCGGCCTCGGCGCCCTGCTTCGGGCCGTCGAGTCCGGTGGCGATACCGGGCCGAGCCTCGCCGTGGTGGCCGGCTCGTTCGCGATCCTCGGGGTTGCGACACCGATCCACACCCAGGTCGGGGCGATCCTGGGCGACCGAACGTCGGGGCTCCTCCAGGCGCGGCTCACCAGCGCAGTGTCCGACCCACCGGGCATCGCCCACCTCGAGCGACCGAACCTCGCCGATGAGCTGGTCCATGCCCGCGACTTCGATCTCGGTGTCGATGGGCTTCATCGCATCGGGCCTGGTCGCGTTGCTGAGCGGCGCGGCTCAGGCGGTGGCCCTGGCGACCGTCACCTGGTGGGGAGCCATCGTCATCTCTGCTGCATGGCTGTCGACCCACTGGCTCCTACGGGAGAGTTCGTTCTGGAAGGGACGCAGCGATCCCGAGGTCCAGGCCGAACAGCGCCATGCGGACTACTCCTACCGACTCGCCGTCGAGGCAGGGGCGGCGAAGGAGGTGAGGGTCTTCGGGCTCGGTCCGTGGGTGGTCGACCGCTTCGCCGGCCGTCGCGCCCGCCTCCTCGACCTGCAGTGGGACTCGATGCGACTCCGTCAGCGATCGCTGCTCAGCGTGTTCCTCGTCCTCGCTGTAGCCCATGCGGTCGTCCTCGTCCCGCTCATCGTCCGCACCGCGAACGGCGACCTGGCCCTGGATGCGATCGTGGTCGCGGCGCAGGCTCTGATCGGCGCCGCCGCGCTCGCGGTCGGCGACTTCACATGGGCGCTCGACGCGGCGGCCACGCCGGTGAAGGCGGTCGAGGGCCTCGGCGCGCGAATGGCAGCTGAAGGGGTGCTGAGCCCGCCACCCGATCCGCCCGGCGTTCAGCCGGCCGCCGGACTTCCTGCGCACGAGATCCGGTTCCGGGATCTGGCGTTCACCTATCCCTCGGGTGGACCACCGGTGTACCAGCGCCTCGATCTCACGATTCCGGCCGGTCAGTCGACGGCAATCGTGGGCCGCAATGGCGTCGGCAAGACAACGCTCGTCAAGCTCCTCTGCCGGCTCTATGACCCGACGGCGGGCTCGGTCGAGATCGATGGAATCGACCTCCGCAGCTTCGACGTCGACGCGTGGCGGGAGCAGGTCGCGGCCGTGTTCCAGGACTTCGTGCGATTCGAGCTCAGCCTTCGGGACAACCTCGTGCCCGCACGCGCCGGTGGCACCGTCGACGACGCGGGGCTGCTCGAGGCGCTCGAGACGGCCGGAGCCCGCGAGCTCGCATCACTCGACCAGCCCCTGTCGAAGGCCTACCGCGGCGGGACCGACCTCTCCGGTGGCCAGTGGCAGCGCATTGCGCTGGCCCGGGCGCTCTCGGCCGTTCACCTGGGAGCGGGCGTGGTCGTACTCGACGAGCCGACTGCCCAGCTCGACGTACGGGGCGAGGCCGAGATCTTCGAGCGTCTGCTCTCCGCAACCGAAGGGCACACCACCATCCTCATCTCGCACCGCTTCTCCACCGTCCGTCGAGCCGACCGGATCGTCGTCATCGACGCAGGCGAGGTCATCGAGGTCGGCTCTCACGAAGAGCTGATGGCCGCGAACGGTCAGTACCGCACGATGTTCGACCTCCAGGCCGCCCGCTTCGAAGACGGCGACAGCCCTGGCGAGGAGGACGAGGGGCAGGTGACCCTGTCATGAGCGATCCGGTCATGAGCGAATCCGTCGTCACCCAAGCCGTTCCCTCGGAAGCCACCGACGACCTCGACGACCTGCCCGGTGGGTTCGCCTCGATCCTCTACATCCTGCGGCTCGGGTTCCGCTACCAGCCCGCCCTGTTGTGGATCTCCCTCGGCATCACCCTGGCCGGGGCCCTCCCCGATGCGCTTTTTGCGCTGTGGCTCGGTCTGCTCGCCCACGCACTGTCCGAGGGGGAGCCGGATCAGACCCTCCTGGTCATCGCCGGCTGCGGCCTGGCCTTCTCGGCGGTGGGTGGCTGGATCCTCACCGCCGGCGGAGGCCGGCTCCATCTGCGGTTCCGGCAGCGGCTCGCAGTGGCGCTCGAGACCCATGTCGCCCGACTCCAGGCCACGGCGGCCGGAATCGAACAGCACGAGCGGCCGGCCGTGCTCGACCGACTGGCCATCCTGCGCGACCAGGTGTTCACGCTCGACCACATCTTCCTCTCGCTCTTCGGTTCCCTCGGGCTGCTCCTGCGACTCGCTCTCATCTTGGGCGTACTGGCCACCGTCGAACCGGCGATGCTTCTCCTGGGCCTCGCCGCGCTCCCTCCCGTTGTCGCGTCGGCGCGGCGGGGGCGGGCCGAGTCGTCGGTGTGGGAGGCCGAGGCGAGCGGAAGGCGACTGGCCCGTCATCTGTTCGTCCTCGGCACCGAGGCGCCATCGGCCAAGGAGCTGCGAGTTGCCGGCGCAACCGCCACCGTCGCGGAGGCCCGCGATCGGGCCTGGCAGGCGTTCCTCGATCCGATGGAACGGTCCCGGGTGCGCTCGGCTGTCATTCTCACCTCCGCGTGGGCGATCTTCGCCACCGCGTTCGTGCTCGTGATCGTCCAGGTCGTGAACGGAAGCGGGCCCGACCGTTCCGCCGACACCCTGATCGTCATCGCCGCGGGTGCTCGCCTCACCACCTACATCAGCTTGGCCGCCACCCAGATCGACACGTGGGGCTTCTTCATCCAAGGCTCCCAGCGACTCCTGTGGCTCGAACGGTTCGTGGAATCGCGCCGTCGGTCGGTGGAGAGTGCAGTCCCCGAGCGGCTCACCGACGGGATCTCGCTTCGCGATGTCGGGTTCCGCTATCCCGGCAGCAGCGAGCGAGTGCTCGACGGGGTCGATCTCGATCTCCGGGCCGGCTCCGTCATCGCGGTCGTCGGCGAGAACGGAGCCGGAAAGTCGACGCTCGTCAAGCTCCTGGCCGGGATGTACACCCCGACCGCAGGCACGATCGAGGTCGACGGCCACGACCTGACAGGAATCGACCCAGGGGAGTGGCGTGAGCGCATCGCCGGCGCATTCCAGGACTACGTGCGCTTCGAGTTCGTGGCCCAACAGACCGTCGGGGTCGGTGACCTGCCCCGGATCGACGACGAAGGGGCCGTGTCGGGCGCGGTCGAGCGGGCCCGGGCGGTCGACGTCGTCGAACGACTCGATGACGGCCTCGCCACCCAACTCGGACCAAGCTGGCCCGGCGGCGTGGACCTCAGCGGAGGCCAGTGGCAGAAGCTCGCTCTCGCCCGAGGCTCGGTCCGCGACCGACCGCTCCTCGTCATGCTCGACGAGCCGACGTCAGCTCTCGATGCCGAAACCGAGCACGGCTTGTTCGAGCGATTCGCCGAGCTGTCCCGCGAGGCCAACGACGATGGGCGGATCACGGTGCTCGTCTCGCACCGCTTCTCGACGGTGCGCATGGCCGACACGATCGTCGTGCTGTCGGGCAACAAGGTCGCCGAGGTGGGCACCCACGAGGAACTCATGAAGCTGGGCGGAACCTACGCGGAGCTCTACACGATCCAGGCCGCGTCCTACCGCTGAGCATCCGGCGAAACGACGTTGGCGCTGCTCGATGTTGTCGCGGCTGCCCATCGCCTACTGGCGAAGAAGCGCACGTGCCCCCGGATCGTGCATGTTCCAGACGGCTTCGTAGTTCTCCACCACCGCGAGCGACTCAAACGGACTCGTTGCATCCAGTGCGCAGATTCCACCTCCCCTTCGAAAGATGACCGCACCACCGCCGAGGTCCACGCCGGCGGATGGTTCAGCTACGGCGTTCCGGGCGCGTCCCTCACGACGACCAAGCGGTCGTTCACGCGGAGCTCGGCCGGATCGGTCCGCTCCGGCGGCAGCCGTGAGCCCTCGCGGATGACGGCCACCAGCATGGCGCCATCGGGCACGAGAGCCCGTCCTTCGACCTCGACCGCCGGAATCTCGACGAGCTCGATCCCGCTGCCGGCGTCGAGAAGGTCGTCGAGCACGGTCACCGCCCCGGGGGCCGACACCGCAAGGCCCAACATGCGGCCGACAGCAGCGGTGGAATCGATCACCTCGTCTGCACCTCCCTGGCGAAACAAGTGCAGGTTCTCCCGCTCCCGCACGCCACTCACGATGTGCGCCCGCGGGTTCAGCTCACGCACGGTGAGCGTCACCAGCACCGCGGTGTCATCGCGGTTGGGCGTCACGACGACGGCCCGGGCATCGGCGATCCCAGCCTGCGCGAGGACGGCGTTCTGCGTGGCGTCACCCATCACGGCGACGAACCCCAGGCGGGTTGCCTGCTCGAGCGCGTCCTCGCTGCGGTCGACGACCACGACTGCCGACGCCGGGGTGCCGCGGTCGAGAAGCTCTTGCGCGGCGCTCTGGCCCGTCGAGCCGAAGCCACAGATCACGAAATGGTCCTTCACACGTTGTCTCCATCGCCGGGTGAGCAAGAGTTGGCGGGACTGGTCGGTCAGGACCTCCACCGTGGTCCCGACAACCAGAATCAGAAAGAGGATGCGCGCCGGCGTGATCAGCAGGATGGTCGCGAACCGCGCACCATCGCTGAGTGCAGTGATGTCGCCGTAGCCAGTGGTGGTGACCGTCACCGAGGCGTAGTAGAGCGCATCGAGAAACGAGATTGCGTCACCCGTGACATCGACATAGCCACCTCGCCCCACTCGGACCACGACCGCGACGAAGACAACGAGCCCGCCCGCGAATGCGACCCGCCGGAGTACGGCCGCCAGCGGAGCCCGCTGGGGCCGCGGCAAGCGGACGAGATCGATCGCCGGGCGCTCGTTCACCCCACGATTCTCGTCCGAGGACCGATGGGGCTGGTGGATTGGGCCGACCTGGCCCACACTCGAGCCTCTACTCGCATCGTGTCGGGTATTTCGTGTCGGGTTTTTCATATCTGGTATCCGTTTGGATACCATTGCCCTATGGACGCTGCTCGACTGCTCCGCTGCGCTCGGCTCTCTGCGGGGCTGACGCTTCGTGAGCTCGCCGAACGCGCCGCGACCTCCCACGCCACGTTGGCTGCCTACGAGTCCGGGAGGAAATCGCCGAACGTTGCGACGATGGACCGGGTGCTTCGGGCCGCTGGGTTCGCCGCCGATGTCGAGCTTCACCGAAGACACCGGGACTCGGCCGGAATCTCACGGGGCGAAGAGCTCGCTGCCGTGCTGGACCTCGCCGCCGAATTTCCCGCCCGGCACGACTCCCACCTGGCGATGCCCGTGTTCGGACGGGCATGAAACTCGTCGAGCAGATCGCGGAGCTCCATCGCCGCCTGGACGCTGGAGCCATCCCCCACGCATTCGGCGGTGCCCTCGCGCTCGCGTGGTGTACCCATCGAGCACGGGCAACCATCGACATCGATGTAAACGTGTTCGTCGACGTCGGCCAGGCCGAGACCGTCTATCGCGCCCTCCCCTCCGCCATCACCGTGAGCCCGGCCGACCGGGAGGCCATCGACCGCGATGGCCAGACCCGCCTGTGGTGGGGGCAGACGCCTGTCGACGTCTTCTTCAACACCACCGACTTCCACATCGAGGCGGCAGGTCGAGCCCGCTTCGAGGAGTTCGCCGGAGAACAGGTGCCGTTCCTGGCCTGTCGTGACCTGGCGGTGTTCAAGGCCTTCTTCGATCGCACGAGGGACTGGGCCGACCTCGAGGAGATGCACGCGGCGGGGTCGCTCGACGTCGAAAACGTGCTCGGCGTTCTCGCGCTCTATCTGGGCGCCGACGACGACCGCCTCGAACGCCTTCGCTCACTGGCAGCCTGAGCCGCGTCCGCCCTCTCGTCCGGCCGGGCGGAGCGAATAGCCTCCACCGCATGGGTCTCGCGTGGGAACAGGTCGTGATCGAAGCGGTCGACACCGTCCGCCTAGGACGCTGGTGGGCCGAAGCCCTCGGATGGGTCGTGGTCGAGGACGATCCGGGCGAGTTCGAGATCCGGCCCGCCCCGGACCGGATCCCGGGCATGCTCTTCCTCGAGGCATCCTCCGCCAAGAGCGCCAAGAACCGCCTCCACCTCGACTTCCGTCCCGACGATCACGACGCAGAAGTCGAACGCCTTCTCGCTCACGGCGCGACCCGCGTCGACATCGGGCAAGGCGACGACGTGCCGTGGGTCGTCCTCGCGGACCCCGAGGGCAACGAGTTCTGCGTGCTCGGCCAGCCCCACTGATCCGCGCCGGAACCTGGCAGGCATCGATTCAGTACAGTCTCAGCCGTGTTCGACGAGCGCGACGTCATCGGGTGGGTGGCCGAAGGCGATCCGGCACTGCATTGGCAGGTCGTGCGTGACGTGGCTGACGGATCGGAGTCGGAATGGGGTCCGATTCGTGCGTTGGTCGAGACCGAGGGCGTTGGCGCTCGGATTCTCTCGCTACAGGACGCCGATGGGCAGTGGTCCGGAGGGGCGTTCTTTCCTCCTGGGTTCACCGGGCGCCAGTTCGAGGAAGAGGGGCAGCCCTGGACGACCACCACATGGGCGCTCACCCAACTCCGGGAACTCGGCCTCGATCCGACATCGGCTCGTGCCCGAGAGACAGTCCGCCTCGTGGGTGAGAACTCGCGGTGGGACCACGCCGGACAGCCCTACTGGGCAGGCGAAGTCGAGGAATGTATCAACGGCCGAACCGTGGCCGACGGCGCCTACTTCGGAGTCGACGTAGCGCCGATCGTGTCGCGTCTGGTCGAAGAGGCCCAGCCCGATGGCGGCTGGAACTGTGAACGATGCAATGGATCTTCCAGGTCGTCCTTCGCCACCACGATCAACGTGCTCGAAGGGTTGCTGGAGTTCGAACGAGCGACTGGCGGTACTGCCCGATCGCAGGACGCACGCAAACGCGGTGAGGAGTACCTCCTCAGTCGGCGGCTGTTTCGGCGCGCCGCCACTGGTGAGCCGGCTGACGAGCAGTTTCTCACGCTGGCCTACCCCACTCGCTGGCACTACGACGTACTGCGGGCGCTCGACTTCTTCCGAGCGGCAAGTCGTTTCGACGGCGCCGCGCTCGATGCTCGTCTGGCGGAAGCCGTCGAGCTGGTTCGTTCCAAGAGGGACAAGGGTGGGCGGTGGCAGCTCGACTGGCTGCCCAGAGGAGCAAGCCTCGTCGAGCTCGACGACGGGCCCGGTCAGCCATCGCGGTGGGTCACCTTGCGAGCGCTACGGGTCCTCCGTTGGTGGGATCAGCCGATCCCGACCGGGCCCGATCACTGAGTGCCGATCTGGCTGTCGGCGAAGTCGAGGTAGCGGAGCCAGTCGGACTAGTGCCGTGACCGTGAACGTTTGCGGTTACGGCACTAGCAACGCCGCGATCAGCGGCTCGGTGGGCAGCTGGATCGACTCATCGCCACCAGATCGCGCCCGGCTGTGGCCCTACGATGCCTGGCGTGGCTGGCGCGACTACCGACGAGATGCTCGAAGCGGCGGATTGTCTGCTGGCCCACGATGAGGTGCGAGGCAACCCGACGATGACCGACTATCGCCGTCGTGTGCGCTACCACCATGCGAGGTGGCGGCAGGCCCGCAGATACCCGATCGGGACCCACAGCGTCCGTCCGGGCACGCCTCCCCGTCTGATCGGTAGCCAGCTCGACCTCGAGTTCGCACTCGAGAGCGGCGCAACGTTCCTCACGACCAAGGCCCTCGACGCCGCCCGCGCCCGCGCAAAAACCGTGGAGGCCCACCAGA
>CAYFLT010000128.1:8590-9424 GCA_964344055.1 uncultured Candidatus Nemicrothrix sp.
CTCGTCCGAAGCTCTGGCGGTCAACCTGTTCGCGGACCTCGCTTCCGATCTCGAACGAGCCGACCGGGCCGTACACGCCTGGTGGCCGACGACACCGGGCAGGGTCACCGAGGTGCACTTCGTCCACTCACCGGGCCGGTTCGACCCGAACTACTCCAACAGCCTGCGCAGCTTCGACGCCATGTTCGTCCTCGAGATGCCCGACGGAACCAGCGGTGCCGTAGCGATCGACGTCAAGTACCGCGAGGTGACGGAACGTCGTGGCGTAAAGCCGAGCCACATGCCCCGCTTCAGCGAGATTCACGATCGGTCGGGCGCCTTCGCTCCCGGAGCCCTCGACGTGGTCAACCCGTCGAGGGTCTCGATGATCTGGCTCGAACACATCCTGTTGCTGTCGATGCTCCAACACGACAGCGGTCGTTGGACCTGGGGCCGCTACGTCGTCGTCCACCCTGAGGCCAACACCGACATCGCCCACGCGGCCGACGAGTACCGGAGTCTCCTCGCCGACGACGCCACCTTCGACACCACGACGATCGAGGATCTGCTCGAAGCCAGAGCGCTCACCGTTCGCACCACATCCGCGCTCCGAGGCCGCTATCTCCCTCGCAACCCAAAGCGATCCGCAGCCCAGGGTCGGTAGACGGTGAGTCGAACCGATCGGCGACCCGTGCGCAAGGAATTCAGCGAGGGTCGGACGCGAACCACCGTGCGCTCGCGTTGTACACCATGTCGTGGCCGGCCTGGAAGTAGACGAGCAACACCGAACCCGACTGCCGGGCGAAGACGGGCGCAGGGTCCCCGGCACCGAAGTACGTCTCGGTCGAGGTCCAG
>CAYFLT010000129.1:0-4800 GCA_964344055.1 uncultured Candidatus Nemicrothrix sp.
TCAATTGGTAGAGCACCGGTCTCCAAAACCGGCGGTTGGGGGTTCGAGTCCCTCCGCCCCTGCATGACGGTGCCGTCACCAGACGGCATCGCCGACTCCGAACCGAGGAATTCCACCGATGTCGATGAACCGACAGCAAAAGCGGATGCTGCAGAAGCAGGGCGAGATCGACGCCGAGGGCTCGCCGGTACGGCAGCGCAAGCAGCCCTCGAACCAGCCCCGCGAGCGCACGGGCCCGCGCCAGTTCCTGCACGAGGTCCGCAACGAACTGCGCAAGGTGGCATGGCCCACCCGGGACGAGACGGTCAACTACTCGATCGTCGTGCTCATCACGATCGTCGTGCTCGGCGCCATGATCTACGGCCTCGACTGGCTGTTCTCCACATTCATCCTCGAACTGTTCGAGAGCTGAGCCATGACTGACTACACCACCGAAGACGCCGTCGAACCCGAGGCGGCCGAAGGCGAAGACGGCGACACGGTCGCCGAGTCCGGAGACGCCGACGTCGAGATCGTGGCCGAGGCCGCTGACGACACTTCCGAACCGGAGGCCGCGGAACCCGAGGCCGCCGAGACCGAACCGGTAGCAGCCGAGCCGGCCCGTCTCACCAACGAGTGGACCGGGCCGATGTCCGCCGACGCGGACGACGACGCCGACTCGGCCGACACACCGCTCGACGCCACCGCCGAGGCAGAGGTCGAGGCCGCCGAGGTCATCGACGAGGACGAATTGCTCGCCGAAGAGGAGGAACCCGAGCGGTACCTCAGCCCCTACGACCGACCCGGTCGCTGGTTCGTGCTCCACACCCAGTCGGGTTACGAGAAGAAGGTCAAGCAGAACCTCGAGGCCCGCATCGCATCGATGAACATGGAGGACCGCATCCACGAGGTGGTGATCCCCACCCGCGAGATCCCCGAGTTCAAGAACGGCAAGAAGGTCATGACTGAGAAGAAGCTCTTCCCGGGCTACCTCCTCTGTCGCACCCAGCTCGACGACGACGCCTGGTACGTCATCCGCAACACGCCGGGTGTCACCGGCTTCGTCAACCAGGGCGGCAAGCCCTCGCCGATGCGGCGCAAGGACGTCGAGAACTTCCTCGGGGTCGAGGCCGACCGCAAGCAGGAAGCCACCAAGAAGTCCAAGCCGATGTTCGAGTACGACATGGGCGAGACGGTGCGGGTCAAGGAAGGCCCCTTCGCCGACTTCTCGGGCGAGATCATCGAGATCAACGAGGACCAGCTAAAGGTCAAGGTGCTCGTCAACATCTTCGGCCGCGAGACCCCCGTCGAGCTCGAGTTCGCCCAGGTCGCCCGCCTCTGATTCCCCTCCTTTTCTGACACATCCGGACCGAATGGCGGTCCTGAGGTGTCAGAAAAGCGGATGGGCGCGGGTTGGCGCGTCGCCAATGTGGGCCCAGACTTAGAGGTCCCTTTTCCGCGGGTCTGCCCGCGCACGCAAGGAAGCACTTCTCATGGCCAAGAAGCAGGTCGCTGCAGTCGTCAAGATCCAGATCCCCGCCGGGCAGGCGTCGCCTGCGCCGCCGGTCGGCACCGCGCTCGGCCCGCACGGCGTGGCCATCATGGACTTCTGCAAGGACTACAACGCGAAGACCGAAGACAAGCGGGGCCAGATCGTCCCGGTCGAGATCACCATCTACGAGGACCGGTCCTTCAGCTTCATCACGAAGACCCCTCCCACGGCCTTCCTCATCAAGCAGGCCGCGGGCCTCGATCTGGCCGCCAACAACCCCGGCCGCGAGGTGGCGGGCTCCATCACCGACGCCCAGGTCGCCGAGATCGCCGAGATCAAGATGCCCGACCTCAACGCCATCGACATGGAGGGTGCGAAGCTCCAGGTCGCCGGCACCGCCCGCTCCATGGGCATCAAGGTCGAGGGCTGAATCGTCGCTGCCATTCGGCAGCACCCCCGAAGCGCTCGGGGTCAAACCGGCTGACCGCCAGCCGCGTCTCCGACCGGAACACCTCACCGGCGGGACGTATCACCGAGGGAGCCAGACATGGCGAAGAGCAAGCAGTACAACGACAACGCAAAGAAGTACGACCGGGACCGGTTGCACACCGACGAAGAGGCGATCGGCATCGTCAAGTCGCTCGGCACCAAGAAGTTCGACGAGACCGTCGACCTCGTGGTCCGGCTCGGCGTCGACCCGCGCAAGGCGGATCAGATGGTCCGCGGCACGGTCTCGCTGCCGTCCGGGACCGGCAAGGACGTCCGGGTCGCGGTCTTCGCCCAGGGCGAAGCCGCCACGGCAGCTCGTGAGGCTGGTGCCGAGTTCGTCGGCGACAACGACCTCGCCGCCGAGATCGAGGGGGGCATGACCGACTTCGACGTCGCGATCGCAACTCCCGACATGATGCCCACCGTCGGCAAGCTCGGCCGAGTGCTCGGTCCCCGCGGCCTGATGCCGAACCCGAAGACGGGCACCGTCACCCCTGACGTGGTCAAGGCCATCAACGAGTTCAAGGGCGGCATGGTCGAGTACCGCACCGACCGCTACGCGAACGTCCACGTGCCGATCGGCAAGGCGTCGTTCGACGAGGCGGCCCTGTTGGCCAACCTCCGTGCGCTCGTGGGCGAACTCGAGCGGGTCAAGCCGGCGTCGGCGAAGGGTCGGTACTTCAAGAAGGCCGTCGTCTCCACCTCGATGGGTCCGGGCGTCCGCCTCGACCCCAACCAGCTCCATCACGACTGAACCGGAACGTTCCGGTTCGATCGCTCCAGGCGTTAGCCTGATTCATTCAACCCCGGGTCACACCGGGAACATCTGAAGATCTCTGCTCACCGAAGACATCCGGTGCGCCCGCCCTTCGGGACGGGAACCAATGGGTATCGCACCCGCCGGACGAGGAGGAGCGTTCTGGAACACCTCGCCTCCGGGCGTTGTGTCGTCAGGGCGTCCACCGAACGTGTGGGCGCCCGTGTGCGTTCCGCACATGAGTGCGTTGGAGAGCGCACACGACACATCAGCCAACGGCACCGATGACACGGTGTCGACGAGACAGAACAAGGAGGTGAGATGGGAGACCCGAGACCAGACAAGGTTGCCGTCGTCGAGGAAGTACGAGCGAAGCTCGACGAATCCGAGGGCGCGATGCTCACCGAATACCGCGGTCTGAACGTGCCGGCCCTGGCCGAGCTGCGTAAGGCGCTGCGTGAGGCCGGTGGCGAGTACAAGATTTACAAGAACACGCTCGTGCGCCTGGCGGCGCGCGATGCGGGCTTGGAGATCGACGACCTGCTCGTCGGCCCCACCGCGATCGCGTTCGTGGGTGAGAAAGCCGATGGTTCCCCGGGAGACGCGGCCGCCGTCGCCAAGGCGTTGAAGGATTTCGCCAAAGGTCACGACGCGCTCGTTCTCAAAGGAGGTGTGCTCGACGACAAGGTGCTCAGCGCCGACGATCTGAGGGCACTCGCCGAGCTTCCGTCCCGCGAGGTCATGCTCGCTCAGCTCGCCGGTGCCTTCCAGGCCCCGATGGCGAAGCTGGCCGGACTGCTGTCTGCACTGCCCCGCGATTTCGCGTACGGCTTGCAGGCGCTCATCGACAAGGGTGGTGCGGGCCTCGCTCCCGCGGCCACCGAGGAGGCGGACGACGATTCCGCCACCGACACCGCCGGGGAGGCGCCAGCCGACGAGGCTGGCGACGACACGGCCGAAGAATCCGCCGAGGCGTCCGCCGAGGCATCCGACGAAGAAACCCCTGCCGACGATGCTGCCGGCGACGACTCGAACGAAGAGGAATAAGCAATGACCACCAAGGAAGAGATTCTCGACGCCATTGGCGGAATGACCGTCCTCGAGCTCAGCGAGCTCCTGTCGGACTTCGAAGAGAAGTTCGGCGTGACCGCCGCGGCCCCCGTCGCCGTTGCCGCTGCCGCCCCCGCGGGTGGCGACGGTGGTGGCGAAGCCGAAGAGAAGGACTCCTTCGACGTCGTGCTCACCAGCGCCGGCGACAAGAAGATCCAGGTCATCAAGGAGGTGCGTGGTCTCACGTCCCTCGGACTGAAGGAGGCCAAGGAGCTCGTCGACAGTGCGCCGAAGCCGATCCTCGAGGGTGCCTCGAAGGACGACGCTGAGAAGGCCAAGGAGGCCCTCGAGGCCGCCGGCGGCAGCGTCGAACTCCAGTAGTCAGGTTTTCTGGACGTCAGCGCGCGCTGAGCGCGCGCTGACGTCCAGAAAAACCGAAATCGTCGCACGGCGTCGGCTCTTTCGGGGGTCGGCGCCGTGCCGCGTCCGGGGGGTGTGGGTGGGTGACACCGGTAGATTCGCCGCCATGGCGGATCCGATTTCCCACGTGAACGTCGTACCGGTCGGCGAGGAACTCCTCGTGACGTGGCGGGGTGGGTCCGAGAACGTGTCGGTGTTCGTCTCCCACAATCCCGACGACGCCGGAATCGACGTGTGCGGTCCTGACCGTCCGGGCACGTTCTCCTTCCGGCGCACCGAGCGTCGCCAGTACATCCACCTCTTCGACCCCGACGACGGTTTCACGGTGGCCGCCGATCGCCAGGTGGTGATGGACGGACCCGACAACTTCCGGGATCTCGGCGGCTATGCGGTCGTGGACGGTCGGCACAGCCGATGGGGCCGGGTGTTCCGAAGCGATCGCCTCGACGGGATGAGCGAGCACGACCGGGCCCGGCTCCAGGAGCTCGGGATCGGCGTCGTGTTCGACCTCCGATCGCAGGCCGAGGTCGAGTTCGCGCCCGACGAGCTTCCGCCGGGCGTCGACTACGTCCATCTTCCGATGTCGAGCGACGTCGCCGAACACCGGTCGATG
>CAYFLT010000129.1:4817-9338 GCA_964344055.1 uncultured Candidatus Nemicrothrix sp.
CGGATCCGCTCCGGTGAACTGGACTCCGTCGATCAACCCACGATGGCCGACGGCTACCTGCAGATGCTCGAGGGGTTCGGCGACCACATCGCCGCAGTGGTCGACTCGGTGGCGAGCGGCGAGCGGGTGCTCTTCCACTGCACGGCCGGCAAGGACCGCACCGGCGTGATGGCGATGGTCCTCCTCGGCCTGGTCGGCGTGGCCGACCCGTACCTGCTGGACGACTACGAGATCTCGTCGCGCTACCGAACCCCGCCCGACCCCGAGGACCTCGGCCAGTGGTTCCCCGGTCTCGACATCGACCCGAGGTCGTTCTCACCGATGTTCGGGTCAGAACGGCCGGTAATGAAACTCACGATCGACGGCCTCCGCGAGCGCTGGGGCGACCATCTGAGCTACGCCCGTTCGATCGGGGTGGGAGCCGCCACGGTCGAATCCGTTCGCCGTAATCTCCGCGTCGATGACTGACACCGGTCTCGTGCGCGACGATGGAGACCCATGAACGACGTAGCGGGCGACGTGGTGCTTGCGAGTACCGAACACCCGCCGTTGCGCACCGACGGCTGGAAGGGGCGGGCGGCGGTCATCGGCCTCGACGTGGTCCTCGCGGTCACGCTCGTGCTCGCGCTCTCGGGCGTGCAGCTCGTGTTGTCGTACCACATGGCGTTCGCGGTGATGACCGTGATGGCGTTCATCCACGCCACTCGCCCGTTCGTTCTCAGGGTTGCGCCCGGCGCGATCCTCGCGACGCTCGCGGTGTCGATCGCGGTCAGCGACAATGTCGTCGACAACGACGAGCTCTACGAGATCCCGATCATGGTGGCGATGCTCGCCTGCGTGTTCTGGGCGGTGCGGATGATCGGGCGCCTGTTCGCCCAGCTCGCGGCCCAGCAGCAGCGGCTCCGCAACCTGCACCGGAGTAGTCAACAGGAGCTCAAGGAGCAACTCGTCCTCGCCCAGCGGCTGGCCACCAATGGCCGGCTCTCTGCGGGCGTCGCCCACAACTTCCGGAACTCGATGACGGCGATCCTGAGCCTCGCCGAACGGATCGAGGACAGCAGCGAGGACGCCGCGGTGGTGGGGCCGGCCACCCGTATCCGGGGTCAGGTCGACGGCGCATCGGAACTGCTCTCTGCGCTGTCGAGTGCCGCCACGGCTTCCGACGAAGAGGACCGGTGCGACCTCGGGGCCGCGGTGCGAGACGAGCGGGCCATCGTCGACATGCTGGCGGGCCCCCATGTCGAGACCGAGGTGGTCATCGAGTCTGCGGAGATGGTGGTCCCTCTGAGTCGTTCGCGGGTCACCCAGGTCCTGTTGAACCTGGCCATGAATGCCCACGATGCGCTCCCGGACACCGGTTCGATCTCGGTGCGAGCCGAGAGCCATGGTGAACGGGCTCGCCTCACCGTGGTCGACAATGGCGTCGGCATGGATGAGACGACGAAGGCGCGTGCGTTCGAGCCCTTCTTCACCACGCGAGCCGAAGTCGGCGGTTCGGGCCTCGGTCTCTACATGGTGCAGACGATCGTGGAGGACGTCGGCGGCACGGTGAGCGTGACGAGCCGGCCCGGAGACGGCACCACGGTGGCGATCGAACTGCCGCTCGTCGACGGGACGGGTCCGTTCGCCCATCCGACGGCGGCCGATGTGCAGCCCGATCGGTTCTTCGGCACCGAGTCCATCCTCGTCGCGGAGGACGACCCGGTGGTGCGCGATCAGCTGGTCTGGATCCTGCAGACGTTCGGCTACTCGGTACACGAGGTCCCCGACGGGGCAGTGGCGCTCGATGTGCTCGAGGCACGGCCCGACATCGATCTGATCGTCACCGACGTGGCGATGCCCAGGGTGACCGGTACCGAGCTGTACGAAGAGGTCCGCGGCCGTGGGGTCGACATCCCGTTCCTCTTCGTCAGCGCGTACGAGCCGGGATCCCGGCCCCACGAGCGCCTTCCGGCCGAAGCCGATCTGTTGCCGAAACCCTTCGGGCGAACCCAGCTCCTCGCGCGGGTCCGGGGGGCGCTCGACTAGTAGCGGCGGGGTCAGACCCCAGACGCAGCGCTTCGGACGGAACCTATGCCTCGAACACGTAGCCGTGGCCGCGGACGTTGAGGATCCAGCGTGGGTTGCCGGGATCGTCCTCGAGCTTGAGGCGGAGCCGGCGGATGTGTTCGGTGACGGTGGCGCCGTCCTGCCAGTCGCTGGTGGACTCCCACACCTCACGGAGGAGTTCCTCGCGCGAGTAGACGTGACCGGGGGAGCGAGCCAGGAACACAAGGAGTTCGAACTCCCGGACCGTCAGGCGGACGGCCCGGCCGCGCACCAGCGCCTCGCGGCGGTCGAGGTCGATCATGAGACCGTCGAAGCGGATGGTGGTCTCGGCCGGGTTGTCCCCGGTGTTGGCGATCCGCCGACGCTGGAAACTGTTGACTCGAGCCACCAGCTCGCGAGGGGAGAAGGGCTTGACCACGAAATCGTCCGCGCCCATCTCGAATGCCACGATGCGGTCGGTTTCGTCCGAGCGGCCACTCACCACGATGACGATCGGGTCGGTCTCGAGCGCGCGGGCCGCGCGCAAGACGTCGAGCCCTCCCTTGCCCGGCAGGACGAGGTCCACGATGATCACATCGGGGTCGCTGGACTGGATCAGCTCGATCGCTTCCTGCCCGTCGGCGGCGGCGAAGACGGCGCAGCCGGCCTGGTCCAGCCGCCAGGAGATCGTGTCGCGAACGTCGTCGTCGTCATCGACGACCACGACGCGTGTGGTGCCTCGGCCAGTTGTCACTGCTCCACCCGCGATCACCTAGCACCTCCTGGTTTGAGTTGTAGCAAACCTGTCCAGCACAGGTAGGACAATTCAACAACAACTCCAACACCCGAACAGCCCAAATGGAAGGGCTCGTCCAGGCGGCATGGTGTCGCTTCGTGTCACGTCGACCACTTTCGGTGAGTGAAGCCTCAACCCGCCGCCGTTGTGGCGAAAAACCGGGGTCTAGAGTTTCCTCCAAGCCACGAGCGCAGATCTCACCGTCGGTGAGGTCAAGAGATATTCCAGGTCTCTAGCTCGAGCGGCGTGCAACCGGGGCGACCGCCCGCTTCAAACCCTTGTGGTCGCCCCGGTAAGCACTCCCCCTCCGAATCCCCCATTCGGACCCCTCGAGAGTGTGACGAACCGGTTGCGGCCTCGCCTTGTTGCTTGACCCCGGCAGCCGACTTCCCTACTCTTCGCGAGCATCTCGACCGGGTTTGCCCCTGTGACCCCGGTCCCGGTGCCAGCACCGCCGAAACGGCCGGTGCCTCTTCAGCTTGCCCAGAGTTGCTCCAGGATCGCTGCCGGAGTAGCCTGCAAAGCAACGTGGTCGTCCTCGCGCGTGCTCCGACTCATTCCCGAGCGGTTACTCGCGCCCGGACGGCCGCTTGGCGTCCCTCTCCACCAATTCTTCGGGAGTCCCAGTGACCACACGCGGTGCGCAGCGCGAACGGTACTCATTCGGCAACTTGGAGGAAGTGCTTGAACTTCCCGACCTCATCGCGATCCAGCGAAAGAGTTTCGAGTGGTTGATCGAGGAGGGTCTCTCACAGACCTTCCGCGACATCTCGCCGATCAAGGACTTCACCGAAACCCTGCAGTTGGAGCTCGAGTTCGATCCGAACGACGAGGACCTGCGTCCCCCGCCGAAGTTCTCGGTGGAGGAGTGCAAGGAAAAGGACATGACCTACAGCGCGCCCATCTTCGTGAAGGCGCGCTTCATGAACGCGAACACCGGCGAGATCAAGGAACAGACGGTCTTCATGGGGGACTTCCCGATGATGACCGACAAGGGCACCTTCATCATCAACGGCACCGAGCGTGTCGTCGTGTCGCAGCTCGTCCGGTCGCCGGGCGTGATCTTCCAGCCCGGTGAGCGCTTCCGCCTGCGAAACCTCTCCAAGCACCAGCTGGTCACCGGCACCATCCACCCCTACCGCGGTGAGTGGATCGAGATGGACGTCGAGCAGAAGCCCGGCAAGGACGTCACCGCCGGCGCCCGCGTCGCCCGCAAGCGCCGCATCTCGCTGTTCACCCTGCTTCGGGCCCTCGGCTACGACGAGGAGAACGAGCCGGGTTTCCTCCAGCGCTTCGTCGACTACTTCGACTTCCTCGAGGGCCAGTGGGAGAAGGACTCCGAGATCGCGGTCACCCAGGAGGAGTCGCTCCTCGAGATCTACAAGCGGGCCCGTCCGGGCGAACCGCCCACCGTCGAGTCGGCTCGCGCCTACTTCCGCAACGCCTTCTTCGAGCCGCGGCGCTACGACCTCAGTCGGGTCGGCCGCTACAAGCTCAACCGCAAGCTCGGCCCGGAGCTCGAGTTCCTCGAGCGCCAGTTCGGTCTCGACCTCGAGCGTCCCGACGAGAACCAGTCGGTGCTGGCCCAGTGCGAGATGCTCGCCGCCACCACGTACCTGCTCAACCTCGCCAAGGGCGAGCCGGGCTACCGCCTCGACGACCAAGACCACTTCGCCAACCGCCGCATCCGCAGCGTC
>CAYFLT010000130.1:0-9055 GCA_964344055.1 uncultured Candidatus Nemicrothrix sp.
GTCCGGAGAATGGCGACCACCGGGTCGCTGAGGCCACAACGACCCGACGATGAGGTGGACTCGACCACGATCGCGGCCCCGACCCGGTCCAAACGATCAAAGCCGGTCAGACCCACCATCGACGAGGAGCTGGCGGCCATGGCGCCTCCCGTACCGGCACCGATTCCCTCGGCGATCCAGCCGACAGACGCCGATCCCGACGCCCCCGATGCCGGCACCGTTGCGGTCCGGACCGAGGACGCCCCGCTGGCCCGCACACTCGCCGACGCCCTCGCAGGCATCCAGATGCCGTGCGAGCTCGCGCCGCTCGTCAGCGGTGATCGCATCGATCCCCGCAACATGCTCTTCGCCACCGGCGGCTACCCGCCCGAGGTCGTCGGCACCTCGGTGGCCGACGAGCTCGAGCGACTCGGCTACTCGTTCAGCCCGATCGACGACCAGACGCTGCACGCCCGTCGAGGCGGAACGCTGGTCGAGGTCAAGGTCCACCCCGACAAGGTCCGGGCCGCCGAGGCGCTCGCCAGCCGAGCCGCGACGGCAGCCGAGGATGCAGTCATCGTCGAGTTCCAGCTGCGCTGAGCACCCGCCCGCCGCGAATGGGGGTCTGCGATCAGGTCGCAGGCGGGAGGACGCGGATGCCGAGCTCTTCGAGGTGGCCGGCGTCGATCGGTGACGGCGCGTTGGTCAGCGGATCACTGCCGGACTGGGTCTTCGGGAACGCGATGACCTCCCGGATGTTGGTCTCACCGACCAGCAGGGCCGCGAGTCGATCGATGCCGAACGCAAAGCCGCCATGGGGAGGAGCTCCGAAGCGGAACGCGTCGAGCAGGAAGCCGAACTTGGCGTTGGCCTCCTCGGCGCCGATCCCGAGCAGTTCGAAGATGCGGGACTGGATGTCGGGCCGGTTGATCCGGATCGAGCCCGAGCCGAGCTCCCACCCGTTCAGCACCAGGTCGTAGGCCTGGGACCGAACCTCGAGCAGGGCCTCACCGCCCTCGTCGAGGCGCGCCATGTCGTCGACGTGGGGCATGGTGAAAGGATGGTGCGCCGGGACGGGGCTCCCGTCCTCGTTGAGCGCCTCGAAGAGCGGGAAGTCCACCACCCACAAGAAGTTCAGCCCGCCCTCGTTCACCGGCGGCCGGCCGAGCTCGAGTCGGAGTAGGCCGAGGACGTGGCGGACGAGGCGCCGCTCGTCCGCGACGAGGAACACCATGTCGCCTGGGGTGGCGTCGAGGGCGGCAATGACTTCGGTCGACTCGTCGGCGGAGAGGAACTTGGCCACGCCTGCGTCGAGTGCGGGGCCGTCGTCGCCGTCGATCACCTTCATCCAGGCGAGGCCCTTGGCCCCCCACCGCTGGCAGGTCTCGACCAAGCCGTCGATCTGGTTGCGGCTGAGCGCGTCGACGCCGCCCTCCATCCGGATGCCCTTGACGCACGGAGCCTGGAAGACCCGAGCCTCGGTGGCCTCGAAGATCGGCGTCAGTTCGACGAGTTCCATCCCGAAACGGGTGTCGGGCTTGTCGGAGCCGAAGCGCTCCATCGCGTCGAGCCAGGTCATCCGCGGGAATTCGGTGGGCCGATGACCGGTGACGGCTTCAGTGGCCTCGGCCACCGCGTGGGAGATCACCTCGAAGACGTCGTCCTGGCTCACGAAGCTCATCTCCGCATCGAGCTGCATGAACTCGAACTGGCGATCGGCACGCAGATCCTCATCTCGGAGGCAGCGGGCGATCTGGTAGTACCGGTCGATCCCGCCGACCATGCACAGCTGCTTGAACAGCTGTGGGCTCTGGGGAAGCGCGTAGAAGGAGCCCGGCTCCTTGCGGGACGGAACCACGAAGTCACGAGCGCCCTCGGGAGTCGACGCGATGAGCATCGGTGTCTCGACCTCGACGAAGTCCTGTGCCTCCATCGCCGAGCGGATCGCACTGTTCACCGCGGCACGAGTACGGAGGTTGCGCTGGATCCGATCCTTGCGCAGGTCGACGTACCGGTGGCGCAGACGGATCGTCTCGTCGACGTCGGTGCGCTCGTCGAGCGGGAACGGCGGTGGCTCGGCCGTGGCGAGGATCTCGATGTCGGACACCTCGATCTCGACCTCCCCGGTGGCGAGATCGGGGTTGGCGGTCTCGTCGGGGCGGAGGCGAACCTCGCCGGTCATGCGGGCGACGTACTCGCTTCGCAGGTCGTGGGACCGGTTCACCACACACTGCACGATGCCGGTGCGGTCTCGCAGATCGATGAACGCGAGGTGCTCACCGTGTTCGCGACGGGTGTTCACCCAGCCGCACACGCTGACGGTACGTCCAGCATCCGCGGCCGTGAGGTGGCCGCACATGTCGGTGCGCATGGAGGTGGAGAGGTCCTTCATCGGATGTCCTGAGGGGTTGAGGGATCAGGTTGCGCGAGCCGCGAACCCGGAGACTTCGTTGACGAGCGAGTCGAGCGAGACTCGGCGTTGACCCGACTCGCCACGCAAGTCGCGCAGGGTGACTTCACCGGCCGCCACCTCGTCTTCGCCGATGATGGCGGCGAGCAGCGCTCCGGAACGGTCGGCGACCTTCATCTGGGCCTTCATCGAGCGACCGCCGTAGCTGCGGTCCGCGCCGACGCCTCCGGCACGAAGCCGCTCGCAGACCTCGAGCGCGTTCGAACCGCCGGTGACGTCGACCACGAACACCTTCACGGTGGGTGCCGGCAGCGGGAAGACCTCCTCGGCGTCGCAGGCAAGGAGGATGCGATCGACCCCGAGCGCGAAGCCGATGCCCGGAGTGGCCGGCCCCCCGAGGTCCTCGACGAGGCGGTCGTAGCGACCTCCGCCGCCGACGGCGTTCTGAGCGCCGGGGAGCGCCTCGGCCGCGTACTCGAAGGTGGTTCTGGTGTAGTAGTCGAGACCTCGGACGAGGCGGGGCGAGATCTCGTACGGAATGCCGAGTGCGTCCAGACCGTCCCGGACACCGTCGAAGTGCTGGGCGGTCTCGTCGGACAGGAAGTCGACCATCAGCGGGGCGTCGTCGATGACCGGCTGGTCCTCGGCGCGCTTTGAGTCCAGGACGCGGAGGGGGTTGCGTTCGAGGGTTACCCGGCTCTGGTCGCTCAGTTCGCCGGACCGATCTCGCAGGTAGCCGGTGAGCGCGTCGAGGTAGGCCGGCCGACAGGACGCGTCGCCGAGACTGTTGAGCAGGAGCCGGACCTGACCGAGCCCGAGCGACTCGTAGAAGCGCCAGCCGAGAGCGATGACGTCGACATCGGCCTGCGGGTCGTCGGTGCCGAGCACCTCGACGCCGACCTGGGTGAACTGGCGATAACGGCCGGATTGCGGCTGTTCGTAGCGGAACTGAGGGCCCTCGTACCAGATCTTCCAGGGCGGTACCGGCCGGTGTTCGGCGTAGGCCCGACAGATGCTGGCCGTGAGCTCGGGACGCAGCGCCAGATGCTGTGGAGGGTCACCCTTGTCGAAGAAGTCGAACATCTCCTTGGTGACCACATCGGTGGCCTCGCCCAGACGTTTGAAGACCCCGAGGTCCTCGAAGATCGGTGAAACGACTTCGCCGAACCCGCTCAGTTGGGCCTGGCGGGCGAACGTGTCGACGAGCGCGCGGCGTCGCCCCGACTCGGGGGGAAGGATGTCCCGGGTGCCTTTCGGGGCACGGAAGGTCGGCTCAGCCACAGCGCTCCAGACTACCGGCGCCGATCCACCCCACTGACGGACTATTCCCCGAACTGGGTGGGCCACGTGCTGGAAACCGAGCCCTCACCCACCCAGTTCGCAAGGCCACACCGAACTGGGTGGGCCACGTGCTGGAAACCGAGCCCTCACCCACCCAGTTCGATTAGGTCCGGGGGGATCAGTGCGTGGACGCCGCCGCGCCGGGTAGGACGCGGTAGGCGTCGTAGACCGCTTCCACGGCCAACAGGGACGAGAGCACCGAGTCGAGCTGGCTCACGTCCGCGAGCTCGAATTCGAACTGCATCTTGGCGACGGCATCATCACCGGTCTCGCTCGTGACCGAAACGACGTTCAAACCGTGATCGCTGAGCACCTTGGCCACGTCGACGAGCAGTCCACCCCGATCGAGCGCCTGAACCTCGATGGTGGTCGGGAACCGACCGCTGTGCTCAGCGTCCCACTCGACCTCGATCAGGCGATCGGGCTGGCCCGCCGACAACTCGCCGGCGTTGAGACAATCGGCCCGGTGCACCGACACCCCTCGACCCCGGGTGACGAACCCGACGATCTCGTCGGGGGGAACCGGCGAGCAGCATCGGGACAGCCGAATCATGATGTCGTCCAGGCCCTCGACATGGACCCCGGCCGACTGGGTGGGTCGGCGGCGAGCCCCGCTACGGCGGCTGACCGTCGTCGGGAGACGGTCCTGTTCGGGCTTGACGTCCTCGTCGCCCCGCAGCTCCCGTGCGATTCGCTCGGCGACCGAGCCGGCCCCCACGTGACCCTCACCGATGGCGGCGTACAGCGAGTCGCTGTCGGCGTAGTTGAGCTGGCGCTCGACCTCGTCCATCACCGGCTCTTTGAGGATCCGCCGGGCGGGCAACCCCTCCCGTCGCAACGCCTGGATGAGGTCGTCGCGTCCGTGCTCGATGGCGTCTTCGCGACGCTCCCTCGTGTACCACTGCTTGATCTTGTTGGCGGCCCGACGGCTGGCGACGAACTTCAGCCAGTCGCGGGATGGACCGGCACCCTCGACCTTCGAAGTGAAGACCTCCACGGAATCACCGGACTCGAGCCGGGAATCGAGTGGCACCAGCCGACCGTTGACCTTCGAGCCGATGCACGAATGTCCGACGTCGGTGTGGATGCTGTACGCGAAATCGACCGGGGTGGCACCCACCGGCAGCTCGATGACCTTCCCCTTGGGTGTGAACACGAAGACCTCGTCCTGGTCCAGATCGAACTTCAGGTTCGACATGAACTCCGACGGATCCGACGTCTCCGATTGCCACTCGACGATCCGGTTGAGCCAGGCCAGGTCGCCCTCGGGGGACTGCTCCTTGTAGTCCCAATGGGCGGCGACTCCGTACTCGGCCCGAAGGTGCATCTCCTTCGTTCGGAGCTGCACCTCCAGCGACTTGCCCTGGGGCCCCACCACCGTCGTGTGCAACGACTGGTAGAGATTGAACTTGGGCATCGCGATGTAGTCCTTGAAGCGACCCTGCACGGGCCGCCACGTGGCGTGGATCGAACCGAGCGCGGCGTAGCAGTCGCGCACAGAATCGACGATGACCCGGATGGCGACCAGGTCGAAGATCTCGTCGAAGGACCGCCCCTTCACGACCATCTTCTCGTAGATGGACCACAGGTGTTTCGGCCGGCCGTCGACGTCGGCCACGATGCCGAGTTCGGCGAGCCGAGCCTGGACGTCCGCGATCACCTGGGCGAGATACAGGTCCCGTTCCGGTGCCCGCTGATGCACCATCTGGTCGATCTCGGCGTAGCGGCGGCTGTGCAGCGCGGCGAACGAGAGGTCTTCCAGCTGCTGCTTCATCTCCTGCATCCCGAGGCGATGAGCCAGCGGGGCATACACGTCGAGGGTCTCGCGGGCCGTGCGTTCCTGCTTGAACTGGGGCAGGGCGGCGATAGTGCGCAGGTTGTGGAGCCGGTCGGCCAGCTTGATGATCAGCACCCTCAGGTCCTGAGCGATCGCCACGATCATCTTGCGCATCGTGGCGGCCTGCTGCTGCTCCTTCGACTCGTAGTGGACCCGGTCGAGCTTGGTGACCCCGTCGACGATTCGAGCGAGCTCGGCCCCGAACGTGCGCTCGAGCTCCTCGAGCGTGACGCCGGTGTCCTCCACTGCGTCGTGGAGGAGGGCGCCGGCGATGGCGACGTCGTCCATGCCCTGTCTCGCGACGATGGTGGCCACCGCCACGGGATGACGGATGTAGGGCTCGCCGGACTTCCGGTTCTGGCCGCCGTGGGCCTCGTTGGCCAGGTCGAAGGCGGCCTCGATGAGGCCCGTCTCGGCCCGCGGGTGGCGGTCGTGGAAGACCTCCAGCAGATCCGCGATCTCCGCCGAGGCAGGACGGTTCGCCGCTCGGCGCCAGGGAAGTACCCGGGTGACAGTCGCCATCAGTCGGCCTCGTTCCGCACGTCGTCGGAGTGGGTCCTCGACTCATCGGCACCGTCGGCGCCGACCGTGAGCACCACCTCGATGGGATCGACTAGATGGGATCGTCCGGCCAGAAAGGCCAGCTCGAGGAGGAATCCGAAGCCGACGATCTCGGCTCCGGTCGATCGGATCAGCCGACCGGTGGCCGCAGCGGTGCCGCCGGTGGCCAGGACATCATCGATGATCAGCGTGCGCCGACCCGGCTCGAGCGCGTCGAGGTGGATCTCGACGGTGTCGGCGCCGTACTCGAGGCTGTAGGTCTCCGAGATGGTGCCGGCCGGGAGCTTTCCTGCCTTGCGCACCGGCATGAAGCCGGCACCGAGCGCCTGCGCGACCGGCGCGGCCAGGATGAACCCGCGGGCCTCGATCCCGGCGACCGTCTCCACCCCGGCATCGCGCCAAGGAGCGGCCAGTGCATCCACCACCATCGTGAGACCGGCCGGGTCGCCGAGCAGCGGCATGATGTCTTTGAAGACGATTCCGGGCTCGGGAAAGTCCGGCACGTCACGGATGAGCTCGGCGATGGCGTCGGCGTTCACGGCGACCATGACGCACACCGTAGCGGCGTCACCGCTTCTTCTTTTTCTTCCTCGGACGGGGTGGTTGACCACTCGGCCGTGAGGCGTCGGCGGTTGCGCGCACCGGACGGGCCGGGATACCGCCGAGGGCGACGTCGTCCGCCGAGACCTGCCGCGTCGCCGCGCCCCCGCCGGTACGGGATTCGACCTTCCGGGCAACAGCCACGTTCTCCGCCTCTCGCTCCTTCATGTACGCGACGACCGACGACGCGACGAAGATCGAGGAGTAGGTGCCGACGATGATCCCGATCAGGAGGGCAATGGCGAACTCCTGGAGCGTCAGAGCTCCGAGGAAGAACGACCCGATCACCAGCATCGACAACACCGGCAGGATCGAGGTGATCGACGTGTTGATCGAACGCATCAACACCTGGTTCAGCGAGAGGTTCATCATCTCGGTGTAGGTGTAGCGCCCGGTGACCGACAGGCGCCCGCTGACGTCGCGCACCTTGTCGTAGACGACGATCGTGTCGTAGAGCGAGTAGCCCATGATCGTGAGAAAGGCGATCACCGTCGCCGGGGTGACCTCGAACTGGAAGAGGGCGTAGACGCCGACCGAGATCACGATGTCGTGGGCCACCGCGACGAGCGCACCCACCGCCATCTTCCATTCGAGGCGGATCGCGATGTAGATGGCGACGATGATGAAGAACCAGATCAGGGCATTGCGGGCCTTGTCGGTGATCTGATCGCCCCAGGAGGGCCCGACCGTGGTGACGCTCACGTCGACGAGTTCGACGCCGGCGAAGTCCGCCAACCGCTCGGTGACCACCGCGACATCGTCGAGATCGTCGATGTCGGCTCTGACCCGGATCGACTCGGTGCCGACGGTCTGGATCTTGCCGGCTTCCGCACCGGTGCCGGACACGGCTTCACGGGCGGATGCCACCGATTCACCCGGCGCGACGACCTCCCACGACGTGCCCCCCTCGAACTCGATCCCCAGATTGAGGCCCCGGAACACGAGCGAGCCGATGCTGATGAGGACGAGCGCGGCCGACCCGACGAGGGCCTTCTTCCACATGGCCGGGAAGTCGAAGCTGTGCTGGCCCCGGTAGAGGCGCGACAGGACGCTCATGCGGGTACCTCCCCGCTCGGGATGCCGAATCTCGACGGCTTCTCGTAGAGGCCGCTGCGACTCGCCATCAGCCGGATGGCCGGACCCATGAAGAAGTAGGTGGCGATGAGATCCAACACGGTGGCGAGTCCGAGGAAGAGCGCGAATCCCTTCACCTGGCCGACCGTGAGGAAGTACAGCACGACCGCAGCGATGAGGCTGGCGACGTCGGCCTTGACGATCGTCGAGTAGGCGATCGGGAACGCCCGCTCGACGGCCGAGCGCACCGTGCGGCCACCCTTGACGTCCTCCTTGAGGTGTTCGAAGTAGACGACGTTCGAGTCGACCGACACGCCCACCGACACGATCAGGCCGGTGACGCCGGCGAGGGTGAGGGCCAGACCCTGCGACTCGCCCAGCCACGCCACCATCGTCCAGAGCAGGGCACCGGAGATGGCGAGGCTGAGGATCGCGACGATGCCGAGCAGTCGGTAGTAGGCGACGAGATAGACCGAGACCAGCGCCAGCCCGATGATGCCCGCCAGGATTCCGGCATCGAGTGCGTCCTCCCCGAGCGTGGACGACACGATCCGACTCTCCTGCGGCTCGAGCTCGACGGGCAGGGCACCGAACCTCAGCACGAGCGCCAGGTCCTTGGCCTCCTGCTCCCCCATCGCGCCGCCCGAGATGGTGACCGCGTCGCGATCGAAGTTGGCGAAGCCGACGGTCGGTGCACTCTCGACCACGCCATCGATCTCGATGGCCATGCGGCCGACTGCTCGCCCGGTCGATGGGTCGATTCCGGTCGGCGGGCACTCGCTGGTTGCGGTCGCGCAGGAGGCGGCCAGATTGTTGAAGTCGTCGATGCCGGGCGATCCGGAGCGGAAGGTGATCCCGACGATCCACTCGGGCACCTGGAACCGTGCTGCAGCACCCTCGAGCGCTTCGCCGTTCAGGCGGCCGCTCGACGTGGCCTCGGCGTTGATCAGTTCCGGTGCCGGAGCCAGCAACAGGAGGGCACCCGGGTCACGCTTCGACGTGCCGATCATGCAGTCCGCGGCTCCGGCTTCGGGTGTCGGCAGGCCATCGGCGAGTTCGTCGGCGTTGGGGCACAGTGCGACGACGTTGGGGTCGAAGGTGCCACCGATCACGCCGTCGGCGAGCACCGGTCGGAATCGGAGCTCGGCGGTCTGGCCGACCAGTTCGATGGCGCGGGCCTGATCCTCCACACCAGGGATCTGGACGAGCACCGTCGTGCCCTGCCGGGTGATCTCGGGCTCGCGCACGCCCAG
>CAYFLT010000131.1:0-4496 GCA_964344055.1 uncultured Candidatus Nemicrothrix sp.
ACAACCGGTGCCGGGAATCGCCGAACCCGATCGAGCACCGCACGGGCATGGCGAGCCATCTCCTCCGCGCCCTCGATGGTCCGGATCTCGCTGAGGGCGACGAGATCACCCCCTGAGGTGAAGTTGTCGCTCCCCGCGCCGGTCAACACCAGGACCGAGATGGTCTCGTCGACCGCCAGCTCATCGAGCGCCGCCGCCAACTCGTCCTGGACATGACGGGAGAGGGCATTGCGCTTCTGGGGCCGGTCGACCACGACCGTCACCCGTCCGCCCGCACGCTCCGTACGAATCGATCCGTCCGTCATGTCCCCTCACATGGTTCTCAGGCCTGTTACATGATACAGAATCTGTATCATGTAACAACCGGATGCTACACTGCCGCTGTGCTCCAGCTCAACATCGATCATCCGATCCTCGACGCCGCCGAGGTCTGCTTCGACCGCCATGGAGTCCGGCGCACGACAGTCGAGGACATCGCCGCCGAGGCAGGTGTCTCCCGGGTCACCGTGTATCGCCAGATCGGGAATCGCGACGAGATCGTCCTCCACACCCTTCTCCGCGTCACCGATCGCTTCCTCCGCCGGACCCGCCCGAGACTTCTCGCCTGCCGCGATCTCGCCGATGCACTCACCGAGCTCGTGATGGCCACCTTGCGGGCGGCTCGCCGCGACGACGTGCTCCTCCTCTTCGCCTCCGAAGAGCACGGTGCCACCGGCCGGCCGATTCCTGGCGCCTCCACTCCCCTCTTCGCCCTCTACGGCGAGACGGTCACGCTCTTGGAGGGAGAGCTGGACGGCACGCTTCGGGAAGGCACGAACCCCGCCGAGGCCGGCGAATGGGTGCTGCGGATCGTCATCAGCCTTCTCACCATCCCGGCGCCCACTCGACGATCGCAGGCCGAAACCGCGGCTCTGGTCCGTGGGTTGATCACCGGCGGGCTGTGCAGCGGGTGAGCGGGTGCGCCACTCGGCGAACGGTCAGTCGGTCAGGACTACGGGTCGCATTCGGCGCCAGCTGACTGTCCGGAAGTCACGATGTAGACCGACGTGGTCGGTTCCGATTCCAGTGCCTCGAGCTCCTGGAACGGTTCGGTCTCCTGCAACGATGGGTCGGCAAGTCCGACCCGGACTCCGGCGACCAACCCGCGCGACACGTAGGCCTCGAGATCATCACCCGCAAAGGGAGCCAGACTCCGGTCGTTGCTGATCATCGTCACCAACTGATCCACGGCTGTCTGGCGGCGGTCGAGGAGCTCGGCGCCCGGGATGACTGCGGCGAGGACGTCGGATCCGCATGGTGGCCCGGTCGCGGCATGGTCGAAGTAGACCTCGACGGCCACTCCGTCGATCCCCGGGTCGCCGATGCGATGCGCTCCTACGCCGTCGGAGAACTGCTCGGTGTAGGCGACAGGCTGCCCGGCGCCCTCGAGCAAGAGCCCGACGCCGGCGGTCACCTCGTACTCCTCGAGTTCGGCGGGGAAGCCGAAGACGATCGACTGGTCATCCTCGTGGGCCAGCAGCTGCATGGCCAGCTCGTCGGAATACACCGGCGATGTGCGGTCTCCCTCGATGGACGGGACCTTGGCCACCGCCCACAACGCAAGCACCGCTGCCGAAGCCACCGCCAGGAGCGGTAGGGACAACCGCCGCCAGCCAACCCCGGAGGAGACATGCCACGAACTGTCGAGCGGTCGGTCTCCGACGCCGGCAAGGAGCTGACGGACGGAGAACACCACGGCGACGAGGGCAAACGGGCCGACGATCCACATCCACAGGTAGTTGTGAAGGGCCAGCGTGTTGAACGGCTCGTCGGGAATCCTGGCGACGAGAATCACACCCGAGGCGATCGCCGCGAGACCGACCGTCGGCAGACGAGAGGACACACGGGAGTGGCCCACTCGAAGCACGGCAGCCAGCAGGATGACCGCGGCGACCGCCAACAGCAGGGTCCCGAGCCGGTTCGTCGCGGTGAACAGGGACCACGCGCTCGGATCGTCGGCGGCATACACGGGCATCACGTCGAACATCGCGCCCGAGATTCGAATCGCCCGGCCGATCCCGACGACTTCCGAGCTCGATGGATCGATGGCGGCTGCCAGAATCCGACGGAAGTTCCCGCCGCCGTGGCCCACGGCGTGAAGGAGCGGCGGTAGCCACAGAACCCCGAGGAGTGCCAGCTCGGTCCGCCCGACGAGTCGGAAGCGTTCCGACTCGCCCCGATCCACCAGCCACTGATGTGCGAGGACCGACCCTCCGACGACGACCACGATCACTGCGGCGGTCAGGTGCAGCTGGGCGGAGAACGACCCCGCAACGACCCACACGGCGTCGACCAGACGGTCACCCCGGCCGACGAACACCGACGCACAGAGGAAGGCGGCCAACGGGCCCAGGAGCATGTACGGGTTGAACGGGAAGACGAGAGGCTCTCCAGACAACGAGACGGTGGAGAGGAATGCCAGCAGCGCCACGCCTGCCGCGACCATCAACGACGCCCGTCGTGCGGTGATCGCGATCACCGCGGTGAGCGAGAGCACGGTCACGACCATCGCCCCGGCGACCGCGCCTTCGGCGGCGCCGAGGACGCGATCGAATGCGGCCAGGAAGTAGAAGCCGAGCGGACCGGGATGAAAGACATCCGCGCCGGCGGTGCTCGGCATGCCCAGCACAGGGGAATCGAGGGTCCCGACGTCCGCGGCCCGCAACATGATCACGGCCGAGTCGCCGGTCGGGCGCCAGTATCGCCGCACCTCCCACCACGACAGGAGTGTTGGCACTGCGGCGAACAGCGAGAGCCCGAGAACCTGCAGCGCAGGTGGTAGTCGGGGCAGAGGCACACTCTTCATCGTCGGTCGAGCATGCCACCTTCGCCTCGGGATCTGTCGCCAAGGAAGCGGGCTCTAGGCTCGACGAGGTGGACCGGAAGCACGATCACCCCGACCCGGCGGGCGTCCCTCTGGTGGAGAACCCATCGACGAGGGTCCGCCAGGGCGCGATCGGCCTGGCGATCGCGGCGACGTGCACCGTGTGGTTCCTGGTGACCGACACCACCGCATGGTCGATCGCCTCACTGGTCGGCATTGCGTTCGGTGCCGGATGGATCGCTCGGTCGATCGTTCGGGGCCGGACGGTTCGCTGGATCCCGGGCGGCATCGTGGGCTTCAAGTCGAACTACCGGCCGCTCTACATCAAGCTGAGCGAGGTCGACCGCTGGGAGGTCTCACGTCGCGGGCCGAACTCCGTGCGCTTCCACGCCGCCGGCCACAGCTCCTGGTGGCGCGCCAACACAGTCGAGCTGACTGATGAGTCTGCTGAGTTCCTCCTCAGCGAGCTGCAGCGCCTGAACCACACCGTCAACGACTCCCGCTGACCCGACTGACCGGAATCCACCGACGGAGTGGACCAGACTCTCCGGGTGGGCGAAACGGCGCTGATCATCGAGGTCCCCGAGGCGGAACAGCTCGTACGGCCATGGCGGGCCGAACACGACCCCGCCGCGTCACGAGGTGTGCCTGCGCACATCACGGTGCTCTACCCGTTCGCACCACCGGGACAACTCGACATCGAGGACTCGCTGGCGCTCAGGCAGCTCGTGGCGAACACGAAGCGCTTCGACTTCGAGTTGACGGCCGTCGATGAGTTCCCTGGTGCAATCTGGCTTCGACCCGAACCCGACGATCCGTTTCGCCAACTGACGAGACAGCTCTGGGAGGCCTTCCCCGACTACCCGCCCTACGGGGGCAGATATCCGGATTCTCAGCCACACCTCACATTGGCGATCGTGGCTGACGGCCATGAGCAGGCTCGGCTCGCGACCGAGATCCGCGACGACCTCGATGCGCAGCTGCCCATCTCGGCATCAGCGACCTGGCTGTCGGTCTTCACCCGCCCGACCGGTGGGCACTGGCAGCGAGCCCAGTCACTGCCGTTCGAAGTGACCTTCCATTCGGTCAAGGCGTCCGCACCCATCCGGCCCCGACAGGACCCGCCATCGCCTTGATCCGACCAGGTGACGCCGAGCCTCGAGCCATCGAACCCTGATCGGAGACGGGCGCAATCGCGACGCCCAGGCGGGAGGGTGCCCGGGGTGGGATTCGAACCCACACACTCCCTGAGGAGCCGGGGGGTTTAAGTTGGCATCCGACGTCCCAGCGAATCCCGACGAATCGCCGTTTGACCTTTGTTCGCAACGGAGTTTGACCGGGATGATCCCGACCGGTCATCGTCGTTTCCGGGCAGTCCCGGCCATTTCGTTAGCATCTCGTTAGCACGATTCGGCCGCTGAGTCGCGGTCTCGCTCGGCGTGTCGGCCGCCACCGAGTCGAAGGATGACCCCAAGGGCCAAAGAGATCCGTCGGAGATCCCCTGCATCGACCAGTCACCTCGGTCGTGGGAGGAGACGAAGGCTGGTCCGAGCCGCGTGGTTCCGCGGGAGTCGACCCAGTCAGATCCGTCGATCCGGGGCGTTCCGTGCATTGGATGGGATGGTGATTCGCG
>CAYFLT010000131.1:4545-8835 GCA_964344055.1 uncultured Candidatus Nemicrothrix sp.
ATGATTGGGAGTCTCGCTGGCGCCTCAGCTGCGCTTGCGACACAGCCGTGTGAAGCCGGTTTGACATACCTGCGAGTTCGCCCAAGATCCGCCGTTTCCACGCCAACCCAGCGAGAAACCACATCCGCCGACTACCGTCGGCTTCCGGGCTCTCGCGGCTTTCCGCCACCGCTTGTGCACTCCTAGCGCACTCGACATGGGAGGACACCTCGGCGAGGCTCGACACCCTTGTCGGCGGACCTTAGGACCTGGCGGGAGGAAGCTTGACCGACAACCGCAAGAACGCAGCAATGACGGCAGCGCGGGAGCCGCGCCTCACGACTGCGGCGTGCTGATGGGCGGCATCGGGCTCCCGCACCTCGCCGGGCGCGAGGACATCATTCGGTGGGCGGATCTGACCTCGGCGCGCTCAGATCTGCCGGGCCTTGTCCGCCGGCTGATCCAGTCCACGAACGACAGCGTGACGAAGCTCCGGATGCCAAGAGGCGGCGCGGTCGACTTCGGCGGATACGACGGCGAGGTCGAAGCCGCCGACGAGACACCCCTGGTTCCGGCGGGCAGCAGCGTGTGGGAGATGGGGACCAGTGGCGACCCACAAAAGAAGGCGAACGCGGACTACGCGAAACGAACGAAGAATCCCGGCGACAAGGACCCAGCCAACACCACCTTCGTATTCGTCACTCCACGCCACTGGGACGAGGGAGAGGATTGGGCCAGGAAGAAGCGAGAGGATGGCGTCTGGCGCGACGTACGAGTGATCGACGTCAACGACCTCGAGCTCGCACTCGAGGCGGCTCCCAACGTTCACTACTGGTTCTCAGAGTTGGTAGGAAAGCCCGTCGACGGAGCCCAGACCATCGAGGATTGGTGGACGAGGTTCTCGGTCCAGTCCTCTCCAAACCTCACGCCTCAAATGGTGGTCCAGGGGCGTGACGACGCGACCGCAGCGTTGCTCCGTGCGCTCGCGGACGAGGTGGGACACACCCACATCTCAGGATCGACCGTCGACGACGTGATCGCGTTCGTTGCCGCAACGATGATCTTGGCGGCGGCACAGGGAGACGATGACCTTCTGAGCCGCGCCTTGCTGATCCACGACGCCCCGACGATCCGCTACCTGGATGCGACGTCAAGCCTCTTCATTCTCGTACCGAACGAGGAGGAGCTCTACCGCGCCGCGCAGATCGTGGCGCGTCATCATGTGCTGTACCTCCGTAGGGATGGGAACGCGGACATCGACCTGCCGCCGATCGATCCCGACGGCTTCGCTCGCGAACTTCATTCAGCGGGTCTTGGCCACGACCAAGCCGAGGAGCTCGCCCGACAGGCGCGGCGAGGCATCGGCTCATTCCAACGTGCTGCGAGCGGCGGCCGCACCGCTCAACCCTCCTGGACCTCCCACCTAGCCAACACCGACATCCGGCGCGCCTGGTTCATTGGTGCGTGGAATTCGGACGTCAGCGGTGACCGGGATGTCCTGAGCCGCCTCGCCGGCCGGGAGTACGAAGAGATCGAGGCACAGCTTGGGCCGATCGCTGCGGAGCCGGACCCACTCTTCGTGGCTGTGGGATCCTCTTGGAGCGTCACCGACCTGGGCCAGAGCTGGGAACACGCCCGGATCCTGTTCAGGCGGACCGACCTCGCCGCCATGGAGGCAGCAGTTCAGGAAGTGCTCGGATCGGTGGATCCCGCGCTGGAGCTCGACGTCGACCAGCGATGGGCGGCCGCCGTGTATGACAAGTCTCGGCCGCACTCGACAGCTCTGCGCCGCGGGACTGCGAAGAACCTGGCGTTGCTTGCCGCGAGCACCGACGGGCAGGTCACGGGCTCAAGCCTGACGACCTCACAATGGGCCGAGCGAGTGGTCGGCAATCTTTTTCACCGGGCAAATGAGGACGCGTCGACAGACCTCTGGGTTTCCTTGGCCGACATCTTGCCGCTGCTAGCAGAAGCAGCGCCCGATGCGTTCCTACGAGGTATCCAGACCGCTTGTGAAGGCGATAGCCCACGTGTTCTGGCGTTCTTTCAGGATGACCGCGACGCAGCAACCCTGGTGAGCTCCTCTGCGCACACTGGGCTCCTCTGGGCACTAGAGAGCCTCGCCTGGTCAGCGGATTTCATGGGCTTCGCCACCGTAGTACTAGCAAGGCTCGCGGAGATCGATCCGGGCGGAAGGCTCAGCAACCGGCCGATCGCGTCGCTGGTTGGAGTGTTCCGCTCCGGGTTGCCCGGAACATCAGCATCACTGGATGCGCGGACTACGGCCATGCGTGTCATCAGCGAGAACTACCCCGACGTCGGCTGGCAGATGTGCACAGGTCTGTTCCCCCGCTCGGAGACGCTCATCACTATGCAGCATGAGCCCACGTATCAGCAGTGGCACTCACCCAAGCCCACACCGACCGTCGAGGAAGTCGAGGCAATCCAGCTGGCTGCCGGCGAGCTGTGCCTCGAGATGCTGCGCCAGAGGCCAGAACGGTTCATCGACTTCGCGTCGGCCTACAGCGAGGCCCCCTCCCAGATCCGATCGCGTTCGTTGGAGATCCTGACCTCCGCCGACTTCAAGTCGGAGGACCAAGCATCCGAGGTTTGGGCGGCCCTGGCAGGAGTCGCGCGCCGGAACGAGGTCTTCAACGATGCGACCTGGGCGCTCCCGGACGACGACCGAACCGAACTCGAGGCGGCACTCGGCCAGCTCGCCCCTCCCGACCCTGTCGAAGCCAATCTGTGGCTGTTCGGCCACATGCCCGACCTCCCCGGTCGACGACAGGTCGAGCGGAGCGAATACGAGGCCGAGCTGGCGACCGAACGCCGCGACGCGGCGGAGGCAGTGTTTGCAGCCAAGGGCATCGACGGTGTCGTGGAGATGGCATCACGGTCCGCTGACCCGTGGTCCGTCGGCTACGCGCTTGCGGGTGTTGCTCCTGACGCGGATGGCCACATGATTCGCCTACTCGGCGAGCCGGACCAAAGCAGCGAGTACCTTGCGAGGGGATTCATAAGCCGAGCGACTGGTGGCGAGTTTGGTGAGATCCATGAGCTGGCTCGTGGAGTGGCGGCTTCTGCCACCGAGCAAGCGCGCCTGCTGTCGCTCGCACCAGTCGAGCCGGCCACCTGGCAGGCCATCGACGAGCTAGGGACCGATGCCGCCAAGGAGTATTGGCGCGAGATCAGGACATACGGACTCGGAACCGACTTCGCACACGCGGCGAGGATGGCGGAGCGACTCGTCGAGAACGGACGGCCGGCCGCTGCCCTGGACATCCTCCAGTCGTACGGCCGCCGCGAACCCGAGGGATTCCCGGCGGCAATGGCCGCCACCGTGCTTGAGGACCTGGCGGACGCCGACGACACTGACGCACTCCTGTCGCTCGGATCATGGGAGTTCGGCGAACTCGTTGAACTCCTCGAAGCAAGCGACCTCGACCGCGATCGCCTCGCCATCATCGAGTGGCGACTCCTGAGTCTCATGCCGCATGGCGCACCAACGCCGTCGCTCGAACTCAAGCTTGGCCGCGATGCGGCCTTCTTCGTCAAGATCCTCAGCATGGCCTTCCGGTCCGCGGACGATGATGGTTCGGAGGACGACGACGCTGAATCGAGCCAACGGATCGCGCAGGCTCAAAACGCCTACTCGCTCCTTTCGCGCTGGCGAATCGTCCCTGGCAGCGGTGGCGTCACGACTGAACTCGAGGACGCCGCGTTGACCGAGTGGGTGAGCGAGGTGCGAAACCTCGCCGACGAAGCGGGTCGAGGTGACGTGGCCGACATCAAGATCGGAGAGATCCTCGCCAAATCCGCACCCAGGCCGGATGGACAGTGGCCTCAGCAAGCCGTAGCGGCCCTAGTCGAGTCTGTCGCCTCGGCGCGACTCGAGGAAGGGCTACGGATCGGCATTCAGAACAGTCGGGGAGTCACCACCCGAGGCGTGACGTCTGGCGGCGCTCAAGAGCGCGAGCTCGTGGACAAGTACTCCGCTTGGGCGGCGAGCGCCGCAGTCGAGTGGCCACGAACCGCTGCTGTCCTTCGGGCTGTGGCTTCGCAGTACGAGGCTGAAGCCCAGTACCACGATCAACAGGTTGAGCGCTTCCACGAGGGCATGGACAGGTAGCGACGAGCGTTCGATTTCGGAGGCGGCCAACGCAACGCCCGCGGGCCAGAGGCGCCAGTTTCTAGAGCGACCGGGTCAGCGTTCGCCGCGCTGCCGCTGACTTCCTCAGCTTGGTCTGGCGGCAGTGACCACGCTCACGGAGATCTCCCCAGACCTGCTCACTGAAATTCCCCACCTTT
>CAYFLT010000132.1:0-2469 GCA_964344055.1 uncultured Candidatus Nemicrothrix sp.
TTCACCAGTGGCGACTGGAGCATCGTGTCGGTCACTCCCGGGAGTGGGCCGGTCTCCACTCCGACTCTGGTGCGCCTCGCCGGCAGCTTCCCCAAGTCGGTCTACGTGTGGTTCGGCGAACAGCCCGGCGTGGTCGTCAGCCAGACGAAGACCACGATCGACGTGATCACTCCGTTCCGGGCCGACCCGGCCGTGGTCGACATCACACTGCGCCGCACCGGCGTCGGCACCCTGCTCGAGCTGCCGAACGGATTCACCTTCGAAGCGGTGGGTACTCCTGCACCCGACCCCACCGATCCCGATCCGACACCCGGGGATCCGAGTCCGACCGATCCGGCACCAACCGAACCCACTCCCGTTGATCCGGCGCCGACCGAACCGGCGCCCGGCGAGCCAACCGATCCCAGCCCGACCGACCCGGGGCCCGGCACCGAACCGCCCGTCACCAACCCCCCGACAACCACCATTCCGAACGCTCGTCAGGCCCGCACTCAGGTGGCGCTGGATCTCAGCGACCTCGGCAACGGCCTCCGCGGCGCCCGAGTGCTCGGAGCAGACCCGGTCTCCTCGGCCACGAGGTGTACGGCCGACCCCTGCAAATGGGGGTGATCAGGCCGGCTGCATCGCGGGTTCGGTAGCGACCGCGCGGCCCACCGCCTTGTGGGCGACCTCGACCGCGACACCCGGCGCGAGCTCCATCAGGATGTCCAGCTCGAATCGACGGAGCACTCGCAGACGGGTGGCTTCGGCCGTCTGTGCGCCCGCGTTGCGGGTGAGCTCCCGCGGCCCGTCCGAGGACGAGGGCGGCTCGTAGAGCGTGGCAACCTCGCCGAAGAACTCGCCCGCCTCGAGCATTGCCACAGGCACACCGACACCCGGATGCTCCCTGCTCTGCTTGGTGATCGCGACCCGTCCGGACTCGATGAAGTAGAAGCCATCAGCGCGGTCGCCCTCCTCGAAGACGGTGCGACCCGCGGCGAACACCCGAGGCCGGCCGAGCATCTCGAGTCGCCGCGCGGCCCGCCGACCGACCGGATCATGGCTCAGCGGGGCCCACCAGGGCTGCTCCGGGCCCCGGATGAACTTGGTGACCCTGGCCAGCGTCCGGCCGAAGGGCCACGCGGGGCGACGCTGCCCGCCGGCCGGCCGCCAGTCTTTGGAGGGATCTCGTCGGGAGTCGCCTACCCACGGGAGGCTCTCAAGGGGAACCAATCTCGCCATCTCGGTTTCCTCTCCTCATCGGGCCGCTTCGGCGGCCGGTACCGGTTCATCGTCTCGGGTCGGGGCGACACGATCTGTGATCGTGCGCACATCCGGGGTGTGACGTCCGTCTCGTCCGGCCGGGCCCTACCATCGGGCCCGTGCAGCCCCGCCAGTTGATCGCCGTGCTCGTCGCCCTCATCGTGATCGTGGGTGCCGGCCTGTTCGTCGTGTCGTGGGGTGGTGACGACGACAGTGCCACCGACGCCGCAGACGAGAGCACCACGACCACCAGTTCCACCACCTCGACCACGACCACCACCACATCGACCACCACGACGACGACCATCCCGGTCGCCTGCACGACGGACGACTCCGACGACTCCGCCACCAACGACGCGGCCACCGACGACACCGCGGCGGAGGAGACCGCCACCGACGACGCGGCTGAAGACACCACTGACGACGAGGACGATGATCAGCCGATCATCCCGACTCTCGGCCGGAACTCGTCGGTGAGCACGGTGGGGCTCGACACGGTGACCTTCGGTCTCACCGTCAACCAGGCCGAGCAGGCCGCGGGCACCCCGATGATTCCGTGCGAGCCGGTGAGCGAGTGCTACCGGGTCTCCCCCATGGAGGCCCCGGAGGGGATCAGCTTCGTGGTGCACGAGGGCACGATCGAGCGCGTCGACATCGCAAGCGGACCCATCACCACCCGTTCGGGGCTTGGGATCGGCACCGAGGAGGCCCGGGTCATGGACCTCTTCGGGGATCAGGTCGAGGTGGTCGACTTGGACGAGACCACCAAGGAGCTCGTGTTCGTCCCGTCCGACGAGAGCGACGCCGCGTTCCGAGTGATCTTCACTGTGCGAGACGGCGTGGTCGAGACGTTCCGGTCCGGCCGGGTGCCGCTGGTCCTGGACCAGGTCGCCTGCGCCGAAACCTGAGCAGCGGTCAGCCGGAGAAGCCGTCCGGGAGATCGGTCAGGTACTCGCGGCACTCGATCACGATCGAACCCGGACCCGCCGGTGTGCCGGTCCGTGCTTCGAGATCGAGGTCGGTGACCAACTCCACCCCATCCGCTCGCAGTACGTCGTTTTCGAGAACGAACTCGAGGGGACGGTCGAGCGCGGCCTCGTAGAGCAGCGTGGTGGCATCGGGCTTCTCGACGCGGATTCCCAGATAGGGCTCGGCGAGGAACGCCTGGAGGTAGACCTCGATCCGGTCGCCGCGCGGCTCCGCGTCGAGATCCTCCTCCTCCAGTTC
>CAYFLT010000132.1:2479-6159 GCA_964344055.1 uncultured Candidatus Nemicrothrix sp.
CCCGGGTCGGTGCCCAGGCCCACCGCGAGGATCTCGCCGGCGCCGGGAGCGTGGCAGTCGAAGGCGAGGGAGTACTGAGCGTCACCCACCTCGACCAGACCCACCGACGCCGGTTCGGGAACCGGGACGGTGGAGGTGGTCGTCGACGACGCGGTGGTGGTGGACGTCGACGCCATCGAAGACTCCTCGCGACGATTCGGAGAGTCCTCGATCGAGCAGCTGCCGACGACGATTGCGGCAAGTCCGACGACCATCCGACCGATCAGGCTCGAACTCGCGGCGGACTGCATCGAACCAGGAAACCAGACCTGCAGCGGAAAACGGGAACGGACCGCCCTTTTGAGGCGGTCCGTTCCGATCGTGCCGATCGGGAGTCCAGTCCGATTGGTGATTCTCTGCCCCCGTGGAGGGGGCAGGCCGCTGGGTGTGTGCCCGGTCTATGTTGTGCGGCGTTGCCCATACAACGCTCCAGCGGCCCCCGAGTCGCGCGATTTCTCCGGAAATCCCGCGATTGAGTCGTTCGGCCTAGTCGGCGTCTGATCCGCGTTCTGCCCGCGTCGAGCCGGGGTGATCGACCCGGACCTCCCCAGTGGTCAGCCGGGTGTTCGGTACGTGGACCGACACTCCGTCCGCGGTGGCGATCTCCACGGACGCAGGATGCAGGGCGACGATTCGGCCACTGAGCTCGTCGATGGTGACGTCATCGCCCACTCGCACGAGCCGGTGCAGGTACCGGCCGGCCGCCAGTTCGCCACCGAGCTCGCGACCGCCGAGACCGACCAGGAGTGCGAAGGCCCCTGCGAGCGCGAACACCACGGCCGCAACGATCAGGCTGAGGATCGTCGTCTCCACGCCGAGCTGGCTGAGAGCCAACACGATGGCGATCACGTACACGAGTGTCCGGCCGGCGCTCGCCACCTGAGCCCGGATCCGCGGGCTGGATCCCTCGAAGGCGCTGTTGACCATGCCGCCGATGGCGAAAGCAATGGCCCGCCCGGCGATCAGGATGAGACCGGCCGCGAGGATGCGAGGACTCTTGCGCAACACCTCGGCCGGGATGGGTTCGAGCGTGTCGGGGTTGGTGAACCCGATCGCCACGATGACCCCGACCGAGGTGAAGAAGAGGAACAGGAACGTGGCGGTGGCGCGCGCGGCGTCGAGCGCCTCAGGCCGGTCTCGACGGTCGTTCAGAATGATGCGGCGCACGAGCGCGGCGCCAACCACGCCCGAAAGCAGCCCGACCACGATGGCGCCGGCGGCATAGATCCAGGGATCGATCATCGAATTCCTCCATCGAACTCATCGGAACCTCGCGGCTCGGGGTGAGCGTCCTCACCCTCGGTGGTGGGATCGAGCACGGTGCGGGTGAGGTCCCAGCTGATCGTGAACAGATCGAGGAAGACGCCGATCGCCGCCTCGTTGCGCAACCGATCCTCGACACCCTCGTTGGTGCGTGCGGTGAGATCCTCCGGCGGAGTCGTGGCCGTCTGCAGGTCGGCCACCAGCTCGTCATCGAGCTCGGTGATCTCGTCGAGGGTGGCTTGGCACACTTCGCAGGACTCGATGTGCTGTTCGATCCGGCGGAACGCTCGGCGCGTCTCACCCGTCTCGAGCCAGCGCTGCAGTCGCGGCCGGGAGGGATGTCGGCGGGTCATCGCCACTCCTTCAGGGCATCCTTCAGCGCTTTGCGGGCGCGGAAGAGGCGGGTCTTCACGGTCGGGAGAGGAAGGTCGAGGGCGGCCGCGATCTCCTCGTAGGACAGCCCGTCCACCTCCTTCAGAACGATCAACGAACGGGCGTCCTCGTCGAGATGGCGCATGGCTTCCCAGAGTTCGGCGAGTTGGGCTCTGCCCTCGACGGTGCGGGTCGTTTCCGCCCCGGCCGGACCCTCCGGCAGGGTGTCGGGTCCGTGGAGGTCTTCCCGGCGGCTCCGCAACAACGAGATGGCGGTGTTGCGGGCCACCTTCAGGAGCCAGGCCTTCGGGATCTCCTCACCCGCGGGCACCGGTGAGCGACGCCAGGCCTTGAGCATCGTCTCCTGCACGACGTCGTCGGCGAGCGCCGGATCGTGCACGACCGAGAGCGCGACCCGGTAGACGGCCATTGCGTGTCGGTCGACAACCGCGCGCAATGCCTCATCGGAAGGGTGCTCGCGTTCGTCATCGTGGTCGGCGGGAGACATGGATTCTCTACGCACGTCGGCGCCGCCCGCCACCCTTTGAGGCTCCTCACCGAGCCCGTTCGTGGGGTCGCGGCCGCTAGCGTCGCGAACCGTGGTCAGCAAGCAGGAGCGGAACAAGGAGCGCAACCGGCGACGAGAGCAGGCTGCCCGGGCCGAGCAGCGCCGTCAACAGATGGCGGCTCGCCGCGAACGCCGGAAGCGAATGATCGTCGGCGGTGTCGTCGGCTTCCTCGCGATAGCGATGATCGCCCCGCTGGGGGCCGGCCTGTTGATCCGCGACTCCGAATCCGACGAGGTCGACACCACGCCGACGATCCCGCTCACCACCGATCCGCCGACGCTCGTCGACGACGAGTACGCCGGAGCCACCCTGACCGGCCCGACCCCGTGCCCCACCACCGACGGCACGCAGGAGCGCACCACCAGCTTCGAGACGGCCCCACCCACATGCATCGAAGCGGGCGTCACCTACGCCACGATCATCGACGCCGGGCCCACCGGCGCGTTCACCGTCACGATCGATCCCTCCCTGGCTCCGGAGGCTGCGAATCTGTTCGTGACGTTCGCCGACTACGGCGTCTACGACCAGGCCTTCGTCACTCCTCTCGCGCCCGGGATCACCGTGCTCGGCGGAGAGGGCGATGCCGGATTCAGTCTGACCGCCGCGGAACCGCCGGCCGATGGCGAATACGACGTCGGGTCGGTGGTGATGTTCACCCGTATCGACGGCAGCATCCAGGGACAGTTCCTCGTCGTCACCACCGAAGAGGGGGCCGCCGCCCTGGAGGAGAACCCGGTGCACCCGATCATCGGCGAGATCACCGACGGGTTGGACGTGGCCGAAGCGCTCTACGACGCCTCGCTCGCCGCGATCGCAACCGGTCTGCGGCTCGAATCGGTTGCGGTCGACCGGTCGTGACCCGTTGATCGGGGACGGGTTCGCTACCGTGGCACCCCGTGAGCACCGAGAAGCGTGAACGTCAGCGGGCCAACCGGCAGAGTGCCCGCGTGGAACTGGCCCGAGTCCAACAGAACGTGAAGCGGCAGCGGCTCGTCGTCTTCATCGGCGTCGCCGTGCTCGTGGTCCTGTTGGTGATCGCTTTCATGGCGCTGGGCGGCGACGAGACCAACACGGCGGACTTCGACTACTCCGCCGAAGCCGCCGAAGACGACGGGGACCGGGACAGCGCACCGTCTGACGGGGACGACGCTCTCGACGGCGCGGTCGGAACCGGAGACTGCCCCGCCGAAGACGGCTCGTCGCCGCGCACCATCGACTTCGACGGTCCCCAGCCGATGTGCATCGATCCCGGTCAGACCCACGTCGCCGTGTTCGACACCAGCGAAGGCGTCGTGCGGGTCGCCCTCGATACCGAGAACACACCCCTCACCACGAACAACTTCGTGACCCTCGCCCGCTGGGGCTACTACGACGGCACCACCATCTTCCGCACCGATCCCAGCATCGAGATCATCCAGGGCGGCTCGCCCCACACCG
>CAYFLT010000132.1:6169-8787 GCA_964344055.1 uncultured Candidatus Nemicrothrix sp.
CCTCGGATCCGGGGCCGGGCTACAACATCGTCGACGAGCCGTCGTTCGAACTCGACCCCGCCACAGGACGGGTGGTGGGCCCCTACTCCTACGTGCCGGGACAGCTCGTGATGGCGCGAGCCGCGGGTTTCGACTCCGCAGGCGCCCAGTTCTTCTTCACCACCGGGCCCAACGCGGCCTTCCTCGATGGTCAGGGCTCCTACGTCGTCTTCGGCGCCACCGATGAGGGCGGGCTCGGGGTGCTGCGGCAGATCATCGGGCTCCACGAGGCCGGCGGCCCGCTCGGCGGCGCGCCCAGCCGGACCGTCACGATCAACTCGGTGACGATCGAGGTCTCCTGACAGACCGGTGATCGCCAGTCGGTGGTCGTCAGTCGGCGGTGGGCCGGCGAGCCTGGCCCTCGACGAAGGGCCGTAGGGGCGCCGAGAGCGTTGGCACCTCGAATCGGCTGAGATCGGTGATGAACAGTCCGTGAGACCGGATCACGTTCGGGATGTCCCGGTCCAGATGGAGCCCCGACAGCGGCCTCCAGAACCGGCCGCCGACTGCGAGCAGCTGGCCGGTGCGCCCGGGACGAACCGTCGGTTCGAGAAACAGGATCCTGCCGTCGGCTGCGAGGCACCCGGTCAGCTGTTCAAGCCAGCGACCGAGGTCGGCCACCAGCGGGGTCCGGATGAGCGAGACGATCGTGTCGAACTCGCCGTCGACGCGACCGAGCCCGTCCAGCTGTTCCAGCACGGTGACGTCGGTTCCCGCCGGGTAGGCATCTGCGTGGTCGGTCCAGCCGCCCAGGTCGAGGACCCGACCCGACCCCTGGGAGACCAGCGAGCGGCGACGGTTGCGCAGTGCAGGCGCGAGCTCGGGCGGCAGGGTCGGCATGCAGGCAAGCTACCGGCCGGCGGAACGTAGGCTGACCTCGTGCCAATCGAGCCGCCACCCAACCAGTGGGCCTTCCCACCGGTCGATGCGGCGGACCCGTCAGGTCTGGTGGGGGTAGGCGGTGACTGCGAGCCCGGCACCCTGCTAGCCGCCTACCGCAGTGGCCTGTTCCCAATGCCCCTCGAGTCCGGTGGCCCGTTCGGCTGGTGGTCGCCGGACCCCCGCGGCGTGCTCGAACTCGACCGGCTGCATGTCAGCCGCTCGCTGGCCCGCTCGATGCGCCGCTTCGAGGTCCGGGTCGACAGCGCATTCGACCAGGTGATGGCGGGGTGCGCCGACCCGTCGCGCCCGCACGGTTGGATCGACGGCAGGATCACCGCCGCCTACCGGCGGCTTCACGAACTCGGCTGGTGCCACAGTGTCGAGATCTGGCTCGACGGGGAGCTGGTGGGCGGTCTCTACGGCATCGCCGTCGGTGGCCTGTTCGCGGCCGAGTCGAAGTTTCACAGGGTGACCGATGCCTCCAAGGCGGCCGTGGTCGCGCTGGTGGAAGGGCTGGCCGACGGAGAGGACCGTCTCGTCGACGTCCAGTGGTCCACTCCACATCTCGCGTCGCTTGGTGTGACCGAGATTTCGCGGGCGGAGTACCTGGCTCGGCTGCCGAGGGTGCTCGCATCGCCGCCGTCCGTCATGTTCGATGGTTGAGGACCTACGATTCCGGTCCTCCACGGGCTTGATTTTCGAGCCGACACAACCGATGGAGTCGCACGATGAGTGAGCAGCGTACGGATCTCGCCACCGGCCTCGGTGCGGCTGGACTGGCCACCGGCCTCCTGGCCGCGATCACCGGCAAGCGAAAGCTGGCCGTGGTAGCCGCAGGAGCTTCGGCCGCAGTGGCCGCACTGGCCCGCAAATCGCACGGGGACGCGGCTCATCTCGAATCGCGTACCGCCTCGATGAACGAACAGATCCGCCAGCTCGAGAGCGCGGTGGCCGCCCAGGTGCAGAGCCGGATGGCCGCCGAAGAGACGGTGAAGAGCCTCTCCGAGCAGCTCGCAGCCGCCGAGCGGCGGGCCGGCGAGACTGCAACGACACCGATCGTCGTCCACGAGTCCGGGGCTTCCGCCGGGGGTCTCACCGATCCCAAGACAGGCCTGTTCAACCACGAGTACTTCCTGGTCGCCCTCGACAGCCGGATCGCCGCCGCGCGACGGCACCTGCGTCCGGTGGCCGTCGGCCTCATCCACGTGGTGGACGGCCGCGAGGGCATCGATCGACCGGTGGCCGACGCGATGATCATTGCCGACGCCCTCAGGGACACGCTGCGGGAGTCCGACACGGCCACCCGGTTGCGCGACGGTCGGTTCGGCGTCGGCCTCGAGGACACTCCGGAGAACGGTGCGATCTGGACGATGGAGCGCATCCGCCGCTGCCTCGCCCAGGATCACCCGAATCTCACGATGTGGGCAGGCGTCGCCTGCTACCCGGCGCACGCCTTCGACGTCACCGGCCTGATCGACCGGGCCGACGCGGCCCTCACCGCCGCCCAGGACTGGCATCAGGACCGTATCGAGGTCGCCACCGCCGAGTAGTTGTTTCGCTGGTGCCAGGCACCCGAAACAACTCCAGCGTTGCATTCGAGGTCTGACCCCTGTTGCTTCCGGCGTATCGTGGGGAGCTGGAGGGATGGCAGAGCGGACGATTGCGACGGTCTTGAAAACCGTTGGGCCTTTGCGGGT
>CAYFLT010000133.1:0-8624 GCA_964344055.1 uncultured Candidatus Nemicrothrix sp.
ACCAGCGGGTGCGCGACACGGTTCGCTTTCTCAGGGCGGCGCTCGGCGGCGAGAAGGTCACCGAGGACTACGAGACGTTCTCGGTCAAGGGATTCCGTCTGGGGGTGGCGGTCGACCGACCGGTGCCGATCCTCGTCGCTGCCCTTCGCGAGGGCATGCTGCGGCTCGCCGGACGCGAAGGGGACGGCGCGATCGTCAACTGGCTGTCGGCCCAGGACGCGGCGCGCGTGACCGGCATCGTCCGGCAGGAGAACCCGGGAGCCGAGGTGGCGGCACGCCTGTTCGTCGCTCCGACCACCAACCGGGAGGAGACGTTGGCGGCCGGCAAGTTCGCGATGGCCGCCTACGTGAACGTCCCCGTGTACAAGGCGTTCCACGAGTGGATGGGCCGCACCGACGTTCTCGGCGAACACTGGGAGCAGTGGGCGGCCGGCGATCGGAAGGGGGCCTTGGAGAAGATCCCGGATCACGTGGTGGACGACCTCATCATCCACGGAGACGCCGACGAGTGCCGTGCTCACATCCAGCGCTATGTCGACAACGGCATCACGACACCGGTGTTGAGCCTCCTCCCGTTCCCCGGCGTCGACATCGACGACGCGATCAGGGATCTGGCCCCGCGCTGACCGATCGCTCCGCCAAACCCCGCACTTCCCGCAGGTGATCGGTGAGGTCCTCGAGTCGGGAGTGGGCGTTGAGTCCGCTCGTGGAGGGCATGACGTACACCGGGCAACCGCCGAGCGTGGCGGGTTGAAGGCCGACGGTGGCCGTTCGGTCCGCCGCTGCGCGCCATCCCGCCAGCCCGACCATGCAGACGACGCGGGGCTGCAGCCAGGCGCACAGGCGGTCGAGCCGGGTCAACCCCGCCTCGTACTCCGAACGGTGTAGTTCGTCGGCGCGTGGGGTGGCCCGCTTCACGAGATCGGTCATCCCGACCCCGTGGGCGCTCAACGCGTGTCTGGGATCTCGGTCGACCGAAACCAGGCCAGCGGCGAGTGCGGCGGGCCAGAAGCGGTTGCCGGCCCGGCCGAATCCCACACCCATCTCGGCGGCGTGGACACTGGGATTGAGGCCGCACACGAGTACCCGCATGTCGGGCCCAACGGTGTCGGGGAGGCTCATCTCGCGCTGCGAGGTGGTGGCGAGACCCTGGGCGGTGGGCTCGAGTCGACGTACACCGAATCCCGCGCCGACGAGAACGTCTCCGACCCAGTCGGCATCGAGATCAGCGTCGAAGACCAGCTCGATCGTGGAGTCCACGGCGGTGACGCGGTGGAGCTCGGCCAAGGCCATCGGAAGGTGTTTCGGGTGCCTGGCACCAGCGAAACAACTCACCCGGTGGGGAGGGTGGCCTGGAGTTTTTGCATGCCGGCGAGCCAGCGGGCCCGATCACCGGCGCGGCGCTGCTCGTACATCGCGACCTCCGGATGAGGAAGGATCAGGAACTCGTCCGCCGCGAGTCCGGCTGCCACCGCGGCCGCGACCTCCTCCGGCTCGATCATCCCCATCGCCTGGACGACTTCGATCGCCAGCTCGCCGTCGGCTTCGGTCATCGGTGTCCGAACCCCCTGAGGACACAGGCACGACACCCCGACCCCGCTCCCGCCGTGGGTGACGGCGATCCACTCCGCCAAGGCGACCGCGCCGTGCTTGGTGACCGAGTACGCCGCATCGCCGAGGTTGGTCAGCAGGCCGGCCGCCGACGCCGTGATCAGGAGATGGCCACCGCCTCGGTCGATCCAGCGCGGGACGAGGTGACGGGCCGCGATCACGTTGGCCATGACGTTGACCCCCCAGATCCCGTTCCAGCCGTCGTTGTCGAGTTCGAGCCCGCTGGCGGTGCCGATTCCGGCGTTCCCGCACCAGAGGTCGATGGGGCCGACCTCCGACTCGGTCCGATCGATGAGGCTGAGCATCGCGGCTTCGTCGGTCACGTCGATCGCCTCGGCACGGCCTCCGATCTCGGACGCCACCGAGGCCGCGCCGGCACCGTCCAGGTCGGCCACCACCACCGTGGCCGCTCCGTCGGCGGCGAACCGGCGACACATCGCCCTCCCAATCCCACTCGCACCACCAGTGACGACCACGACCGCGTTCTCGATGTCCATCCGGCGATCGTACGCGGTGGCAACGAAATCCACCGGGGCGGGTGGCGGACTCCTCAATCGCTCGGGCTATGGTTCGGGCCATGACCGAAGCCATCGACACGGCTCAGCTCCAGGAAGCGCTCTCGATGATCGATCGCGGGCTCGGCGACCTGCAGCGGCGCGAGCTGGTGTCGAGTACCGAGGTTTCCGATCTTCTCCTGGATCTGCGGATGCTGCTCGCCGCGGCTGCGGCCGAGCCCAACCAGCCGGCTGGAGTCAACTGAACGTCAGCTGAGCACTCGGCGGGCCACCGCGCCGAGCAGCGCACCGGCAGCGACGCCGCCGGCAACGTCGGACGCGTGATGGATCCGAACGTGGATCCGGCTCGTCGCCACGATCCCGGCGAGCGTGTACCAGACCGGTCCACCGCCCTGTCGGGACAGGAGGGCGGCGGCCACCATGGCCGCCGACGCGTGCCCGCTCGGGAAGCTGCTGGTCTTCGGTTGGCGGAGATTCAGCGGTCGTGGCGTCTCCTGCCGCGGCCGGTGGCGACGGAACAACGACTTCACCGGGCCGTTGATGAGCGCGGACTCGATGCCCAGGGCCGCGCTGAGCCCGATGGCGATGCGCGGGTCGTCGTCGATGATCGCCTGAGCAACCCCGAGGGTGTGCCACAGGACGGAGAAGTCAGCCGCCTCGGAGGCCGTGTAGAAGAGTCGATCGACCGACGGGATGCCGCGGAGCCGGTCCCACCACGCGTCGATGGTCTCGTCGACGCGATCGACCGCGTCGAGGAAGCCCCTGGTCGGCTCTTCGCTCACGAGCGTGAAGGCTAGGCGGCCGAGACGGCGGTCAGGCGAGGGGTCGCATCTGCGACATCACGTGTGCCAGATCTTCACCGGCGAGTGGAAGACCGTGATGCCAGAGCGGCGCGAGGCGTCCGAGTGAGATGTGCCGGTGGAGTTCGTCGGCCACGGGGACCGGGATCGAATGGCCCTCCATGACCGTGGTGCCGACCAGCGACGCCGGAAGCACCGAGATCCCGTCCACGGCCTCCTCGTTCACGATGATCCAGTCGATGAACGGCACCCACGTGAGGTAGTCGGCGATGCGGTCGCGAGTGGTCTCCGCCAACAGGTGGGCATGCTCCACGACCTCCCGGGGACCTTCGCCCGGTTCGAGGGGATGGAGCACGAAAGCACCGCCGGGCCCCACGATCAGGCGGTCCACACCTCGATGTGCGACCGCGAGTCGGTCGGGCAGGCGCGACAGGACGTCGTCGAGGGCACGCGCGCTCATGGCGCTCAGACTGGACACGCACTGAAGATCGGCCGGTAGGCCCCCCGGCCTTAGGACTGTCTCGCACATGCAATATGGGCCGGCCGGTTCAGGGGTCGTCCACGGAGTAGGCCCCGGCGCCGGTGAACATGCCGCGGTGCCACCGCCTCGGGGTGGCGATCATCGCCCGCGGGTAGTCCTCGAACATCCAACGAGCGAAGTTCCGGCGGGTCCAGGCGGTGGCGCCGGTGAGACGGAGCGCCGCGCGGGCGATGCGCGGACGACCGAGCATGGGGATCAGGACTCGGGCCATCCGATCGTCCGCGACCAGCTCCCGACGGACCTCGCGTTCGTACCCGGCGCCGGAATCCGGCTCGCCGGACAGGAGCGCCTCCGCCGCGATTCGGCCGGTGAGCAGCGCCTGGCCGATTCCCTCACCGGTCATCGGATCGGTCACCGCGGCAGCGTCGCCCACGAACATGGTGTGCGGGCCACGTAGGGGCATTCGGCCGACGCACGCCGGGATCGGCCAGGCCTTGTGGGGTGCCTCGGGCGCGGCATCGGGTCCGAGTACGGCGCGGATGTGGGGACGGCCGAGAAGATCGTCCCAGAGTCGCTTCATGGTGCCGACCTCGTGGACCCCGCCGCGCTGGATGCCGAAGCCGACGTTGGCCCGACCGTCGGCAAGCGGGAAGGACCACGCATAGCCGGGCAGGAGGTCCGGTTCGAACCACACGATGAGTTCGCGTGCCGCTCGGGGACCCACGTCGGAGAAGTACTGGCGGAACGCGTGCCACTCGCCGCGGTAGCCGTCGACGGCGAGGCCCAGCGCCTTGCGGAGCGGGGACCACATGCCGTCCGCGCCGATGACGTTGCGGGCGTGGACCACACGGCCGTCGGAGAAGCTGAGGTCGACGCCGTCGGGGCCTGCCTCAGCCGCGACGAGCGCGGTGCCTTCGACCACGGCTGCCCCCGCGTGGCGCGACAGGTCCACCAGCGCGGCGTCGAGGTCGAACCGGCGCGCAACCGCCGCGTACTGGCCCGCCCCTGCCGGCAGTGGATAGCGGACCTCACGGCCGCGGGGGCCCCGCACCGTCACCTCGTCGACTGTCTTCCAGGACGTGACCGACCGAGGCTCGAGGCCCAGCTGCTCGAGTTCTCGAAGAGCCGGCGTCGTGAGCCCGTCGCCGCAACACTTGTCACGCGGGAACGACGCTCGATCGAAGATCACGACGCCGCGGCCGGCTCGGGCGAGCGTCGTGGCGGCGGTCGTTCCCGCCGGTCCGGCCCCGATCACCGCAACGTCGACCGTCTCACGGTCCATCCCGCTGCTCATCGGGCCGTGACGGCATCGAGCCCGATCCGGAGTTCCTCGACGAGTTGGTCCGGGTCGTGCCGAGCAGGATCGACGACCATGCCGATCTGGGCGGTGCCGGCGTGAGAGGCCATGGTGATGTTCAGGTGCGTGCCTACCAAGGGCCCGAAGGGTATGAGGGCTTCGACCGGGCTCCCACCCAGCAACAGCCGGCCCGCTGGGCCGGGGATGTTCGAGACGGTGAGGTCGATCGAGGCTGCGGCGCTCCTCGCCATGGTCGCCGCCACCGACGAGGGCAGAATCCGGCCGGCCGCAGCCAGGAACCCGGCCGCCCGATCGTCGGCTCCCACACGGGCGGACCGAACCCGTCGGCCGATGTCGGTGATCATGGCGACCGGATCGAGCCTCCCGAGATCGTCGGGCTCGTCGAATCGGACCGGGATCGGTACGACCCGGTTCGTGAGGTCGTCTCCCATCCTGCGCGTACTGACGGGGATCGAGACGGTGACCGGGCGACCGGTCGACGCAGAGGCCCGCTGCCGGTGACTCACGACCGCGATGACGACCGCGGCGAGCAAGGCGTCGTTGACCGTGCCGCCGGCCCGCTTCCCAACCGCCCGCAGAGCGGGGAGATCGGCCTCGATGCTCCGGAATGCCGGATGGCCCGGTGTCGGAGCGAGGTGGTCGGGCGCGCGGTCGGGGGCGATCCCTCGGGCCACCGACCCCAGCAGCCGGCCCAGTGCGTGAGCCCGATCCTCGATCGACGGATCGGAGTCCGTCCGGGCCGGCGGTGGCGCGGTGCCCGAGCCGCGAGCGGACCCGGCGGTACCAGAGCGACTTGCGCCGAGGTCGGTTCCCGGGTCGAGCTCCATGAACTCGAGCAGGATCGCCACACCGCCGAGACCGTCGGTGAGTGCGTGATGGGCGCGCAGGATCAATGCGCTGTGGTCGCCGGCCAGGCCCTGCACGAGGGTGGCGCCCCAGGGAGACCGTGAACGGTCGAAGGGCTGGTGCGCGGTGGTGGCCGCCATCCGCTCGACCGTTGCCAGGTCACCCGAGCCCCCCAGGTCGACGACCCGGAGATGATGGGCGAGCCGGAAGTCGGCATCGGCGATCCATCGAGGGCGAACCCGGCCCAGCAGCCCGGTCGGACCGGCCGCGACCCGCTCCCGTAGTCGGGGCACGGTCTCGGTGGCCTGAGCAAAGCGATCCCGTGCCTGCCGAGCGGTGATCCTCTCGCGGAACCGCGCGATGGCGGTCATCGTGGGCTGGAGCGGGGAGGGGAGCGACCACATCAGCGCTTCGACGTCGCTCAGGGGAGTCGACGCCGAGGGGCTCATCCGCCGCTGCCCGTGGTCGTGGTCGGGGGCACCGTCGTGGTGGTCGGTGCAGCGGTGGTGGTCGTCGTCGAGGCCGTGGTCGTGGGCGGCACGCTGGTGGTGCTGGTAGGGGGTGGGACGGTGGTGGGTGCCGGGACCGTCGAGGTCGTCGTGGTCGTGCGGGTCGACGAACCGTCGCACGCCCGCCCCTCCGGCCGGTAGCGGGCGGTGACGGTGTCGGTCTCGGTCCGGCCGTCCTCGACGAAGGTCCGGGTCCGCTCGGTGGTGACGAGCGTGCAGGACACCCCCACTCGACCCTCGGTCTGGTCGGTCTGTTCCCCGATCGCCCACGGGGTGGAGTAGAGGCGCACCGTGATGGACGACTCATTGGTGGTCGGCCAGATCAGGACATGGTGGGGGGTGTTGTTGACGATCTCGAGGTTCGGTCGGGGATAGGACACCGTCGCCTCGCGCCCGTATGGGTAGCGCTTGATGTAGATCGAGTGGCTCTGGTACTCACCGAAGTCGAGGCCGGCGAAGAAGGCGGCGTTGAACAGGGTTGTCGCGTATTGGCTGATGCCGCCGCCGACCGAGGGCTGGAACAGGCCGTTGACGATCATGCCGGCCGCGACGAAGCCGTTGTCGGTCGTGCGGCGGCCGACGAACTCGTTGACCGAGAACGTCTCGCCGGGCGGGATGATGACCCCCTGGGTGATCTCGGCGATCCGCTGGATGTTGATGACCCGGGACTGACCGGGCTTGTAGTAGGTGGTGAACTCGCCGACCAGCTCCTCGATGCCGAGGGTCTGCGCCCAGGCGATTCCCCGCTCGGGGTCGTCGCCGGTCGCGAGAAGCTCGACCTCCCGTTCGTCGGCCTCCAGCGCCTCCATGATCCGGATCGTGGTGTCGGCGGCGCAACAGCCGGTCCCGATCGGCCCCACGATCCTCACCTCGCCACGGTCGTCGATGACGAAGGTCGCTTCCTCCTCCGCGAAGCGGAACCCCCACTCGCGCGAGACGAGCGAATCCAGGACGAGCTCCTCATCGAGTTCGAGGGTGGGCTCTTCCCGGGTTCCGCCGAACACGAGCCAGGACTTGATCGTGTCCTGTGACACGTAGTTGGTGAAGGACGATCCGACGATCTTCACACGAAGGCCGTTGTCGGTGAGGTCCTCGGCGCGCTCGATGAGCGAGGCCGCACCGAGGTCGACGCTCTCGCGGCCGCTGATCGGGACTTCGATGCGTTCGGTCTCGCCGCTCTGGCGAGCAACCGCTGCTAGCACGAGTCGCTCGAGCTCCTCGACCGCGACCCGGGGGACCTCCATTGGGTCGGCCTCGACGAACTCCCCGTCGACCAGCTCGATCATCGGTCGCCCGAAGTCGAGCGGGAACACTGCGTCGGGACCGGTTCCGAAGATGGCGGCGAGCCGGTCGGTGTCGATGCGGTACTCGGGTTCGACCGATCGATCAGAGAAGAGCGAACGAGCCCAGCGGAGCGGCTGGGTGATCGAGGATCCACGGTCCTGGGCTTGTGACACCGCTGCGTCGGCGTCGATGGTGACGCCGAGTTCATCGGCACTGAACACCGCCGTAGTGCCCGCCCATTCGAGCGCGATCGGCTGGCTGGCGAATCCGGCCGCTTCGAGGGCGGCGAGGGCGTCGTCGGCCGCCATGTCGCCGATGTCGACTTCTCCCACGTGGACGCGCCTGGGCACGTCGTTGCCCAGCAGCTGGTCGTCGATCCACCATCCCGCCAGGAACACGACAACCGCTGCGGCCACCAACGCAATCGTCGTCCGCATCGACGGCCGAGGCTACTGGGCGAGATTGTCAGAAAAGCTTCAGGTTCGGGGACTCGATGCCCCGCAATTCGTCGTAGTCGACCTCGACGCAGTCGATGTCTCGATCGGCTGCCAGGACTTTCGCCTGGGGCTTGATCTCCTGGGCGACGAACACCCCGCGGACCGGTCGGAGCATGGGGTCCCGGTTGAGGAAGTCGAGGTAGCGGGTGAGCTGTTCCACCCCGTCTATCTCGCCCCGTCGCTTCACCTCGACGGCCACTGCGTTGCCGTTCTCGTCCCTGCACATGAGATCCACCGGACCGATGTCGGTCGGGAACTCGCGCCGCACCAGGCGGAGCCCGGATGCGATCGACGTGGGGTCGTCGGCGAGGAGCTTCTGGAGATGGGCCTCCACTCCGTCCTTCTGCAGGCCAGGGTCGATGCCCATGTCGTGGGAGGTGTCGGCGAGGACGTCCTCGAAGGTGATGGTCAGGACTTCGCCCTTCGGGCTGGTGACGGTCCAGATCCCGGCCTCGGCGTCCTCGACCAACCGATTGGGAGCGTTCATCCAGTTGAGTGGCTTGTAGGCGCCACCGTCCGCGTGGACAGCCACGCAACCGTCGGCTTTGACCATGACGAGCCGAACCGCGCTCGGGAGGTGGGCTTGGAGTCGGCCGTCGTAGTCGACGGTGCACTGGGCGACGACGAGACGCATGGGTGCGTGACCCTAGGCGCGCGTGCGGAGCCGTCGGCGGATCGTTTCGCGTCGCTCCTGGAGGTCCCGGTAGGTCATCGTCACGACGGAACCGTCGACCCCGAACGCGGCTCTCACGCCGTCGGCGTC
>CAYFLT010000134.1:0-6989 GCA_964344055.1 uncultured Candidatus Nemicrothrix sp.
TTCCTGGTGGATCGGTTCGGCGCGCGAAAGCTGCTGGCGCTGTACCTGTTCGGCTGTGGCGCCGCCTGCGCTCTGGCGGCGGTGTCGACCGCTTCGAACCAGTTGTCGGCTTCGTCGAGCGCCACTGCCCACGCGGTGTAGTGGCGGAGCATGCCCTTCTCCGCGGCCTCGTTGACGTGGCGGGCTTCGGAGTTGTGGAGGAAGCGGCGGAACGACTCGACCCGGAGCCAGTAGGCCGACCCGGCTTCAGTCCGGACCAGGAGCTCGAATGAGTGAAGTACTTCGGTCGCGCCCGCTCCCGCGATCGCGCCGCCGATGATCAGGAAGGCGACCCCCTCGCCGGTCCGTCCCGCTCGGTACGCTCCGAAGGCGAGGACGGCCAGCCCGAGGACGCCACCGAGAACCCCGAACATCCGGACTGCGGTGCGTTTGTGACGGCCGGAGGAGTCCCAGTGGGCCGATCCGTGGAGCCAGTCGTTCAGCTCGCCCTTCAAACGGCCCCAGCCTTCGGTGAACCGCTCGTCGTAGGTGCCGAGCTTCACCTGCTTGCGGCCGCCGAACATCGCATCGAGGATCGGATGCACGCTCGGGTGGGGTGGCGCCTCGCCCCGGTGCAGGACCGGTTTGGTCTTGCCGCTGATCGAGATCTCGTCCCGGATGGCCGATTCGAGGAGCCATGCGGACATGTGGTGCTCGTGGACCTTCTCGTCGATGATGAGCGCGCCCTCGACCGCGCTCATGTCGCGGGGAGGTTCGAACTCGATGGTGGCGAGCTCCGCGAGTTCCTTCTCGTCGACCCGCTCGGAGGGGAGGTCGTCGTCGATCTCGCCCCAGGCGGCATCGGCCGCTCCGCCACTCCAGATCCGCTCACGCCCGGCCCGCCGGGTGAACAACATGGTCGGGATGCTGACCGCGAGCGCAGCGGCGAGCGCGATCAGGAAGGGTGTCACGATCCCGAGCCCCGGGTCCGGAGCCGGACCATCCCGTGGGAACCGAACGACTGCGATCGAGTCCTCGGCTCCGAGGCGGCCGGAGATCGTGACGCCGTCTCCGGCGTCCAGCCCGTCGACCGTCGCGCTCCAGATTCCCGGGAACGTGGCCAGGATGGGACACGGCTGGTCGGACCACACCGTCCCGCTGGCACATGTGGCGTCGGTGAACTCGGCGTTCGGTATGACTTCGACGTGGAAGCGCTCGATGGGGACGGTCCACTCGAAGCCGACTGCGTCGAAGGAGAAGAGACCGCCCTGAACGACCGCGCTTCGCTCGAGGACGTAGTCGATCTGGTATCGGTGCCGCCCGGTGATGGTCCGGCCGGCATCGCCGATCTTGATGGTGGTGTCGATGTAGCCGACGGTGACCTCGGCATGATCAGGAGCCGTCGGCGACGAGACCCGGACCGAGCCGGGGACCACATCGGGGATGTTGCGGTAGATGCCGTGGCGCCGCTGGACCCCGAAGTCGTAGTCGATCACCTCGGTCACCCGAAGGCCCTCTTCGGTCAGCTCGGCATCGACCCAGTAGTTGCCGATGCGCTCGGTGTCGGCGGCAACCGAGACGACCGCGGCGACGACACCGACGGCGACGGAGGCGGCCACCGTCGACAACATGGCGATCAGGCGGCGTCGGTTGATTCGCATACCCCGACGGTATTCCTCGGCGGGGAGAGATCCGGGGAGTGGCGAGCAACTACCGTCGAACCACCCATGTCGACCTTCCCGATCGAATTCGCACGCGCCTTGCCCAAGGCGGAACTCCACGTCCACCTGGAAGGCTCCGTCGACCCCGAGACGATGCTCGAGCTCGCCCTACACCACGGCGTGGGACTCCCCGCCGACGACGTCGAGGGACTTCGGGCGTGGCTTCGCTTCGACGGGTTCCCGATGTTTCTCGACCGCTACTTCACGGTCTGCGGTCTCCTGCGGGGCGGTGAGGATTTCTCCCACATCGCCTACCGCTATCTCCAGACCGCACACGACCAGGGCGCCGTCCATGTCGAGTTTCACCTGTCGTCGAGCTACCACATCATCGAACGGAACGCGGACTGGACGGAGATTCTCGACGGCGTCGTCGACGGTTGTGCGCGCGCCGAGGCCGATCTCGGAATCTCGTCGCTGCTTCTGCCCGACCTCTCCCCGCACCTCGGAGCCGACGCGGCGCACCGGGCGCTCGACGTGGTGCTCGGCCATCTGCACCCCCGTATCGTCGGGATCGGCATGGGAGGCCCAGCGGACAACTGGCGCGACGAGGACTTCGGGTCGGCGTTCACCCGGGCGCGAGCCGCCGGCCTGCGCACCGTGAGCCACGCCGGCGAGCACGGACCGGCATGGGAGGTTCGCCACGCCATCGAGGTTTTCGGCGCCGAGCGAGTCCAGCACGGCATCGGGGCGGTGGGTGATCCGGAGGTGCTTGCCCTCCTCGTTGACCGGGCGATCGCGTGTGACGTCTGCCCTGGCAGCAATGTCGCGCTCGCGGCGGTCCCGTCGATCGACGTCCATCCGCTCCCCGCCATGCTCGAGGCCGGAGTGACCGTCACGCTCGGGTCCGACGATCCGCCCCTCTTCTCGACCTCTCTCCTGGCCGAATACGAGCATGCGTGGAATCTCGCCGGATTGGACGAGGACGGCCTCGCCCAGTTGGCGAAGAACTCGCTGTCGGAGAGTTTCGCCCCGCGAGATCGTGTGGCCGCCTGGATCTCCTGACCCACATCTCCTGTTCTGTGCGCGGTAGAGAACCAAATGTGTCGCCCACCGCCCAGAAAACCGGGTGGGGCGGGGTGGTTTCGGCCAGACTGTCCCGATGGAATTCCTGACCGAGGAACAGTTGATGGCCGGCCTGGACCTTGTTCGCCAGTCGCCGAGTGACGAGGGCCGCCTCGAGATGATCGTGCAGCGGCCCGAAGAGAACGAGCGGGTCGTGCTCGAGGTGGGCGAACTCAACTGTGAGGAGGGGCTCGCGGGCGACAACTGGAACCGCAGGGGGAGTTCTCGCACCGATGACGGCAGCTCGCATCCCGACATGCAGCTCAACATCATGAACGCCCGCGTTCTCGCGCTGGTGGCGCAGGATCCGGATCGGATGAAGCTCGCCGGTGATCAGCTGATCGTCGATCTGGACATCAGCGACGACAACCTTCCCGCCTGGACCAAGCTCTCGATCGGCGACGCCGTGATCGAGATCACCGACCAGCCGCACAACGGCTGCGCCAAGTTCACCCAGCGATTCGGCCTCGATGCCCATCGGTTCGTCAACTCCGACCTCGGCAAGTCGCTCAAGCTCCGTGGGGTGAACGCCCGGGTGGTGACCCCCGGCACCATCCGCCAGGGCGACACCATCTCCAAGCTCTAGCGGCCGGGACACGCGTTGGAGTTCACCCACCGCTCCGGCGCATTCGCCATCCTCGCTGCCGGAGTCGTCTTCAGCTTCGGCTCGTTGTTCTTCCGAGCCACCGACGACGTCGACGCCTGGCAGTACCTCGCGTTTCGCGGGACCGGAGCGTTCGTCGTCGCCGTTCCGATCCTCGCGATCCAGCGGCGGGGTCGGCTGTCGGCCGTCGCTCGATCGACCCAGACCGTCCATGTCGTCGCGGGCGGTCTGCTCGGCTCCCTGATGGTGGCTTTCATCGTGTCGTTGACCCACACCGACACCGCATTCGTGCTGTTCTTCCAGGCCGGTGCTCCAGTGTCCGCCGCGGTGTTCAGTTGGCTACTCCTGCGTGAACGGATGTCGGGTGCGGCCATCGTGGGCACGATCGGCGCCATCGTCGGCGTGGCGATCATGAGCGCGGGTGGGCTCGATGCGGGATTGGGTTGGCCCCTGCTCATCGTGGTGTACATGCCGGTGGCCCTCGGGCTGTACAGCGTGCTCATCCGTTCCGGGCCTGCGATCGATCCGCTCGTTCCGGTCATCGTGGCGGGTTTCACCGCGGCCACGGCCGGAGTGCTCGTGTCGCTGTCGCGAGGTGGTTTGTCGGCCTCGATCCACGATCTACTCATCGGCCTGGCCGCCGGGGCGCTCCTCATCGCCTTGCCCTTGCCGTTCTACACAATGGCCCAACGGGTCGTCCCGGCACCCGAGGCGGTGCTCCTCCTCATGTCGGAGATCGTCCTCGCCCCGGTCTGGGTGTGGGTCGCATTCGACGAGCAACCAAGCAGCGCAACGCTCGTTGGCGGCTCGGTGAGGCTCGGCTCGGTTGCATGGCTCACGCTCAAAACCATCCGGCCCGACCAGGCCGTTCGTACCAGTCGCGGGTGACATCCGCGCAACGCGAGTAGGTCGCCGGGCCCGCCGCGGTGGGTCATATGCCTCAAGTCGCGGGACACGTGTGTCGATAGCCGCGTTGGTGGGACCCGATTGAAGCGACTGCGCGTATGTGCAGGTGAGGTGTCGTCCATGAAGCCAACAACCCGAATCCAGAGACCCGAAGGAACCCGGCGGCCGGCGAAAGCCACGCGGTCCGATCGGAGCCGGGGCGCGGTGATCGTCGAAGCGGCCATCGTGATGCCGCTGCTCTTCGCCCTCCTGGCGGGGTTCATCGACTTCGCCTGGGTCTTCAACGATCTGCAGACCACCCGACAGGAGGCACGCGAGATCACCCGACAGGCCGTGGTCGGCGTGACCAGTTCGAACTACAGCTGCAGCCACGGCGCGGGGAGCATCAACAACACCACCGCCGGACTGGTGTGCGAGGTGAAGGAGCGGGTCGGTTCCGACGCGGTCGTGAAGCTCGCGCTCCCCGATGTAAGTGGCTACGAGATCGGCAACGCCCTCATGGTCTGCGTCCAGTTGCCCTACGAGTCCATCACCGGCATGTACGACACGCTCATCGACGACGGCGCGGCCAAAGTGAAGGTCGAGTCACGGATCGAGGCGGAAGCGGGCGAAGACCTGGAGGCATTCTCCGAACCGGCCCTGGCCGGCCAGACGTGGGGGTTCTGCGCATGAACCGCCCTTCAATTCGTCGGCGGCCTGACCGACACGATCGGCGCCCCAGATTCGGGCAGCGAGGCAGTGTGATCGTGGTCTCCGCGGCCAGCATGGTCGCCCTGCTCGGTCTGGCAGCCCTCGTTGTCGATCTGGGGGACTCCCGGCAACGCTCACGTGAGAACCAGTCGGTCAGCGACATGGCATCGCTGGCGGCGGCCACCGATCTGTCATCCAACCCGGCGGACACTGCTGCGCTCGCCACGGCCCACACGACCGCCGCCGACTATGTGGCCAGCAACCTCGGTGTGGCGCTGAGTACCACGACCTGTCGGACCGCCGCGTCCGGCAAACAGTGCTACACCGGCGACGACAACTATGTGGAGATCACAACGCCCTACAGCGGGGTGGCGCTCGTTCCCGCGCACCAACAGGTTCACGTGGAGGTCTGCTCCCAGTCCGACGGCTTCTTCGCGCCGGCCGTCGGTGCGGTGCCCTCAGAGGTGTGTCGGGCCGCCACCGCGATGCTCGACGAAACCCTCGTCATCATCCCGGCCGTCCTCGCCCTCGACCCGAGCGGTGCCGAGGCGTTCCACCTCGAAGGCAGTGCGCAGGTCGTCGGGATCGGCGGCAGCCTCGTGTCGAACTCGAGCAGCAGCACCTCCTTCCACATGAAGGACTCGACGTCGGCCACCGCCAGCGGTGCTTCGGCGTGCATCTGCGCGGTGGGCAACTCCTCCATCAACGGCAGTGCCAGCGTGTCGCCGGCGGCAGCCAATGGCGTGACCGTGGTGAACGATCCGTGGGCCTCGCTCGCCGAGCCGACCATCAGCGGGTCCGGGGGCTACAACTCGAGCACGAAGACCTTCACCCCGGGAACATTCGGGAGCATCAAGATCGACAAGCCGGGCACCTACACGTTCCAGCCGGGTCAGTACGAGTTCAACGGGGAGTTCAAGATCGAGGGCTCCGGCGTGAACATCGTGGCCGAGGACGTGCTGTGGTACTTCGGCCCGGGTGGTAGGGCCAACTGGGGTTCGGGGACGAACTACATCCGGATCAGTGCCCAGAGTTCGGGCACCTACTACGGCGGAAACGGGGGACTGTGGCCGCCGGTCGCGATCTTCCAGTCCCGGTCCAACGGCAACGACTTCCACATCGGTGACGACATCCGGATCGGCCATGTCAGCGGAGGCGCGTGCACCGTCGACAGCTCGGCCGGCATCAGCGGCGGGGTGTACATCCCGAATGCCGACTTCATGGTTCGGGGCAACAGCAGCTCGGGCATCTGCACCGACGGCGCGCCGATCGTGGCGTGGCGAGTGCAGATCCAGGAGACCGGCTTCGTGCAGGGTGGCACCGACGGGTCGTCCGGCACCGCCACTCGGGCGACCTTCCTGGCCGAGTAGAGAACGTCGGCTCGGTCGGAGCCGGACCTGATCAGCTGGGGAATGTCATCAGCAATGCCAGTCTGTGTCGCCGAATCTCGACGTTCCCACCTGAATCTCGAATCCGCTCCTCAGCAGGGTCTTCAGGTCCTGCATGCCGAGCGAGACGGTCTCCGCTGCCTGCATGTCAAAGCCGGCGACGTCATCGGATTCGGCGGCGCCACTGAGGATCACGTCGAGGATCACCTGCTCTGCCTCCGTGAAGTCGAGTTCTGACAGCTTGGCGGCCAGGCCGTCGAAATCGTCGGGAGTGATCTTGGTCGTCATGTCAACGTCCTCTCGATGTTGTTGTCAACAACAGACGACGATGCCTCCCGTCGGTTACACCAGCCTGTCTCCAGTCGGAGCCGATGATCAGCTGCTGCAGCTGAGCATCGAACAGCCGGGCCGGGTGCGAGCCCAGTCGGGCCGCTTCTCGGCGTATCGCTCTCGCCCGGGCTGATCGTCGTAGGGCGTACGCAACACGTCGAGCAGTTCGACGATCTCGGACGGGTCGCCCTTCTCGGCGGCGTCGATCGCGAGTTGGGCGAGGTAGTTGCGCAGCACGTACTTCGGGTTGACCGAATTCATCGACGCACGCCGGTCATCGTCGGTGAGGCCGGTCGACGCGATTCGTCG
>CAYFLT010000134.1:6999-8538 GCA_964344055.1 uncultured Candidatus Nemicrothrix sp.
CCAGGCGATCGTCTCCGCGCGGAGATCGCCCGACAATTCCGATGGCACGTAGTAGGCGTCGAGGAGGGGAGCGAGCAGCTGCTCGGTGTCCTCCGTGGCGGGGTTGGCGACGGGCACGTCAGCGAGGCCGCGGAAGAAGAGCGTCATGTCCGTCTCTGTTCGGGTCAGCAGGTCCAGCAGACCCTCGACGAGTGGCTGATCGCCAGCCGGGTCGGGATCGGCGATGCCGAGTTTCGCGGCCAGCATCGTCGGCCATTGCTCGTTGAATGCCCCTACATAGCCGTCGATCGCGGCCTGAAGCGGATCGACCTCACCGACGAGGGGGTATATGGCGTTGGCGAGCTGGGTGACGTTCCACTGTCCGATGTGGGGCTGGGCTCCATACCGGTAGCGCTTGTTCTGGCGATCGGTCGTGTTCGGTGTCCAGCCCGGGTCGTAGTCCTCGAGCCATCCGTACGGGCCGTAGTCGATGGTGAGGCCGTGGATCGACATGTTGTCGGTGTTCATCACGCCGTGGACGAAGCCGACTCGCTGCCACCCGACGATCATGGTCGCGGTGCGGCGAGCGACCTCAGCCACCCACTCGGCGTAGACCTCCGGCGACGGTTCGCCCAGCTCCGGGAAGTGGATGCGGATGGTGTGATCGGCGATGCGGCGCAGGGTGTCCACGTCGTCGCGGGACCGGAAGATCTCGAAGCTTCCGAAGCGGATGAACGACGGCGCCACCCGACACACGACCGCGCCCGGTTCCAGCTCCGGGTGGCCGTCGTAGAACATGTCCCGCATGACCTTGTCGCCGGTCGTGGCGAGGCTGAGGGCGCGGGTGGTGGGCACCCCGAGGTGATGCATGGCCTCGCTGCAGAGGAACTCCCGCACCGAACTCCGGAGGACGGCCAGGCCGTCGGCGCCCCGGGAGTAGGGCGTCGGCCCGGCCCCCTTGAGCTGCAGCATGTGTCGCTGACCGGCGTCGGTGACGCCCTCGCCGAGGGTGATGGCCCGGCCGTCGCCGAGCTGGCCGGCCCAGTTGCCGAACTGATGGCCCCCGTAGCACGCGGCATGCGGATCCATGCCCGGAATGACCGCATTGCCCGAAAGCGCGGCGAGGAACTGCTCGGTGTCGGCGGCGGACGGATCGAGCCCGAGCTCGGCCAGCATCTCGCGGGAGTGAGCCAGGAGCTTCGGTGCGGAGGTGGGGGTGGGCGAAACCCGGCTGTAGGCGGCACCTGCCACCTGACGGGGGCGATTGTCGTCGAGGGGATCGGCGGGGAGCTCGGCGGTGAACCGGTTGTCGAAGACCAGCTCCTCGAGCGACGAGACCATCCGACCAGACTACGTCGCGTCGCCATCCGAGAGGCTGCGACCACCCGCTGCGAGCCATCACTGAGCGGGCCGAGAGCCGAAGGTCCCGACCTTGTGAGTACGGGCACAAGGTCCCTAGTTACGCGGTGAGGGTCGGAGAAGACTGCAAGCTGTGAGGGTATTGAAGGGGACTGCCGCGCGTTGAGGGGACAGGGTTAGTCAGGCGGCCAGGGTGGCCGG
>CAYFLT010000135.1:0-8055 GCA_964344055.1 uncultured Candidatus Nemicrothrix sp.
GGCTTCACCGCGACTTTCGCTGAGCACAGATCGCGACATTCGCTGAGCGCTCACAATGAGCGCTGAGCCGGCGGGGATCCGCAACTCGACCGATCGAGAAGGCAGCTTCTCCGCCTTCTACGAGGAGGAGCTCACGGGGCAGATCCGCGCCGCGACACTGATCCTTGGCGACCGTGCAACGGCGCTGGACGTCGTGCACGACGGGTTCGAACAGGTCTACGAGGCATGGGACCGGATCGACTCGCCGGGGCCGTACCTCCAGATCTGTGTCTTGAACCGCTGCCGCGATCTCATGCGCCGAAGAGGAGTCGCGCTTCGAAAGCGGCACCTTTTGGTGCCCGGCGAGGTGCCTGAGGTCGACGTGCCACTGTTCGATGCGTTGTCCCGGCTTCCGTTCAACCATCGGGCGGCTGTCGTGTTGCGGTTCTACCTCCAGCTGACTGAGGCCGAGATTGCTGAGCGGCTCGGATGCGCCACCGGCTCGGTCGGGCCCTGGATCCGGCGAGGCCTGGATCGACTCGGCGAGGAACTACGACCCCCACAGGAGCAAGAGCAGTGAAGACCAGCGACGAAGCCGTCATCGCCTGGATAAGGGACGCCGCCGAACGCATCCCCATCCCGGTGGTGCCACGAGACGGAATCCCGCTTCCAGGCACCCCTTCCATTCGTCCCCAGGTCCCCGCGGTGCTCGAACTCGATTCGCCGCCCCGGGACCGATCGCTCGCCGGTCGGCTCGTGGTCGCGGCCTCGATCCTGTTGGTGGTGGCGCTGGGCGCGCTTGCAGTCAGGCAGGTCCAGCCGCCCACTGAGCTTGCGTCGGGCGCGTTGTTGGATCCCCCCGCTGCGGTGCCCGCGGGGGCGCCCGAACCAGGAAGCGTTGCTCCTCACCTGGGCGAACCGCCCGGGTGGTTTGGTGAGCCGCAGCCAGGTTCGCGAGACGCGGCGATCCGAACCGGCATGTGGACGAGCGCGGCGATCGGTGTCGCCGGCGATGAAGTGTTGAGCCCGATCGTCATCTCAGTGACCGACGGAACCCTCCGCGGTCTCGATTCGGCACCTGACGCCACACTCGACGACACAGTGCGGTACTTGGAGTCGAACGGATGGCTGCTCTTCGCGACGAAGACGACCCCGACCGTTGTTGTGAGCGGGGCGGTCGAGCCGGAACTCCTCATCGAGGTTCTGCGATCGGTCACCTCGGATGATGCCGACAGGCAGGAAGTCGGGCTCGACTCGCTCCCGTCGGGCTACGCAGTAGTTGTCCAACCGCAGACACACGCCCCCGACACGCCATCGCGGCGAATCCTCACCAACAACGCTGGTGACGTCTCGATCAGCGACGTCTCTGAGTGGGCGACTCCTGAACTTGCCGCAGCGGCCAGCGGCGCCGACTACACCGAGGTCTTCGTCAATGGGCAGCCAGCATGGACCGGTCGCAGCACGTTCAACGCCCTTGGCCCGTTGACATTCCTTGTCTGGAGCCCCGCGCCAGGCGTCGTCTTGGAGATCACGACAGCCAACCCCGACCTCAGCCTCGACCAGCTGATCCAACTCGCGGAAGCATCAACGATCCTCGACGCGGCCGACTGGGACGACACCTATCGCCAATAGCTCGTGCATCCAGCGACGAGCGGCCGACGAGCGACCTGCCAGACCGTTCGCGATGTGTCGATATGCCGCGGGTTGGCGGCTCGGCGCCGCTCGTGAATCGATAGGTCTTCGGCGATCCCTAGGCTGATCGCTGGGGGCGCCAGCTCTACTCGGCGGTCCAATGGCAGCATGTCGGGCATGGAAGAGATCCTGCTCGGAGAGACGCGAGCCGGGGTACGGCGGGGCCCGACCTTTGGAGTCGGTAGGCAGGTCAGTCGCAAAGGCACCCACGTCGTGGTGTCGAGAGGAAAGCGCCAGACGTTCTTCTTGCCGCTGGACCAGGTACGGATCTTCGCTGAACTTCTTCGAGGCGCTTTGCAGGCTGCGCAACGCGACGTTGGCGAGATGGAGTATCGGCTTCAGCACTTTGCCCGGCCGCGGCATCGCTTGCGCTTCAGGGCTGGCGACCCGATACGCATCAAGTGCCGTTCCCGGACAGGTCGTCGACGGGCCGAGCTCGCGTCGCCGGCACGGTTCTCGCCGTCTGCGAAGGGTTCGGTCAGCGGGGAGGCTGGTGGACTACTCGTGTGCGAGCCAGGAGGTCGAGCAATGACCTGTGGTTCTTTGAGGCTGCCATCGAGATGAGATACACCGCGATTAGCGCTGTCCGGAAGCCGTCGGCGCTGTTCACGAATCCGAGGCCGATGTAGAAGCCGATAAGGGAGCGGCTCGCGGCGGCGGCCATCGGAAGCCGCCTAGTCGGTGTCGGCGAGCCCGACAGGTCCGGCTCGCTGATGACCCGGAGACGGAGCACCCGCTTGCCTGGAGTTGAGCCAACCGCGGCCAGCCAGGCGAACTCCCACAAGAACGGCACGGCGAACGAGACCACCACCATTGCCTGGCCGAGTCCCCCCTCCGGTGTCTCGCCCGTGCCGAGGAGCGCTGACCAGAGGGCAGGGCCCACTGCGAAGATGGTCGCCACAAGCCACCCCACGATCACCAGCAGCGTCACCACCGTCCAGTCAATCGCGCGGGCGACAACCCGTCGCAGGACTAGCGAACCGCGCGACTCATGACGGCTCGGCGCACCCGGCGGGGGCGGGGGAAGCCCCAAGAGCGGATCCAGGGGCGATCGAGGTTCCGCCGCGCCATCGATGGACATGAGTCCTCATCGACATTCACCAGGATGGCTTGAGCCGGATCAACTCCGAGCGAAGCCTGAAGCGCCGCATCGCTGCGCTGCCGAGTCAGCGCTTCGATTCACCGACGCCCTCCGCAAGGACTGGCTTCCTGCTCGGAGTCGCGGACGACGACACGTCGGCTTGTGCCACATACTCGGCCCTGTAGACGACTCACAAGAGTGGCCAGAACGCCCTGCCCGTGCAGCCCGGAGCCGCGGCCCGAACGCTCGTGAGGTGCCGTTCTCGCGCTGGGTCGCGGGCTTCCGCCGGTTGGCTGCACTGATCGGCGGGCGATCTACATGTACCGTTTTGCACATGAGACGGATCAGGCAGCTTCTTTCCCGGCTACTGCGGGCCGTACTCCCGAGCCACTACAGCGGTCGCTTGGACAGGTTCGACGCGGAGTCACAGCAGGTGATCATGGGCAACCGCTTCCGTTCCGGCCTGTAGCTGGATTCCGGGTGTGTGGTCGATCGCCGGCGATCGGCCAGAACGATCGCGAGGTGCCGATCCGCGCTACAGCGGAGTCGCTTGAGATCACGATTCAGCCGTCTCTGACCGGCACTTCGACGATGGGTGACACCGCCCAGCGGCTCAACCCGGATGTCGAAGCCGGCGGTAGGTCTCCGAAGGGCCACCCAGCACAGTGATCTCTGAGACACCTGCGTTTCGGAGCCATGCAGTTACGGCAGGGGAGCGGTGTAGATCAGGTGGGGTTGGGTCTCCACCGGTGGCCCGGACGGGTCGAAGGTGGGTACAGCGTCACCGCGGATCACGGCCACGAGGTGATCTTCGCCGATGTGTAGCTCTCCGAGTCCGTGGGTTCCGGTGAGGTCAAGCCCGACGAGGTCGGCGATCGTGTTTCGGTGCCATTGGACGAGGTCGGACGTGAACAAGATGTCGGTCTTGCGAACCGGGTACAGGTCGAGTCCCCGAGTGGTCGATGACTCCAACTCGCGGAGGCCGCTGAATGGGAACGACGCGATCTCTTGACGTGTATCAGGATCGACGAACACGATCGAGCGTGCCGACAGATCCGCCAGGTAGTCGACGCCCGCGGTCGGCTGAGCGGTGTCATAGAGGAGCTCGCCCTCGTGGCGAAGCAGCAACCGGCCATCCTCGGCGGCAAGGACATGGCCGTCGGCGTGGATCAAGAGTGCGTCGGACAGCTCGCCTGACGCCTCCTGCCACCCCGAGACACCAAGTGCGATACCGGTATCGGACCCGACGACTGGAAAGCCGAACGCGTACCCGCCGGATTGCAGGACTTCTGTGAGCTCGATGGTCACCGGCGAGGATGTGCCAGTGTCAACCTGGAGCGTGAGCGGGGGAGCGGGGATGACTCCTGCGGTTCCGTCTCGCCACAGTGTCGGTGAGGTGAGAGGCGACTCGGTCGTCTCGTGCCAGATCAGGCCATCTGGCGACGTGAACTTCGTGGTGTCTTCCGTTTGGCTGGCCACGATCGAGAACCCGCCATCCGGTGTCACCGCGAGATCCGACCACCACAGTCCTTCCAGTGTCGATGTGTGCCAGCTCGCCGCGTCACCGGTCCACACCGCGATCGACATGGCCCGGCCTTCCCCTGGCAACAAGCCCGCCACGTCGTCACGACTCAAGGCGAGCTCTTCGAGCTCCCCTCTCCAGAGCGTCAATCCGAACGGTCCGTCGATCCGGATCGCCGTCGCGCTGACGCTGACGTCGCGAACCAGCGAGTCGCTCAGTGACAGCTCCCGTTCAACCGCCTCTTTGATGCGCATGTGGCCCCGGCTCCAACTCAGGTCACTGGCTGCCACCACCAGGGTCCCGTCCGATTCGACCACCCCGGTCGGCACCATGTCGAAGCCGACGAGTTCAGGCGGTGTTCGAAGCATCTCGTGGGACCAGCTGGAGCCATCGGTCGAACGCCACACGGTAGGGGTGCCATCTTCAGCCATGCCGACAGCGATGATGTCGGTGTCGCTGGCCGTCACAGCTGAGATCAGGTTGCCGGGTTCAATCCCACCGAGCTGGCCGGTCCACGTCACGCCGTCGTCGGTACTGCGCCAGGCCAACAGCCCATCCGCGAACTCGCCGTGCGATCGATCCCGGTGCCCGACAAAGAGCCACATCGACGCGTCAAAATCGACCACGCCGATCGGGACCCCAGTGTCCAACTCCGTGGCCAGCTCCCACTCCAGGCGCCCAACCACGTACGGCTCCTCGCTCGCGCCCTCAGACACCTCGACAGCGTCCTCGGCGGCTGGTTCGACCGGCACCTCCGGCTCGTCGACACGATCATCGCGAACCTCCCCCTCAGGCTCTTGCACAGGGTCGCCACCGGTGAACATCACCACCGCACCGAGCCCGACGACCAGCGTCACCGCGCCCGCGACCTTCGCCACCGTCGACGACTCGCCGGTCGAAGACCCAGCCGCCACCTGAGTTCCCGATGTGTCGCCGAAGAGGTCGACATCGATGGCCTGAACATCAAGCCGTGCCCCACACTGCCCGCAATAGAACGACGTCGCCGGGCTCGTCGCCTCACAGCGCCCGCATCGCTGATCCGTTCCCGCCATGGTCTCCGACCCTACTCGGGCCCTAGCACCAGCTGTCTTCGACCCGCGGAGTTCGACACGCGGCCCAGGTCACCAGCACATGGTCATGGGCCATCCCTCGGAGTTCACGACTGGCTACACCAGCTGAGACGAGGCATTGCGGTCCGCGATAGGTGCCGTTCTCGCGCGGCCACGCGCCGGGGAGCAGCGCGGCTCGATTCGAGTTGCAGTCGCTGAGGCGTCGCAGGAGAGGTCTGTTTCTGGCTAGAGCTCTCCGGCAGCGAGGAGCGCTTCAACGACCCAGAGGCCGATTCGTGTCTGGTTGGCTTCGATCCATCGGTCGATGATCGGCTCGATCGCAGCCTCGCCGGGAGCGTGGAGCTCTGATGACAATGTCGAGACCTCCGCTAGCGACAGCTCGACGGTCTGGAAGAGTTCGGCGAGCACCGGCTCTGCCGCGATGAAGTCTGCGTTGGCGGTTACTTGGATCTGGGACTGGCGCCAGCCCAGTTGACAGGGCTCGATGCAGTGGCGGGCCGAGCCTCCTGGGCGCTGGTCCATGTGTGCGTCGCGGGCGTTGCCGAAGATGGTGCTGTCGTCCATGACGAGGTCGGGGTGGGCCGAGATCCACTCGACTGCGTTGCCGAAGTCGGCGTCGAAGTAGTAGGAGGTTGGGGCCCAGGTGTACATGAGCACGGGCTGGTCGGCGTCGAGGCGGGCGATCGCGTCTTCGAACATTCGGTCGTAGCCATCGGTGCGTTGCTCGATGTTGTCCCAGCCGTAGAACAGCATCATGCCTTCGATGATGTCGTCGCAGGTCCAGTCGGTCGGGCAGCCGAAGATCTCGGCCTTGCCGTCGCCGTCGCTGTCGAAGACCGCCGCTATCGCAGGATCGTCGTTGATGTCTTGGATGGATCGGACTCCCGTTTCGAAGGCGGTCTTCCTGTCGATGAAGAAGCCCTGCTGGCCGCCTTCGTCGACGACGGTGCCGAGCACGACCAGGTGTTCACCGATCATCGAGCCGTCCTCGAGCTGCCCCGTGTGCCAGACATCGTGGGCCGGGTACCAACTGTTGGTCCAGAAGTCGAAGACGCCCTTGGCCATCTCCCAGTAGGCGACGTCGGGGGCGTGTTCGAAGCGTTCGGGGTCGGTGGGGGCGTAGCCCAGCTGCTCGAGGATGACCCGGTAGATCTCCGCCTGTATGTAGCCAGATGACCAGTTGGCCCGACCGATGCGGACTTCACGGCCGTCGCCGTGGTTCGCCCAATCGTCGCGACTCACGGTTCCGCTGGCCAGAAGCGCCCGCGCCGACGGCGGTGGCGGGTCGGCGTCATCGTTTCGGAGGCTCGGTGCCAGCCCCGTGTCGTCGATCGCGGCGCGGATCCACGACTCGACGAGCGATCGGTTGTTGCTCATCCACTCGGCTGCGACCACCCGTGGGTCGACGTCGTCTTGCTCGGCGACAGTCCATTCCGACACGTCGTCGAGGGGGAACTCGACCCGATCGAGCAGGGCCGCGAGGACCGGCTCGTCGGCCAGGAAGTCGACCCTCGCCGCGACGGCGGTCGGCACGGCGAGGAAGCCGAGCTGGCACGGTTGCGTGCAGTGCTGCGCTGTTGTGTTGCCGGGCCGCTGGTCCCACTGGATACCGAGGTCGATTCCGAGTGGGCTGTTGTCCTCGAGAACGACGTCGGGATGCATCGTGATCCACGACACCCGCTCGCCGAACCCCAACGCGGCGTAGTACGGCGTCGGCGCCCACGTGTACACGAGGACCGGCTCGCCGGCATCGAGGCGCCGCGACGCCTCGGTCAACATCACGTCGTAGTCGTCGTCGATCAGTTCGACGTTGTCCCAGCCGTGGAGCGCGACCATCGCCTCCAGCAACGTGCTGCACGTCCAGCCGTCCTCACAGCCGAAGATCTCGGCCCTCCCATCGCCATCGCTGTCGAAACGACCAGCGAGTTCCGGGTCGCGGTTGATCTCGTCGATCGACGCCACACCGGTCTCCACGATCGACCGCTGGTCCACCGCGATCCCGAGGGGGATGGGGAAGAGCTCGCCTCGCATCGTGATGTGGTCGCCGACAGTCGACCCGTCGCTCAGTTCTCGTTCGAGTGCGGACGCGGCGTGTTGCGGGCTCAGCTCGTCCCAGAGATCGACCTCACCGGCCAGGAGTACCTCGATCGCGCCAGCGCTCCCGACGAGTTCACCAGCGGCCGGGTCGGTCGGGGCGTAGCCGAGCATCTCGAGAAGGAAGGCGATGATCTCGGTGTCGACATGCGTGTGCCCGAAGGGATGGCGGCCCAGCTTCACGGGTCGGCCCCCTCCGACCGTCGCCATCTCGCCCAGCGTCAGATCAGCCGCGGTGACAGGGGCCGACACATCGGCGGGCTCAGTGGGAACAGAGGTCGTCGAGATGCTGGTGGGGGGCGACGGGCTCGGTACATCCTCATCACTGCCCGAAGAACACGCGCCCGCGAACACCACAACGAGGCCCAGCGCAACAAAGAACGTCCCCGACCCCGTCCCTCGAATGCCCGCCCTGCCCACCAACCGACAGTACCAAGGTGCTCACAGCACCGAAGACACGTCCACAGCACCGACCTCGCGCGGTCCACGAGCAACGCTCGCGACGTGCCGATGTCGAGCGGGTCGCAACGGGTCTTTGAGATCCACCGATCGGGCGTGTCACTGGGACTGCTGAACGGTGTGTGTAACCGGGGTGGTCGGTGTCATTGGTTGGCGGC
>CAYFLT010000136.1:0-7771 GCA_964344055.1 uncultured Candidatus Nemicrothrix sp.
GACGCCATCGCAAAGATCTGGGTCGACCCGGTCGACGGGCTCGACGAGGCCACCTGCCGCGAGTGGGTGGCGGCGGCCCGCCTGCCGGAGGCGGCGGTCGAGGGCGCGGTCGACATCCTCCAGAAGCTCTACACGGCCTACACCGAAGGCGACTGCGACCTCGTCGAAATCAACCCACTGATCCTCACGCCCCAGGGGCAGGTGCACGTCCTCGACGCCAAGGTCACCCTCGACGGCAACAGCGAGTTCCGCCACGAGGACTACGCCCAGTACGACGAGACCCAGCCCCGCGATGAGCGTGAGGCGGCCGCCCATGCCAAGGGTCTCCAATACGTCGGCCTCGACGGGTCGGTCGGTGTGATCGCCAACGGCGCCGGTCTGGCCATGAGCACGGTCGACGTCGTGAACCAGGTGGGAGGCCAGCCCGCCAACTTCCTCGACATCGGCGGCGGGGCGAACGCCGACGTCATGGCCGGTGCGCTCGAGGTCATCAACAACGACCCTGACGTCAACGCGATCTTCATCAACATCTTCGGTGGCATCACCCGGGGTGAGGAGGTCGCCAACGGCATCGTCGAAGCAATGAGCCGGGTCGACATCGACTCGCCGATCGTCATCCGCCTCGACGGCACCAACGCCGACGAGGGCCGAGAGATCCTCGAGCCCCACCTGTCCGACAAGCTGATGATGGAACCGACGATGCTCGACGCCGCCCGCCGCGCGGTTGAGCTGGCGAGCTGAGGAGCGACGACATGAGCATCTTCGTAGACGAGAACACCAAGGTCATCTACCAGGGCCTCACCGGCTCGCAGGGCAGCTACTACGGTCGCCTCAACCGGGAGTACGGCACCCAGGTGGTGGCCGGAACCCATCCGAAGAAGGCGGGCACCGACGTCGACGGCGTGCCGATCTACGCCAACGTGGCGGAGGCCGTCGAGGCAACCGGCGCCACCGCGAGCTGCATCTTCATCCCGGCGCCCGGCGTGAAGGGTGCGGTGATGGAAGCGGCCGAGGGGGGCGTCGAGTTCATCGTCGCCATCACCGAAGGCGTGCCGGCCCACGACGAGGCGTACTTCTTCAACGACCTGAAGCGGAACTTCCCGAACGTCCAACTGCTCGGCCCGAACTGTCCGGGCATCATCAGCCCGGGCAAGTGCAACATCGGCATCACCGCCGGACACATCGCCAAAGCGGGCGGACCGGTCGGCATCGTGAGCCGGTCGGGCACGCTCACCTATCAGGCGCTCTACGAGCTCAAGCAGAAGGACATCGGGGTCACCACCTGCGTCGGCATCGGTGGCGACCCCGTGCCGGGCACTTCGTTCATCGATTGCCTGCAGGCATTCGAGGCCGACCCCGAGACGAAGGCCGTGATGATGATCGGTGAGATCGGCGGCTCCGCGGAGGAGGAAGCGGCCGATTTCATCAAGAACAACATGACGAAGCCGGTCGCCAGCTACATCGCCGGCGTCACCGCGCCCCCCGGCAAGAAGATGGGCCACGCCGGCGCCATCGTCTCGGGTGGCAAGGGCACCGCTGCAGCCAAGATGGAGGCCCTCGAGGCCGCCGGTGCGAAGGTGGGCCACAACCCCACCGAAGCCGGCGAACTCATGGCCGAAATCGTCGCCAACCTCTAGTTCTCTGGACGTCAGCGCGCGGTATCCGCGCGCTGACGTCCAGAAAACGTGGGAGGGCTGCCACCACTCGGTGGTGCTTCTTTGGCAGCGTGGTGGGATGCGTCTCCCCTACGCGGCCGTTCTGGCCGCGACCGTCGTTCTGGCCGCGTGCGGCACCTCGTCGGTCGACCTTGCCGAACCGGCGGAGGCCGAGACCCCCTCTTCGACCACGAGCACCACGACCGAGCCACCATCGTCGACCACCAGTTCGAGCACGACGTCGACCACCTCCACCACGACCACGACATCGACGACCAGCTCCACGACGACGACGCCGTCTACCTCCACCACGACGACCACCGAGCCGCCCAACGGACTGGAACGAGACGGCGAGGGTGTGCCGCTCAACGGTCAGACATCCGGCGTGCTCGTCACACCGACCGGTTGGATCACGCCCATCCTGCACCCGACCGCCGACGGCTGGCAGGTGTGGACCCCATGTGGTCGAGAAGCCGAGGTCACCGACGGCCGGGTGATCGAGCAGGTCGACTTCGTGCTCGATCCGGGTCATGGCGGGAGCGAGCCGGGAGCGGTCGGCCGAGGCGGCCTGCAGGAGAAGAACCTCAACCTCGACGTCAGCCTCAAGATCCGCGACGCCCTGGTGGGCGCGGGCTACTCCGTGGTGATGACGCGCCAGACCGACGTGCGGGTTCCGATCGTCACCCGGGCCGAGATCGGGCAGGCGCTCGATCCGATCGCTTTCCTCTCGGTCCACTTCAATGCAGGCACCGACGCCCCGAGCGACATCCCGGGCACCGAGATGTACCACCAGATCGCCAACTCCGACTCGAGGCGACTCGCCGGCCTGATCTACGAAGAGACCCGGGCGGTGCTCGATCAGTACGACATCCCTTGGGTGGCCTTGGAAGACGCGGGCACGACCTTCCGGCTGAATCGGTCGGGAGGCGACTACTACGGCGTGCTCCGTCGCCCCGCACCAGTGATGAGCGTGCTGCTCGAGTTCGCCTATCTGTCCAACCCGGTCGAAGAGGAGTTGGTGTCCGACCCTGCGGTCCAGGAGCAACTCGCCCAGGCGGTTCTCCTGGCCATCCAGCGCTACCTCGGCACCGACGACCCCGGCTCCGGCTTCATCGACGATCCGATCTTCCGGGGCTACGGCCCGTCGGGCGCGGGCCGCACCGACAACTGCACCGATCCCCGGCTCCAATGACACCGACCCGCTCGGGCCGGCTGGCGACCGGCGCCTTGATGTTCGCCGCTGCCTGTGGAACCGGCGGCAGTGGTGTCGAACTCTCGGAGCCGACGCCGACCGTCTTCGCCGACGAGGCGGTGGAAGCCGGCGACTCGGCTCCCTCCGTCGATGCCGGTGACGGGACCACCACGACGGCGCCCATCGCCGGCCGGCTACCCCAACCTCGCATCGGTGGCCTCGGGGTGGTGGAGATCGACGGAATGACCCTCGCAGTCACCGCCGCCACCACCGACGGCTGGGCGGTCCTCTCGCCCTGCGGGGCCCAGGTCGAGATCGGCGACGTCGTTCCACGGTCCAACGTCCTGGTCGTGCTGGACCCCGGCCATGGCGGCGACGACCGGGGCGCGACGTCGGACGCATCGACGGCCGACGAGGCCGATCTCAATCTCTCGGTCGCCCTGGCGGCGTCGGCAGATCTCGAGGACAGGGGAGTGCCGGTGATCCTCACCCGCACCGACGACGTCACGCTGCCCGGCACCGCCCGCAGCGCGGTGGTCGGGCCCAGCGGGGCGCTCGTGTTCGTGTCGATCCACCATCGAGGTGATGAGGGCGAGCCGGTGGTGGAACCCCACACCGAGGTGTTCCATCAGGTCGGGTCCGACTCGAGTCGTCGCCTCGCCGGGCTGGTGCACGAGGAACTCACCGCCGCGCTCACCGTGGCCGGCGTGGACTGGACGGCGACGGCCCAGCCCGGGGTGAAGCACCTGTTGAACCAGCGTGGCAGCGACTACTTCACCGTGCTTCGCGAGACCCCGGACGCAGCGAGCGTCCTGGTCGAGGTGGCGTCGCTCGCGAGTCCCTCCGGGGCGGCTCTCCTCGACTCCGATGAAGGCCGGCAGCGAGAGGCCCGGGCGCTCAGCGAGGCGATCGTCCGGTTCCTCGTGACCGCCGACGCGGGAAACGGCTATGTGGAACCTGCTGAGCAGGTGCGTGAAGCGCCGACCGGCGGCGGCGAGAGCGAGTGCATCGACCCGATCGCACCGCCGCCGGACTGACGGCTCAGATTCAGAACTGGGTGGGAGGACCGTCGCCGCCGGCCGCGTTCAGGTTCATGATCGACGCCGCCACGATCACGGCCGACGCGATCCAGCCGAGCAGGATGCCGATGCCGGTGTCGCCAGAGAGCTGGAACCCGAAGGTGATCAGGAAGGCCGAAAAGCCGAGCGCCATGTGGAGCTGGTCGTGGTTGAGGGTGAGGATGTTGTCGGGCATCGAGACGTTGCCGAACTCCTTCGCCGCGACGCCGGCGCCGATCAACAGACCGATGATCCCCACGAACCAACCCTGGAAGCCCCAGAAGTCCGTGTTCCACCCATTGACCGAACCGCCATCGGTCCAATCAAGGAATGTCGAGATGAAGAGCACCGCTCCACCTGCGATGAGCATGATCGTGCTCGGCTTGACGTTGTTGTCCATGTGTCCTCCCCTGGACTGTTCGAACGAGAGCAAGAGTAGCCCACACTGTCCGCGCGACGACCGTTTGGCGCCGAAGCCCCGTCTGCGAAGGGGCGAGAGGCGACTGGTAGGTTCCTCCCGTGCCCGACGCCGCGACCGTCCCCCGACGAGCCCTACTCTCCGTGTTCGACAAGACCGGGGTGGTGGATCTCGCCCGAGGTCTCGTGGAACTGGGCTGGGAACTGATCTCGAGCGGTGGAACCGCGCGGGTGATCGCCGAAGCCGGCTTGCCGGTCACCGACGTCGCCGACCACACCGGCTCGCCGATCATGCTCGGACACCGTGTGGTCACCCTCCACCCGAAGATCCACGGCGGCATCCTGGCCGACCGTGACGATCCCGATCACCAGGACGATCTCGAGGCCAACGAGATCGATCCGATCGACCTCGTGGTGGGCAACCTCTATCCATTCCGGGCCGAGCCGGGGATCGAGATGATCGACATCGGTGGACCCACGATGGTGCGGGCTGCCGCGAAGAATCATGCCCACGTGGGTATCGCCGTCGACCCGGACGACTATCCCGGCATTCTCGAGGAACTCCGGGTCAGCGGATGGTTGTCGGCCATCACTCGCCGACGCCTCGCCCGAGCCGCCTTCGCCCACACCGCGGCCTACGACGCCGCCATCGTCGGATGGCTCGACGAGACCGACGACACTCCCGACGCACTCCCGCCCACACTGCACCTCGCGCTCGAACGCACCGACGTGCTCCGATACGGAGAGAATCCGCACCAGGCCGGTGCCCGGTACCGAACCGTCGGCGAGCCCTCGATGTGGGACTCGGTCGAGCAGCACTCCGGTGTGGCGTTGAGCTACCTCAACCTGTTCGATGCCGACGCCGCGTGGCGGCTGGTCCACGACCTCGGTCCTCAGCCGGCCGTCGCCATCATCAAGCACGCCAATCCGTGCGGTGCGGCGGTGGCCACCGATCTCGCCTCGGCCTACGCCTACGCCTTCGACTGTGATCCTCGGAGTGCCTTCGGCGGGATCGTCGCCACGAACCGGCCGATCGACCTCGCCACCGTCGAGGCGATGGAGGGCGCGGCCCAGGCGGACCTCGTGATCGCTCCGGGATACGACGACGGAGTGGTCGAGCGGCTGGTCGCCAAACGCAAGAACACCCGAGTGCTCACGGCGGCACCGCCGTCACCCTCGGCCGGGCTCGAGCTCCGCCAGATCGGTGGTGGCTTCCTCGTGCAGCAGGCTCACCATTTCGCAACCGCGCCGGAGTCCTGGGACGTCGTCACCGAACGGCAGCCGACCGAGGCCGAGATGGCCGATGCCGCCTTCGCCTGGCGCGTCTGTGGACACGTCAACTCCAATGCCATCGTGCTGGCGAAGGACGGCGTCGCGTGGGGGATCGGCGCCGGGCAACAGAACCGGGTCGAGGCCGGACAGATCGCCGCCGCGAAGGCCGACGGCCGAGCCAAGGGTGGCGCCTGTGCCAGCGACGCGTTCTACCCCTTCGCCGACGGCATCCACGCGGCGGCCGACTCGGGGGTGGCGGTCATCGTGCAGCCGGGCGGTTCGGTGTCGGACGACAAGACGATCGCGGCGGCGAACGAGCGAGGAGTGACGATGGTGTTCACCGGCGAGCGTCACTTCCTGCACTGATCGTGAGTGAATCGGGATGAGCGAGGTCAAGAGCCAGGAGTGGGCGATGGCGGTCCACCGGACACGCTCGGCCCGGTTGTTCTACTTCGTCGTTCGTGGGTTCATCCGCCAGGTCATCGCCCGATGGCTGCGGTTGCGGGTCGCCGGCAAGCAGCACCTCGACCTGGAGGGACCGGTCGTCCTGGCTCCCGTACACCGATCGAACCTCGACGCCCCGCTGGTGGCGGCGGTCTGCCGACGACGGGTCCGGGCCCTCGGCAAGGACTCCTTGTTCAAGGGCGCGCCGCTGGCGTGGATCAACTCCGCTCTCGGTGCCATTCCGGTCAAGCGGGGCGGGGCCGACCGTGAGGCCATGCGGGCTGCCCGCGAAGTGATCTCCGAGGGTGAGATGATGATCGTGTTCCCTGAGGGCACCCGTCAGAGCGGCACGACGGTCGAAGGGGTCTTCGACGGCACGGCGTACCTGGCCAACAAGACCGCCGCGCCGATCGTTCCGATCGGCATCGCCGGCACCGGGGCGGCGATGCCCTCGGGCGGCAAGTTCATCCGGCCGGTGCGCTGTGCCCTGGTTGTCGGTGAGCCGATCCACCCGCCGGAGGGGCGCATGAGCCGCCCTGCACTCGCGGAGTTCAGCGCCGAAGTTTCACGCCGGCTCCAGGTCACCTTCGACGAAGCACTCGCCCTCGCGCGGGGACAGGCACCCGTTTGACCCTAGGGACACGAGCTTCGGCCCGCGGAGGGTCAAACGGGTGCCTGTCCCCCAGCGTTTGACCCTAGGGACACGAGCTCCGGCCTGCGGAGGGTCAAACGGGTGCCTGTCCCCCAGCGTTTGACCCTAGGGACACGAGCTCCGGCCTGCGGAGGGTCAAACGGGTGCCTGTCCCCCAGCGTTTGACCCTGGGGACACGAGCTTCGGCCTGCGGAGGGTCAAACGGGTGCCTGTCCCCCAGCGTTTGACCTTCCGATCCGCAGAGGGTGAGGCCACGCGGTTACGATCGCCGTCATGGCTGACAAGATCACGATGCAGGACGACGGCGTACTCGCTGTTCCCGACAACCCCATCATTCCGTTCATCGAGGGCGACGGGACCGGTGTCGACATCTGGCCGGCCGCCAAGCTCGTGCTCGACGCAGCCGCTGCCAAGTACGGCAAGGAGATCGAATGGCTCGAGGTCCTCGCCGGTGAGAAGGCCTTCAACGAGACGGGCGACTGGCTGCCGCAGGACACCATCGACAAGTTCGAGCACTACCTGATCGGCATCAAGGGACCACTCACCACACCCATCGGTGGCGGCTTCCGCAGCCTGAACGTCGCCATCCGCCAGATCATGGACCTCTACGTCTGCCTGCGTCCGGTCCGCTGGTTCACGGGGGTGCCCTCACCGGTGAAGGAGCCCCAGCACGTCGACATGGTGATCTTCCGGGAGAACACCGAGGACATCTACGCCGGCATGGAGGTCGAAGCGGGCACTCCTGAGGCGAAGAAGATGATCGAGATGCTCCACGACGCCTACGGGTGGGAGATCCGGGAGGACTCCGGCATCGGCATCAAGCCCGTCTCGAAGTTCGGCAGTCAGCGCCTCCAGCGGGCCTCCCTCGAGTACGCGGTGCGCCGGAACCGCAAGCGGGTCCACTGGGTGCACAAGGGCAACATCATGAAGTTCACCGAGGGTGCCTTCCAGAAGTGGGGCTACGAGCTGGTCCGTGAGGAGTTCAGCGACGTGGCCGTCGGCTGGGACGACTGCGGCGGCGACCCGGGCGACAAGATCCTCGTGCAGGACGCCATCGCCGACATCGCCCTGCAGCAGGTGC
>CAYFLT010000137.1:0-7480 GCA_964344055.1 uncultured Candidatus Nemicrothrix sp.
ACTGGCCCTTCTACGTGGCCTGCTGCGAGTACGACATCCCCATCTGCATCCAGGTCGGCCACACCGGACCCCTCCTGCCGTCGGAATGTGGGCGGCCGATCTACCTCGACGAGGTGGCCCTCACGTTCCCCGATCTGCGAATCCTCGGCACCCACGTCGGCGACCCCTGGCAGGACGAGATGATGATCCTCGCCTGGAAGCATCCCAACGTGTATGTGGAAGCGTCGGCCCGCCCCGCCCGCCACTGGTCGCCCGAGCTGAGGAGGTTCTCCGGCGGGCACGGCCAGGACAAGATGATCTGGGCCACCGACTACCCACTCCTGCCGTTCAAGCGCACGGTCGACGACGTCTACGACTGCGGTTTCTCGCCGGAGGCCACCCGTAAGATCCTGCGCGACAACGCCGCTCGCGTCTTCAAGATCGACGTGTGATGGCCGGGCCGGATCTGCTGGAGCTCGACCGGGATGATCGGGGCGTCTACACCCTCACCATCCGGCGGCCCGAGGTGCGCAACGCCCTCAATCCGCAGGCGTTCACCGAAATGGCCGATGCCTGTGCGGTGGTAGCCGGCGACGCAGACGCCCGGGCGTTGGTGCTCACCGGGGAAGGCGTGGCCTTCTCCGCGGGCGGCGACTTCGAGTCCCTTCAGGCGCTCCTCGACGGTGATCGCGCCTTCGCGGAGGCCGAGCTCCGCCACGCCAACGCTGGAATCCAGGCGGTCGCCGAGCTCGAAGTCCCCACCGTGGCCGCCATCAACGGCGACGCCTACGGCGGCGGCGCCGCGGTCGCGCTCAGCACCGACTTCCGGGTCATGAGCGCCGGCGCCCGGCTCGGATTCGTGTTCGCCCGCCTCGGCCTCTCAGGCGCCGACACCGGTGCAACCTGGTGGCTCACCCGCATCGTCGGACCGGTCCGGGCTCTCGAGATCATCACCCTCGGAGCCGTGTTCGACGCCGACGAGGCATACGCCCGGGGCCTTGTCACCGAAGTCGCCCCGGCCGGCTGCTTCGCCGACTCGGTTGGTGCGTTCGTGGATCGGCTGGCCGCCCTCGCCCCGCTCGCCACCCGCGCCAACAAGCGGGCCCTGCTGGGGATCGAAAGCCGCACCTTCGGGGCCCACCTCGACCACGAGGCTGTCATCCAGGCTGAGGTCATCGGCTCGGAAGACTTCCGAGAGGGGCTGGCCGCCACCCGGGAGAAGCGCAACCCCACCTTCAGAGGAGCGTGATGGACGTCTACCTGTCCCCCGAGCAACTCGAGCTGCGCGCCGAGGTGCGCGCCTTTCTCGACGAGGAGTATCCACCCGAACGGATCCTCCAGATGGAGAACGACGAGGAGTACCCCGACGACTTCTACCGCGAGTGCGCGGCCCGGGGCTGGACGGGAATCCCCGTGCCGGTCGAGCACGGTGGCACCGACGGGTCCGTGCTGGATCTGTGCGTGTTCGTGGAGGAGGTGGGCAAGACCTCGGTGGCGCTGTCCACCCTCTACATCACCGGCACGATCTTCGGCTCGCATGCCCTGCACATCTGCGGGTCGAAGGAACAGGCCGACCGCTACCTGCCGGCGATCGTCGCTGGCGACAGCCGGTTCGCCCTGTCGATGTCGGAGCCCGGGGCGGGGTCGGACTTCGCCGGCATGGAGGCCACCGCGGAGCGGGTCGAAGGGGGCTGGAAGATCAACGGCGTGAAGGGGCCGATCTCGGGGGCCGAGCGGGCCGAAGTGATCATCACCGCCGCCCGCACCGCCACCTACCCGGGCCAGTCCCGTCAGAAGGGCATCACCCTCTTCCTGGTCGACAACCCGTCGGAAGGGCTCAGCTTCGAGCCGCGGAAGTTCCCGGGCATGCGGGCCCTGATGGTCAACAACGTCCACTACGACGACGTGATCGTCGGCGACGATGCCGTGCTCGGAGAGGTCGACGACGGTTGGCTCAACCTCGCCAAGCTGATGGACCCTGAACGCCTCGCCAATGCGGCCCAGACCATCGGAATCGCCCAGGCCGCCGTCGACGACGGCGTGGTCTACGCCCGTTCCCGCGAGCAGTACGGCGGGCCCATCTCCCGGTTCCAGGCGGTCTCACACCCGCTGGCCGAGGCCCAGGCGGAGATCGCCGCGGCCCGCCTTCTGGTCTACGCCGCCGCGCACAAGCGCGATGTGGAAGGGCCCTGCCCCATGGAGGCATCGATGGCGAAGATGCTCGCCAACAATGTGGCCGCGCGTGCCACGAGCGCGGCGATGCAGGTTGCCGGTGCGGCCGGCTGGGAACGCGACTCACACTTCCTGCGCCGCAACATCGAGGTCCGGGGTTGCGAGCTCGGCGGCGGAACCAGCCAGATCCAGCGCAACATCATCTCCCACTACATGGGGCTCCGATGAAGGCGCTGGTCTACGAAGGTCCGGGCGAGATCGCGCTCACCGACATCGACGATCCGAAGCCGGCCGCGGGCGAAGTGCTGCTGGCGGTCACTGGCGCAGGGGTGTGCGGCACCGACCGCCACATCGTGGCCGGCGAGCTCGGCGTCCCACCCGGCACGGTCCCGGGCCACGAGATCGCGGGCTCCATCATCGAGCTCGGGCCCGACGTCGAAGGCTGGTCGATCGGCGATCGGGTGGCCTCCTTCGGCCAGGTTGCGTGTGGTGCCTGCACGCCGTGCCAGTCGGGCCGCTCGAACCTCTGTCGACGACCGGCGATCCTCGGAATGGCACGGCAGGGCGGGTTCGCGGAGCGGGTCGCACTCCCCACCGCGGGGCTGATCGCCCTGCCCGAGTCGATCCCCGACTCCATCGGAGCGATCGCATCCGATGCCATCGCCACGCCGTTCCACGCCCACACCACCATCGGCCGCCTGCAGGCGGGCGAGACCGTCGTCGTCATCGGCGCGGGCGGGCTCGGCCTCCATGCCATCCAGCTGGCCCGGCTCTGCGGCGCGGCCCGAGTGGTGGCAGTCGACCCGGTGCCCGAGGCCCGGGAAGCCGCTCTTGTCGCCGGGGCCGATGCGGTGTTCGACCCCGGCGGAGAGGACGATCCGGCCCGGGCCCTCCGCCGCATGGCCCGTGGTGCCTCGCTGGCGCTCGAGTGCGTCGGCCGGGCCGAGACGGTCGAACTCGGCCTCGGCGTGCTCGGGGCCGGAGGACGGCTGGTGATCGTAGGGGTTGGCGGCGCTCGCCCCCAGCTTCCGCCGATGGTCATGTTCAGTGGATCGGAGCTGTCGGTGCATGGCTCCTTCGGCTCCACTCCCGCCGAGATCGAGACCGTGCTGGCCCTCATTGCCACCGGTCGCCTCGACGTCTCGCGGTCGGTCCAGCGCACCGTGCCGCTGAGCGAGGCCGCTCCGATCTTCACCCAACCGTTCGGGCCGGCCCGAACCGTCATCATTCCCGACCCTCAGGAAAGGCCATGATCGAGACCTCACCCGACGACGTATTGGTCGACATCGCCGGTGGCATCGGCACCGTCACCCTCAACCGACCCGATCGGCTCAACACTCTCGCCAACCCCACCGTGGGCCAGCTCACCGACGCGCTGAACGAGGTCGGCGCCTCGCCCGAGGTGCGGGCGGTGGTGCTGGCCGGCAACGGCGACACCTTCTGCGCCGGAGCCGATCAGGCCGAGATGGTGCTGCGCGACCCCCAGGAGTGGGAACCGATCGTCCGCATGTACCTCGATCCGGTCCGGGCGATCGTGGGGATGGACAAACCCGTCATCGCCTCCCTTCACGGCAACTGCGTCGGTGGTGGCTTCGGACTCGCCCTCGCCTCTGACTTTCGCATCGCCGCCGAAGGAATCCGGCTGGGCGCCCCGTTCACCAAGATCGGGCTCGCCGGTTGCGACATGTCGGCCGGCTGGTTCCTGCCTCGCATGGTCGGCCTCGGCATGGCCCAGGACCTGATGTTCACCGGTCGCCTGGTCGACGCGGCCGAGGCCCACCGGATCGGGCTGGTTCATCAGGTCGTACCCCTCGAAGAACACGCTGCCGCCGTGGCGAAGATGGCGGCCCGGCTGGCGGCCGGTCCCCCGATCGCCCACGCCTGGACCAAGCGAGCCATCCACCGGTCCCTCGGGGTCGACATGGACAGCGAGTTCGAGTTCGAGATCTTCGCCCAGGTCACCTGCATCCAGACCGAGGACCACCAAGAAGGCGTGCGAGCCTTCCAGGAGAAGCGACGCCCGGAGTTCCGCGGTGTCTGACGGGTCCGGGCTCACCGCCGAGCAGGAGGCATTCCGCGAGCAGGTCGCCAAGTACGTCGACGCTGAGATCGTCCCCAACGCAACCGCGTGGGATCGAGACCAGTCGGATCACCCCTACCCGATGCATCTCTTTCACGAGCTGGGCGACCTCGGCTGGCTCGGGGTCGGCTTCGATGAGTCGGTCGGGGGGTCCGGGGGCGGCCCGATCGAGCGGTGCCTCCTCTACGAGGAGCTCTCCCGTGGGTCGGCCGGCGCGGCCCTCGGGATCTACGTCCACACGGCACTCGCCGCGGCCGCTCTGGTCACCGTCGCCTCCCCGGAGCTGGTCGGGCAGTTCGTGCCGCCCATGCTGGCCGGCGGGTTGACCGGGGCGTGGGCCTATGCCGAGCCGGACGCGGGAGCCGACGTCACCCAGGTCCGGCTCGCGGCTCGACGAGACGGCGACAGCTTCGTGCTCGATGGATCGAAGATGTACATCTCGAACGCCCCGTTCGCCGACGTGATCCTCGTGGTGGTCCGCACGAGCGGCGAACCGGGCCAGCTCAAGGGCTTGTCCGTTCTGGCGGTGGACGGTGAGTCCGAGGGACTCACCCGGAGCTCCATGGCCAAGCTCGGAATGCGACCGTCCGAGCTCGGAGAGCTCCACTTCGACGGGGTCGTCGTACCCGTCGCCCGGCTCGTCGGCGAGGCCGACTCGGGGTTTCGCCAATGCCTCGCCGTGCTCTCCCAAGGCCGGATCTTCGCGGGGGCGATGTCTCTCGGCCTCGGGCGCGCCGCGCTCGAAGCGGCGGTCCGCCATGTGGGAACCCGTGAGCAGTTCGGAGCGCCGCTCGCCGCCAAACAGGCCGTCCGAATGACCATCGCCGACATGACCGCCCGCCTCCGCGGTGTCCGGGAGCTGGTGTACTCCTGCGCCGCCAAGCTGGAGCGAGGAGAGCCCTACGACACCGACGCGTCGGTCACCAAGCTGCTCGCCTCCGAGGCGGCCACCTGGGTGAGCGAGCGGTGTCTCCATCTCCACGGCGCCAACGGCTACATGCTCGACAGCCCGGCACAACGCTTCTACCGCGACTGCAAGATCAACGAGTGGGGCGAAGGCGCCAACGAGCTCCAACGAGAGATGATCTTCGAAGCGGTCAGCCACGGATATCGCCCATGATCGACCAGCGGAGCATCACGTCCGAACTGATCGAGTTGCGTCAACCGTGATCGGCGACGGCTACGAGGTCCAGCTCGACGATTCGGCACTTGCCGGATTCCTCGAGATCGATCAGGACGTGGGCGTGGGTGGAGCCCGCTGTCGCATCTGCCTGGACGGCAAGCACCTCAACCCGCATGGCTCGCTGCACGGCGGTGTGATGTTCACCCTGCTCGACCTCGTCATGGGACTCGCCACGAACACCCATCTCGACGAGGGCGAGATGTGTGCCACATCTGAGATCCAGATCCGCTACCTCCGGCCGGTCTTCGAGGGAACCGTCGAGGCGATCGCCACGGTGCTCTACGCAGGGGCTCGCCTTGTTCATCTCGAGGCGAAGGCGGCCAACGAGGCCGGCGAGATCGTCGCTGCCGCGACAGGCTCATTTGTCCGACTCGGGCGCCGCGAAGGACCGATGGGGGAGCTGTGAGCGGCCCCGGACCGTTGTAGGACGAGAACCACGAGGCCTCCATCGACGTACTCCACTCCGATCATGGTCGCCAGCTTTGTCGAACGGCTCTGCCGCGACGCCAGAGTCCTCCCGACAGGAGGAGGCTCCGAAGGGATCATGCGGGACCTGGCCCCGCCGTCAGATGAACCTCTGACCTCGATGTCCTCGGTCGCGTGACGCTGGTGCGGATCAAGTGGGGTTGTAGCGCTCGATCCAGTCGAGGAGGGCCCGGTCTTGCGCCACCCGAACGTCGTGGGCGCCCAAGGCCGAGTCGGCGTGGGCGGCGCCTGGCAGCCACAGGACCTCGGCCACACAGCCCGTGTGTCGCAGGGCGTCGCGGAAGAGCAGGCCCTGACTTGGTGGACAGCGGAGATCCTCCTCGCCGAGGATCAGCAGCGACGGCGTGCGGCAGTGCTCGGCGTAGTGCAGCGGCGAGCTGTCGTGGTACCGGTCGGGAACCTCGTCAGGTCGGCCTTGGACCATCTCGTCGAGCAGGTCGGCGCCGATGTCGCTCGTGGCCCGGAACGACAACAGATCGATCATCGGATTCTCGATCACGGCCGCCTTGAACCGGTCGGTTCGGGCCGCGAGATGGGCCGACATGTAGCCGCCGTAGCTGAGCCCGCACACTGCGAGGCGATCGGGGTCGGCCAGCCCGAGCTCGACGGCGCGGTCCACCGCCGCCAGCAGGTCGTCGATCTCCTGATGGCTGGGACCGCCGAAGATCGAAGTGGCGAAGGCTGCTCCGTACCCGACCGACCCATGAGGATTTGCCATCAGCACGCCGTAGCCGGCTTCGACGAGGAGATGGGCGTCCCCGTGGTAGGTGTGCCCGAACGCCTCGTACGGGCCGCCGTGGATGATCAGCACCGTGGGGAGCGGAGCGGCCGGGGCGTCGGTCGGTGCGAGGAACCAGGTCTGGATCGGGTCACCGTTGCTGATCACGTCGAGTGAGTGGACCTCGAACGACGGACCGGCCGGTGCTGGATTCGGGTCAACGATCGTCGACTCCTCGCCGGTCGTCAGGTCCATGAGCCGAAGTGTCGGTGGACCATGCATCGTGCTCTCGGCGAACAGGAGCTGGTCCCCCTTCAGCGCTTGGGGGTGGCATCCCCGTGCGCCGTCGAGGATCGTCGTCGCCCGGACCGGACCGTCCAGGGCGATCCGTACGACTTCGGCGGAGCCCCACCGGCAGATCCCCACGACGGCGGCGTCATCGTGGATGCCGATGAACCGCCGGGGATCCTCGATCGTGCTCGGCTGGTCGCCCAGCGTCGACAGGAGCAGATGGAGATCGAGGCCTTCGGAACGGTCGACGAGCGCCCCGTCCGGGTCGCGGACAAAGAGGCTCGCCGGGACCCCTCGAGTTCGGTCCGACTGTCGGGTCGAGGCCAGCACCATCCGGCCGTCGGTGGTTGCCGCCATCGTCGAGTTGGCACTCGCGGTCCATGCCATCTCCTGGGTGCCGCGGTTGCGGTCGACGATCAGCGGCTGCTCGGCGGGTTGGGTGCTGTCCGGACGGTACGACCGGCTGAAGAGGACGCGCCGGCCGGATGCATCGAAGACCGGACACCGGTCGAGGGCGGGACCATCGGTCAGAGGAGTACTGGCTCCTGTCGCAGCGTCGATCACATGGATG
>CAYFLT010000138.1:0-7439 GCA_964344055.1 uncultured Candidatus Nemicrothrix sp.
AGTCCGTCGCAGCCTGACGGCCCGACCTCATCCACAACATTTGACAATTGCTCAGGGTCGGCTCGCACGAACCCGAGCACAGGAGTCTTGGTTTCGACCGCATAGCGATACTCCTTCTCCGTATAGCTGAGACCGTCGGGGGCCAGAGATCCGTAGCGCCCACCAAGGATGACGATGTAGTAGTCAGAGTCGTCGATGACTCGCCTGATGAGCTCCCACTGGCTCTCATCCGACGCCGGGAAGAGCTCCATGCCCGCCGGGAAGGCCTGCATCCCGAGCAGGGCTTCTATGACCTTGGAGTGTTCTTCCTGAAGATCCAAGAACGTAGAACTAACGAATACTTGGTACCTGCGCTCGGACATGACCCACCGTACCTTCAGGGGCCAGAGTGCCACGCCCTGTGGAGCTGGCGAGCTTCAATGCCCTGCTGGTGGAGGCGATGACGCGACGCGGGTACCTGCTCGACAGCGATCCGCAGGACAACGGCAGTCGACCCGGTCCGGGCACTCGGCATCGGCCCTCCTTGAGCGCTCGGTCTTGGCGTCTGTAGCCGTTGGAATCCACTGGACATGGCTACTCATGGTGAGTCGCGTCACGCGAACGACACTGACCGTAGCGGGCCGCCCCGAGGGTTGATCCGTAAGAACGCCGTGCTCAAGCGGGCCGTCGTCCTGACCGCGAGCCAATGCGACTCCGACCGACCCGGACGGGACAGACCAGTTCGAGGGAGGCGCCCCCGCAGCGCCCCTCACCAGAGGTCGATCCCGCGAGGCTCGAGGGATCGGTCCGCCATCTGTAGGTCGATGGCCGCGCGCTTGGCTCGAGATGTGGCCAGTCCAGCTCTCAGCTCCTGTAGTCGATCTGTCGCCACCCGTCCGTACTCATCCCGGGCCGCTGGGAGGTAGAAGTGGTTGGTGTGACGGCCTCGGGAGATGCCGGTGTAGCCGAGTTCGTTGTAGATGCCGTCGTCGGCATAGAAGTGGGTGTGGTCGATGGTGGCGCCCTGGGCCTTGTGGACGGTGAGGGCGTAGGCGTGGGTGAGCCGACCGGCGTCGATGTAGTCGGCGTCGACGGTGAGCTGCCGCTCATCCATGTCGATGACGAGACCCTCCGGTGAGGTTCCGACGACGGTCCCGATCTCTCCGTTGAAGAGGCGCTTGTCGTAGTCGTTGAGGTGGGCGAGGACGCGGTCGCCCACCGAGAAGTCGGCGTGGTGGCTTCGCCAGATGGGCTGACCGAGCGTGCCGTCGTCGACGAGCCGCTGTCGGCCGGCCCGGTTGAGTGCGTCGACCTGCTCGTGGAGCGCTGCAGCCATGTAGCTGACGTCGCCCTCGGTGTGGGTGGCGTACCAGCCGTCGACGAGTTCGGCCATTGCCGCGTCGGCGGTCTCGCCGACGCGGATGCGCCCGGCGTCGAGCCAGTGTTGGATTGCAGCGTCGACGCCTCCGGCGCGGAGGGCGTCGAGGGCGAGTCGTTCGTGGGCGTCTTGCTGGCGCCGGTTGACGGTGAGGACGATGGGGTCGATCCGGTCGGCGATGGCTGCGAAGAGACCGCCGGCGTCGATGGTGGGGAGTTGTGCGGGGTCGCCGACGAGGATGATCTTCGCTCGTGCTCGTTCGGTGGCGGTGATCAGGGTTGCGAGCTGGCGGGTACCGACCATGGCGGCTTCGTCGATGACGAGGATGTCTCGACCGGTGAGCTCGCGGCGGCCGGTGTCGATGTCGTTGAGGAGTCGGTGGACCGTCATGGACGGGATGCCGGTTCCTTCTTCCAACCCGATTGCCGCTCGGGCGGCGAGAGCGGCACCGGTGAGCTGCTTGTGCGTGCCGTCGTAGGCGGCCCGCACGGCCTCGAGGCAGAGGGTCTTGCCGGTACCGGGTGGACCGATGATGACCTCGACGCGGTTACCGGAGCCGGTGACCCGTCGCAGGAGGTGGCGTTGGTCCGCGTCGAGCTCGGGACGGTGGGCGATCACGCTCTCTTCGGAGGAGCCGAACGTCTTGCCCGCGTATTGGTCGCGTCCCTCGACCGCGATCCTCACGCATTCGGTTTCGAGGGCGAGGATCTCCGGGGTCGTGTAGCGGTCGTCATCGAGGCGGACCGCGTAGTCCGTGTCGAGGTAGTGGTCGGCGTGGCGCAGGATGTCGTCGAGGGTCGCTCCGTCTGGGGCCGATCTCGCGACATGGCGGATGACATCACGCCGGCTGTGAGTCGCCTCCTTCTCGGTGAGACGGAATGCCAGGTCCCCGTCGGATGGGTCGAAGGTTGGCTCTCTGGGGTCGAGCGGAATGCGGTTCGGGTCGAACCCGAGCGCTCGGGCGCGCTGGTGCCAGTCCTCGAGCAGGATGCACTCCGGGGGTTCGTCTGGCTTGGGTGGCCGTGTGGTGAGCGCGGCGAGGCGAGCTCCTCGGCCGGTGGTCGATCCGTGGACGGCCATCTCCGCCTCGATGTCCTGGCGTCTCTGGCTGAACTCTCTTCGAACCGCCTTGCTGATGCCGACGACCTCGCCGACGCCGTGGCGGTCGATCGGGTCGAAGTGACAGCCGAGCTCCCGGGCGAGTTCGTGGCGCAGCACGGACTGGAAGACGGCTTCGGCGGTGTAGCGGATCCGGTAGAGCTGGCGGGTGTCGAGGCCGGTGATCCGACCGTCCTCGCCCTGGCTCGCGTTGGCGACGACGAGGTGGCGGTGGAGGTTCGGATCGGCGAGGCGGCTCGTGCGGTGGTCGAAGCTCGCGACCACGACTCCTCTGCCGCGCTGCAGCTCGGCTCCGGCATGGCCTCGGCGAACCAGTGTCGCCTCGGCCTCGATCAGTTCGATCACCGCCCGCTCGGCGGCATCGAGGGACCGTTCGATGTCGTGGCGGGTCCAGAGGTCGGACGTGGCCCACATGACCGACACGCTCTTCGGCACACTGAGAGTCACATCGAGCGCGGCGACTCGAACGAAGGTCTCGGGCAATCGTGTGCCGGTGCTCGGGTTCTTGCCGGCGAGCAGGTCGCGGAAGTCGGCGGGGTCGACATCGCCGACGAGCCCCAGGAGCTCAGCGAGTGTCCCGTGCCAGCGTCCTGGGCGTTCGGTCCCGGCGTAGTAGGCGCCGGCGTCGTCGGCACTGATCTCGGCGAGGTAGTAGTCGGCGTCGCGGACCTTGCTGACGGTGATCATGGCGCCACCGCTGACACGGCGAACCATGTCATCGCGCGCGCTGCGGCACCACTGGTGCATTGGTGTGGATGACTCTGGGTGGGGCGCGAGGGGTTGTCGTGGCGGGCGGCGCTCCAACATGGTGCAAGGGGTTGCATGTCAGCCCTCGATTCCGGGCAGCTGGAGCTGGGTCCAGCGTTCGAGCGAGGCAGCTGGGACGAGGTAGCGGCCGCCGACCTTGATGCACGGGATTCCCTCCTCGCCGCCGGTCTCGAGGTAGCGGTGAGCGGCCTGGTAGGCGGAGTTCTTCGAGATCCCAAGCCGTTTGGCGGCCTCCTGGACCCGGATGAAGTCTCTGGTTCCTGTGTTCTGCACGGTGGCTCCCATCTGTGTGACAAGACGGGAGTTCCCCAGCCGGTTGTGCCGGGTCCCGTCCCCTCCTATACGGGACGCGAGGGGTATCGAATCGGACGCGTCGCAGGCCGACGGGTGCGCATCGGTGAAATGAACCAGACTCCAGGTGTGGCGGAGACGGCGCTGGTCATCGAGATCCCCGAGGCGGAGCACCTGGTTCGCAGCTGGCGGGCCGAACATGACCCCGCAGCGACACAGGGAATGCCCGCGCACATCACGGTCCTCTACCCGTTCGCACCTCCCGGGCAGCTCGACATCGAAGGCTCGTTGGCCCTCAAGCAACTCGCATCGAGCGTGAAGCCCTTCGATTTCGAACTGACGGCGGTCGACGAGTTCCCCGGAGTGGTCTGGCTTCGGCCAAGGCCCGACGACCCGTTTCGCGAACTGACCCGTCTGCTCTGGAGAGCATTCCCCGACTACCCGCCGTACGGAGGCAGATACCCGGACTCACAACCGCACCTCACCCTTGCAGTCGTGCCGGACGGCGAGGAGCAGGCTCTGCTCGCCAACGAGATCCGCGACGACCTCGAAAGACAACTACCCATCCCGGCATCAGCAGCCTGGCTCTCGGTGTTCACTCGCCCGTCCGCCGGGCATTGGGAGCGAGCAAAGTCCCTCCCGTTCGGAGGCACCTTGTACTCGGTCAGATTGAGTGAGCCCAACCAGCGACAGCAGGATCCGCCGTAGCTATGACTCGACCTGAGGATGCCGACCGTCATGGCACCGTGTTCATCGTGATCGACGACAGCGACTCGGCTGGACCTGGCCGTGACTACGCGGTCAATGGATACTGGACCGCTCTTCCCGGCGGCAACGAGTTCCTCGAGGAGATGCCTGAGTGCGAAACCGCCGCGGAAGCGATCGCATGGGGAAGGTCGCGAACGGACCGGGTGGTCATCCGGAATGACAATCCGATGTTCTCGCCGCCGGTGGCAACGGCGTTCTGGGCTGGTCGCGGCGAACCTCCGCCGGGGATCCAGACCTCGCCGATCGCATCCGATATCGAAGCCTCTTTGTGTCAAGGGTCGGTTCTGCCGGGGTCGCGGGCGCGTTGAGGTTGAACCTCTGGCGTGGCGGGTTCGATCGTCGTAGCGTTGGTTGTCGGGTCCGGGAGTGACCTTTCCGAAGAGCCGGCTGTTCAGGATGTTGAGCCGGTCACGCTGGATTTCGAGTCGTGCCTGTTTGTCCTCCTGGGCCCACCAGATCAACTCGACGATCGCTGGGCGTCGGCGACGAGGGCTCGGTAGACGGCGTTGGAGATCTGGCGCTTCAGGGCTCGGATGGCTTCTTTGGAGTTCTTGCCCTCAGCGCGTTTGCGGTCGTAGTAGAAGCGGCCTTCACAGGGCTGGCGGAGCTGGGTGATGGCTGCGATGTGGATCGCGTAGTTGAGCTGCCGGTTGCCTCGCTGGTTCAGGCGGTGCCGGCGGTTCTCGCCCGATGACGCTTCGATCGGGGCGGTGCCGTTGTAGCTGGCGAAATGCGCCGATGAGGCAAACCGGTCGATATCGCCGACATGGCCGATGATGATCGCCGCGTTCACCACACCGATCCCGCGGATGTCGGTCAACGACGTGGCGGTGGCTGCGACCGCGGCGCGGAGCCGCTTGAGCGATGCCTTACGTTGGGTTTGGTAGTGGGTGATGTCGGCAACGAGCTCGTGGGCGACCGCCACGCGGTGCTCAAGCACCTGGCTGGTGATCTCGACCCGCTCGAGGATCTCGTTTGCCCTGTTCGCCGTCATTTCAGCGGCCATCCCGCCCGGTGACAGCTCGGTGAGCAGTGAGTGGAGACGACATGCCGTCTTGTTGTTCAGGCGGCCGAGATCTCGGTGTCGTTTCGCCAACAGCTTGAGGGCTTGGGCGTGATCATCGGGCGCAACTCGACCCAGGCCGGTGTGGCGTAGAGCGGCGATCGCGATCGAGCGGGCGTCGTTCGGGTCGTTCTTTTGACCCCGACCAGATCCCAACAACCTCGTGCGCGTCGAGAGCACCGGTGGCACGTCAACGACGGTCTCGCCTGCCGCGACGAGCTGTTGGGCGAGCAGGTATCCCAGACCGCGTGCGGACTCGATCGCCCACACTCGATCAACAAACGGCGCCGCCCAACAGCGCAGCTGATCGGATTGCTTCGCTGATGCTCGAACGCGGACTTCGTCGAGCACCGACTCGGTGTCGTCGACCGCTACCGCGGTGTGCGACGCCTTGTGTGGGTCGATGCCAATCGTGATGACCATTCAGAAACGCTCCTTGTCTCGGTGGTTGGACCCGAGGCGGGCACTCCTGATTTGGGTTCGATCGAGCTCGCGCCTCTTTCGAGCCACACCCCGGATCAGAACACCGGCCGGCGGACAACTCGAAGTGAGGTCAACCCGAAGGCGACAGGCCCTAATAGAGCCCACCGACCGGCATCTCGAACGCTACGACAACCGCCGCAACGCCACCCAAGTCTCAATCAGGCCCCAATGAGACCTAGGAGGTGAGGCATGTCTCCAGAGCGCTGGGACACCAGTCTCGCCGAGCTTCGCGAGCAACTCGCAGAGACCTGTGCGAGTCATCTTCCCCCAGACGATGCAGAGTTCCTGACGGCGCTCGCTCGACCCGCGATCCGCATGAGCCACTCGGCCAAGCCAGCGCACTCCCACCTCGGAGGCGCCGCACTCCTCCCGAAGGAGCACACCTGGCCCAACTGGGAGGGCAAGCCTCTGGCGCTTGTCGCCGTGGTCGATGTTGAGGATCTCGCCGGTTACGTCACCGATGCTCCACTCCCGAGTACCGGCGTCCTGAACTTCTTCTACGAAGCGGACGAACAGCAGGCTTGGGGCTTCGAGCCGAGGCACAAGGACGGGTGGCGCGTCGTGCTCGCCGACCGGGCTGAGTCAGTCGAGGTGAACCCTCCGGCGGGAACGACCGTCTTCGAGCGGATAGATCTCGCGCCCACGCAGATCCTCACCTTGCCCGGCTGGGAAGAGCCATCGGTCGAAAGGATCTTCCCGCCACATGCCCCCAAGGTCGGGCGGGGACTTCATCGTCGTGCGGCGCGCCGAAGACAGGAGCGGGAAGATGCGCAGCGCAAAGCGTTCTGGGCCATCCAGGACGCCTGGAGGCCGGCCAACGAGCATCCAGATCACATCGGGCACCAGATCGGCGGATGGCCGAAGCTTGTCCAAGCAGCGATCTGGCGCGAGTGCGACATCGTTTCACGGGGCTACCCACTCGGAACCAGCGAGCAATGGCGCGATCCGCAGATTGCAGCGCTGGACGACACTCAAGACGACTGGAGGCTGCTGCTCCAGCTGGACTCAGATGATGACGCCGGCTGGATGTGGGGCGACGTCGGTTCCCTGTACTTCGCGGTTCGGGAGAGCACTCCGGATCCAAGGCGCTTCGACGAGGTGTGGATGGTTCTGCAGTGTGGCTAGTCGGAGCCACGCTGAGGCCACTGAGCGACGACATCTACAAGGACCTGGTCGAGAGCTGCGCGGATCTCCGCATGGTGCTCGCGGTCGAGCTGAGCATGCTTCATGAGGGCGAGTGCGTGTCCGAGGTAGAGATCTCGTCGGTCTGAGCGGGTTGCATGTAGGCGAAGCATCTGTGCCCAGCCAGGGCGCCCGGCCTCTTCAATCGCGTCGGCGATCGTGAGCGCCTGCTCAGACAGCTCTGTGATGGCTGGAGCGGGCCGGCGCGGCGAAAGAGCGCCGGTTCGGTCGAGAGGACAGTGTTGGGCGAGTTGTCGAGGGTTCGGAGGGATGAACTCCGGCCCCAGAAAGCCACCGGCTCGAGAAAGACCCGGACGACGACAGCCAGGAATGTCTCGTCCGCACACAGGACAACTCACGGCACCCTCGGGCCATGTGAACCGGCCTGGGTTTCCTAGAGGGTCCTGA
>CAYFLT010000139.1:0-7410 GCA_964344055.1 uncultured Candidatus Nemicrothrix sp.
GGACCTGCTCGGGCGGACTTGGGATTCGCTGGGAGCGGCACCAGGGGCCGGCACGGTCGTCCTCGAGGATCAGGCCGCTCTGAAGGAGGGCGGCGTGCCGCCGGCCGGCATGATCAGGGGATCGATCGACACCGAGGTCTCCGCGGAATGGGTGGCGGTCGCCGTGGACGGCCGGGTGGTCGGGATCTCTCCGATCTACGACCGGATCGCCACCACCCACTTCGGTGCCAGCGGCTCCGACGAGGCGCGGGTCTTCTCGGTCGTCCTACCGAGCCAGGCGATGCATGCCGACGGCTACGAGATCGAGATCGCGGCCCTCGACGGGGACAGGATCACCGAGCTGGCGATCAGCGGCTGGTGAGGTGGAAGAGCACACGGGTCGAGCCGGCGAGTTCCCGACGCGCCCGGACCTCGAAACGGGCCTGAATCTCGCTCTCGATCGTCGAGAGGTTGTATGAGCGATGGGTGCCCGGTCGCTTGTGGGCAAAGAGAGCCTTCACCATCGGGTCGTGCTCGGTGGGCACCTCCAGGACGACCGCCGCCTGCATCGTGGCCAGGAGGTCGAGAAACTCCTCGGTGGGCACGTTGTGGGTCAGTGCGAGGTGATGGATGACCGCGAGGGCGAGCACGGCGTCGGGCCTGGAGCGATCCCCGAGAGGTGGTCGCTCCCGTCCGGCCCAGCCGATGCCGGGGCTGGGGTCCGCGAAGTCCATGACGAGGGGCACGACGTTGGCCGGGCCGTCCTGGTGCAGTTCGCGGTACAGCCGGTCGACGACCAGTGCGTCGGCATCGAGCGCGAGCACGGTGTCCGCGTGGTCGGACGCGATGCGGGAGAACATCCCGTCGTTGGCCCCGATGTCCCAGACCTGCCCGTAGCGCCGCCCAGCCAGCGCGGACCGCACGAAGTCCTGCTTGGCCGTGACTTCGGTCGGCTCGTAGTGGCCACGGCCGGAGTACTGGGCCCAACGCGACTCGGACCGTTCCCACTCGAGATTGCCGACCAGCTTGATCAGGCGGTCGAGGGTGGCGATCAGGAGGTTCCGGTTGTAACCGGAGCGCTTCATCTGCTCGATCGTCTCGTTGGAAGAACCGGTGAGCCGACGATCGGCCTTGGCGTGCAACCACACGTGGGCGAAGAACCCCTTGTGACCCTTTCGCCGTCCTTCGAGGACCCGCCGAGCGTGTTCGGGCGTCACCCCGTCGATCGAACCCCGCAGCCAGGGCTGGTGGGGGAGATCCTTGTAGGCCGTGAACATCAGCGGATAGAGAAAGAGCTGGCAGAACTGCCGGTAGCCCCACCACGGTTCACCGGCCCGGTACCGCTCGAACGAGCCGATGTCGATGAACCGAGGCGACGCGCCGACGAACTGGACGTTGTAGGGGGACGCGTCCTTCATCGTGATGTCGTCATCGATGGCGCGACGTTGAAGTCGAAGCGTGAGGAGGGCTGCGTCCTGGAGCATGCTGAAGCTCCATTCGTGCGGGTAGGAGATGACCGGTATCGGCTCGTGCTCGAGCACCGCCTCCCATCCGGAGTCCACTGCGGCGTCATGGCGTGTCGTGGCGACGAGCTGCCCACTGGCACGCGCCTGCTCGTAGAAGCCGGTCGTGGAGAGCGCCTCGAAATTCGATGCCGCGTCGACGTCGAGACCACGGTAGATCCTCGAGTCCGAGCGCCAGACGCGGGATGAGGGGTCGCGGAAGGACGCGCTGTCGTAGTGAGGCTCGCCGGGAACCGGGCCCGGCCGATTCACGGGTTGGAGGTGTCGGACTGCGCGTCCGGGCCCTGCTCAGCGCTGCCCTGCCTGCGACGCATCTTCGCGAGGAGGGTCTTCGCCGCAACGCCCACGCCACCGAGACCGGCGGCGACCGCGCCGACGACGGCGCTGCCCGAGGCCGGGTCGAGATAGCCGATGATCATCGCTGCATCCTCCGCACGGCAGTGGATCCTACATCTCGACCTCTTCAGCCGGTGATCCGGACCTACAGACGCTCGATGATGGTGGCCGTACCGATGCCGGCCGCACCCGACACGGCGATCAGGCCGACCGAACGATCGCGTCGCTCCAGTTCGTCGAGAACGGTACCGAGGAGTGAGGCGCCGGTGGCACCCATCGCATGCCCCATGGCGAGTGCCCCGCCGTTGGGGTTGACGAGTTCGGGGTCGAGGTCCAGTTCCTGCGGGAAGAGGAGGCTGGTGGAGGCGAAAGACTCGTTGAACTCGAACAGGTCGACGTCGCTCGCCGACATGCCGGCCGCGGCGAGAACCGCAGCGGTGGCGTCGATACCGCCGGTCAGTCCCAGCTCCGGGTCTCCGCAGGCGTTCTTCATCGCCACGATCCGGGCCCGCGGGGAAGAGGTGAGAGCGCCGTCACTCCCGATCACGACCAGCGAGGCACCATCCACGATCCCGGGCGAGTTGCCCTTGTGGTGGACTCCCTTGGCTCCGAAGCTCGGCTCGAAGCCGGCCAGTCGTTCGACCGTCGTGTCGGCGCGGACTATCTCGTCCTGGGCGAGGGCGAGCGTGCCGTCGGCCGCGACCACCGGGACGAGCGAGCGGTCGAACCGGCCTTCGTCGCGTGCCCTCGCGGCTCGACGATGGCTTTCCACCGCATAGCGATCACAGTCCTCACGGCTGAAGCCGTACCGCGCCGCGATGATGTCGGCCGCGACCCCCATCGGGAGGAATGAGGGGTCGTTGTAGAAGGTGGCCCGATCGGCCAGCATCGGCACTCGGGACATGCTCTCGACGCCTCCCGCCAACACCACCCCGTCGATTCCGGCCATCACCTTCATCGCCGCAACGTTGCAGGCGTCGAGCCCCGAGGTGCAGTAGCGATTCAGGGTCATCGCGGGGACGCCCACGCCGAGGCCGCTGCGCTCGGCGGCGTACTTGGCGATGTTCGCGCCCTGATCACCCTGCTGAGTGACGCAGCCCAACACGAGATCGCCGACCGCGCCAGGGGAGAGGCCCGTGCGCTCGAGCACTGGGCCGACCAGCCCGGCCACCAGATCGACCGGTGCGATGTCGTGGAGTGCACCGTCGGGACGCCCCTTGCCCCGTGGGGTCCGCACCGCGTCGTAGATCAGGGCGTCGGGCATCGCTCAGCCGTGCGGGAGCAGCACCGTGCGGGCCTCCGCACCACTCTTCATGGCGTCGAACGCGCCCTGCAGTCCATCCAGGCCGGCGGTGTTGGAGATCATCTCGTCCAGCTTCAGCCGACCCTTCATGTAGAGGTCGGCCAGCATCCGGAAGTCCTTGCGAGGCCGGGCCCCACCGGCTCGGATACCCATCAGGTTCTTGTTCTGATGGAGGGACTGGAAGTTGTAGGTGACCGACGCGGTGAGGTCGGGCACTCCGACAGCACAGACGTTGCCGCCGGCTCGCGTCATCTGGATGGCGTCAGCGAGGAGTTGGGTGTTGCCGACGACCTCGAACGCGTGGTGCACGCCGCCTCCGCTGATCTTCTTCACCTCGTTGATGGCGTTGAAATCGTCGCCGTCGGGGACCAGGAATTCCGTCGCACCGAACTCCCGGGCGAGGGCTTCTTTGGCAGGGGAGAGGTCGATGGCGATGATCTGCGACGCTCCGACCAGATGAGCGGCCTGGATCACGTTGAGGCCGACACCGCCGGCACCGATCACCACGCAGGTGTCACCGAGTTGGACCCGGGCCCGGTTGAACACCGCACCGGTCCCGGTGATGACGCCACAGCCGATGAGAGAGGCGGACTCCAGCGGCATCTCCTTCGGGATGGGGATGCACTGGTTCTCGCTGACCACCGTCTCCTGTACGAACGCCCCGAGGTTGGCGAAGTTGTAGAGCGGTTGGTCGCCTTCCGCATACGGCTGGGAGAGACCGCCCATGCCCGTCGGACAATTGCCGGGATCGCCCCCTTCACAGTCGGGGCAGTGCCCGCAGTTGCCGAAGGTCGACAGGATCACGTGGTCGCCGACCTCGCAGTAGGTGACCGCGGAACCAGCCTCGACCACCACCCCAGCCGCCTCGTGTCCGGGGACCAGGGGGGTCGGCATGTAGTACTTGCCGTGCACACAGCTGAGATCGCTCCCGCACACCCCGGCGGCCCGGACCTCGACCCGCACCTGGCGCGGCGCGAGGTCGCCGACCAACTCGATGTCGTCGGACAGTCGAACACTGTCTTCGGTCGTGCCCTCGAGAATGAGTCCTCGCATGCCCTGTGCCTCTCGTCGGTGAACTGCGGGCATTCTGACGTCCCGGATGCCCCCGGGCCAACCGGCTGTTGGCCGGCGGCTCATCCTGCCTAGCCTCGACGCCGTGGCGATCACGCTGGCCCTGCTCACGGCCGTCCTCTTCGGCACCGGCGACTTCTTCGGCGGGCTGGCCGGCAAACGGATGTCGGTTCTGCGCGTGGTCGCCGCGTCCCACGCGGTGGGTCTGATCGGGATCACGGCCGCCTCGCTCGTCCTCGCGGACCAGTTCCGGAGTCGCGATCTCGCCCTCGGTGCCCTCAGCGGCATGGTCGGCGTCGTCGGGCTCCTCCTGCTCTACCGAGGGCTCGCTCGGGGGCCGATGGGGGTCGTGGCCCCGCTGACGGCCATCACCTCGGCCGCCGTACCCGGCCTCTGGGGGACCGTCGTCGATGGCGATCGGCTCTCCACCACTGCGTGGATCGGGGTGGCGATGGCGCTCGTGGCGATCGCTCTGACGTCGATCGACGGCGACACGGGCGACGCGCCGGTCACTGCCCGGGTGATCATCGAAGCACTCGGGGCGGGCACCGGGTTCGGTGTGATGTTCATCATCTTCGCCGAGACCGATCCGCTGAGCGCACCGTGGCCGATCGTCGGGGCGAGGTTGCTCACGGCGATTGGCCTCGGGTTTTGGTTCCTGGTCCGTCGCCGTCCGATCTTCCCGAGGGATGCCATCTCACTTCGGCTGGTGATTGCTCTCGGGTTCTTCGACACCGGCTCCAACGCGGTGTTCCTCTACGCAGCCGACCACGGGTCGTTGACCGTGGTCGCCGTGTTGTCGTCGCTCTACCCGGTGGCCACGGTGGTGCTGGCCCGGGTGGTCCTGTCTGAGCGCCTGAGCCGCGTCCAGGAAGTGGGATTCGTTGCCGCGATGGTGGCGACCGGTCTCATCGCGGCGGGTTAGGTGCTATAACTGACCAGCTTCATGCTCTAACACTTGCACTGCGGTGTTGGGCACCACAGAATATGTCCGTACATTCGGCCGTAGTTCCGGAACGGAGACGGGGGGACGTGTGACAAGGCTCGGGTTCCTACTCGACAGTGACTCGTGTATCGGCTGCCACGCCTGCACGGTCGCGTGCAAGAGCGAGCACGACGTGCCGCTCGGCGTCAATCGCACATGGGTGAAGTACATCGAGACCGGCGCGTTTCCGAACGTGAGCCGGCACTTCTCGGTGATGCGCTGCAATCACTGCGAGGACGCGCCGTGCATGGCGATCTGTCCCACCAACGCCCTCTATCGGGCAGACAACGGCGTGGTCGACTTCGACGACTCGCGCTGCATCGGCTGCAAGGGCTGCATGAACGCGTGCCCCTACGACGCCATCTACATCAACCCCGAGACCAACACCGCCAACAAGTGCAACTTCTGCAACCACAAGGTCGACCAGGGTCTCGAGCCGGCCTGTGTGATCGTGTGCCCGACCCAGGCGATCAAGGTGGCCGACCTCGACGATCCGAACAACGCCGCCACCAAGATCATCGGCCGTGACGATGTCGCCGTCCGCGCCCCCGAGCAGGGCACGAACCCCAAGGTGTACTACCGGGGTGCCGACCAGGCATCGCTCAACCCGCTGCGGACCGCCATTGCCTCCGACGGCATGATCTGGGCCGACACCACGCCCAATCACCCCACCCTGCCGCCGGATGCCCACGGTCTCGTGGCCCGTACCGCCTACACCACTTCTCACCAGATGACCTGGAAGGAAAAGGTGTCCGGCTACCTCGTCACCAAGGCGATCGCCGCCGGCGTGATGCTGGTGGCCGCCCTGTTGGTGCTGATGAGCCACAGCGACGTGCAGGCCGAGGTCGGCGTCGTGCCGCCGATGCTCGGCGGTGCATTCCTCGCCCTCACCGGCGTGTTGCTGGTGGCCGACCTGAAACAGCCGGGCCGCTTCCACTACCTGATCACGAAGGGCTCCTGGGAGTCATGGTTGGTCAAGGGTGCCTACATCCTGATGGGGTTCGCGATCTGCCTGGCCCTGTGGTGGATCGGTGGCCTCACCGAGGCCGACACACTCATCAATTGGATGGCGATCCCCACCGCCCTCTTCGCGGCGGGCACGGCCGGCTACACGGCCTTCCTGTTCGGCCAGTGCGAGGGTCGCGACCTCTGGCAGACCCCGCTGCTGCTGCCCACCCTGCTGGCCCAGACCGTCACCGCCGGCGGTGCGTCCTACGCGATCCTGGATCTGTTCATGGACGTCCCGGAGCCCACCGCGGTTCGTTGGGCGCTGCTCGGTGGCGCCCTCGCCACCGCGGCCCTGGTCGCGGTCGAGGTCACCTCGAAGGGCACGCCCCACGTCGAGGCAGCGGTGCACCAGATGACCAAGGGCAGGTACCAGTTCAAGTTCCTCACCGGGGTGGTACTCGGGCTCCTGATCCCGGCCGCCCTGGTGATCATCGCCCTGTCGGTCGACTCCGGAGCCGCCCTGCCCGCCGTGGCCGGTGCCGCCGCCCTGATCGGGATGTGGAGCTATGAGGATTCGTTCGTTCGCGCCGGCCAGTCCGTGCCGCTTTCGTGAGGAGTTGATCGATGACTGATCTGACCCAGTACCCGCCCCACGAAGACTGGCACGACGTCACCTCGCTCAACGCGAAGGCGTGGCCCGACAAGGTCGAGGAGCATCACTCGCTGGTGCCCACCACCTGCTTCAACTGTGAGGCCGCCTGTGGCCTGCTCGCCCACGTCAACCACGAGACCGGCGAGATCGACAAGGTCGAGGGCAACCCCCTGCATCCGGCCAGCCGCGGCCGCAACTGCGCCAAGGGGCCGGCCACGATCAACCAGATCTACGACCCCGAACGGTTGCTGTATCCGCTCAAGCGGGTCGGCGAGCGGGGGAGTGGTCAGTGGGAGCGGGTATCGTGGGAAGACGCCCTGGCCGACATCGGCAACCGCATCGGTGCGGCCATGGACGACGGCAACCGCGACGGTGTCATCTACCACGTCGGTCGTCCGGGCGAGGACGGCTACGCCGAGCGGGTGCTCAAGGCGTGGGGGGTCGACGGCCACAACAGCCACACCAACATCTGCTCGAGCAACGCGCGCATCGGCTACCAGAGCTGGATGGGCCACGATCGCCCGTCGTCGGACTTCGCCAACGCCGAGGTGATCTTCCTCATCTCGTCGCACCTCGAGGCCGGCCACTACTTCAACCCACACGCCCAGCGGAT
>CAYFLT010000140.1:0-7278 GCA_964344055.1 uncultured Candidatus Nemicrothrix sp.
GCGGTAGCGCCGCCGGAACCGTTCGCCGAATCCTTCGCCGCTGCCTTTCGGGGGTTTTCGCTGGGGTCCTCGGGGTGCGCCTGGTCCGCCGGGAGCGTCGCCCTTGTTCCGCTTCAGCCGGCCGATGCCCTTCTTCTGGCGCTTGCGCCGCTCCTCCTCGAGGTCGGCGAGGGTGCCGGGGACGGCGTCGTTGATGATGTCCTCGGCGGCATCGAGAAGCGCCGCGATCGAGTCGTCCTCACCCAGGCTCTCGGGCTCGGGTGGCGTCTCCGGCGTGACGAGTGAGCCGTGCGCCCAGTTCACATCGGCCATCCGCCGCGTGTACTTCGGACAGTCGGCCGGGCAGCGCCACGGAGCTTCCGGCGCCAGGTCGAGATCACACTTCCGGACGGTGTCGCCGTTCGGGTACGTGCGCGACTCGAAGAATTTGCAGTCCTGGCGCATTGGCATGATGACCATTGTGGCAGGCGTTTGCGGCCTACCCGACGCTGCCTTCCATCTGCAGTTCGATCAGGCGGCTCCACTCGACCGCATACTCCATCGGGAGGGTGCGGGTGACGGGCTCGATGAAGCCGTTCACGATCATGCCCATCGCCTGTTCCTCGGTGAGGCCCCGGCTCTGCAGGTAGAAGAGCTGCTCGTCGGCCACCTTCGACACGGTGGCTTCGTGGCCGATCACGGCGTCGCCCGATCCGACTTCCATGTAGGGGTAGGTGTCGGAGATCGACTCGTCGTCGAGGATGAGCGCGTCGCACTGGACGTGGCTCTTGCAGCCGTAGGCATCGTCTTCGACCCGGACCAGACCTCGGTAGGACGTGCGGCCACCGTCCTTCGAAATCGACTTGGAGACGATCTTGGACGTGGTCTCGGGTGCGGCATGGATCATCTTCGACCCAGTGTCCTGATGCTGGTTCGGACCGGCGTAGGCCACCGACAGCACCTCGCCCGACGCCTTCGGTCCGGCCAGGACGACCGCCGGGTACTTCATGGTGAGCTTCGAACCGATGTTCCCGTCGATCCACTCCATGTGGCCCTCGGCCTCGACGTAGGCCCGCTTGGTGACCAGGTTGAAGACGTTGTCGGACCAGTTCTGGATCGTGGTGTAGGTGACCCGCGCGGACGGCTTGACGATGATCTCCACGACCGCGGAATGCAGCGAGTCCGAGGTGTACGTCGGCGCGGAACATCCCTCGATGTAGTGAACCTGTGAGCCCTCGTCGGCGATGATGAGCGTCCGCTCGAACTGGCCCATGTTCTCTGCGTTGATGCGGAAGTAGGCCTGCAGCGGCATCTCCACCTCGACCCCCGGTGGGACGTAGATGAACGAACCACCGGACCACGCCGAGCTGTTGAGCGCCGAGAACTTGTTGTCGTTCGGAGGGATCACCTTGCCGAAGTACTGCTTCACCAGCTGCGGGTACTCCTTGAGCGCAGTGTCCATGTCGCAGAACAGCACGCCCTGGGCCTCGAGGTCCTCCCGATTGCGGTGATACACGACCTCGCTGTTGTGGACGATGACGCCCTCCGCGACGAAGTTGTGGGGGCCATCGATCTCGATGTCGTACACCGGAGCAACGTCCGCTTCCACGATCGACTTCACTCGGGCGAAGCCGAGGGTGTCAGTGCAGTGGTCGCGGATCGTGGTGCCCTGAAGGGCGGTGTCGGAGTGGTGGTGGGCGCGGTGCCCCAGACGCTCGATGCGTCGGGGATTGCGAACTCCGAGCCGTTCGACGTCTCCGCTGAGGCCCAGCCGGTAGCCCACGATCGTCCGGTCGGCGTCGAACGGGTGCACCGACTCGAAGCGATGGGGCCCAGCCGGGCGCAAACCGCACAGCCGGGCCAGCTCGTCCGCGTCGCCGAGAAGGGCCGGCGATGCCGAGGTGAGAGAGACACAGTTCCCGTGCGCATCCGTCGAAACATGGCCGTCGGTGTCCACGTAGCCCCCGAGGAAGGCGAGCCGCTGCTCATCCGGCAATGAGTAGACCCAAGCCGGGATTCGCTTGTTCGCGCTGGTACCGGTGAAGCCGTTCAGCTCGAGCCATTCGACGAGCGGCTTGGAGTCGAACGTGAATCGCCATTGGTCGGACTTCGCCGCCGTGCGTCCGAAGAGGTTCTCGACCACACGACTCAGCTCTGCCCGGAGCTCCACGTCGGTCTCGGGAATGGCGATCTCGACGCGGTAGGTGGCATGTGCAGGGGCGTTGCGGCTGGACCCGTCGCCGAGCCACAGACCGAGGAACCACATCAGATCGGCGGTGGTCCGAACCGGGAACTCCTCGGGAGTGTCCTCGAAGCGCTGGAGAGAGTGCGGTGCACCGAACTCCGGGAGATCACTGGCGACCGCGACGATGTCGCCTTCCACCAGCTCACCAATGGTCTTCCAGCGACGCGCGTACCGTGCGTGTCGGCGGCCCTGCTCGCGTTCGTCAACCAGGCAGAGGACGGGATGATTGTCCGTACCGACGATGGTGCGGCCGAAGTGACCGCCGATGGTCACCTCATAGGTCTGGCGGACGTCGGTCTGCGCCGAGTTCTTGACCGGATGGATCTCGATCTCGCCGGAGTCCTCGTTCAGCGAGAAGACCCTGTCGCCGGCTGCCACGTCCTTGATCGGCACCAGGCCGCGATCCGCGGTGTACACCCGGACATCGCCTCGCAGGCACTCATACTGGGCAGTGACCCCTGCGAGGTACTTGCGCTCGGCCTCGGGGATGCCGAGCTTTTCGTAGGTGTTCTTGATCGACTCGGGAACGTCGTCCCAGTCGTCGCTCAGCGAGTCCGTGGGTTTGATGTAGTAGTAGATGTCGTTGAAGTCGATGTCGGACATGTCGCCGCCCCAGTTGGGCATCGGGCGGCGGCCGAAACGCTGGAACGACTTCAGGCGGAAGTCGAGCATCCATTCGGGCTCGCCCTTGAGCCACGACATCTCGCGAAGGATCTCCTCGTTCAACCCCTTCTTGGGCTTGAAGACGTAATCCTCCTCATCGGACCAACCGAGCTGGTACTTCCCGAGATCGATGCCGATGTCGCTGGTTGTCATCACGACTCCCCACAGAAGCGGTGTTGTCGCGGTGCTGCAGATGCAGCGGTCGCGACGAGAATTTCTCCTATGGGGATAGTAACAACTCAGGCATCAGGCTCGACGCCTGTGGCCGACGAAAAGAGGGCGAGCCCGCGTGACCCCTGCCCGCCCTCGTCCTCGTCCGTATCGTCTCGCCCGTCATCGCTCTGGTCATCATCATCGTCGTCGTCGCCATCGTCGCGGTCGTCGTCATCTCCGGACCAGCCATCGGGCACTCGCCAGCCCCGATGGGCGAACACCTCGCCGATCACCGCATGAACGTCGGTGGTGGCCGGGAGGACGCCACGTTCGAAGTCGATGTCCACGTCCCCATGAAGCCCGGCACGGACGCCGCGGTCGAGAAGGAGCGCGATACCGCCACGCCCGTGGTTCGTGCCACCCCGGCGATTCTCGTGCACGGTGCGCCCGAACTCGCTCAGCACCACGACAGTCACCTCGTCGGTCAGAGAGCCGAGGTCGCTCCAGAATGCGGCCAGCGACCGGACCAGCTCGTCGAGGCGGGATGCAAGCACTCCCCCGGCTCCGTCGCCCTGAGCCCGGTGGGTGTCATAGCCGCCCTGATCCACCACCACGAGCCGGAGAGGGTCGTCGCTTCGGATCATGTCGGCCACCGCGGCCAGGCGGTCCCCGATCGGTGCGTCCGCGTAGCCACGGTCGGCAGGCATACCCGTGGCATCCCACTGCACGGTCGCCCAGCGACCATCCAACGCGGTCAGCGCGGCCGACCCGAGTCGAGCGTCGTCGGCGAATGCGAGCCGCAGTGCCTCGTGGGCGCCGGCCCCATCGGAGAAGCCGATGACGGGAGCACTCGGCCGCCGCCCACCTGTGGCGCCCGAAACTCGGTGGAACAACGGGTGCCGATCCGAGCCGAACCACCAGCACTCCGCCGCGGTCAAGCCGTTGGCGGCCAGCAGCGGGGCGGCCAGCCCCGGGCGAGATCGACCGGTCCGGTAGAGCCGACGGGTTGCCGCACCGTGCCCTCTCGAACGGAGCTCGTCGGCCGATCCGACGCCCACGATCGTGGCGAACGCCGACCCTGCCGTGGTGTTCAGCAGCGGTGCGAACGCCGGATGGACTCCCCAGCGCGGCGCAAAGGGAATCGCCCCACCGGCCCGATCGGGACGGCCGACGGCCACCGTGGGCCGAAGGCGGTGGTAGTCGTCGCTCTCGTAGGGCACCGCCACGCTCAGCCCGTCGACTCCTCCCACCAGGTTCACCACCACGACCGTCCCATTGGCCGCGGCAGCGACGCCGGTCTGGGCCGACGTCGGGGAAGCTCGGAGAAGCGCAGACCCCGCACCGATCGCGGCCGCACCGCCGAGGAAGGAGCGCCGGCTCAGCTTCGTGGCCATCAGGAGGCTCGACTCCTTCGTTGGAAGGTCGGGAAGCTCAGGACCAGGGCGACCAGGTCGCGCCGATCCTCGTCGTCGAGATGATCCACGACCGTGTCGGCCTCGACTCCGAGATAGTGGCGCAGGGCACCGCGTTCGCCGTCGGTCAGCGCGACACCCAGGGCGGCACCCAACTCGTCGACGAGGAGGTCAGCCGGGAGCGGGAGTGCCGGTGTCAACCCGGTCAGGTCCATCGACACCCCCGCCCCACCTTCGCCGACGAGACGTCGGGCTGCAGTCCAGCGGGCTTGGACGGCAGCCGGCGTCTCCCAGCCGGCGTCCTCGGTCTCCTTCCCGGTGCCGGGTTCGGCGTCGAGCAACCGAAGGAGTCCGGCGATGCTCGTCGAGTCGGCACCGTCCCAGGTACCTCCGACCGCGATCTCGGCGCCACACGCCCGAAGGGCGGCGCAGAGCCAGCCGTCCCCGCGGTGGGTTCGGTCCCCGGCGGCGTGCGGCACGCCGTTGGCGAGGATCGCGTGGACGACCGCCGCGATGCTCCCGCCGGAGCTGAGGTACGCGGCAGCGCCGTGCTCGGTGACCCGCTCCGCTGCCACCGGACCGAGGAAGTGGGTGGCGAGGCGTCGACTGACGGCGTCGGCCGTCTCGGGCTGCGCACAGAGTCGGGCGACCGTTGCCCTGATCTCCGTGCCGCCCGGACCCAGCGAGTTGGCCACCGCCATGACATCGGCTTCGGTGAACACATCGGGTGATCCCAGGGTGAGCCGCTCGAGGATCACCCGCGCGAAGCTCGAGTCGATGAAGTCATCGGCGGTCGATCCCTCGGAGAGATCGAACGCGACCCGGAAGGCGGAGGTCTCGAGGGCCGCAGCGACGAGGTCGGAGTAGAGCCCGAGCGCTCGCGGCCGGATGATCTGCTCCAACCCGACGAGATCGGCCGGCGGCGCCGCAACCGCAAACTGCTCGCGCCATACGCCTGCGACGTGTTCGAGGATCTGCCGCTCTCCGACGAACGATCGGATGAAGCTCGCCCAACGAACCTGGGTGAGCGCACGCGGACCGAGACCGGTGGCCCGCAACTCGGCCGGAGGGGTATCCAGGAGGTCGAAGGAACCGAGTGCGTCGGCCACCAGCGGGTCCGGGATCGTGTCCGGCTGCAGCTGGGCGGCGAGCCAGCCCTCCAAGCCGCCGGCCCGCAGGACCTCGTCGGACTGAGGTGTGAGCGTGAACCCTGCGGTCTGAACGAGTTGACGGAGCTCGGGAGCCGGCTCCGCAGGCGCGAGGGTGGTTGGTGGGGCGGGCGGTTCGGTCGTCGGTGGTTGCGTCGTCGTCGGGCCATCAGCCGGGGTGGCCTCCACCGGTTCGATCGGCTGCAGAACGATCGGCGCCGCGGGCTCCGCCGCGGCAGGTGGGTCGGCCGGCGCCACGACAATGGGAGGAGTTCCTGCATCCGGGAGCGGCGCTGGGGTGATCGGCCCGACTGTCGCCTCCTCCGCCGCGACCTCGTCGGCCGGCGGGAAGTTGATCTCCTCGATCGGGCCGAGAAGCGTGGGGGCTCCCACCTCCGGGGCCACGACCCGCTCGACTCCCGTGAAGTCGGGTGGCGGAGTCCCGAACGTGGGGGAAGCCTGCGCCGGTCCCCCGCCACCCGACCGAAGAAGATCTCCGAGCACCGTAGATCCCGCCAACCCGACCCCGAGCGTCGCGACGACGCCAGCGACGAGTTCGAGGCGACCACGCTCTGGCGCCGTCACCTCGACCCGTTCGGGCAGGTCCGCGTAGAGCAGCGACATACCCTTTGGAATCTCGTGATCCGCGGGCCGATACCGCGGCGCGACTGGTGCTCCCACAACCCTCCATCGCGGCACCCCTGGGGCCCGGCTGAGAACCCCACGCTCCCCACCACCGGGCCCCGGTTGGTGCCGAGGACTGGGAGTGGTTTCGGCGCGCACCCTTCCGGGCTTTAGGCATTTCGGCCCATGGGCATGATCCGTTCGGCCTGGACCGCCCTGCCCGGGCCGAACGGATCAGTCGGCAGGCGAGAAGAGGCCGGCGATCAGCCGGGGACTCAAGTCGGCGAGGCGCTCGGCCGTCGCCCGATTGACCCGTCGGCTCCGTCCGAACGGATCGTCGATCTCGTCGGCTCCGCTTCCGAGGTGCGCTCCGCCGGGACGAGCGGCGGCAATGCCCCGCACCCTCTCCGCAGCATCAGGGGCGGCCCGGGACTCCTCCAAGGCCGTCACCAGGGCGACGAGGGTGTGGATCTTCCACGAGGACCCGGGCGCCAGGAGCACGAGATCGCGGGCGTGGCGCCGTTCCATCGTGACCACCAGGTCAGAGCGCTCGATCATGTCCTGGGACGTCTGGCGGGAACGGTGCGCGGTCAGGTCACCGTCCCACTCCTGCATCACATCGACGACCAGTGGTGTCGCCGGTTCGCCGGCCGAGAGAAAGCCCGAAGAGCTCACGTCGACCGATGTTCCGGCGGCTTCGGCCGCGACCCGGATGAAGTGCTCGGCCATCGGCGAACGGCACACGTTGGCCGTGCAGACCACGAGGATCCCGTATGGCCCGGACATGGTCAGTCGAGCCGCCGCAGTTCGCGTCGGAACTGCTGGGCCCGCGCCCGGTACGACTCGACGTTCGACTGCGCGTGGTGTTCTTCGAGGGCATCGGGCCGGATCTTCGCCGGCACACCCAGCGCCATTGCCCGCTCTGGTACTTCCATTCCTCCGGGGACGAGAGCCGCCGCACCGACGAGCGCATGTCTACCGATGACGGCGTTGTGCAGGACCACCGAACCCGACCCGACCAGCGCATGATCGAGCACCGTGCATCCCTCGAGAT
>CAYFLT010000141.1:0-7259 GCA_964344055.1 uncultured Candidatus Nemicrothrix sp.
TGCTCCTCTGATCAGAGTCGCACAACGACTGGACCACTACTGGGGTCTCACCTCATTCTGGCTCACCTTCGCGGTCGGCCTCGGCTGGAGCCTCTGTCGAGCCGTCGTCGATCGAGGATGGATCATCGACGACGAGCTGTCCCACTACCTCATTTCGCGCAGTGTGTGGGACGACCCGGGGGAGTTGCTGCATCCGTGGAGTCGCCCGGGCCGGAATCTGATCCAGTTCGTCCCCTCGTACTTCGGCCTGACCGCGGCCCGCCTGTGGACACTGGCTCTCTCTGCCGTGGCGGTGTGGTTGACCGGACGAGAAGCGAAGCGGCTCCGCCTCGCGGGGATCTGGCTCTTGCCGCTGCTGATCTGGTTCCAATGGTGGTTTCCCGAGCTGAGCTACCCGGTGCTCACGGAGGCGCCATTCATGCTGGTGTGGATCGCAGGAGTCTTCCTCGCGGTTCGACAGCGTCTGGTGCCGGCCGCCCTGTGTTTCGGCACCCTCGGACTCGTCCGGCATGAGGGAATCGCGCTGACGGTCCTCTGGGGTCTGTGGGTGGTGTTCGCGGAGGGCGGTTTCGCTCGCCATCTCGTCGAGCGACGCCTCCGTGACGCATGGGAGGCGCTGCCCCGGGCCCTGATGCTCGGGGCGTGGACGGCGTTGCCGATTGTCGTGGTGAACGTACTTACCTGGCGGGTGCGCGGTGAGATCCCCTTCGAGGTCTTCTTCGACTCGAAGCCGACTGAGCAGTACGGGTCCGGTCCACCCTGGCTCTACCTACGGCACCTCTTGATCGGGGCCGGTGTGCCGGTGACGATCCTGCTCGTGCTGGGCTTGGCGAGGCGGGGCTGGGAGTGGCGTTGGGATCTCGTGCTCTACGCGACCTACCCCGCCTATCTGGTGATGCACAGCGTGATCTACTGGCGAGGGTTGTTTTCGTCGGGTGGGTACTACTACTTCATCATGCCCATGGCGCCATGGATCGGGCTCGTGGCGCTGCGAGGCATCGACGGACTACGGGACCGGTTCGGTCCTCGGATCCTGTGGGCGATCATCCCGCTGGTGATCTGGAGTGGTCTGGCGATGCCGCAACAGCAGGCTGAGATTCCGGACGACAATGTTGCGGGCATGCCGGACATCGACATCGAGTGGAGCTGGATCGCTCCGCCGTTGGACGAGGGCCGGCTGGGTCGGGGCCTCCGCGATGCTTCGGAATGGGTCGAATCGAATGCGCCCGCGGAGGATTGGCTCGCGCACCACGTGGCCGTCACCTTCTTCCTCGACGACAAGGACGTGGGGACCCGGCTCGAGCCATGGGACGTGCACAACGCCCCCGAGGATCTCGCCCCCGGAACGGTCCTGATCTGGGATGCGAAGTACTCCGCGGACTTCCACGATGTCTCACTCGAACGACTCGCAACAGGGGGTTGGGATGAGGTTGTCGCCTATGCCCACCAGACGGTGAGGGTCTTCGTCAAGAAGTAGGCGGTCCACGCGGTGGTCACCAGATGTGTCAGATGGTGGTCGATCTCGGTGAAGAGGGGATCCTGGTCTCGAGAGCTCGTCCTCCGCCTCCGTCACCCGACGCGCCGCTGGGCCAGACTGGCCGGCATGGAATTCGGCATCTGTCTCGCGTCCCGGCCCGAAGACATCGACTACGTCGTGGAAGCAGAGCGGCTCGGGTTCACCCACTGCTGGGCGGCGGACAGCCAGATGATCTGGTCCGACGTCTACGCGATCCTCGCGCTGATCGCCGATCGCACCTCCACGATGCGTATCGGCACCGGTGTCGCGGTCGCGCCGACCCGTCCCGCCCCGGTCACGGCGGCGGCGATGGCCACGCTCAACCAACTCGCCCCCGGACGGGTCTTCTGCGGTATCGGCACCGGCAATACGGCCATGCGCATCATGGGTCACAAACCGATGCGCCTCGCCGAGTTCGACGAATACCTCGAGACGCTCGCGCCACTGATGGCCGGTGAAGAGGCGGACGTGACCTTCCGCGGCGCGACCGCACCGGTGAGGCACCTCATGCCGGATCACGGTTTCGTCCGTTTCGAGCCGGCGATTCCGATCTACGTCTCGGCCTTCGGGCCGAATGCGCTGGCGATCGCCGCCACGCGAGGCGACGGCCTGATCACCTCGGTGCCGCCGGACCCGGCCGCGGTTCGCCAGATACGGGAGCGCCTCGAGTCGGCGGCGGCCCACGATGGACGAGTGCTGACCCGAGAGACGTTCCCGGTCGCCACGCTCACGACCGTGGTGATCACCGAGCCGGGGGAGACGCTCGAGAGTGAACGGGTCCGCCGCCAGTCCGGCGCATTCGCCATTGCCGGGCTCCACTACCAGTACGAGCAGGTCACCCAGTTCGGCCGGCGTCCACCCGCCCACCTGGCCGACATCTGGGAGGACTACGTGGCACTCGTACGCGAAACGCCCCTTTCACGTCGCCATCAGCGCATCCATCTCGGACACAACTGTTGGGTCACCGAGGAGGAGGAGCGGTTCGTCACACCCGAGCTGATCGAACGCACCTGCCTGGTCGGGACGGCGGATCAGCTGGTGGACCGGATCCATGAGCTCGACGAGGCCGGGCTCGACCAGCTCGTCCTACTCCCGCCGCTCGACGAGAAGGAGGCCGTCATCGCCGACGTGGCGAGACGACTTCTGCCGGCATTCGCCGGTCAGCCGTAGGCACCGCGAACCGAGACAGCCCGAGTCCGGGCACCCGTGGCGATTCAGTGGTCGCTGATGCGCTGCACCACGTCGGCCACGGTCACCTGCAGGCTGCCGGACATCTCGGAAAGCTCGAGCGCTGCCGAGGTGAGGTCCGATGCCGCATCGGTGGTGAGCTGAGTGGCGGAGGTGATGTCACTGACGCCGTCGGTGACTTCGCTGGCGGCGGTAGCCGCGGCGGAGCTCGACTTCGCCATCTCGCCGAGTGCCACCCGCTGTTCGGCGACTGCGCTCGCAATGGCCTCGGCGTTGGTGCCCATCTGGGCGAGGGACTCCGTCATCGACTGGACAGCGGTGGACGCTGCCGACGAAGCCGTCTGGATCTGCTCGATCTGGTTGGTGATCGTGTGCGTGGCATCGGCGGTCTGCGTCGCCAGTTCCTTGACCTCACTGGCCACCACGGCGAAGCCCTTGCCGGACTCACCGGCTCGAGCCGCCTCGATCGTGGCGTTGAAGGCCAGAAGACGGGTCTGTTCGGCCACATCCCCGATCAGGGCCACCACGTCGCCGATCCGCTTGGAGGCGTCGAGCAACGCATCGAAAGTGGATTGGGCCGCCTCGGTCTCACTCACCGCGGTGTGGGCGGCCTGTGACGACTCGCGGGTCTGTTCGTCGATGGCGCCGGCGGTTGCGGCGATCTCCTCGACGGTCGCCGCGACGTTCCCCATGAACTCAGACGCCTCTTCGGCCCGCGCGGCCACGTTCTGCGCCGTCTCGGAGTTGGTGGCAGCCGTCTGCGCCAGGGATCCGGCTGTTGCCTCGATCTGGGTCGATGCGGCCGCGACCTGGTCGACCGCTGCTCCGATTGCGTTCTCGAGTTCGGCCCCCAGACCCTGACGGGCCTCCTGGGCCTCTCTGAGCGCCGCGTCGGTCTCGGCCATGGTCTCGGTGGCGCTGTTGATGGTGGCCGCACCCTTGCGGAAGGCTCCGTCGAGCCCGCGCATGACGAACCGACGGTGGTAGCGGTGCTGAGCGGCCTCGGCCAGCGACGCCGAGGACTCACGAACATAGGCGTCGGCACGGTCGAGCATGCCGTTGATCGCGTTGCGGCATGCCTGGAGACGCGGATCGTCGCCGATCGGCGTGAGTCGGGCCTCGAAGTCGCCGTCCTGTGCGGCCTCCGCGACCTGGGTGAGAACCTCGATGGCCTGCCACAGTTCGGCAGACTCGGCTGCCACGTCTTCAGTCGCGTTCCCGCCGGCTTCGTCTTCGAAGTCGGCGGACTCGATGGGTGTGTCGGTGAGCGTCATGCTGGTACCTCATTCGGCTCGAGCGACCAGACGAACTCGGAGTAGCTGACGCCAGCGTCCCCGAGGATGGCCAGGAGGCGTTGCAGACCGGCTTGGATCGCGGCGACCGGATTGCTGACTTCGGATTCGACCTTGCGGAGTTCTGCGTAGACGCCCGTCACCGCGTCGACGGCGGCACGAGAGGGCGTCCGTCGATTGGAGTGGTAGCCGACGATCTCGCCGTTCGGACCGAAGCTCGGCGTCACGTGGGCGAACACCCAGTAGTGGGCGCCGTCCCTCGCCAGATTGACGACGTAGGCGAAGATCTCCTGGCCGTCCTGGATCGTGTCCCACAGGTACTGGAAGACACATCGAGGCATATCGGGATGTCGAATGATGTTGTGGGGCTTGCCCATGATCTCGTCTTCCTCGTAACAGGCGATACGGAGGAAGACGTCGTTGGCGTAGGTGATCCGGCCCCGCAGATCGGTCTTGGAGACGATCAACTCGTCGTCACCGAAGCGGCGCTCGATCCCGGTTGGCTGGACGGCGGTGCGCATACCCCGAACGTCGGCCGCAGCGCCCGAACTCTGAGGAACTGGCGCGAATAGGGACCAAAGTCCTGAAATCGGCGGCTCGGAGTGCCCGAGGTGGCCACGGTCAGTGGGTGAGGAAGGCGACAGTCCCGACCGAACGGCGGGCCGATGGCGAGGTCGGGACGCTAGCGTCCGGCGGATGATCGATCAGCTCCGGACCCTGCCTTCCGGGACGTGGTTTCGCACCGCGCTCTACTCCCTGGCGGCGGCGGTGGTCATCGCGGTTCCCTCAGACCTGATCGACACGCCACTGTTCGGACGACCGGTCGAGACACGGCCCATCGACTATGTGATCCTCTCGATCACCGCCGGGCTCATCGGGCTGATCCTCGCGATCAGCGTGCCGAAGAGCGAGGTGTCGGAGTCTCAGGAGACGCGCACGATCTGGGGCGGGTTCGTGAGCTTCCTCGCCGTCGGCTGTCCGGTCTGCAATCAGGCCGTCGTGGCGCTGATCGGGACCTCCGGCGCCCTGTCGTGGTGGGCGCCGGTGCAACCCTTCGTCGGCCTGGCCGCCGTGGCCCTGCTCGCTTACACGCTTCGGCTCCGCCTTCGCACCTACCAACTCGACGCCTGTCCGGTTCCGGCCTAGGTGTACGCGGACGTCACGACACCTTCCCCTAGTGGCCCTCCACCAGCGGGCCGCCCAGTGTGGTTCGGTCGGCCGCGAGGTCGGTGGGCGTGAGACCGATGTCGGACAGGGCCGCGGGAAGCTCACCGTCGACGATCAGGCCGCTGGCGGCGAGGGCCATGCCCTCGGCCGTGTGGATGCCGTAGCCGCCCTGGCCGACCAGCCAGAAGAAGCCCGGGGCGTCGGGCGCGAATCCTGCCACCGGTGTCCGGTCGCCGGTGAAGGTGCGGAGTCCGGCCCACGTCGACCGCACATGGCGGATCTCGAGGGTGGTGAAGTCGTTCAGTCGGGCGAGGCCGAGAGCGACGTCGAGCTCCTCGGGCTTGGCATCGCAGGGCTCTGACGGGGTTTCGTCGGCGGGCGAGACCATGAGCCCACCGGGCTCGGGCTTGGTGTAGCCGACCATCGGTCCCTGATCGGGCTCGAAGGAGGTGATCGGCCACCCGGTCGTGTCGAGCTCTTCGGGGATCGCGGCGATCGCGATCGTTCGGCGCAGCGGGTGGAGGCCCACGGGGGCCACGCCGGCGAGCGCCGCGACGCGATCGCCCCAGGCGCCGGCGGCATTGACCACCACACCGGCGTCGATCGTGGTGCCACCGGCGTCGACCTGCCACGCCTCCCCCGAGCGGCGCAGTGCGGTGACCGGCGTCGAAGTCCGGATTTCACCCCCGCGGGCCCGGAACCAGCGAACGAAGACCTGGTGCAGGGTTGCCACGTCGATGTCCATCGACAGGGGCTCGTAGAGGGCGCCGGCGATGTCGTCCCGGAGGATCGGCAGGATCGAGCGGGCGGTATCGCCGTCCACGAACTCGGTGGAGGGCACCAGCGCCTTCGCGTGGTCGACCTGGGCCCGTAGGTCGGCCACCCGCTCTTCGCGGCCGACCATGAGGAGCGGTCGCGAGCCGAGTACCGACCCATCTGCGAACTCAGGCGGCGGCGACTCGAGGAATGAACGGCTCGCCAGCGTGAGCCGACGGACGGAGTCGTTGCCGTAGTTCTCGAGATACTGGGCCGCCGATCGACCGGTGGTGTGGTAGGCGAGGGTCGACTCGGCCTCGACGAGGACGGCCGACAGTCCGGCTTCGACCAGGTGAGCACCCACCGAAACGCCGGCGATCCCACCCCCGATGATGACGACATCCGCTCGACTCATTGCGCAACCCTAGGAGTCGAGCAGCGGGCCAGGCGAAGTGGTCAGGCCGTGACGGTCGCGCCCTCGGGTTCGAGGTCGTAGATCTTCACGGGACGACTCACTCCTTTCAGGGTGATCTCGTCGACCAATTGGCTTTGGAGCTCCAGATGCTCCACGGCGCGGATCGTCCGTTCGCCCACGAGGATCTGGCCGCCCGACGACTGATCGGAGAGCCGCGACGCGAGGTTCACGTGGTTCCCCAACACGGTGTAGTCGGTGTGCGCGACGGAGCCGATGTCGCCGACGGTCACCCAACCGGTCGAGATTCCCATGCCGACCGCAAACTCCTCGTCGTAACGGTTCGCCCATCGATCCGTGAACTCCGTGGCCCGCTCGCGCATCGCCAGCGCCATGCGGACCGCCCGCTCGGCGTGGTCGTCCTGGCGGACCGGATCGCCGAAGAACACCATCACCGCGTCACCGACGTACTTGTCGAGGGTTCCTCCGTGTTCGAACACGAGGTCGGTCATCGCCGACAGATAGAGATTCAGCTCCTCGACGAGTTCTTCGGGCTCCATCCGCTCGGAGACTTCGGTGAAGTTCCGAATGTCGGAGAAGAAGACCGTCAGGAGCTTGCGGCGCGATCCCAACTGGATCTCGGTGTCGCCTTCCAGCACCGACTCGGCGATCTGGGGCGACAGGTAGCGCCGCAGCCGGTTGGCTCGCTCCAACTCGACCACCTTCTCGTCGACCATCAGCTGCAGGTTGTCGTTGAGCTGGGCCAGGTCGCCGTAGAGCCTCGACAGCTGCTGGGAGGTCCGGTTGAGGTTGGTCGACAGGCGGCCGAATTCGTCGCGGTTGGGGACTTCCACTCGTTGCTCGAAGTCGCCGTCGGCGATGCTGGCGAGCGCACGATCGACCCGCCGAACCGGACGAATCAGGGACC
>CAYFLT010000142.1:0-697 GCA_964344055.1 uncultured Candidatus Nemicrothrix sp.
TGAAAACCGTTGGGCCTTTGCGGGTCCCGGGGGTTCGAATCCCCCTCCCTCCGCAGCGCTGTAGTTTCAACAATGTCATTCACGGGCTGTGGACTGGAGCCTCGATGAGCGCGGCCAGTGCGGCCACGAGCCCTTCTATGAAGTGGTCCGCGGTGGGGACCGGTACTTGAGGATCTTCGCCACGCCCGAGTCGGACGTAGTCCGCGAAGGAGTGGTAGAGGAGGCCGGTGACCAGAATGGAACGGGTGACGAAGGCATCAGTCCCGATCCCGTCACCACGATCCGGGAAGTACGACACGTAGAGGTTCGTGCTGTCCCTGGTCGTCGCCAGGTACTTCTCGTACCGGGAGAGACTCGCGTGGCCTACGAGTTGCGCCGCGATCAGCAGATAAGCGTGGCCGGCTCCCGGATCCTGGAGCTTGCGTCGAAGCGGCTCGACGAGGGCCACGGCCATCTCGCGAGCCCTCAAGGGTCCGGCGGCGCGTTGCTCGGCAAGCAGCTCGGCTCGCTCCCGTCGGAGCTCGCTTTCGTGCCGCTCGAGAATCGCGAGGAGGAGATCCTGCTTGCTCCCGAAATAGTAGTTGATCGCAGACCTGTTCCTGACGCCGGCCTCGCGGTTGATCTGCGCCTGGGACACCCCTTCGATGCCGTGTTGGGCGTAGAGCCGCTCGGCCACGTCCAGAATGCGCTGCTTCGT
>CAYFLT010000142.1:765-7127 GCA_964344055.1 uncultured Candidatus Nemicrothrix sp.
GGGTCGAACAATACTACGTATTAGACACCGCTTGACATCAGAATCAATACGCTGTATTAATCGGTGAGCTTCAGCCAGGGGGCCCACATGACGACCGAAATCTCCATCAGCCCATTCAGCGGCGCGCTCGGCGCAGTAGTCGAAGGAATCGACGCGCGGGTAGCCAGCAACCGTGACGTTGACGCGGTCCGGGAGGCGCTGCTCGAGCACCACGTCGTCGTCCTCCCCCACCAGGATCTCGATCGGGCCCAGCACGAGGCGTTCATGGCCCACTACGGACCCCTCCACTTCCACCCCTTCCTCGAGTTGATGGGTGAGGAACCCGTCTACGCCCAGAAGATCTACCAGACGATGGAATCGATGGCCGGTGTCGACAACTGGCACATCGACCTGGTGTTCGCCCCCGAGCCGGTCGCATTCGGCAGTCTCTACTGCCGCACGGCTCCCTCGTTCGGCGGCGGTACCGAGTTCGCCAACCTCCACCTCGCGTACGACCAGCTCGATCCGCGATGGAAGGCGATGGTCGAGGCGATCGACTGCCAGTACCAGCTGAGCCCCCACATGCTCGACAACTTCGCCGCCTACTACGGCGACGAAGCCCGCCAGGTCTGGTTGGACGCCTTGGCCGGCACCGTACATCCGCTGGTACGAAACCATCCCGAGACCGGACGTCGGAGCATCTTCTTCTCACCGAACACCGAGCCGAAGGTCCTCGGCATGAGCAAGCCCGAAAGCGAAGCCGTCCTTCAGATGCTCACCACACACTGCACCCGGCCGAACATCACCGCACGCTGGCAGTGGTCCGCTGGTGACCTCGTGATCTGGGACCAGCGCTGCACTCTCCACTACGGGGTCCGTGATGGCTATCCCGGCGAACGCAACATGATCCGCGTCCTCGTGAACGGCGACCGGCCCTACTTCGACGGCAGATGACGCGCCCTTCCATCGCTCGCGGCTTGCCCCGGCCGTCAAGGGTTCGAACGTCGTCTCGTCATGACCGCAGCGTTGGTTCTCCACAGCTACGGTTCCCGGCGTGGACGTCGACTTCTACGCAAAGCCGGGGCCACTGACGAGGTTATGCTCGGCGCAAGCAGCTTTGGCCCGCGACCTCGATCCTGATCCGGTGTCCCTGTGCCGCACTGCCCAGGGCCTTCTCATCTCCCCGACTGATCGTCGAGCACTGGTCCGCCGACGAGAACGACTTGCGTCCCGGCAAGTTCCTCGCGGCCGGAGAGGCGTGGACGATCTATGCAGGATCGAGATGCTCCCCTGGGACGAGTGGGGACCGACGACGGACTCGTACAACGGGAAGACCGGCATCTATGACGGATACCTCGAGGTACCGGCATCCATGGTCTGCTGACTGGATGTAGCCGTGGGATGGGAGGCACTCGACCGATGGGGCGACGACGTCAGTCGCGTCGAACCGTTGAGCGGCGGCGTCGCCAACGACGTCTGGAGTGTCCGATTCCGGGGCGAGATCGCGGTCGCGCGGCTCGGGAACCGTAGCGACGCAGATCTCGGCTGGGAGACCGAACTCCTGCACTACCTCGACAGCGAAGGTCTGGCCGTGCCCGTGCCGATCCCAACCCTGGACGGGCGACGCTTCGCCGACGGCCTCGTGGTGATGAGCTACGTCGAGGGCCGTCCGCCCGAGACGAAGGAGGATTGGGAAGGGGTGGCGGAGACGCTCCGTCGGCTGCACCGGTTGACGGTTGGTTGGCCGCAGCGGCCTGGCTGGCGGTCATCGACCGACCTCCTCCACACCGACACCGGAACGAAGGTCGACCTCGGCACGATGCCTGCGGAGGGAGTCGCTCGGTGCCGGGCGGCCTGGGCGCGACTCGCCGGGCGGGAGACGTGTGTCGTTCACGGTGACGCGAACAACATCGGCAATGTGCGCATCACCTCGGAACGGGTCGCCTTGATCGACTGGGATGAGGCGCACGTCGACGTTGCCGCCCTCGACCTGGTCCTGCCCCACAACACTGCGGACCTCGACGACGAAGAGCACGACATCGCCGCCCAAGCGTCGGCGGCATGGGAGGCCGCGGTGTGTTGGGACGACGAGCACGCCCAGCGGCGCCTCGCTGAAGTACGCGCCGTCTGAGGACGTGACCCCGGGGTCAGCTCACTTCCAGCATCGAGCGGCCGCCGCCGGCAGCCAGTTCCCGGGCCACCAGGGCCTTGTTCGCCTCCCAGGTGGCCTCGTCGGTCGGCTCGAGGATCATGGCCCACATCGGCAGGCCAAAACCAAGCATCTGCGAGGCTCCCACCGGCCGGCCGTAGAACCACATGTGGAAGTGTGAACCTCCGTCGCCCCAGCGCGACGCATGGACCCGACCAATGCCGCCGATGGCTTGTATCGCTCGATCGAGGCGGACGATCAGCGAGCCGAACTCGGCGCTGCGTTCGGCGTCGAAGTCGTCCATGTCGAGATGCTCTCGGGTCTCGAGGAACAGCTGAATCGGGACGCCGGAGGGCTCACCGACCAGCACCCGCCAGTGGTCATCGACCCAGATGTAGTCCTCGTCCGGCATCGCGCACGCCCGACAGGGGTCACCACCCGGCTCGCCGGTGCGTGGTCGATCCGAGGGGAAAAGGGGCTTGTAGGGCTTCACGCGGAGGTCGCCCTCGAACGGGAAGATCGACGCCTTTATGAACTCGGGGAGGGCATGGCGCTGGTCGGACGGGTCGCTCATGGGGTGATGGTCGCACGATCGACGGACTCGAGCCGGTCGGCGGGCGCGATTGTCGAACGGACGCATCGGCGCGACCATCTCGGGGATCCCCATGACCGAGCCCGCACCCATCAAGTCGATGAAGCTCTACCACCAGGTCGAGCGCGTCCTCAACGACATCGCGGCGGCCGGCCACGGGCCCGACGATCCACTCGACCATGCCGAGCTGTCGGCGTTCGACCAGTACCACTACCTCGGCACCGACGCGGTCGACGAGGCCGTGCGTCGCCTGGGTCTCGGATCCGGCCACGACGTCGTGGAGTTCGGTGGTGGGATCGGTGGGCCGTCAAGGCATTTGGCCGGGAGCGTGGGCTGTCAGATGACCACCGTGGAACTCCAGCCGGACCTCAACGCGCTGGCGACGCAGCTGACCGCCCGGTGCGGCCTGAGCGGCCGAATCGAGCACATCGAGGGCAACATCCTCGATTCTGTGGTCCCGGCCGAGGGGTTCGATGCGCTGGTGAGCTGGCTGACCTTTCTGCACATCCCGGATCGAACGAGCCTCTACGCCGAGTGCCACCGGGCGCTGCGGCCGGAGGGTTCGATGTACGTCGAGGACTACCACCGCCGTGGGAACTTCACCATCGAGGAGCGGGAGCGCCTCGCCGGCGACGTCTTCTGCCACCACGTGCCGACCCTGGCCGAATACGAAGCTGATCTGGCGGCGGCCGGGTTCGGCGACATCGAACTCATCGACATGTCCGACGAGTGGACCGCCTTCGTGGCCGGCCGGTTGGCAGCGTTCCGCGCCTCCCGCGACGAGCTGGTCGACCGTCACGGGGTCGCCCTCGTCGACGGGCTCGACCACTTCTACTCGGCGGTCGAGTCATTGTTCAGCGGCGGCAACCTCGGCGGGCTACGACTCGTCGCCCACAAGCGCTGACTTCTCCTGCCCTTCCCGTCGAACTACTGGGTGGCGTCGGTGACCACGGCTCGGAGCCTGGCCATCAACTCGGGATCACCCTCGATCGATGGCGTCAGGTCCTCGCCTCTTCCCCACAGCCAACGGTTCATCTCCCAGGCCGAAGCCGCTATCGACGTATCGACTTCGACGTCCGACTGGACCGGCTCGAGGGCCGGGAGGTCGTAGGTCTTCCCACTGGCGGGCGACGTGCCGGTCATCCGTCCGAACCGGAGCGTCCACACCCGTTCGGCGTCGGTTGCGATCAGCCGCACCACCCCCGGTTCCCTGGTGAAGGTGCCCCACTCGGGGGTACCGGTCAGCATCACGCTGACCATCTCGTCGACACCGTCGGCCGCGAGGTAGCCGTCGATCTCGGGAACCGCGGAGGCACACGCCAGTACCCCATCGACATGGTGGATGATCGCCTCGTGGGTCTGCCTGCGAGCCGTGAACGCCACGGTGTGATCGTCGGCCCAGCTCCAGGCGGCGTCGCTCGGGTCGGCCCGGTCGAGAGCGGCCACCAGACGGTGCGTCGCGTCACGCAGGAAGTCGGCCAACTCGTCGTCATCGGGACGGGGCGGCTGCCGGTAGTCCTCTGGCCCGGCGGGTCGGTTGGTGATGATGTAGGACCAGAAGTCCTGCACTTCACCGAGGTGCCAGGTGAGGTCGGCCAGGGTCCACTCGCCGCAGGTCGGTACAGGTGTCGCAGTCGGCTGTGTCTCGGCGAGGGCGGCAAGCGCTGACGAGTGGAAGACGATCGAGTCGAGCCCGACCGTCGTGGGCGGAGAGGTCACGGGGCGAGTCTCCCATGCGGCCACCTCCACCGCAGGGGTTGACCTCGACCTCGGTGGAGGTCGTACGGTTCGAACATGTCCGATCCCGTGGTTCCGGTCGCCTGCACGCTCACCACCAAGGCGGCGGCCCAGCAGGTGATGGAGTGGCACGATCTCGTCGCCGCCGCCGACTCGGTCGAACGGATCCCCGCCGGCGTCCGCATGGCGCTGCCTGTGCGGCTTGCCGGCCCGGCCGCGGACCTCGTGGCTCGGGAGCAGACCTGCTGCGCCTTCCTCGACGTTGCGATTCATGAGGCCGGCGATCACCTGACGATCGAGATCACCTCCGGCAACCCCGACGCGGCGCCGGTGATCGACCTCATCGTGGGTGCCGGCATCAGCGACTGACCGGCAACACTCCCGAGAGCTTCGACAGGAACCCGTCGCACTCGAGGGGGTTCGGCTCGGTGCAGGCGAGCGAGTGCTCGAGTCCGCGGATCGCGATCGCCAGCTGACGCTGCTTGGCCCGCAGCTCGCTCAGCTTGTCCTCGAGGCGTCCTTTGCCGGACGTGAAGGCATCGGGCGCGAACAGCTCGGCGATCTCGGACAGGGTGAACCCGGCCCGCTGGAGCACGACGATCATTGCCACCCGCTCCAGGGAGTCGGCCGCGTACTGGCGCCGGATGCCGTGCCGACCGACCGGCATCAGTACTCCGGCACGCTCCCAGACATGGAGGGTCGATGCCGGCAGTCCCGACCCTTCGACCAGTTCGCCGATGTCGACGAGATCCGTCCCGGCCACTACGTCCGCCGTCATGGCGTGAACCTCCGGACGGTGCCGACTCCGACCCATCTGGGGATCTGTCGGCGATACGCGAGGTAGTCCGCGCCGAAGGTCTCGTCGAGCCGCCCCTCCTCGAACGGGATGTACCACCAGTTCGCGGCCACGAAGAACCCGACCGGTCCGACCCACGCTGTCACGCCTCCGACGAGCAACGCGATCCCGCCCAGCATCAGCACGAAACCGAGATACATGGGATTGCGGGTGCGAGTGAAAGCGCCTCGCACGACGAAGATCTCCGGTTCGTCGAAAGTCCTGATGTTCGTCTCGATGCGCGCGAACAGCTGGGCGCTGACCACGTTCAAGAGCACGCCGCACACGAAGACGGCGATCCCGACGAGCCGCCAAGCCCCGGTCGGCCACTCGACAACCGGCACGAGCAGGCCGAGCGGCACCATCACGACGATGCAGATGAGAACGAGCTTCGGGGGTAGGAGTCGCTGCATACCCAGACAGAACACCCTCAACCCCGATTGAGGTCAAGATCCCACCCGATGGCGTGGGTCACACCACCGCGTCGACCTCGATCTCGACCAGCCACTCGGGATCGATGAACCTCGAGACCTCGACGAACGTGCATGCCGGTCGCACCTCACCGAAGATCTCACCGTGCACGGCCGCGGCATCCCGCCAGCGGCCGATGTCGGTCAGCATGATCCGGGTACGGATGACGTCGTCGGCGCTCCCGTCCACGTCCGCCAACGCCGCGAGCGCCACCTCGAAGCAGCGGCGCGTCTGGGTCTCGACGTCACCCACTCCCACCGTCGTGCCGTCCGGGCCGATCGGCGCGGTGCCGGCCACCGCCACCACCGAACCATTGCGGGCGGCCCGGGCGAACCCGATCTCCGGTTCGAGAGGGCTGGCCGAGGCTGCACGTCGTCGCATCCGGAGATTCCAGCAGGCCGAGGAGGCATCGGGTGCGATGATCTGGCCGGAAAATGAATGATGGGGTCTGCCGGTGGTACGGCGGTAAAACCGGCAGACCCCATCGCCAACAACATCACGGGCTTGGTATGGGACCGTGACGGCTGGCCGAGATCGGGACGGTGGGACTGCCGCGCGTTGAGGGGACAGGGTTAGTCAGGCGGCCAGGGTGGCCGGTG
>CAYFLT010000143.1:0-3775 GCA_964344055.1 uncultured Candidatus Nemicrothrix sp.
CATTTCTCGACCACGAAGGGTGTTGTCGCTACAGCGCATGCCAGAACCTCCAACCAGTCAACGGGTCTGCCGCGCCCTGCTGATGCTCGCCCATACAGCAAAGCAGACCCGCGGGACTTCGCGACTCCAGCCCACCTACGCTGAGGTCATGAGGCGGATCCTTCACGCGATCGTGAGAACACTTCTCAGGGCGATCCCTTCGCGTTACACGAGCAGGCTCGACCGGATGTCCCCTGGAGGTCAACAACTCACGATCACCAACCGTTTCCGCGCCGGCAGCTAGGCACTTGAGCCGGCCCGTGGCGACACCAGCACAACCGAGCGACGTCGTGCTCAGCCCTACAGAGGTGACGGCAGAGTTCATCGCCCTCAGCGTCGTCGAGTCAACCCACAGCCCTGACGTTTCCATCTACGTGACGATCGAGGGAAGCGCAGCCACGGTCTCTGATACCGGGCGAGGCATGCAGTTGAAGCCGGACCCCGGCGATGAGATCCCTCACGCTCAGCGGGTGATGACGTCCATCTACCCGATCCGCTCAGCGACCGCCGACGTCGACGAGCTGCTCACCTCACTGGTCTGGGGCTCGCGAGGATCCCTGGGTCCGGCAGTGCCCAATGCCAACTGCACTGAGCTCCAGTTCTGGAGTCGTCGAGATGGTGAGGAGTGGACCCAGCACTACCAGGCCGGGAGCCCAGTCATCCCACTATCCAAGGCGGGCCTGACCACGCGAACCGGAACGACGGTCAGCTTCGTCACCACCGATCCGATCGACACCGCGAACATCACTGCCTTGGTCCGCCGCCTGAGCGAGGCACTGCCCAACCTTGCCATCCATCTGAACACCAAACCGGATCGCGAGCCGGCTGGCTGACCGCGAACGCGCCAGGTCTCACCGGCGATCCGCTGACTGTCCCGTCCTCAACACCCAACAGGATGGGCTCGCGCTACCCGCAGAGACCCCGTTCCCGACACACCTCGATCGCTGCGCTGTGCTCTTCGACTGTTGACGAGAAGGTGAGGGCGCCCTCGACCCCTCCGGCGTCGGTGCGAACCCAGAAAAGCGGATCGCCGTCGGCTGGTGCGAGCGCCGCCCGCAGTGCATCCTCTCCCGGTGCGGCGATCGGTGTCGGCGGCAATCCCGTCGCGACATAGGTGTTCCACGGCGACTCGTTCTCGAGATCCGCGATGTCGAGGGGACCGCCAGTGGGCTTCCCGGCGGCGTACGCAGCCGTCGCGTCACTCTGGATCGGCAGGCCGTCGAGCAGCCGGTTGTAGATGACCCGCGCCATCTGTGGCCCCTGCGCCGCAACGGCAACTTCCTCCTCAATGAGGGATGCGACGACGATCACCTGATAGTCAGTCAAGCCGAGCTGGTCGATGACCGGATCTCGTCCGATCTCCTCGAGCAACAACTCGAACCGGAGATCGAACTGGTCGACCATTCGTCCGAGGAACCCAGCCTCATCGTCGAGGTCCGTCAGCGAAACGTCGTACACCGCCGGAAACAGCGTCCCCTCCAGACGTACGTCCAGCCGCAGCCGCACCGGCTCCGCAGGATCGGTGTAGGCCGACACGAGCGTCGGATCCTGAAGGGCCAGAAGGAACCCGTCGCGATCAAACTCCTCGTTCACCGCGACCAGATGATCGATCAGCTCTTCGAGCCGAAGGCCCTCGGGCACGATGACGGTCTCATAGGTGACCTCCGGTCGGTCGGCTCCAGCCACGTCGGGATCAACACTGATGACAGGAACTCCCGGCTCTCTCGAACGTCCGAGCTCCGCACCGTCAACGCCATACGCGACCACGGTCTCGATCTGTCCGAACAGATCATCGCCTTCGACCGGGATCGCCACGAACACAAAGTCGATCGAGAAGCTGTCGCCGAGGTCCTGGGGTTCGGTCGTGATCACCGATCCGTCGACGAGATGGAGGTCGATGCGCGCCACCGACTCGCGAACGATTCCGTGAATGACACCTTCGCCGGACACAGACGGGTCGGGTACCGGTGACCCCGGTCCACTCCCGCCAGTGATCCTCAACAGGTCGTCGTCAAACAGCGCGCTGCAGCAACCGCCCTCCAGCGCGTAGTACGTCCCGTCGGTCACGACCTTGAGCGTCACGTCTCGCCCCTGGTGGGTGGCGCGGGCCACCTCGGTGAACGGTCCGTGCTCCATGTCGATCGGCGGCCGGGGCAGCTGGTCACCGGTGAGAACGACCAACGAGGCGATGACCTCGAGGAGTTCGCCGTTGCTCAGGTTGCCGCGCTCGACGCTCAACCACCCGCTGGTCGTGTTGTGCAGATAACCGCCAAACTCGACGCGGCGCAGCCACGAAGTACCGCCGATCCCCTCGGTGCGGGACTCGTTGGGCGTGTAGTCCGGCTGCACCGTGATCCGGAGCCCGAAGTGGCCGGCTTCGTTCACGAAGGTGAGGAACTGGAACCCATGTGAGGCCATGGCGAACTCGAAGTCGACACCTTCGGGCAAGTACGTCGGGTACACCCACTCGCCGGGGTCGAGGACAAACCGACCATCGCCGTCCTCCGACAGCTCCCCAAACCCGGTGCCGGTGAGGTCAGAGCCGACTCCCTCCTCCCAGACGTCGCCGCCGTCGGATCCCCGGCTACGCCCGGGGTCCTCACCCTCGACGGCGCCATCCGATGCCACCGTCGGCCCATCAACGTCACCACCGCGTACCCACATCGCGCCGCCCAACCCGAGGACCACGACCAGGACCACGGAAGCGGCAGGCGCGAGCCAGCCCCGACCGGCTCCATAGCCCGAGGCACCCGACGCCGGCCGGCCCGGATCTGGCAAGTCCCCGGCCGGAGGGGCGGCGTCGGTCATCTCCTGCACCAGCTGCCTGAGCCGGTCATCCACAACACTCATGTCAACACCTTCCGCAGCTGGTTCCGGGCCCGAGCCAGATGACGCTTCACCGTTCCCTCCGAGACGCCGAGCCGTTCCGCAACCACCGGCGAGGTCAGGTCCTCCCAGTAGGTGAGGTACACCACGGCCCGCTGCATGACGCTGAGTCGACCCACCGCCTGACGCACCGTCGGGTCAGCAAGAAGCTCGACATGGTCGGGCAGCTCCGTCGCTCGCCACTCCCGCCGTTCCCGCCGACTTCGACTGCGATGACGCATTCGCGCCTCGTTGAGCAGCATGCGAAACACATAGGACCGTTCGAACCCTCGCCCCGGTGTCGTCGACCACGTCGGCGGCGTCGTCGGGGCCGACCAGCACCGTCGCATACCGCAACAGGTCATCGGCCCACTTGTTCCACAGCTCCTCAACGGCGCCCGCCACCCCATTCACACCCGAACCATGCCGCGGATCCCTCATCTGGGTGACACCCCGACCAACATTCTGGCGAAGAACCAGATCCCTCGCCGCTCCCTTGCTCGCCCGCTCGGCACACGATCGGCTACGACAGGGCCCATGGCCAACCCCGTCTGGTTGTCGACCGGCGATACCGCAGAGCAGCTCGGGATCAGCGTGCGATTCCTGTACCGACTCATCGACGAGGGCCACATCCCCGCATACCGCATCGGTCGGGTAGTGCGCCTGATGCAGCCCGACGTCGACGACTTCGTCGCCGCGTCACGGATCGAGCCCGGCTCGATCGAGCACCTCGTCACCGGCGAGGTGCGAGAACGCGGCTCAGACGACGCCGGCCGCTACCGCCGATAGGCCCCACAAGATTCCCAACCGACCATGTCACCCGTTTCGTGACCTCAAACGACGAACCCATATGACGGCGGACGTGCAACAC
>CAYFLT010000143.1:3833-6522 GCA_964344055.1 uncultured Candidatus Nemicrothrix sp.
GCCACCGAGACCGTGCACCAACCGGCCGACACCGACCGCCCGCCTCTCGCGGGTGGGCCAGAGACCTTCGACGACTTCTACACCCGCGAGCACCAGAGCCTGGTCGCCTTGGCCTACACACTCTGTGGCAGCACCGGCTACGCCGAGGACCTCGTGCAGGACGCATTCGTCTCCGCCCTCGACCGCTGGCACCGCATCACCAACCCATCCGGGTGGATCCGCCGGGTGGTGACCAACAAGTCCGTCTCGCTGTTCCGCCGTCGAGCCACCGAAGCCCGCTACCTCCTGCTCGGCCACCTCCCCGACCCATCGCCGGACCCCGAACTGCATCGAGAAGTGAGGGAGCTCTGGGCCGAGGTTCGGATGCTCCCGAGGCGACAGGCCCAGGCCATTGCCCTGCGCTATGTCGACGGGGCCACCATCGCCGAAGTGGCCGAGATCCTCGACCTGTCCGAGAACACCGTGAAGACCCACCTTCAGCGGGCCAAACAGACCCTGGCCGAGCATCGGGAGATCCAGCCATGACCGCAGTCGAACAGCAGCGAAGCCGCCGCCACCGCCATCCAACAACACTCTGAAACCCGGGCTCGGGCACCGGTCTCGGTCGTGCGAGCCCGCCACCGTATCCGTAGGCGTCGTCGCCGCACCGCCACGGTCCTCGCCGCCGGTGCCGTGATCGCCGGAGCGAGCCTTGCCTACCTCACCCGCGACGGCACCGATCTCCACACCGCCGACCGCGCGACGACCACCGAAGGCACGGCCGACGATTCCAACCTCGCCGCCGGCGAAGTCGCGGCAATCCCACCCGACCCAGAGCTTCAGCTGTCATCCGAGATCCAACCGGCCACCATCTCACCCATCGATGCAACTCAGATACTGACCGAAGCGACTGACTGCCTCAGCAGGATCAACCCCGACGGCTCCTGGGAGCCGGCCGGCACCATCGGCGAAGGGAGCGACGACCTCGTCATCGAGCGCGCCGAAATCGATCCGAACAGCGGCCGCCCAACCATCGAGATCACCACCACCCACGACACGGTCGTCGTCCCTGGCGGTCTGGCCGACCAGTGCTCAGATACCGATGGTGTCGACATCGGCGTCACCTACAACGGCCCACCGATCGACTTCGACGAAGGCAACCTGGCCGAACCCGCGTTCTCCGGGGACGGCTGGCAACTCACCGTCGGTGAAGGAGTCAACGGGGACACCGGGACCTTCAAGGTCTGCCATACGTTCGGACCCGGCGAAGAGGGAGCTCCCCAGGACGGCGGGAGTGTCGTCTCCGGTTGCAGCGACTGGCCGTCAGCCAACCAGCCTGACGTCGTCATCGTCCATGCCCAGCCGGGGATCGTCTTCGACGATCGGGTGGTGCTCTTCGTCGACCTCGGTACCGTCCCAGTGGATAGGATCATCATCTCCCAAGAAGACGGAAGCGCAGTCGAAGTGGCTCCGTTCGTGATGCCCCGTTCCCACAAACAGTTCGCTGTCGTGGAGCTCCCAGCCGGGCCCACCGATGTCACCATCGATGCGGTCGCCGGTGACGGCACCATCCTCGACACCCGCGACCTCAGCTACGTGCCCTGACCACGCCCGATCGGCAGTCCCGACTTCGCACCGTGGCCCGACCGCAGCGTCAACAGCGGACGCAGTACCGTCGGGACGTGTTCGGTGGAGCTGACGGCAACGCGGGCAGGCGGGCTGCGGTTGCGCTGGCAGCGGTGGCCCTCGCGACTTCCGGCTGCGGCGACGACGGCAGCAACGAGCCGACTCCCGACGCAAGCACCGTCGAGATCCTGACCTCCCGCCCCTCCGATGGCGTGATGGATTCGCTCAGCACCTTCGCCCTCCGCCACGACCCGGACCTGAACTGCCTCTACCACGACGAGCCGGACAACAACGGCGAGCCGGGCACCGGGGGAAGGATCGTCATCGTGTGGCCCGCCGGCTACACCGCGACCACCGACGGCGACGATGTGGTCGTGCTCGATGCCGAAGGTGCGGAGGTTGCCCGAACCGGTATCCCGGTCCAACTCCCTGGTGGCGCTGGGGCCGTACCAGCTGATCATTGTGATGCAATCGGTGCCTGGGTTGCGGGCGAGGAGGCGGCACCGGCGGTGCCCACCGAGCCCGTCCGAGGCGACCCAGGCGAAGAGGAGGAGGCCGGCAGCACTGGTGAGGCCGTCGATGCGGCAGCCGATCAGCCTGACCCCACCGTCACATCGCAGCCCGCGAGCGGTGAACCCTTTGTCGCCATCCCTTGGCCCAGGACCGAGTCGGGCCGGCCAGCCCGGTGGATCGGTGTTCAATCGGACGGAGCTCTCGTGCTGGTGGAGACCGAGAGCCAGGCGCTGGTGGAGACCTACGGGGCCCTCGGGGATCCGGCCGACGGCGTGACCGACTACGGCGGAAACGTGATCGATTCAGCCTGGAGAATCCCTGGGTCCGATCTCATCTATGTCAGTGAATGCTGCGAGCCCGCCGGTGGAAACGGCATCTACATCAACAGCGAGACATCCCTCGATGATCGCGTCAGCGCGTTCGCGAGATTGCGGCCGTGCCATCACCGGATGGAGCTCTTATCGCTACCCCCCAGATTGTCGGCCTGTACATCAGCGGGTCGGTGCCGTTCACTCCGGGCCATCACGTGTCGGAGACAAACGACTTCGGCGCGGCGTCGGTTTCCTGGCTG
>CAYFLT010000143.1:6532-6857 GCA_964344055.1 uncultured Candidatus Nemicrothrix sp.
GGCTGCGAGATCAACGCGGGGTGGTCTGGACTCCTCTGGGTGATTCGACGGAGATCATCGAAGTCATCGAACTCGACGACAGCAACCAAGCTGTCACGGTTCGCCAGCTCGCCAACCCGGACCTGTTCGAATTGACTGTCGCGACTCGCCGCGATGGTGCCGTCGTCGTGGCCGGATGCGACACACGAGACCTGCCGTGCCCCAGCTCTCGGCTCGTGGTGTTCGACCCGGTGACCGGACAGTTGCTGGAGGAGCACACCATCGAGGCTGGAGCCCGACTCGGTGGCTACGACTCCAGCGGAACCTTCCTGATCTACACCGACGA
>CAYFLT010000144.1:0-6499 GCA_964344055.1 uncultured Candidatus Nemicrothrix sp.
CAGTCCCAGTGTGGCTGATCGTCCTCTCAGACCAGCTACCCGTCGATGCCTTGGTAGGCCGTTACCCCACCAACTAGCTGATAGGCCGCGAGACCCTCCCAGAGCGCCAGAGCATTTCCTCACTCGGTCATGCGACCATGTGAGGGCATCCGGTATTAGCCATCGTTTCCAATGGTTGTCCCGGTCTCTGGGGCAGGTTTCTCACGTGTTACTCACCCGTTCGCCACTGTCCACCGGTGCAAGCACCGGCTTCTCGTTCGACTTGCATGTATTAGGCACGCCGCCAGCGTTCGTCCTGAGCCAGGATCAAACTCTCCGTCGAGATCTAGGAGCGGCCGAAGCCGATCCGTCGATCAGGTTGCTCGTCCCCCAATCGTCGTGACCGTTGCCGGTCCGGCGATCGCGTGAGGGACTTGCGTACGTTGAGCCGGGCCACCGCTGGCTGCAGTGACCCAGTTTGTTTGCCTCCGACCACCCGAGGGTGATCTTCGGCGCGTCCGGGGGCCGAAGCCTCCGGACTGGCTCTGCCGGCCCCGTTGGAGTGGGCCGGCGTTGAATTGACAGACAACGATCCAGATCGCGAAACCTGAAACGCTGCCCGCACTCGCTTTTGCGTCCGTCTCTTCCGTTTTCAAGGAGCAATCGACACCGAGGTGTCGGGCACACTCTCCGCTCTGCGACTCGGTCGCACGTTGGAGGTTGGTGCCTTGCTGTTTCGGCTCCGACCCTTGCGGCTCGGTGCCATGCTGTTCAGGCCCCACGCCTTGGCGTGGTGCCTGGTTGGCCCTGCCGCGGCCTATTGGCCGCCGCCTCGGGGCGAATAGCTACGCTACCAGGCCGACAGGGAAACTCAACCCTGCCAGTCCAGAATTTCTTCGGGTGCGGACACCCTCCGAACGAAGCTCGGCGAACGCTATCGGCGGCCATCTCGACCACCAACGCCGGTTGCCACCGATCGGCGTGATCCGTGTCACACCACAGGTCAAGAGGCGAGGATCGCCAGGTGGCGCTGCTTCTTGCCCCGCTGGATCAACACGAAGCGCCCTGCGACAGGACTGAAGCCGGCGTCGCTGGATCCGATCCGCTCACCGTTGACCGTGATTCCGCCCTGGTCGATGGTGCGGCGGGCGTCGCCCTTGGAAGTGCACCCACCGGTGGCCACGAGGAGATCCACCACTGGCTCGGTCCCGTCGACCGCATTGACGAGCTCGGTCTCGGGCACGATTCCCCGGAGCGCCTCCAGGGCCTCGGCGTCGAGGTCTCCCCCGCCGAAGAGCGCCTGAGCCGCCAGATTGGCCTTCCGCACCTCCGCGTCGCCGTGCACGAGGCTGGTGACCGCGTCCGCCAGTGCCCGCTGACCCCGACGCTCCTCGGGAGCCTCGGCGTGATCGGCGAGGATCTCGCCGATGCGCTCCACGGGCAAGAGGGTGAGCTGGAGCAGGAAACGTTCGAGATCGCGGTCGTCGGTGCGAAGCAGGTGTTGGTGGAACTCGTACGGCATCGTCTCGTCGGGATCGAGCCAGATCGCCCCACCGGCCGACTTGCCGAACTTCGTGCCGTCCGCCTTGGTGATGAGCGGCCACGAGAGCCCGTGGACCGGGGCGGACTCGCGACGACGGATCAGGTCGATCCCGGCGGTGATGTTCCCCCACTGATCGGAGCCCCCGATCTGCATCTCACACGACATGTTCTGCTGGAGCCACCAGAAGTCGAAGGCCTGCAACAGCATGTAGCTGAATTCGGTGAAGGAGATGCCGTGTTCGCTCTCCATCCGGGACCGCACGGAGTCTTTCGCGACCATCTGGTTGACGGTGGCGTGCTTGCCGACGTCTCGGAGGAACTCGAGCACGCTGACGTCGCGAGTCCAGTCGAAGTTGTTGACCAGCTGGACGGAGTTGTCGCCCCCGACATCGAGCAGCCGTTCCACCTGAGCACGGATTCCGGCCACGTTGGCGGCGAGCGTGTCCGCATCGAGGAGGTTGCGCTCCTCGGAACGACCGCCCGGGTCGCCCACCATCCCGGTGGAGCCGCCGACGAGAGCGATCGGGCGGTGGCCGTGGTCCTGGAACCGCCGCAACACGAGGATGCCGATGAGGTTGCCGAGGTGCAGGCTCGACGCCGACGGGTCGATGCCGTGATAGAGGACGATCGGACCCTCGCCGAGGCGGGCCCGCAGGGCTTCCTCGTCCGTGTGATCCTGGATGAGCCCCCGGGACCGGAGGTCGTCGATGATCGCTGCCCCAGACATGACGGCAACGATATGCCCGCCTGACGTCGTTCGAGGCGGAATTGCCGCCAGAATGACCGCCATGCGTCGCCTCCGCCGCCTCCTCGCGGCCTTGCTGGTGGCCGGGCTGGTCGCCGGGTCCTGCTCGATCGAGACCAAGGACTTCGACGACCTCTTCGGCGAGGACTTCTCCATCGACGCGCTCGCCACCGCCCAGTCGTCTCGGGTCTACGACCGCAACGGCGTGCTCATCACCGAGCTGAAGGGTGAACAGAACCGCACCGACATCTCCTTCGACGAGATCCCGGAACTGGTGATCAACGCCGTCGTCGCCATCGAAGACGAACGCTTCTGGGATCACTCCGGCGTCGACCTCAAGGCCATCCTCCGCGCCGCCCGGTCCAATGTGAGCGCCGGCGGAATTTCCCAGGGTGGCTCCACCATCACCCAGCAGTACGTGGGCAACGTCTTCCTCGACCGTTCCGAGCAGACCGGCAGCCGCAAGATCGAGGAGATCTTCATGGCCCGCCGATTCGAGCAGCGCTACACCAAGGAGTTCATCCTCGAGCGCTACCTGAACTGGGTCTTCTTCGGCCGCGGGGCCTACGGGGTCGAGGCCGCCGCTCGCACCTACTTCGGACCTCCGGACTGCGACCGTCAGCTCCTCGTCACCGACGACGACGACCGCGACTGTCTGAAGGTCACCGAGCTCACCATCGTCGAGGCAGCCACGATCGCCGGCCTGATCCAGGCGCCCAGCCGGTTCAACCCGTTCAACAACTACGAGGCGGCTCGTGATCGCCGCGACCTCGTGCTGTTGCGGATGTATGCCAACGAGTACATCACCGAGGAGGAGTACGAAGCGGCCCTCCTCGAGCCGATCGACCTCATCGAGGACGTCCCGATCCTCGAGGAGCAGTACCCCGCGGCCCACTTCGTCGAAGACGTCAAGCAGTGGTTCCTCGGCAACCCGAGCTTCGGCGCAACCCGAGAAGATCGCACCCGGCTCCTGTTCGAGGGCGGGCTCGACATCCACACCACCATCGACCTCGAGCTCCAAGCCGAAGCCGAAGCAGGGGTGGAGCGGGTATTGCCACAAGTGGCGGCCGACGGCTCCCTCAATCCCGATGCGGCCGCAGTCATCATGGGGACCACCCCAGACGCCGACGGCCACGTCCTCGCCATGGTCGGCGGACGGGACTTCTTCGGAGGCGACGACGACGCCAAGTTCAACCTGGCCAGCGGACCCGGTCGCCAAGCGGGCTCGTCGATGAAACCGATCGGCCTCGCGGCCGCGCTCCAGCTCGGCATCCCGATCACCCGGGTCTACGACGCCACCAGTCCGATCGAGATCGAGAACCGGGCAGTGTGTGGCCCGAAGTGGAAGGTCCGCGGTGGCACCGACGGCGACAGCACGTTGGCGGCGGCCACCCAGTGGTCTCGCAACACCGTCTTCGCCCAGCTGGTGGTCGACATCGGCCCACCCCGGTTCGTCGAGATGGCCGAAGCGCTCGGCATCGGGGAGGACCGCATCCAGCCGTTGTGTGCGGCGATCCTCGGCACCGAGAACGTGAACATGGTCGAGATGGCCACCGTCTACGCCACGTTCGCCCGCCAGGGGGTTCGTGTGGACCCGGTGATCGTCACCCACATCATCAACAACGACGGCACGCTGCTGTACCAGCACCAACCCGAGTCGGCCACCGTGCTCAACAGCAGCGTCGCCGCCCAGCTCACCTGGGCGCTCTCGCGTGTCGTGTGTTGTGGGACCGGCGTCCGGGCCAAGCTCGACGACCGCCCGGCGGCCGGCAAGACGGGCACCGCTCAGAACAACGCCGACGCGACCTTCCTCGGGTTCACGCCCCAGCGGGTCACGGCGGTGTGGGTCGGCTACCCCGACGAACAGATACCGATGCGGACCCAGTTCAACGGCGGCAAGGTCGAGGGCGGCACGTTCCCGGCGCTCATCTGGCACGAACTGATGACCTCCGCTATGCAAGGATTCCCGGTCGAGGAGTTCCCGACACCACCTGGGTCGTCCACCACGACGACCCTGCCAGAGGAGGCCGAGGTCCCGAACCTCGTCGGTCGGGTTCTCGACGATGCGCTGCGGGCCGAGATGGAGGAGCTGTTCTTCGTCATCGAAGGCATCGAGGTCGAGACCCGCGACTACGAGCCCGGCACGATCTTCAACCAGACACCCGCGCCGCTCACCGTCGTTCCGGGCGGGTTCACGATCATCGTCGAGGTGGCGATCGAGCCCGAGATCCCGCCGGTTCCGTCGGTGATCGGGCTCACCGAGGCGGAGGCCCGGCAGTCCATCACCGCAGCCGGGTACGGCGTGGCGGTCGACTACATCGCGAATCCGGCGGCCGGAAACCACGCCGTCGGTGTCGTCTGGTCCCAGAGCCCGTCTGCGGGCTCCGAGGGCGGCGAGACGCTCACGGTCACGATCTCGGTCCAGCCCGAACCGCCACCCACCACGACGACCACCACGACCACGACCACGACCACCACGACGGTCCCGGACGGGGACGACGGTTGAGTTCGCACCACGGCGCCGACCAGCTCGGTCCGGTAGCCGACGAACGCCAGCCGATCGGTCCCACCCACATCGCCCTGGGTCTGGTCGTCGTGATCATCAGCGGGGTGTGGATCTGGATCTATGCGTTCGCACCCCGCGGGAACCCCGATCGGTTCGAGGATCCTGCCTACGCAGCCGCGGTCGAACCGATCTGTGCGACCGCCCAGGCCGAGATCGACGCGCTGCCGAGCTTCCGCGACGCCGAGACCCCTCAGGGCCGGGCGGAGGTGGTCGAGGCGGGGACGATCATCGTCGAGGGGATGGTGGTGGCGCTCAAGGCCGACGCCGATCTCATCACCGACAGCCACGAGCGCCGGGTGCTCGAGGCCTGGTTCGAGGACTGGGATGCGTATCTGGTGGACCGCTGGCGTCACGTCGAGCAGCTCGACCTCGCGTCGCCGGACGCCCACCCTCGTGACCTCGCGTTCAATCTCAGCGAGCGGGTCGAAGGTGGGCAGTACACGCTCCGCATCGACGGTCTGGCCAACGTCAACGACATGCCCAGCTGCCACACGCCCCTCGACATCTGACTCGCATCCCGCCGGCAACCCTCCCCGCTTCTGACACATAAGGACCGCCACACGGTCCAGATGTGTCATAGATCGCACCCCGCCGGCTTTTCTGACACATCAGGACCGCCACATGGTCCCGATGTGTCATAGATCGCTGATGATTTGGCGGGCGACCGCGATGCCGTTGGTGGCGAGGCGCTGGAGCCCGGCGTCGGAGCCGAGGCCGGCGAGCTCGTCAGGCCGGACCCAGCGCTGGGCCTCGGACTCGTGGTTGGCGTCGATCTCGGCTCCTTCGGGTGCGAGGACGACGAATCGCACGTCGTAGTGGAGGTGGGCGTCCTCCTTCGGCGGGCGGACCACGTGGATGTCGAGATCGACCGCGACCGGCCAGACCCGCAACCCGCCGATGCCCGTCTCCTCGGTCGCCTCCTTGAGCGCAACCGCAGCGAGATTGGCGTCGCCGTCGGCATGACCGCCCGGCTGCACCCAGATCTGGAGCTTGGTGTGGAAGAGGACCAGGGTGCGCTCGAGGTCGGCGTGGACCACCAGGGCCGAGCCGGTGAAGTGACCCGGGCGCTCGCTGCGATCGAGCGGGCGGGGTCGGGTGTCGAGCAGCTCCCGCATCCGTCGGCGTTCATCGGCGAGCGCCGGCTCGAGGACCGGTTCGATCGCCCGCCAGACGTCGGCGGTGTCGGTCGACGGAGCGAGGCGGGGATCATCGCCGGCGAGCAGGAGGTGGGAAGCCATCGGCGGACGACCCTAGTCAGGCCACGCCTCCACGTGACCGGAGGCGAGCTGGACGGAGAACTCCGCCAGCCGGCCACGCCACCTGCTCTCGAAGACGTCGACCACGTCCCATCCCATCGAGTCGAGAAGCATGCGTCGACGAAGATGCGCCTCGGCGCCGGCCGGGTGAACCGCACAGTCCAGGGCCAGCGCGTCAGCACCGTCGCCCACGACCAGATCGAGCACCTCGTGGCCGACCGGATACGCCCCTCGGACGGTGAGACCCTGATCGCGGAGGAAGTCGCGCACCCGAGCCACCCACTCGCCGACCTCGCCGTCCCCTGCTGGCGGTCCGGGAGCCTCGGCATGTCGGAAGTAGTAGCCGATGATGCCGCTCCGCGGCTCGACCAGAGAGGTGACCACCGTCAGCCGGTGACGAGCCCGAGTGAT
>CAYFLT010000145.1:0-6098 GCA_964344055.1 uncultured Candidatus Nemicrothrix sp.
CTTCGTGATGCTCGGCATCGCCACGCTCACCGACTTCGGCATCAACGCCGCCATCTTCGGCATGGTCGCCCACGGCCTGATCACCGGCATGCTCTTCTTCATCGCCGGTTCGGTGAAGGAGCGCTACCACACGCTCGAGATCAAGCGACTCGGCGGCATGCTCGTCCAGGCGCCTCGCCTCGGCTGGATCCTCGGCTTCACCTCGATGGCCTCGCTCGGCCTGCCCGGCCTGGCCGGCTTCTGGGGGGAGTTCCCGGCGATCCTCTCCGCCTACCAGCCGGCCAACGGCATCCCGGAGGAGACCTTCCGCACCTACATGGTGATCGCGGCCATCGGCACCGTCCTGGCCGCCGGCTACCTCCTCTGGCTGCTCCAGCGCACCGCGATGGGGGAGCCACCCGAGGAGTTCGCCGACGACCCCGAGATCACCGACGTCAGCACCACCGAGTGGATCTCCTGGGCACCGATGCTGTTCCTCATCCTCCTGTTCGGTGTGGCCCCTGGCCTGATCTTCGAGGTCACCGATCCGGCTGTGGTCGAGTCGCTCGACAACTGCCTCCAGCTCGAGCTCGGCTGTGAGGGCACGGCCGACGCGATCCAGTCCGCCCTCGGAGGCTGATTCTGATGCTCGCCCTGCTCGCTGCCGAGGTCGGAGAGTTCATCCGCCCGCCGATCGACTGGCATGCGGCCGCGCCCGAGCTCACCCTGCTCGGCTTCGGCGCCCTGGTCACCCTGATGGACATCATCTGGGCCGAGCGGGGCCGCCGCGTGACCTCGGTCGTCGCCGGCTTCGCCCTGCTGGCGACGATGATCCCGATCATCACCCTCGCCATCGACGGCGCCGACCGGGCCATGTTCAACGGCGCCTTCGTCGTGGACGACTACGCCCTGATCATGAAGGCCGTCTTCGTCATGGCCGGCTACGTGGTCGTGCTCCTGAGCATGAACTACGTCGCCGAGGGCGACTATTGGGAGAACGAGTACTACGGGCTCCTGCTCAGCTCGATCCTCGGCATGATCCTGATGGCCTCGGCCCGTGACCTCGTCACGATCTTCGTCGCACTCGAGCTGCTCTCCATCCCGGCCTACATGCTCGCCACATGGCGCAAGCGCGACCTCAAGAGCAACGAGGCGGGCATGAAGTACTACCTGATGGGTGTCTTCGCCTCTGCGATCATGCTCTACGGCATGTCTCTGCTCTACGGCGGCGCCGGCACCACCCTCCTCGAGGGGATCAACGCCGCAGTCAGCGCCGAGGGAAGCCCGTCGGCGGTCGTCGTCCTCGGCGTGATCTTCGTGATCGTCGGGTTCGCCTTCAAGGTCTCCGCCGTCCCCTTCCACACGTGGGCGCCCGACACCTACGAAGGTGCGCCGACCCCCGTCACCGCCTTCCTGTCCGTGGCATCCAAGGCCGCGGGTTTCGTGGCGCTGATGAACATGGTGTTCGTCGGATTCCTGGGCCGTGAGGACGTCTTCGAGCCCGTGATCTGGATCCTGGCGGCCGCCTCGATGACCGTGGGCAACCTGATCGCTCTGCGCCAGACCAACATCGTGCGTCTGCTGGCCTACTCCGGCGTCGCCCAGGCCGGCTACATGCTCGCTCCTCTCGCAGTGGCCAGCGACGCGCCCGACAAGGCCCTCTCGGCCACCGTCACGTATCTGGTGATCTACGCGGCGATGAACCTCGGCGCGTTCGGTGTCGTCATGACCGTCGCCCGGCGCACCCGCAGCGCCGACGTCGAGGACTACCGGGGGCTGTTCCAGGTGGCGCCGGGACTCACCGTGGCGATGACGATCTTCCTGTTCTCCCTCGCCGGCATCCCGCCCCTCGGTGGCTGGTTCGCCAAGTTCCGTGTGATGGAGGCCGTCATCGAGGCAAACACCCCCGCGGGTGTGGTCCTCGGTGTGGTGGTCGCGGTGAACTCGGTGATCGCGCTCTACTACTACGCCCGGATCGGGGCAAAGATGTGGGCCGACCCGCTCGAAGGCGACGCCACACCCCTGCGCACCCCACCGTCGTTGTCGTCGGCTCTGGTGCTGACGGCCGCGGTCACGCTGGCGTTCGGCGTCCTGCCCGGCCTCGTCGGCGAGGTCACCAAGGTCAGCCTTCTCGCCGGAGTCGGCGGCTGATCGAGCCGTGAACGTCGCGCCGCTCTCGGATCGGCTGCGACGTCAGATCAACGAGACCGGCCCGTTGCCGGTGTCGAGCTTCGTCGGCGCGGCCCTCTACGACCCGAGTGACGGCTTCTACGGATCGGGCCGAGCGGGCCGGAGAGGAGACTTCATCACCGCGCCCGAGGTGGGGCCCCTGTTCGGTGCGGTGCTCGCTCGTGCGGTCGATCACTGGTGGTCAACCGCGGGCCGACCCGACCGTTTCGACGTCGTGGAGTACGGCGCCGGCCCCGGCACGCTCGTCCGGGCGGTCCTCGCCGCCGAACCGGAATGCGGTCGCTCCGGCGCGCTGTTCTGGACCCTCGTCGAGTGGTCGGCGGCTCAGCGGGAGGACCACATCGATCATCCCCAGGTCGCCAGTGTCGGTGAGCTGGACGAGGGCGCACCCCCAGCCGATCTGGTGCTCGCGAACGAACTGCTCGACAACCTGCCCTTCGACATCATCGAGTGGACCGAGGAGGGCTGGTGCGAGCTGGTCGTCGACGTGAGCGCGGAGGGGGAGTTCGTCGCACGGACGGGCCGCCCCGTCGAGGTCGACCTCGATCCCGGCCCGGTTCCGATCGGTGCACGGCTGCCGATCCAGTCGGCCGCCCGCTCGTGGGTGAAGGAGATGCACCGGCGGCATGCCGGATGTCGGATGGTGGTGTTCGACTATGGCGCTTCCACCTCCGAGTTGGCCGACCGCGGCGTGGGCTGGCTCCGGACCTACCGATCACACGACGATCGCCGCCGCTGGTACGAGGATCCGGGCTCGTGCGACATCACCACCGACGTCGACATCGAGCAGCTGCAGACGGACTTCCCGGCCGCGAGCGTGAGTTCGCAGGCGGCGTTTCTCAGGTCTCACGGCATCGAGACCCTCGTGGAGGAGGGACGGGCTGCGTGGGAGGCCGGGGCGGCCACCGGCGACCTCGCCGCCCTCCGGGCTCGCAGCCGGATCCGTGAGGCCGACGCGCTCCTGGATCCGGCCGGTATGGGGGCATTCATGGTGATGGAGTGGCTCACCTGAGGTCGAGCGGCTCATCCGAAATGATCCGAGCGCCTCAGGCGAGGCAGACCAGGTTGCGGTTTCCTTGCCTGCCATGGCGTTGATCGAGACCTGCCCGACCTTCCCGCAGAGCCCGGAGCTCCAGATCGACCACTTCGGGCTAAGTGTCGGTGCAGTCTCGGTCGGCCTCCCCCTCTCGTCGACCACCGACACCCTCCTGGAGAGGTATCTGGACCTGGTGCGCCTGCTCCAACGTGGTCCCGAAGCCCTGATCGATCCCCCGGACGCCGACGTCGACGCGCTCGCCGCGGCGACCAACGCCACCCGGGACCAGGTCCTCCTGCGCCTCCGCGCGCTACGGGGCTGATCGTCCGACACGCTCGCATCCGCGAGGTACCCCTACACTCGGGGCCATGACGGTCATGGAGCGCGCTCCCCTCAGCCGGCAGCGCGTCGCCGACGGTGCCCTCGCCCTGATCGACCAACACGGTTTCGAGGGCCTGAGCATGCGCAAGCTCGGCGCGGCACTGGGTGTGGAGGCGATGTCGCTCTACAACCACGTGAGCAACAAGGAAGACCTGCTCGACGCCGTGACCGACGAACTCTACGTCAAGATCCTCGCCGCGTACGGGCAGCCCGACGGCGACTGGCGGGTGAAAGCCCGCCGGATGGCCGCCACCTACGTTCGAGTCGCCGAGGAGCACCCCAACGCGATCCCGCTCCTGGTGGAACGACCGGCCAGCACCGGCCGAGGCCAGGAATTCATGAGCCGGGTCGTCTCGATCTTCGACGACGTCACCGATGACATGCGCCTCGCCGCGCTGGCCTTCTCGGTCGCGTCGAGTTGGGTCGTCGGCACCCTCGTTCAGGAGCACAACATGGTCCGCCAACTGGCGGCCGAGGGAACACCCGAGGCCCCAGCGTCCGACGACCCGGCCCTCGTGCGGTTCCGGGAGGCCTATGCCGGCCTCGTCTCCACCGAGGAACGGGTGGTCGAAGGGCTGGAGGCGGTACTCGACGGTATCGAGGCGCGCTACTTCTCGGGGTGAGCCGGCATCTCCGCCGGTGAGGCCAGCAAGGCGGGGACCTCGATCGGGTCGACGGCAGGTGACCACAGCCAGCCCTGCGCCCGCCGGCAACCAAGCTCTTGCAGGACGGTGACCTGCGACGGATCTTCGACGCCTTCGGCCACCACTTCGAGATCGAGCGCTCGGGCCAGTCCGATGATCGTCCGGACGATCTCACGGTCGGCTCGGTCCCGCGCGACGCCTTGAACGAACGCCCGGTCGATCTTCAAGATGTCGACCGGAAGCCGCTTCAGCCAGGCGAGTGAACTGAACCCGGTTCCGAAGTCGTCGACCGCGACCTCGATTCCCTCGTTGCGAATGCGCCCGAGCGTGTCGATCGCCTGTTCGACATCGAGGAGGAGCGACCGTTCGGTGACCTCCAGGCAGAGCATCTCGGGACTGAGTTGGTGCCGTTGCAGCGCCGCCACAACGTCGAACTCGAGGTTCTCGTTCTGGAGCTGGGCGGCGGTGATGTTCACGCGTACCTTCACTTCGTGGCCGGCGTCGTGCCAGCCCCGGGCGAGCTCACAGCTGCGTTCGAGCACGAGTTCGCTCATCGCAGGCGCAAGCCCGATCTCCTCGGCCACATCGATGAAGGTGAAGGCCGGGACCACCCCGGCCCCGGGTTGCTTCCAGCGCACGAGCGCTTCGAGCCCGATGACCCGGCCGGTGTCGAGCGAGTACTCGGGCTGGAACCAGGGGAAGAACTCACGCCGCTCGATCCCGGCCCGGATGCCCATTTCCAACGCCAGGCGGTTCCGGAGCGCCTCGGTGTCCTGGGGGTCGAAGAAGGCGTAGCAGTCCCGGCCCGCCTTCTTGGCGGTTCCCAGCGCGGCGTCGGCGTGGCGGAGCACAGTCTCGGGATCCTCGCCCTGGATGGCGGTGGCGATACCGAGTGAACACGTTGGGATGACCGTGAACCCGTCGACCTCGACCCGCTCTCTCAGCACCTCGAGCAGGCGGGAGGCGAGCCCGACCAGTTCGTGCCGTTCCCTCTCTCCCGACACCAGAATGGAGAACTCGTCACCGCCGAAGCGGCACACGAGGTCGTCGCCTCGGACGGTCATCCGAAGGCGATCGGCGAGCGCGAGAAGGACCGCGTCGCCCGCGGAATGCCCGAGGGAATCGTTGATGACCTTGAAGCGATCGACGTCCACCATGATCACCGTCGCCGCCCCTTCACGAACCGCGGTGGTCAGGCGGTCGTCGAGGAGCCGGCGATTCCCGAGTCCCGTCATCTGGTCATGTGTCGCGTCGTACTCCAGGATCGCCTGGCTCGCCCGCTGGCTGGTGGTGTCCTCTACATGGACCACGGTGATCGGCCGGAGCTCGCCGACGGTGATCGTCGAGCTTCGAACCCGGATCCATCGGACGTGGCGACCGAGCATCACCCGGAACTCGTATTCCGGACGATCCGGCCGGAACGTCGGATCGACGTCGGTCCAGGGTTGGCCGACCTCGCCGACGCCGAGCTTGCGGATCGCCTCGTTGGCGGCCTGGATGACCCCGTTCTCGTCGAGGAGTAGCTGGCCGGTGGGTGCCGAGTCGAAGGTGGTCGAGAACAGCCGGTTGGCCCGCCCCCGCTGGGTGACCTCGTGGAGGAGGTGGGAGATCGTGCCGATGGCCTTGAGGACCGGCTTGGAGGCAGGGTCGTCGTCGACCTGCACGTCGAGGATGGCCACCGGGAGCCCGCCGAACACCACGGGTGCGATCACTCGGGGCGACCACTCCACACCGGGGGTCTTCGCGGCCAGAGAGGAGATGGGTGGTTCGTCGGGGAGGCAGTAGCGAGGTTGCCAGTCGATATCCCAGACCTCGGGACTGCCGCGCGTGAAGGGGACATCTAGCATGGCTTGCTCGCGGAGTGGGCC
>CAYFLT010000146.1:0-5875 GCA_964344055.1 uncultured Candidatus Nemicrothrix sp.
CGGTGTCAGGCCCGCTGGCGCCGCCGCCTCGATGAGCACGGCGCCGCGCACGTCCACCCGCTCGGCAGGCACCGACGTCCCGTCCGCCCCCACCAGCGCGACGGCGGTCGCCCCGTCGAAGCCCTCGCCGAGGAGTTCTCCAAGCGCCACCGCGCTGGCGCAGACCCCTCCGTTGAGGAGTACTGCGAGCGCTACCCGGAGTGGGCCTCGGACATCAAGATGGCTCGCATCCTCTCCCGAGACGACGAAGGCCGCGCGGTCGACGTCGAATTCCGGGCAGCGGCGATGGGCCGCTCGACCACCTACACGCTCCGGTACTTCTACGGGTCGAACCCGCGTCGACTCGCCTGGCGTCTCCAGGAAGGCGACATCACCAAGCGCCTCGACGGGGAGTACGAGTTCCTCCCGGTGGCGTCCGATCCCGGCTCGACCGAAGTGATCTACCACCTGGCCGTCGACCTCTCGGTGCCGCTTCCGGGGTTCGTGAAGCGTCGGGCGGAGGCCCGCATCGTGCGCACCGCTCTCGACGACTTCACCCGGAGAATCGAGAGCAGTTCGTCGTGAGCGACGCCTCGTCCGAGGAACCGGAAGCCGCGGCTTCCCCTCCGGGCGACGACCCCATGGCCGAGTTCCGGGCCGCGGCCGGTGCGGTCGTGGCGTCGCTACGAGAACTGGCGGTGGCGGCCGAACGCCTCGTCGAGGACCCCGAGGTGTTCGAATCGGTGGTGGCCAGCGGGAAGTCCGTCTTCGACGCGTTCGCGGCGGGTTTCGCCGGTCAACCGCGTCCGTCCGCCGACGACGATGCGGATGCCGCCAGCGGCTCGGGAACCCCCGAAGAATCCTGAGTTCAGCGGGCCGTTCCCTTCGACGACACCCCATCAACTCGACGACATCGGTGCCGATGGACCGATGATGCGATTCGTGGACCTCCGGCCGAGCCCCGTGGGTGACGGGATCGAGCTCCACCCGAGGATCACCGTCCTCCGGGGGCTCGATCCGGCTGCCCGCGTCGCAATGGTCGGCTTCGTCCATGCCGTGGCCGGCGGGGAGACGTTCGAATGGACCGGCACGGTCGAAGTGCACGGCATCGTCATGACGCTCGAGCGGGCCCTCGACCTGCTCGGCGCCACGTCGGACGCGGCGCTGATCGTCGAGGCGACCAACCTGCTCGAAGTGACCGCGGACCCGGCGGCCGCCGGAAGTGAGGCGGCTCGCGACCACCAGTCCGCAGTGGACGCCTGCCAGACCATCGAGGACGCCATCGCCGACCTCGCCGAGGAACTCAGCGGGTCGGGCCGCATCCGCTCGGACATGCAGGCGCGACTCGCCGCTACCACCGCCCGGGTCGACAGTGAGGCCGGCGCGCGACTCGACCGAGCGGACGGCGCCCTGGCTCGCGCCGCTCGCCTCGCCGACCGTCCCGACCCATGGACCGGCATGGGTGATGTGTCGGCGCGGATCGAACAGCTCGAATCGCTGGTGCAGTCGTTCGACGCCCACCTGTCAGAACTGCCCGCGGGGGACCGTCCGTCTCTCGCCGCTGCAGTAGCAGCCGCCCGCGCCGCGCTCTCCAACGGGTCCGTGCAGTGCCCGGAATCCGCAGCGCTCGCCGCGGCCTGGTCGTCGTTGCACCAACGGCTCGTCGGTCTCGAGTCCAGGATGGAAGCCGCCGGCGGCGGCACCGAGGCACTTGCCGCCCGACTCGATGCCGCCCGTGCCGCGGCGCGTGCGGCCGAGGATGCCGCGGTGCCTCGCAGCGTGCTCCCCGAGGAGGCGGCCGAACTCGAGCGGCTCCACGAGCGAGTGCTGGAACTCGAGGCTCGGTCCGGTCGCTCGATGCGACGAGGCGCGTCGAAGAAGGAGTTCGCCCAGGCCAAGACCGAGCTCAACGATGCGCTCGAGGCCATCGGTTACCCCACCTGGGCGGCATTCCGGATGGGGAACGGGATGGCCTCGGTCAGTCCCGAGCGGCTGGAGTGCTACGAGAGGAGTCGCGCCGAGCTGGAGGCCGCCGAGATCGAGTGGGCCGAGCTCATGGCCCGCCTCGAACGCGACACCGAGCTCCAGTCCGTTCTCAACGCGATCGATCAGGCGCTGGATCGTGCCGTCGATCTTCTCGGTGCCGATCCGTACGCCGACTCAGAGGACGACGATCCCGACGTGTTGGTGGGTGCCCTGCTCGCGAACCGGGTCGAGGCGGCCTCGGTCGGAGCGGGGGCCGACGATGCGCTCGGGCACCTGCGTGCGACGCTCGACGCGGCCCATGCTGTCGGCCATCAGGACCTTCACTCCGATGCCGCCCTGATCGCACTCGGCGACACCTGGTCGGCGGTGCTGGCCGCAGCCGACGACGCGGCCGTGAGGATCCTGCGGGACCGCGAGCGGGCGGCCGCAGAACTCCGCGAACTGATCCTGCTCGGCGACGGGTCACGGGTGGACCGGCTTGACGAGGAGCGGGAGGCGATGTGGGAAGCCGAAGGCGAGGTGGCGGAGATGCGCGACGCTCTGCTGGAGGTCACCCGGATCCGTCTGGAGCTGCACATGCTCGCCGCCACCGAGCTCACCCTCGCCGAGGAGCATGATGCGAAGCTCGAACTCCTCGAGGGGGCCAAGGTGCTCGAGCGGTTGGCCGAGCACCGGTTCAACCGGTCATCGGACGGACCTCGGGGCATCGAGGCCGTGACCTCGCGGATTCCGAGAGGGCGAGGTGGCGCGATCCCGCTGGTCGTCCTGATGGGTGACGCGCCACTCGAGGCGCTCGACACCCTGCTCGGCCTGCCCGACGACGTGCAGACGATGGTGATCGGCGACACCGCCGGCCTCGCCGAGTGGGCAGCCGATCAGGAGTACGGGACGGCGCGGTGCATCGAGGTCCCGGCGTTCGTGTGAGGACGACGCCTGAGTAGCCTCCGGTGATGGAATTCCGCCGTATCAACGGACTCCCCCCATACGTCTTCACCATCATCGACTCGCTCAAGATCGAGGCCCGTCGAGCGGGTGAGGACGTCATCGACCTCGGGTTCGGCAATCCCGATCTCGCGTCGCCCGACGTGGCGGTGGCGAAGCTGATCGAAGCGGCCAAGAACCCGAGAAACCACCGATACTCGGCGTCGCGCGGGCTGCCGAAGCTCCGCGAAGCGTTCGCAGGTCTCTACCGTCGACGGTTCGGGGTGGAGCTGGACCCTGACACCGAGGTGATCAACACCATCGGTGCCAAGGAGACTTCTTCGACACGCTGCTCGAGCGGTTCGAATACAACTGGCCTCGCCCTCGAGTCATCGTGTTGTCGTTCCCGCACAATCCGACCACGACGTGTGTCGATCTCGACTTCATGCAGCGGGTGGTCGACTTCGCCCGTGAACAGGAGGTGCTGGTCGTCCACGACTTCGCCTATGCCGACCTCGGCTACGACGGCTACCTCCCGCCGTCGATCCTTGAAGCCGAGGGCGCGAAAGACGTCGCGGTCGAGCTGTACTCGATGACCAAGTCCTTCTCGATGGCCGGTTGGAGAGTTGCGTTCATGGCCGGGAACCCGGAGGTCATCGGCGCCCTGGCCAAGCTGAAGTCGTACCTCGACTACGGCACGTTCCAGCCCGTCCAGATCGCGGCGACCGTGACCATGAACGAGGCGCCCGACTATCCGACCGAGGCGTGCGCCATCTATGAGAGCCGGCGCAACACCCTGTGTGACGGGCTGGCCCGGATCGGCTGGGAGATCGAACCCCCGCGCGGCACCATGTTCTGCTGGGCGCCGATTCCGGAGGAGTACGGCGAGATGGGATCGGTGGAGTTCGCGTCGATGCTGGTCAAGGAAGCGAACGTCGCGCTCTCGCCGGGAGTCGGTTTCGGCCCGGGCGGAGAGGGGCACGTCCGCTTCGCGCTGATCGAGAACGAGCAGCGCACCAATCAGGCCATTCGCAACCTCCGTGGTGCGCTCACCCGTCTCGGCTGACTCGCCCGGCTGGCACCGTCAGTCGCTGAGATCCCAATCCCGGCTGCGGGAGACCGCTCGCCCCCACATCGCGTAGGCCGCGTCGGCAGGGCTGCGGTCCGCCGCGGGGGAGAAGGTGGCATCGGCCGCCCAGTGCGAGGCCACTTCGTCCGCCGACGACCAGAAGCCCTCGGCGATCCCGGCGAGGTAGGCGGCGCCGAGTGCGGTGGTCTCGGCAACCGCGGATCGGATGACGGGCACCCCGAGCTGATCGGCCTGGATCTGCAGCAACAGATCCATCACGGACGCACCACCATCCACCCTGAGATCGGTGACGCCGGTGCCGCTCGCGGTCGCCATGGCGTCGACGACGTCGCGGGTCTGGAACGCCATCGACTCCACCGTGGCCCGGGCGATCTCGGCCCGTACCGTCCCTCGGGTGATGCCGACGATGGTGCCCCTGGCTCGGGGATCCCAGTACGGGCTACCGAGGCCGGCGAGCGCCGGCACGAACACCACACCGCCGCTGTCGCGGACCGAGGCGGCGAGCGGGCCGGTCTCCGACGCGTCGTCGATGATGCCGAGACCGTCCCTCAGCCACTGGATCGCGGCACCGGTCGCGAAGATCGCACCCTCGTACGCATAGGTCGTCTCGGGTCCGTTCGGACCGTCGAGTGTCCAGGCGATGGTGGTGAGGAGCCCGTCGACCGGTTCGGGACAGACGGTGCCGACGTTCATCAACACGAAACTGCCGGTGCCGTAGGTGTTCTTGGCCTGGCCCGGACCGAAACACGCCTGACCGAAGAGGGCGGCCTGCTGGTCACCGGCGATGCCGCTGACCGGCACGCCGGCGCCGGTGGGGATGTCGGCGGTGGTGACCCCGAACCTTCCAGACGACGGCCGAACCTCCGGAAGGGCCGACCGTGGCACGCCGAAGATCTCACAGAGGTCGTCGCTCCACTCCTCGTTGCGGATGTCGTACAGCAGGGTCCGGCTGGCGTTCGTGGAGTCGGTGGCGTGGACCCCGCTCGTGAGGTTCCACACCAGCCAGGCGTCGACGGTGCCGAACGCCAGATGCTCGTCGGCGGGGACCCCGCCGTGGGTCAACAACCACTCGATCTTGCTGGCCGAGAAGTAGGGGTCGAGCACGAGACCGGTCGCCTGACGGACCAGGGGAAGGTGGCCGGCTGCCTCGAGCTCCTCACAACGGCTCGATGTGCGACGGTCCTGCCACACGATGGCGCGGTGGAGGGGGCGGCCGGTCCGCTTGTCCCACAGGACGACGGTCTCGCGCTGGTCGGTGATCCCGATGGCGGCCACCGGCTGATCGACCGTCTCCAGCAACTCGGCCATGGTGGCGACCACGGCCTCCCATATCTCGTCGGCATCGTGTTCGACCCAACCCGGTTGCGGGAAGTGCTGGGTGAATTCCCGGTAGGCGAAGCCGATCGGCGAGCCGGTCTCGTCGACGGCGAACGACCGGACGCCGGTGGTACCGGCATCGATGGCGAGGACGATTCCCATGGATGCGGACCCTACCCGGATGCGCGTGCGCGACGCCGAAGCCTGGCTAGCGTGGGCACCGCTCACTCGGCCTCGAACCAGGGCCCATCGACGGGAGGACTCCATGCGGGTTGGCGTGCTGACCGGGGGAGGGGACTGTCCCGGTCTCAACGCGGTCATCCGAGCGGTGGTCCGCAAGGCCGAGCGGGATCTGGGCCACGGGGTGGTCGGCTTCCTCGACGGCTGGAGCGGCCTTCTGGACGATCGCACCATGCCGCTGACGGTCGAGGAGTGCCGCGGGATCCTGCCTCGTGGTGGCACCATCCTCGGCACGAGCCGCTACCAGCCGTTCATGTTCGAGGACGGGATGGACCGGGTCCGAGCCACTCTCGAACGCCACGATGTCGACGACATCGACGTGGCCATCGAGCAACCCACCGA
>CAYFLT010000147.1:0-5673 GCA_964344055.1 uncultured Candidatus Nemicrothrix sp.
CACGCCGCGGACCAGATCGGACCACCCCACTTACACACTCCCTGCAACGGTCCCCTCCGACACCGAACAAGTGTTCGATTAGGGCTCGAGCCGAGTCAGTTGGGCCTGATTGGCCGGTGGCCGGGCCGGCACGGGGGTGGCTGGTGTCGTCGGTTCTCCGGTTCCGAGCGACCATACTTGGCGAGTGGTCAGACCCGCTGAGCAGGACATCGACCTAACGGCGGATGAGCGCGCTGCGGCGCGTGCGTTCGTGGCGCGCTGTGAGGTGCGGCTGTCGACGTTTCATCGCATCGCGGTGGGGTTGTTGTCGGGTGCCGGCCTGTTGGTGGTGCTGCCGGTGGTTGCCCGGGACTCGGTGTCAGGGTTGTTGCGTTCGCTGCTGATCGACGGGGTCGGCGCGGCGGACGTTGCGCTGGTGGTTGCTGTGCTGGCGATGTTGCTGGTCCCGATCATGGCGTTGTGGCTGTTGTTCGCGGATCTGACCCGCTTCTACTTTCACGCGAACCATCTCGGCGGGAACGGGCGGGACATGTTCACGCCCCGCTTCACTCTGACCTCGTTGCAGCTCCCCGGAGATGAGCTGGGGGCAGCCGCGAGGGAGCGGCTGGATGCGCACCGGTCTGATCCTCGAATCGTGGAGTTGTTGGTCCCGCGAAACGAGCTATCCCGACGGCGGGTCGACGGTCAGCTCCGGGTCTATGGGCTCGCCGCTACGGGTGTCGACGATCTGACGCGGGCGCAGGGGCTGTTCGCGTTGGCCGCGTCGACGAGCAGGCCGCTGTTGGAGGAGGTCGCGAAGGTCGAGCACGGGATGGCGCGTCATGTGCTGCGTTTGCGGATCCTGGTGTTGAGGTATGTGAAGGCCTTGCTGGCGTTGTTGACGACCGCGTTGGCGGTATATGTCGGGGACGCGATCATCCTGGGTCTGGGCGCAGGTCAGGGCATGACGGTCAAGGGGAGTGTTGGACTCGGCTGTGTGGCGTTGGTGTGGGCTCCGGTCGTGGTGGTGGCCGTGACCTCTCCGGTTCGCTGGGTCGAGAACCTGATGCGGGAGGACGGTGCCCCGTCCACCGCTGTTGCGGACGACCCGGACTTGACACATGTGGAACGCATTTCGCTGCGGATCTCGGCGATTGGTTGGATCGCGGGAGCGATCGCCGTGGTGGTGTCGGTGCTCGACGAGGGGATCGGGACCGGTGCGCGGGTGGCGGGAATCGGGATCCTGGCTGTGTCCCTGGTGGCGATTGCTGGAGCCGGGCTCTCGGGTCGATTCCGGAGCCTGGCGAGGATGCAGTGACAAGTAAGCTCGTCGTGATCGTTGCTTGCCGTCCCTGATTCGCCGTCCCCTGGTTGCGATTGACCGGGGCGTTCAGTCGGCTGCGCGAAGCTCGCCGGTGTGAACGTCGAACATGAACCCTCCGACGATGGTGTCCGGCGGAAGGAGCTCACATGCCCGTAGTCGTTTGAGATCACGGCGGAGTGTCGAGGCCTGGTCTGACATCGTCAAGAAGTCCCAGTCCGTGCGGACCCCGGTGGACTCCTCGAGCTCGGCGACGATCTGGTCGTTTGTGCGTGACGCCATCGCACAGTCTGTGTGTTGCACAACGCAGATGCGCTTCGCGCCGAGGTAGTTCGAGGCGAGTACAAGCGACCGGAGCGCATCCTGGGTCACGCGTGCGCCTGCATTCCGGATGATCTTGGCGTCGCCTGCACGAAGCCCCAGCATCGCGAGGGGGTCGATTCGGGAATCGATACAGGTCAAGACCGCAAGTTCGCGACCGGCTGTGCCGCTGATCCCGGGGTCATGGTACCTCGCCTGGTAGTGCACGTTGGCCGACAGCAAGTCATCGAACACGTCGCCAACCTACCGCGAGGGTTGGCGCGCTCTACCGACACGACGCTTCTGGTGTCGCCGAACGCGGCGGGTATCGTGAGGCCAATGACACCAACCGCGACGCAGATGCCAGGCGACGGCGGAGCACCGTGACCAGCCGATCTGGGTCGCCCTCGCCCTTCATCGACGCGCGGCTCGTTCAGATCCTCGGCCCGGTTGCCGACGAGATCGGACACGCCATTCACGCTGAGGTTGCCGACGCGCTGCGCGCTGTGCTCGGGGAGCTGTGTCCGGGCCTTGATCGCCTGAGCTCGACAGCCGTCGCGGCTGCTCCGTGGGCGTTCGACCTCGGTCGCGGCCTGCACTGGCACGACCGCTGTGGTTCACCGCAAGAGACCACCATCGAACGCCTGACTCAGCGACTGGCACCAGGTCAGTCCGCCAGCGGCTTCGTGACCGATGTGGACATAACGTGGACGATCACGCACGGCCGCTACGCCGACCAGATCTTCGGAACCGGAGCGGTGCATCGGCCGTCCAACGAACTCCGTGAGATCTACCCGTGGTTCGACGCGGCGGTTCTCGGCTACCGCATCGACCTCGTACTCGAGTATGCCCGCCTCCACGAGACACTCAGCTGAGCGCTGGGTGGCGGTAGCAGGCGCGGTGGCAGCAACCTATGCCGCCGAGCCATTGCAGCTGGTTGCCCGGGAGCTGGCGGGCAGCAGGTTCGCCGACTGCGCCGCCGATGACCGCCCCAATGGCCATAGTTGTGAGCACCAGGCGCCGCGCCGGCGCGCGACGAGGCTTCGGCGGTGGGGGAATGGTGCCATCATGACGCTGTGGATCTCGAACTTGTCCAAGCGTGAGCGGAGGCCGATTTCGAGATAACCGCGGAACAAACCCACGAGTGCTGTCACATAGAACCGGTGGAGCCGGTTGAAGCGTTCCTCCTTTCCCCGGCGGCCCCTGCGAGCCGATTGCGGAACCGCGAGTACGCGCTCGCGGTGATCGCTGCCGAACCGGCGGCGTCGCCGTGAGTGCGCACCGAACACGAGGTTCTCGAGCGACTCTTCGCTCACGCTCGGCACCACTAGGTGATCGACTCGTTTCGCGCTAAGCATCTGACGATGTGATAACACTGGCAGATGCTCTCGCTGCGGTGGGCGTCGTGACTCGTCCCGTGTACGAGGTCAAGGCCGAGTACTTCAAGACGCTTGGGCATCCGGCCCGGATCCGCGTGTTGGAGCTGTTGCGGGACCGGCCGATGTCGGTGTCGGAGATGCAGCCCGATGTGGGCATCGAGTCCTCGCATCTGTCCCAGCAGCTGGCTGTCCTTCGCCGGGCCGGAGTGGTCGCCTCGGAACGTGATGGCAACGCGATGATCTACTCGGTCGTCGACTCGCAGATCTTCGATCTGTTGCAGGTCGCCAAGGAGATCATCACGAGATCGCTGACCAGCGCTGGCGATCTCCTGGCCGACCTCGAGTCGGTGGAGTTCGGTTCGCCGCAAACGGATCGATCATCGTCCAGCGGCTAGTGGAGGAGCGGGCCGGCGTGGCTCGGCCGCTGCGGACTGAACCCGGCCGGCCAGCGCGTCGACCCATCCCAGCTGGCGTTGCGCACGCTGGCCCAGGCGAATCGGAGATCGACGCCCTGGAGATCCGCTCCTGCGAGTGCTGCGCGGTGCGCTGACTTTCGTGCGCCGAGCAGCCGGCCGTGCTCGTCGGTCGCCTGCGTCGCACGCAACTCCGCCACAATGGCGTCTCGTTTGCTCGAGCCCCTGTCGCCTCGCCGCCATCGGAGCTTCATGGCTCGACCGGGACGTCGCGTAGCTCAGCCCACAGCTCGCGGAGCTCGTGATAGTCCTCGCGATGCAAACGGCCCAATACTTGGAGGACCGCCTGGCGGGCACCGTGATTGGCGGCGTACTCCGCAAGGTAGGCGCCGGAGGCCGTCCCCGCCGCGAACGCGTCCTCAAGGCTGACGGCGATTTCGATTCGTGTCACTGCGTACATGTGCCTGAGCATATGACGAACTGCGCATATGGTCAGACATCGCGCCTGTGGCCAGTCACAGCACTGGTTCGTCATGGAGCGGCTCGGCGTTCGCTGGCGCGGTGGCGAGGATCGCGACACCGGCTGCGGCGGCGATCACCGATGCCGCGAGAACCCCGATGACCGCCTCGTTGGTGAGCGCGGTGTTCGTGAAGGACAGGCCGGCCACGAACAACGCGACGGTGAACCCGATGCCGGCCACCGCGCCTCCGCCGACCACGTGGCGTGTCGTGAGTCCCGGGGCGAGTACCGCGATCCCCATGCGTTTGGCGGCCAGGGTGGCCAGGATCACTCCCGCTGGCTTGCCCAGGACCAGCCCGACCACGACACCGAGGGTCACGGGCGAGGCAGCCGCGTCGGCGATCGTGTCCCCGGACAGCGTCACGCCGGCGTTCGCGAGCGCGAAGATCGGGACGACGACGAAGCCCGTCCATGGGCTGACCAATCCGATGAGCCGCGTCGAGACCGGCACCGACTCCCGCAGACGCCAGGCCGCGAGTCGAACCTCCGCGGGATCAACAGAGTCGCCGCTCATGAGGTCCTCGAGCGCCTCGAACCGGCGCGAGCCCGGAAGCGGGATCGATGGGACGAGCAGACCGCGCGCCATGCCGGCGATCGTTGCATGCACACCCGAACGGAACGTCGCGTACCACACCGCCAAGCCCACAACCGCGTAGATCGGCGTGTACCACACGCGGAGGTGACGCAGCCCTGCAATCAACGAAAGTCCGACGACGGCCGCCGCCAACCAGCCGAAGCTGACGCTGTCCGTGTAGAAGATCGCGATCACCAAGATGGCACCGATGTCGTCGACGATCGCCAACGTCAGCATGAAGATCTTCAGCTGGCGCGGCACCCGCGAACCCATGAGTGCGAGCACGCCGACGGCAAACGCGATGTCCGTCGCCATGGGAATCCCCCAACCGCGTGCACCGACGCCTGCACCATTGAACACGGTGTAGAGCAGAGCCGGGATAGCCATTCCGCCGACGGCTGCGATTGCCGGGAGTGCCGCAACGCGCCGGTCCCGGAGCTCTCCGGCTACAAACTCGGTGGCGATCTCGAGGCCAACCACGAAGAAGAAGACCGCCATGAGCGCGTCGTTGACGAACTGCCTAAGGGAGAGCGGATGACCGCCGTGGTCGAGCGGATGCCAGGCGCCGAGACCGAACTCGATCTCGGCGGACCAGAAGTCGTGGTATGACCCGGACCAACCGGAATTCGCCCAGAGCAACGCAGCAACGGTCGCGCCGACAAGGACGACACCCGACGCGGTCTCCTGAGCCAAGAAGCGCAACATCGGTCTCGCCACATTCCGGGCGACCAACGACTCACGCCCAACCCAGGTCTCAGGATTGGTCTTCAACGAACGGTGATTCACCCGAGGGACTCTACGATCGTGTCAGCGTGCTTGGATCACCACGATGGTCGGTTCGTTCCCACTGACCAAGCCGCCAGGCGGCACCCTACAGGCCACTCCAAGGACCACTCCGCGGCCTTCGCCCTGCACGGGCCGGTGTCTCACGCTGCGCGGAACTGACCATCGATCGACGTGGATTACGCTCTGGCAGCGGCATCATTCCCGGTTCAAGACGCCGTTGGCGCCTCGGTCGCCGGCTACCAAACCCTCGATAGGGACCCATCTGACCAGGCGATACCCTCATGCGGCGTCCAGTTCGGCGCTCCAAGGTGCGCGTGTACTTTGGGTTAAATTCGCCCCTCCGACACCGGGACTGCTGAACGGTGTGTGTAACCGGGGTGGTCGGTGTCATTGGTTGGCGG
>CAYFLT010000148.1:0-235 GCA_964344055.1 uncultured Candidatus Nemicrothrix sp.
CTCGACACCATCCAGCGCTACATCAACTTCCACTACTCGGTGTCTCTCGACCTGTTCGGCTCCGAACGCTCCACGAATGCGGCCAACTACTACGCCGCCGGGTTGAAGGGGCGTTTCGCCGAGGACACCTTCGAGGACGACCACGTCCTCATGGCCCACGACGGCATCTACACGACGGTGGTCGACGGCGGCTATCAGGAGGAGTCGATGACGGCGCGGGCGCTGGTGAACCTCG
>CAYFLT010000148.1:363-5673 GCA_964344055.1 uncultured Candidatus Nemicrothrix sp.
TGACGGTCGGATCCTCAGCGAGGCCGAGTGGGAGGCTTCGGTGGCGGAGTTCCTCCCCTCCGACGAGGAGCGAGCCCACGTTGCGTCGTTGATGGTCGCCCAGCACGAACCGGGCAAGATGGCCGGATGGATCGCTCCGCCCGCCAGCGGGATCAACACCAGGCCGGTCGACTTCGAATACGTGTGTCTCTGAGCCCCGGCCCCACCCGATGACCGACCCGGTACTCGAGCGGATCGACGTCGCGGGCGTCTCTGTCGACACTGCGACGTGGGGCACGGGCCCTGCCGAAATCGTGATGCTGCACGACGGTCTGGGCTCGATCACCCAGTGGCGGGGTGCCCCCGCCGGGCTTGCCGCACGGACCGGCGCCACCGTCATGGCGTACGACCGGGCCGGGCACGGGTCGTCTCGGCCGATCCCGACCGGGCCCTGGCCGGCCGACTGGCTCCACCGTGAAGCCGGGGTCCTCCACGAGCTGATCCTTCGTCTCGGGCTCGAGAATCCCTTCCTGGTCGGGCTGTCGGACGGCGGCTCGATCGTGCTCATCCACGCCGCCGATCACCCCGACGGCCAGTCGGGTGTGGCGTCGTTCGCGGCGCACTCGTATGTGGAACCGATCAACGTCGAGGTCATCGAAGGCATGCGGGCGGATCCCGACGGCCTCGTCGGTGGCCTCTCTCGCCACCACGATGACGCCGTCTCGATCTTCGAGGCCTGGAGCGGCGTGTGGGTGGGCGACGACTTCCGGTCGTGGGACATCCGTCCGCTTCTCGCTGCGGTCGAGGTGCCCACCCTCGTGGCCCAGGGCGACGCCGATCAGTACGGCACCGACGCCATGGCGATCGACACGGCGGCCGCGATCGGGGCCAACGCTCGCCTCGAGCTCATCCCCGGCGTGGGCCATCTCGTCCACCACGAAGCGCCGGACGTATTCGTGGAGATGGCCGCCACCCAGTTCGAGTCGATCATCCGCTGACCACCGCGCACCCCTCTGCGCTGGCTACCCTCGGCGCGATGCAGGACGGCACCGACGAGGTCGGCGAACTCGAGGTCGAGCGCGGGGAGGGTCAGCCCGACGAGGTCGAGCCCGACGCGGGCGACCCTGAGCTCGACGCGCTGGAGTCCGATCTCGAGACGGTCCAGTCGGCGCTCGACGCGCTCGATGCCGACGATCTCGATCGGGCCGAGGAACTGGCCGCTCGATTGACTGACGAGGTCGGCGCCTCGACTGATCCGGTCGCGGACTGAGTCGGCGCCGGTGCGGCGCCTTCGCCAGCTGCTGATCGGGGCCGTTGGCGCCTTCGGCATCGCAGAGTTCGTTCGTCGCCGTCAGCCCGCGGTGGTGGCGCCCATCGGTCCGATCTCCTCGTTCGGGCGGGTCCAGCGGGGGGCCGAGATGGCGCGGCTGGCGGTGCGCCGGACCACCGATCGCACCTGGACCCGCGCCCGGTCCCGCCTGGCCGGCGATGAGCAACGTCGTCGACTCCAGGCCGAACTCGAGCGGCGCGAAGCCGCCGACGTGGTTGCCGCCCTCGGTCACATGAAGGGCGCCATGATGAAGCTCGGCCAGATGGCCAGCTATCTCGACGAGGGAATGCCCGAGCCCATGCGGGAGGCACTCGCCGGCCTACGTGCTGACGCGCCGCCGATGCCAGGTGATCTCGCGCTCACCGAGATCGAACGCTCCCTCGGGAGACCCCTCCACGAGCTGTTCGAATCCATCGATTCCGAACCGATCGCGGCCGCGTCGATCGGCCAGGTCCATCGAGGGAAGACCATCGACGGTCGCGATGTCGCCGTGAAGGTCCAGTACCCCGGCATCGCCCCCGCGATCGAGGCGGACATGGACAACTCCGAAACCATCGCCATGCTGCTCGGCATGGTGTTTCCGGGCCTCGACCCGACCGAACTCGTCGAGGAGCTCCGGGCCCGGATAACCGAGGAGCTGGACTATCGGCGGGAGGCGGAGAACCAGCGGCGATTCGCCGACGACTACCGAGATCATCCCCACATCTGGGTTCCCGACGCCATCGACGAGTTGTCGACCTCCGAGGTCCTCACCACCGAGTTCGTCGAGGGCGACCGCTTCGAGGCGATCTACGACCGGTCTCCCGAGGAGCGCCAGCGCGTCGGCGAGATCCTCTACCGCTTCGTCTTCCGGAGCCTCAACCGGAACTTCGTGTTCAACGGTGATCCCCATCCGGGCAACTACCTACTCGCCGAGGACGGCCGGGTCGCCTTCCTGGACTTCGGTCTCGTCAAGCACTTCGAGCCCGACGAGGTCGAGCAGTTCGCCCGCCTGATCCGGGCCATGATCGATCGGGACCCTGCCGAGTTCCGCCGAACCGCGCATGAAGTGAAGGTGCTGCGGCCCGGTGCCCCGTTCACTGACGAGGAGATCTTCGACTGGTTCGCCAGCTACTACGAGCTGATCCTCGACGACGCGCCCATGACCATCACCAGCGAGTACAGCTCGAAGTTGCTCTACCAGACCTTCGACGCCAAGACCCACGCCATCCTCAAGCACACCAACGTGCCGCCCACCTTCGCCCTCATCCAGCGGATCAACCTCGGTCTCTTCTCGCTCATGGGCAAGCTCGATGTCACCGCCAACTGGCGTGCGATCTCCGAGGAGCTGTGGGCCTGGACCGATGGACCACCATCGACTCCGATCGGAGAGGACGAGGCGCGCTGGTCGGCCGAACGCGGCCTCGGGACCTAGCCGAGGTCGAGGGGTTCGGCCGGGTTGGGTTGGGTCCGGAGCCGTCGCGCATCGGCGGTCCGGAGCCAGCGCTCGAGCTGATCGGCGGGCAGGGGTCGGCAGATGCCGTAGCCCTGTACGAGATCGCAGCCGAGCGAACGGAGGCGATCGACGACTCCGGGGGTTTCGACCCCCTCGGCCAGCACGTCGAACCCGAGGTTGTGGCCGAGATCGATGGTCGACTTCACGATCACCTCGTCGGCGTGCTCCACCAGCATGTCCTGGACGAAGCTCCGGTCGATCTTCAGTTCGGAGATCGGGAGCCGGCGTAGGTTCGCCAGGGACGAGTGGCCGGTGCCGAAGTCGTCGATGGAGAACTTCACGCCGAGCCGATCCAGTTCCTCGATGATCCGATTTGTACGGGGGGAATCGGCCAGAACCGTCTGCTCGGTGATCTCGACGGTGAGGAGTCGGGCGGGCACCCGATGATGGGTCAGGCGAGCTCCGATGATCTCGGGAAGACGCTCGTTGAGCAGGCTCTGCGGGCTCAGGTTCACGGCAACGCCGATCTCGTAGCCGAGGTCGGACCAGTGCCGGGCGGCTCGGAGAGCGGAGTCGAGGACGAAGTCGGTGAGCTCGGTGATGAGACCCGCCTGTTCTGCGAGGGGGATGAAGACGTCGGGTCCGACTGGACCGTGAACGGGGCTGTTCCAGCGGGCCAGCGCTTCGACCGCCACCACCTCGCGTGTGCGAAGATCCGTCTTGGGCTGGAAGAAGACGTTCAGTGCTCCGCGGGCCAGCGCATCGCGAAGGTCGCCGAGCAGGGCGAGACGGACCGAGTTGGCACCCTCGATGTCCTCGCTGAACACCTGGGCCCGACTGTGGCGCCGCTTGGCGTCGTACATCGCGAGGTCCGCGCGCCGAACCAGCATCTCGGGTGTTCGTCCGTGTTCGGGTGCGATCGCGATCCCGATGCTCGATCCGATTGCCACGGGCGTGTCCTCGAGTACGAAAGCCCGTTCGAGCGCCTCGGTGATGTGGGCCGCGAGGAGCTCGGCCTCGTGGAGACCTGCACCGGGAGCCAGGATGGCGAACTCGTCACCGCCGAACCGGGCGACGAGGTCGCTCTCGGCCACACAGCCGACCAGACGCTCGGAGACCTGGCGGAGCAGTTCGTCGCCCGCCGCGTGGCCCAGGGTGTCGTTGACCTCCTTGAACCGATCGAGATCCACCATCAACAGAGCGTCCTGAAGACTCTCGGGGCCACCCACGGTCATGCGGGCCCACGCCTCGAAGAAGAGGCGGTTCGGCAGTCCGGTCAAGCGGTCGTGGGTCGCGTCGTGCTGGATCTGCTGCTGCATCTGCACCTTGCGGACCGCCACCGCGAGCTGCTCGCTGATGGTGTGGAGTCGACCTTGATCGTCGGCATCGAAGCGCTGGATCGCGCCGGTGCGGTCAGCGACGATCAGTAGACCCAAGGGTGTGTCGTTGGAGTCGAGCACGACCGCGAGCGCATCGTGGACGCCCTGGGAGGTCAGCCCATCGAACAGCGAGTCGGTCTCGACGACGGTCTGGGGCTCGTGGAACCGACGGAGCGCATCACTTTCGTAGGTCGGCGGAATGCTCGCCACCAGGTCCTTCGCTCCGTGGTTCGCCACGGCACTGCCGGAACCGGTGTCCCAGATCAGGATGGCAACCGATCCGGCACGTAGCTGGATCGCGATCTCCGACGCTGCCGTGTCGAGGAGCTCCTGGAGGTGGGTCGTGCGGGCGACCTGGCTGCTGAATTCGTGGATCTGTCGCAAGTCGGTGAATCGGTGCATCAGGCGGCCGTACGCCCGAAGACCGAGCCAGATCGCGGGCGCGGGCGGGCCGAAGATCAACAGCAGCCACGGTTCGACGAGGAGCGGGATGGCGAGCGACGCGCCGAGGGCGGCACCGGGCAGATAGAAGATGTACGAGTAGCAGATCTCCTTGCGGAGGAGCTCGGCGAGGTTGTTCTCGAAGAACGAGATGGCGGTGGCGATGACCAGCCCGCCGACGGTCAGCCCGACGAAGATCGCGAGAATCAAGCTCAGCCACATCACCACCGAGACCGGTTGGTGCGTGTCGACCAGCAACCGGAGCACGAGGGACGCGACGATCGCCTCCGCGGTGAAGGCGGTCAGGTTCACGAGCAGCTTCAGCAGGGGCGGCCGGCGCCAGATGAGCAGACCGAGGGCCGAGCCCACGATCCGGGCCGCGACGAGCGACAGAGGGGAGAGGACCAGGAGGCCCACCGCGAGCGGGATGTCCGTCGGGGACATGCTGACCGCTTCCTGGCGGGCCTCGATGTGAAAGACCAGGGGCTCGCTGACCACGAACCCGACCACGATGAGCAGCAGGGCGAGGTTGCCCTGCTGGGAGAACGGGACCGCCCCGACGAGGGAGACGAGCGCCGCCAGCATCGGGATCAACACGGCTGCGGCCAGCCGGGTCACCCGCTGCTGCGGAGAGTCTGCTCGGACGGAGGCCGCCCTCGTCGGTTCGGTCGTCGTCGTCACTGCCAGCCTGCTCCGGTCCAGGAGGAGCCGGTCCAGGAGGAGCCGGTCCAGGAGGAGCCGGTCCA
>CAYFLT010000149.1:0-1903 GCA_964344055.1 uncultured Candidatus Nemicrothrix sp.
AGAAGGTGGCGTAGGTGGAGAACTTGAAGCCCTTGCGCCAGTCGAACTTGTCGACCGCGTGCTCGAGGCCGAGGTTCCCCTCCTGGATGAGGTCCAGCAGCTCCATGCCCGGGGGCAGCGGGTAGCGGCGGGCGACGCTCACGACGAGGCGCAGGTTGGCGCGGATGAACCGGTCCTTGGCAGCCGCTGCTTCGCGGATTGCCTTGTCCAGCTCACGGCCCTTCTCGCCGGCTTCCTTGCGGGCGCGGGCCTCGAAACCCTTTTCGATGATTTGGCTCAGCTCGCGCTCTTCTTGCGCGTTGAGAAGGGCAACTGCGCCAATCTCGTTCAAGTACTGTCCAACAGAATCACTCATGACAACTCGCTCAACGGGAACCGCAGGCGCGGTATTCCCAACTTGGTGGTTATTGCGGGGGAAAGAGGTACCGTGTGCTCGCTCCAACGACGCGCGCCGCACTCCGGTCCGGCCGATGTATTGAACTACACACCCATCGGTTTGTCCCGTGCTTTCTTTGTGACATGTGTCATAGCCCGGTGTTGGTCACGTGGCTAACTGGTAACGGGTCCGATGGCCCACCCGGGACCTTTGGCCCGCAGGAGCGGCCGGCGATGACCGCGGACGGGGCCATGTGCGTAGACTGCTTCCGGTGAACGACGGGTCGGCGAAGCGCATCGGAGTGTTCGGTGGCACCTTCGACCCACCCCACCACGGCCACCTCGCCATCGCGCTGGAAGTGCGCCACCAACTGCGGCTCGACACCGTGTTGCTCGTAGTCGCCAATGATCCCTGGCAGAAGTCCGCGGTCGGTTCCGTGACACCCGCGGACCTCCGACTCGAGCTCACCCGAGCCGCGATCGGGGAGGTCGAGGGGATCGAGGTCTCCACCATCGAGATCGAGCGAGGGGGCGAGAGCTACACCGCCGACACGCTCGAGGCTCTCGCCGCGGAGAACCCCGCCGCGGAGCTGTTCCTCATCGTCGGCAGCGATGCCGCGATGGGGCTCGACACGTGGAAGCGCGCCGCGGATGTGTGTCGCGCGGCCACCACCGTCGTGGTGGACCGAGGTGGCCGCCAAGGAGGAAGGCCCCCGGAGGGTTGGCCTCACCGGGTCGTGGACGTACCGGCCCTGGAGATCTCGTCGAGTGACCTCCGCACCCGCTTCGCCGACGGCCGACCGGTCGAGGCGTTGATGCCGGCGGGGGCGATCGACCTCGTGAGACAGCACGGTCTCTACGGATCGGGTCGATGACCACCGTCGATGCCACGTCCGAGCCGCAGGAGTCGGTGTTGCTCGAGGAGTTCGACGACGACACGACGACTGCACCGCCCCAGGTCCGACGTCGCCGTCGACCGGCGCCCAAGGCGAACGCTTTCTTCCGCTTCGTGTTCCCGTTGATCATCGTGGCCGCGGGGGTCGCGGTCATGTTGCTGTGGCGCCACGGCACCAAGGTGGTCCTCGACTCGACGGATGGCGATCTGGTCGAGATCGTCACCGATCCGAGCGCGCCCGGCTACGAGGCCTTCGTCGACCCCACCCCGACGCTGATGGTGGCGCATGTGGTCGACGGCGAACTAGTGGGGGTCACCGTCATGGCCCAGACCCTGCTCGAAGACGGTGGGCAGGCGGTGCTGGTCAGCGCCGACCTGTTGATCACCGCGGACGAGGTCGACGGACTCGATCCGATCCTCCTCGCCGACGCCTACGAACAGGGCGGACTCTCGCGGGTGGAGGAACTGGTGGCCGAGATGTTCGGTTTCGGGTTCCTGGAGACCATGGAGGTCGACACCGATGACCTCCGTTCGCTCATGCGGCTGGTCGAACCGATCCCCTTCGCGCTCGCCGACGATCTTCGTCAGGAAACCGGCAACGGTGAGACGGAGATCTGGTTGGGGAAGGGGCAA
>CAYFLT010000149.1:1913-5580 GCA_964344055.1 uncultured Candidatus Nemicrothrix sp.
CGCGGTGGCGGCGGAGGTCTATGCGTTCCGGAACCCGGGTGAGCCCGATGCCAGTCGTAACGAGCGCCAGCTCGACCTCTGGGAGAGTTGGCTCCGCGAGATCGGCCGTGCCGACGATCTGCTGGCGGCCACACTGCCATTCGAGGATGGCCTCTCGCCCTATCTCCGTTCTCTGGGTGGCGGGTCGGTCGACGTCGCCTTGCTGCCCTCGCTCCCGGCCCAATTCGGTGACGATCGACCGATCTACGATCTCAACGACGATCACCGCCTCTGGCTCGCCGAGAAGGCCAGCCAGATGGTGCCTCTGCCGATCGCTCCTCCCCGCACTGAGCAACCCAGGGTCCGCCTCCTCAACGGCACCGATCTTCCCCGGCTCCGCGACGACGCACTCGACGCCCTGGTCGACCTCGGTGTGGAGGTGTCGGTGATCGGAAACGCGTCCGAATTCGGTGTCACCCGGACGACGGTCACGTACCATCAGGCGGCCGCTGAGGCGCAGGCGGACACGCTTGCGGCCGAGATCGGCGCCTCGGTGACGTTCGCCGAGAATCCGGATCTGCCGGTCGACCTCACGATCGTCGTCGGCACCGACTGGGAGAGCACGTGAGCGAAGCCGACGAGTTGGTGCGCTGGGTCCGCCGCGCCGCCACTGCCGCCGATGACAAGAAGGCCACCCACACGGTCATCATCGACGTCGGCGAGGTCTTCGCGGTCTCCGACTACTTCGTCGTGACCAGCGCCTCGAACCCTCGCCAGGTCCATGCCATCGTGGACTCGATCGAAGAGCAGCTGAAAGCAGACGACGGACCAGCCCCGGTCCGCATCGAGGGTCTCGACGATCGGGAGTGGGTGCTGATGGACTACGGCGCCTTCGTGGTTCACGTCTTCCAGCAGGAACAGCGCGACTTCTACCAACTCGAGCGGCTCTGGGGCGATCGACCTCGACTCAGCTGGGAACCGGCAGCCCGACCCGAGGTGGGCTGAGGCCCGGACGCGTGCGGAGAGAGCGCCAGATCGAGCTCCTCCAGCGGGTTGCCGACGCGGGTCCCGCGCTCGCCGGCCTCCATGCCGAGGCGTCCGTGGTCAACCCGGCTTCGGCGTACACCGACCCCGCCCGCTTCGCGATGGAACAGCAGGTGCTCTTCCGGCAGGGTCCGGTCTTTTTTGGACTGAGCGCCGACCTGACCGCGCCGGGGTCCTACCAGGCCGCCCGATTCGACGGGGTCCCGATCGTCGTGATGCGACAGCCCGACGGGTCGCTGAAGGCGTTCGTCAACGCGTGCAGGCATCGCGGTGCCCCGTTGGTGCCGCCGGTGAGCCGGGGTGAAGCTCTCCGGGCGTTCAGCTGCCCGTATCACGCGTGGACCTACGAGCTGTCCGGTGAACTCCGGGTCCGGCCGCGGACCGCAGGAGCATTCGACGACCTCGACATGGACTGCGACCTGCTCGATCGGCCCGTTGCGGAGAAGCACGGCCTGATCTTCGTGCGACCGGAGGGCGGCGATCTGATCGACGTCGACGCCTTCCTCGAGGGGGCGGAGGACGACCTCGGCTCCTACGGCCTCGGCGACTATGTGCGAGTCGAATCGCGGTCGGACGAGTGGAACTTCAACTGGAAGATCTTCTTCGACACCTTCAGCGAGAGCTACCACATTCGTACGCTCCACCGGGACAGCATCGCTCCCGCGTTCAACTCCGACTGTGTGATCTTCGAGGCGTTCGGGCGTCATCTCCTCTCGGTCGGCCTGCGGGCGAACGTGCACGACGAGTTCGACAAGCCGCGGGAGGAATGGTCACTGCTTCCCTACGGAACGATCCAGTACTTCCTCGTGCCGAACGGGCTCGTGGTGCACCAGCTCGACCACGTCGAGGCGTGGCGGGTGGAACCGCTCGCCGTCGACCGGACCCGGACCACGGCCACCGTCTATGCACCCTCGCCTCCCGCGACGGACCGCGAGCGCGACTACTTCGTGCGCAACCTCGACCTGCTGGTCGACGTGACCGGCACCGAGGACTTCCCACTGATGGAGCAAATCCAACAGACGCTGGATTCGGGGGCCCTGCCGGACCTCGTCTACGGGCGGATCGAGCCGCCCCTCATCCACTTCCATCAGCAGGTGAACGCCGCCCTCCGAGAGGCCGGCCGATCGTAGAGCCACGAGCCGACCGCTCAGCCGATCAGGACGTCGGCTCCCTGGTCATCGGGAACACCGCCACGCCGGGTGCGAACTCGATCTCGGCGATCTGGACGAACCCGTGCCGCTCGTAGAGAGCGCGGCTGCGGGGCGTGGTGGCCTCGAGGTGGGCGAGAAAGCCGTCAGCGTCGCACGAGGCCAGTGTTCGCTCGAGCAGGAGCGAACCCAGGCCTCGCCCTCGCGCCGCGTCGGCCGCCCCGATCTGGGCGAGATAGAAGTACGGCTCCTCGGGGTGAAGGCCGAACATCTCGGCGAACGGCCCCATGGCGGCTTCCCGTGTCTCGGGGTGGGTGTGCTCGCCGACCGCCTCCCCGAGCGGGGTGGTGTCGGCGTGAACGCCGGGAGGGGTCCAGACCGCCACTGCACGCCCTGGGACATGGATCGTGTGTCCGTGTGGCAGGTAGACGTCGATTGCCGCCCGCATGAAGGCTGCGAGGGCGGCTGGCTGCACGAATCCGGGCCGGTCCGGGTCAGGCCAGAGATGGCCCATGAGCGGGTCGACTGCGAACGCCTCGGTGAGTGTGGTGACGAGCGACTCGCTGTCGGCTGGGGTGGCGTGGCGGGTCGTGGAGTGGCTGGTCATCGGAGCTCCGCTCGGAATGCCTCGACCACCCCGGTGAGGTAGTCAGTGGCGGCGGACTCTCCCTGCGGCATCGGCACGCTGAGCTTGAAGTCGGTGGCGCCAGCATCCCGTAACTCTGGGGCTCCGGCGATCGTGGCGGCGAGATCGATGCCTGCGTCGGTCCGAACGACCGGGAGATAGCACGTCACCTGGATGGAGGACGGGTCTCGTCCGTGTTCGGCCACGGCGTCCTGCATGCGGGCGATCCCGCCCAGCGGGTCGGCGACGGCCGGTCCCCAGGGGATCCATCCGCTGCCGAATCGGGCGAGTCGACGCATCGAGCGGGGATTGACCGTTCCGCTCACCCAGATCGGAACCCCGCCGGATTGGGCGGGCTTCGGGTTTGCGTGGGTGTCGCGGAAGGTGAGCTCCTCCGACTGGTGGACGACCGGGTCGTCTCCCCAGAGCGCCTCGCACACCTCGAGGGTGTGGTCGAGAAGACGGCCCCGGCGAGAGAAGTCCAAGCCCGCGGCCTCGTACTCGGCTCGCTGCCAGCCGACCCCGACACCGAGGTCGACCCGTCCGCCGGACAGCACATCGAGGGTGGCGAGCGACTTGGCCAGCACGGCCGGACGCCGCAGCGCGGCGAGGAGGATGCTGGTGCCCAGCCGCACTCGTGCGGTGAGCGCGGCGACATAGGCCAGCGTCGTGATGGGCTCGAGCCAGTGGCCGTCCGGACCGGTCGGCTGGCGTCCTCCGGCGGTGCCGCCCTGCCCTGGGTCCCCGTAGGCGTCGAGGTCGGATCCGAACACGACGTGGTCAGAGAGGATCACCCGATCGACCCCTGCGGCGTCGGCTGCTCGCACCGTGTCGACCAGAGGCTGCCAGGAGGCGGGTTGGTTGCGCGCGA
>CAYFLT010000150.1:0-5404 GCA_964344055.1 uncultured Candidatus Nemicrothrix sp.
GACACCGACCACCCCGGTTACACACACCGTTCAGCAGTCCCCGCTCATCATCGGCTGGGACGACGTACGAGGCGACGGTCACGGCGAAGGGAGCAAGTGCGTCGGCAACATCGGGGACTGACAGGTCAATAACGGACGGAACCGGCAGCCTGCCTCCAAGGGTTCCGGTGTAGGTGTAGAAGGTGATGCGGTCGCGGGCACCGCTGGGATCCTCCGCATTGATTTCGATGAGGTCGCCAAGCTGGAGATCCGTAGCGAGGATTCGGGCGAGTTGCCCCGAGTAATAGCCATCGGCGTTCACGGGGACCCATTCGGTTCCGATGCCAGGTCGTGCATCGCCGTTGCGCCGGGTCGTGACCTTGAACCGGGTGTAGTCCTGGAAGCCTCTGGCGTTGAAGTAGTAGTAGCCATTCTGCTCGCGCCATTCGACGAGGCGAGGCCCGGCTTGGGCCTCTTGGAAGACCATGCTGGAGATCAGGTGCTCGCCACCCGAGACGTACGACCCATCGAGGTGCTGTTGTCGGTACTCCAGAGCGAGTTGGTCACCTGGCTGAAGGTCCCGCCAGCCCACAGGCCAACCCGACTCCTGCCCAGAGAGCTTCCCCGCATCGTTGCCGATCCCAAACTCTGACGCGACCACCTGACCGTCACGCCAGATCTGCATTCGAACCGAAACTCCGGACGGCAGCCCATACGGAGCGACCTTGTACCGATCCGCCCCATCCGCATTCACCACAATCCCCGGCAACCGAAACGGAACAGCATCGCCTTCCCGAACCGAGCCGTCGGCAGTGTCGATACTCGCGCCAGAGGCAAGTTCATCGATCGCATCCTCGGTCGAGTCGTCGGCTGAGCATGCCCCCGCGAGGAGTGAACTGATGAGCAGAAGAGCGATCGCCCGTCGCATGACTGCCTTCTCCTTGGCTTTGTTGTGTCCGCCGGGCCCCCGCCCGGGCGACCCAGCTGTACCACATAGCGTGGTCGTAGTCCTCTGGAACTGGCGGAACCGCTTCATGGTGGTCTCCTTGTCAGGCTCGCAGTTGGAGTGTGCGACCCGCACCGCGGCCGGACCATCGACCCTGCGTCGACTCTTCATCGATCAGGATCGACAGCACGCAGGGTGGGCGACCTGTGGCACTCTGGAGGACCGATGACCGGCGATCTGCGACCCAGGCTCGACGTGCGCCTCGACGGCGCCGGCGTCGACGTCGTGAGTCTGGAAACCGACTCGTTCACTGTGGGGCGCAGCTCATCGGGTTTCGTGCCTGATCTGGTCCTCGATGATCCGCACTCGTGGATCAGCCGACGGCATTGTGTGTTCACTCAGGAGTGGGGTTCGTGGTGGGTGGAGGACTGCGGAAGCCGCAACGGCACCTTCCTTCGACGGCAGGGCACCCTCACCCGGCTCACCGAGAAGACCCAACTCTCCAGCGGAGACGTGGTGTGCATCTCGGCAGACGCAGACGAATCCGGCCCGACCAGCACGTGGGAGCTGCACCTCGTCGATCCGAGCTCGACCCAAACTCTCGACGGCTCGCTGACCGCCGCCGTGCGACCGGCAATCGATTCGCCGTGCGTGCGATGGGACGGCGATGCGATGCGACTCGAGGTGCTGGGTGACGGGGAGCCTCGCCTGGTGGATCTGCGTAGGCAGGGCTACGACCTGATCGCACATATGGCGGCCCGTAACGCTGCCAACGGCGGGGAGGCGGTGGTGTGCACCGCGGAGGAGCTGCTCGAGGCGGTGTGGGGCGATCGGGAGAGTTGGGACAAGTACCGGCCCCCGACCACGGACAACCTCCGAGATCTCGTTCTCGCGGTCCGCCGGGCGGTCGAGCCCGATTCGTCGTCGCCGGCGATCCTGGTGAATCAGCGCGGCGTCGGCTACCGGCTGGTCACCGCACCAGCCTGACCAGCCGATCGGCAGCGGTCGTCAGTCGAGGAGTTCGGCCGCGATGAGATCGATCGGCACCGCCCGGTTCTGTTCGACGGCGCGTCCCTCCTGGAACACCGCGCCCTGATTGATGCCGACGACCTGGCCATCTCGCACGATCGGGCCACCGGAGCTCCCGCCACCGAGGGGCTGTCCCGACAGGTTGAGCCAGCCGTCGTCGAGGTCGGTGAGACAGTCATCACCGGCAGTACCGGGACAAGGGGCGAAGCTCTGGAAGTTGCGGGTGGTCACGCTGACCCGCAGCGTCCCCGCGACCGCCGGGAACCCCAGTTGATCGACGAGGTCACCTGCCTTGAGGTCGTCGGTGGAGCCGATCGGGAGCGGATCGAACGGCAGGTTGAAGTCGGGGTCGTTGTTGCCGTCGGCCACGATCTGCAACAGGGCCGCGTCGTGGAACGGATGCAAAGCGACCGGCTCGGCCACGTAGAACCGGTTCACTTCGCCGCCGTCCTCGGTAGCGAACCCGATCGCGAATCTTGGCGCGTCCGGGAAAGCCGAGGTGAGCCCGATCCGTTCGCTGTGGGTGGTCGGATAGGCGACGTGGGCGTTGGTCAGGATCAAGCCATCGGTCGACACCAGCACGCCGCTTCCCTTGAACCCGAGCCGCTGGAGGTCGGCATCCAGAAGCTCGACCAACACGGTGGCCTCCCGCGCCGCCTCCTGTTGGGCCGAGCTGTTGGCGGCGTCACTGTCCCCACCGCCACCCGCGAGTACGACCGCAGCGATCGAGGCGAGCACGGCAACCGCTAGTGCCGCTCCTGCCAATAACGGCCCGAGCCGTCGGGGGGTCCTGTGGGTCCCCGCGGTCGTGACCCGAATCCGGGTCCCGGCCGTCTTGTCTCCCAGCAGGACGTGGAAGGCACCCTCGGCCGGCTGTCGTTCGGTGATCTTGCGTCCGTCGACGAAGGTGCCTCTGGCCGAGCCGACGTCGGTCATCCACCAGCGGCCGTCATCCCATTCGAAGGCCATATGGTGCCGCGACACCAGCGAATGCTGCTCCCCGAGCACCACCCCGTTGTCGGGACTGCGTCCGAGCCGCACCACTCCCTGAGCGGGGAAGGCGAGTTCCACTCCGTCGAGTTCGAGCCGAAGGGCGGTGTCGTCGATGGTCGCGGTCGACGCGAGATCAGAGGCACCGAGCGACATCGTCGCCCCACCGGGTTCGGGTCGCGCCTCGGCGGCAAGCCCGATCGACGGGCCGTCGGCTCGACCCAGGCACAGCTCGACCGGCTCAGCGATGTCGACGGTCTCGACCCGGTTGCCGTCGCGGCGATAGGTCCCCTGGCTCGACTGATCATGCAAGCGCCAGATCCCGGCCGTGTACTCGATGACCAGATGAACCCGTGAGACGCTCGGGTCACCCAGACGCACGTCGACGTCAGGGTTGCGGCCGACCCGCACCGGCGCATCAGCCCCAGAAAAGCGACTCGTGTCGTCACCGACGGTGACCACCAGGATGGACTCAGGATCGTTCGCCACTGCCACCATGGTGGACCGCCGAGCGCTTCGTCGCCATCGACCGGGCCGGGCTCATCGTTCATCCAAGATGTACAGCTCGAGCGTCGGGCCGGTGCTCTGGTCACCGAGGCGGATCACGATGGATCGATCGATGCGGAGTCGGGAGACCAGCTCGTCGCCGAGGTAGGAGCCGTTGAGCGACTGCTCATCGACGAAGTACCAGCCATCGGGCTCGCCACGCACCGTGGCATGTCGACGCGACACCCGCTCGTGAGCCGACCGAAGCATCGAGTTGCGATGCCGGCCGACCGTCACGACATCACGGAGCCCGAGTGCAACCTCGGCCGTTCCGAGTCGAACGAGCAGTCCCGGCCGGTCAGAACCCGACATGTCGGATTCACCGACGGGTGACGTCGTAGTCGAAGCGATGCACGTCGCCGTACTCGTCCGCCATCAGATGCACCGTGCAGTAGTGCTTGGACGATGCATTCCTGCACGAGGCGGAGAGCAACCACGAGCGGGATGCTTCGGGGCATGCACCTGCGGAGCAAGCGCACGGGTAGGCGCATGGTGGTGAGTTTGTGAAGGCCACTGCGGTCCGCTCGGCGGGACAACCTCGACGCTGATCGGGTGGCTGGTCATCGGTTGCTCCTTGGTGCTGGTGAACAACTTGACCGTACGAACCGGCACCTCACGTGGACATGGACGAAACATCGACAATCCATCGACTCCCGTCGACTTCCCTCCCAAGGGCGGTCCCGGGGTCGGCCCAGGAAAGCGACCGACGATCGATTGGTGATCGATTCAGGGTCGGGAAACGACCGTCGGACCTGCTGAAGACCCGGCATACCATCGACATGCGCGTCAATGATCCGTCTCCCGGACGCCTGCACCACGACGACCCCACATGAACGGCACAGACTTGCCAGTTACGCTTTGCGCGACCGGCGACGCCACACCCTCGAGAAGCAACAGTGGTTCGTGGCTCGATCAGTCGTCGTGCAACAGCGGAAGACGCCTCACCCGAATGCGGACGTCGGTCACCACCAAGACAGCGCCCTGTTCGAGATCCTCAGCTACCTCGTCCAGGTGATCGAGAATGACGTCAGCCTGCTCGACAGCCCGTGGCATGTTCCTGGCACGAAACAGGATCACCGACGGAGACCGGCTGTGCGAGAGCGCGAGCAGTGCGCCGAAGTCGGTGTCTCCCGAGACGACGACCCTTCCCTCATCAGCGGCCAACCGGAGAAGCTCATCGTCCTCGGCCCGCTCCAGCCCCAGCTCGAGAGTGTGAACAGCGTCGTGACCGGCCTCACGCAGAAGCGAGGCCAGCTGCGGAGAACGGTTCTGATCGAGCAGGAACTTCACGCCGTGGGCTGCAGCGGAATCTCACGATCGGCAACGGCGTCAGCGGCGAAGCGCAATGCGGCGGCCACGTCCTCGAGCTCGAGCGGAGGCAGCTCGTCGACAACTTCGGCCGCAGTCATCCCGTTCGCGACCATCCCGACGACGGTCGCCACAGGGATTCTCAGGCCGCGGATACACGGCACCCCGCCCATCACTTTCGCGTCGATCGTGATTCGGTCCACGACCACAGGGTACCCAGCACGGCCGGAGACATGAAGCGGAATCCTCGGGACGTGGCGCTCCGGCAGTCACCTTTGACCGCGCACAATTCGCAGATCGCTGCTTCCGCAAGGCGGAAGTAGCAAGTCTGTGCCGTTCATTCGAAGCCTCGTGGTGCAGCGACCTCCGTCGCGTCTCACTGAGAGAAGGCGCCTTCCCGGGGCATGAGCGAACGACGGGGACACGAGGCACTCATCGACGCCGAGGAGGTGGCGGCGCAGTTGGGCGTCACGGTCCGATTCGTTCGAAGACTGGTCCACGAGCGGCGCATCCCGTTCCATCGGATCGGCCGTCATGTGCGATTCGACCCCACCGACGTCGACGCGTTCATCGCCGAAGGACGGGTCGAGCCCTTCTCGCCCCGCG
>CAYFLT010000151.1:0-5370 GCA_964344055.1 uncultured Candidatus Nemicrothrix sp.
CATGACGTCCATCCTTCCAGGACAGAACGCCTCCATCACCCCCAGGCCGGTTCACAGTTCAACAAGCCCTACAGAGCCGAGGTCGACCGGACGATGCGCATCAACAAACATGAGCACGGCTGCTGCCATGTCCGGTACCACTCGGCAAATCACCTTCGGACCCTCATGGGGCTGATCGAAGGGCTGATACTGGTATCGTCGTTTCCTGACATTCCGGGGTAGCTCAGCTGGCAGAGCGTTTGACTGTTAATCAAAATGTCGTGGGTTCGAGCCCCACCCCCGGAGCCGAAGGACGGTCCGCACGTCGGTGCGGACCGTTTCGCGTTCGGGCCGACCAGACCACTCGGGTAGGGTCCGCCAGGGCCTGTAGCTCAGTGGTCAGAGCAGGCGACTCATAATCGCTCGGTCGCGGGTTCGATCCCCGCCAGGCCCACCCCTCTCACCTGGGGTTTTGCACCCAGGCGGACGAATCGGACGGATGCGGATTGGCCAAATCCAACATCCATCCAACATTGCTTCGATCCCGTATTTATGTTCGTGGCCATGTCGGGGAAGCTCAGGAAAGCACCGGGAATGCGGGAACGCAGCCCTGGAGTCTGGGAGCTGATCGTCGAGGCCGGCCGTGATCCGGTGACCGGGAAGCGGCGTCAGGTGAGCCGTTCCTTCCGCGGGAACCTAGCCGGGCGGGTCGCCGGCCTCCGCCAAGCTGCCGCCGGCGAACGGCCGCGGGTGTTTAGCGGCTGGCGCCGGCGACGAAGGTGGAGACGATGTAGGTGGGGTGGCGGTCGAGGGACCCTCGGCCGCGGTCATATCGCATCGTCGTACGCGGATCGGCGTTGGAGGCCGCTTCTTGGACGTCTCTGAGCGGGACTCCGGCGTCGAGGGCGGCGGTGATGAAGGAGTGCCGAGCGAGTGTGGTGAGATGCGTTTGTCGATCCCGGCCCGCTTGGCGAGGCGCCGCACGATACGCGCCGAGGCGTGGCGGTCGAGGCGACGGGTGCCGTCGTGGTTCAAGAAGACCGGCCCGGTCTCTCGTTCCCCAATGTAGAGATCGAGCGCCCGCGCCGTGCGCGGCGACATTGGGATCGTGGCGGTCTTGTTGCCCTTGCGATCGATGAACAGGGTGCGGTGGCCGCGGTTGACGTCGAGGTTGTCGACCTCCGCGCCGAGCGCTTCGGAGATCCGCAGCCCGTTCAACGCCAACAGACACGCCAACGCGTGGTCTCGGCGCCGGACAGGCCGGCCTGAACCAGAAACGCGCCGAGTTCGTTGCGATCCAACCCCAGCGTCGATGACTCGTAGTTCTGTTTCGGCCGTCGGACGTGAGCGGCGGGGTTGCGATCGATCAAGCGCTCTTCGGAGCAGTAGTTGTAGAACCCACAAATCGTCGACAACCGGCGTCCGATCGTGGCCGGTGCCTTGCCTTCGGACTCACACCAGCGGGCGTACAGCTCTATGTGGGCCCGTTCGACATCAAGCGTGTCCAGTCGGGCGGTATCGATCCAGGTCGCCCATTGTCTGAGGTCGAGCCGGTAGGCCTCCAAGGTGGTGCCGGTGTAGCCGGCCAGGAACCCGGCGATGGCCCGGTTGACGCGGCGTCGGGTCGGGTCGGCATCGACCAGCACGAGCTGGCCCACTGTCTCACTGCGATGCGAAGTCGTCGTGTGCATGATGGTGTCTCCTTCGAGGTGGATGGAGAACCCAGGCGACCACCCGAGTCGGCCGGCATCAAGGTAAGTTGATGGATGTGGATCCGGTGATACTGGCCAGCGCCCGCAAACACGGGATCGACGACGAAGACATGCTCCACGCCTACCGACACCCGATCCGAGTGTTCGACCTCGACGACCTCGTCATGCTCATCGGCCCCGACCCCTCCGCTCGGCTGCTCGAGATCGGTGTGGCTGAGGCTGAGGGTGTCGAGTTCATCGTTCACGCCATGGCGGCCCGTTCCAAGTTCCTAGAGGAGACCTGATGCCTCGATCGATCCAAGAAATCCTCGACCACGCCGACGAACTCGCCCAACGCTTCGAGGACTACGAACCCGAACCCGACGACGAACGCCCCGTCGAGGAATACCTCCTCGAACGAGCCGCCCTCGCCCGCGCCCGCGGCGAGCGTCAGATCCTCGACGCCGTCACCGCCGCCCGATCCAAAGGCGTCTCATGGCAGCGCATCGGCGAACTCCTCGGCACCTCTGCCCAAGCCGCCCAGCAACGCTACGCAGCGGTCATCGAGACCACCTGAAGGCGTCGGCGAGAGCGCTCGCGAGGTGCCGCTATCGAGCGGTCGTCGGGGCTGAGAGATCAGTGTGCTTGTCACCCGCGGCGGTCCCCAGGCCGTCTGTCAAAATGAGGGCGGACCCTCCCGGTTTCGCCCGATTCTGGAGAGTGCCGACCGATGAGCACCACCGAGCACAGCCCGATCACGAACCACCAGGTCCCCAGGCGAGCACTCCGATGGACCATTGGCTCGTTCGCAGCAGTGATCGTCGTCAGTGTCACCGCAGGACTGGTCGCTGCGCTCCTCGGAGGCTCGTTCACCGACTTGGGCTCCGGCGCCGGCGGCCTCTACGGGATTCCGTCCTTGCTGACCACCGCCATCGCCGTCTTCGTCGCGATGCCCGTGGCAGTCCTCATAGCCCGCCAGACCAACCGCTCCCCGGGCTGGCTTCGACTCCCGATCGTGATCGCTGTCGGTGCGTGGATCGTGGCGATCGGCTACTTCCAGGTCGCGCACAGCTTCGATCCTTGCGTGAACGGCTGGTGGGACGCCAGCAGCCGAATCGGCGACCAACCCCTGTGTGAGCGGTTCGGCCACGAGCTCAACTGGCACACCCGCTTCCACCTGATTGCCCACGCCGCCCCGGCGGCCGTCCTCCTCGCCGCCTACATCGGGGCAATCCGCCGCTGGGCGACACCGGCGCCGAACACCTCCGCAACCAACTGAGCCATCCCCTCCGGTGCTCGTGATGTGCCGATACCGAGTGGGGCGGCGGTGCCAAACCGCATAGTTGATCGGCGTGGCTCCGACGACACGACGTGGGCGGTACCCATAGTCGGGCCGCGGTCGCCTGCAAGGATGGCCGGATGCCGCTTGCCATCAACTGCGTACTGATCGACTGCCTCGACCTCGACGCGATGACGTCCTTCTGGTGCGCGGCGCTCGACTTCGAGCACACGTGGACCGGACCCTCTGGGGGACATCTCCTGACCGCGTCGGATGGATCCGGGCGTCAGCTGGGCTTGATGCCCTCCAACGCCGAGAAGACGGCCAAGAATCGAGTTCACTTCGATCTTCGCCCAGACACCAGCCAGCAAGTCGAAGTGGAACGGCTCGAGGGTCTCGGGGCGCGACGGATCGACATCGGGCAAGCTGGCGCCACGTGGGTGGTCATGGCCGACCCGGAAGGCAATGAGTTCTGCGTCCTCCGCTCGCTCGCCGACAAGGAACGGGAACGGTTGCGAGAAAGCGATTGACCGCGGGCGGCGCTCTGTATCGCCACTCGTCGACGTTGGGTGCGACCCGCCCCGATCCGGCAATCGTGATCGCCTCCGGAGCGAGGAGGCCATCGTCCGAGGCGCTCGGGATCGCCCGCCCAGAATCCCGACAGTACGCAACGACCGGCGCAACAGAACGGCCCCACTGCAGCACTGCCAAGGTCAGCGGGGCTTCAACGGTCCGTTGTGTGCCGACCAACTGCGAGGAGCGGCATCAACGGATCAACCCGCCGCTGCCGCAGCGGGAGCCATCTCAGCCTCGGGACAGGCAGTCGGAACCCACGTCAGCGCGCCGTTCTCATGTCAGCGTCCATGTCACTCTCGCTGACTCGGCCATGTCATCGCGATGCCCAACCGCCGCGGCGGCTGCGTTGCAGGTTCCCGCGGAGCGGAACCTGCAAATGTGTGTACCTGGATTCCCTCTGACCCTCGGGTCCTGTGGCCAGGAGGGTGGCGTGTTCAAGGGGGTATGACCCTGGTCTCGAGCCGAGACAGAGCTTGTAAATCTTGGAATAGTCCAATATATTCGGCCTGTGGCTTCGGACCTGCTCTCACTAGCTGACGCTTCGCAGCTGCTGGGTGTGTCGGTTGAGCGTGTCCGGCAGCTGGTCGTGGCCGGTGATCTTCCGGGAGTCCGGTTCGGCAACGCGTGGGCGGTCCCCCGAGATGCGGTGGCCGCTCGGGGTCAGGTGTCGAACCGGCGCGGAAGACCGCTGGGAGAGAAACGCGCGTGGGAGGCCATCTCAGAGTGCGATGTCGATCTGTCCAATGTCGGCCGCTATAGGAATCGTGGCGAGCAGCGCCGCTATTCGATGAGCTTGGCTGCCGCGGCCCATCTGGTCGACGTCTCCGGTGCCGTGCAGAGCGGTGTCGCCGCGGCGGTCTCCTATGGCGAGCCGCTGTCAGCGGACGGGGCCGAGGTGGATCTCTACGTCCCAGAGGAGCTTGCGGAGCGGCTTGCCTCGATCGTGGCCGCAGTTCCTGACCCTCTGGGCCCCATTGTCGTCCGGGTCGTGGGAGAGCAGAGCTGGCCGTCGCTGATCGCCGCGAGTGGGTTCGACGCCGGTCACAGGGTTGCGCCACGAGCAGCGGTGGCGCTCGACTTGATGGACTCCGGCGATCCTCGTCATTGGCTTGCCGCTGAGAACCTCGTGGCGCCCCGTGCCTGAGATCAAGGTCGCGCTGCCACCACTCGTTGGCGGCCAGGCGGAGTCGTGGGCCGCACTGATCGAGCTCGCCCCTGCGTTCGGCGAGAACTGGTTGGTCGGTGGGCAGATGGTGTTCCTGCACGAAGTGGAGCGCCGGGCCAAGGACATACGGCCGACCGACGACGTTGACGTCGTCATTGATCTGAGGGCGGAGCCGGCGGGCCTGGCGCGGATCCATCTAGCACTCGAGTCAGCTGGTTTCTCCCAGGATGCCCCCAGCCCGGAGGGTGCAGCGCACCGGTATCGACGGGGCTGGCGGTGATCGACGTGTTTGCTCCCGACAACGTCGGAGGGCGAGCGCAGCTCCAACTCGGTGCAGGACGCACGATCGAGGCACCGGGCACCACCCAGGCCTTTGGGCGTAGCTCCATCGTGTGTGTTGAAGTCGACGGCCAGTCGCGCGAAGCACCTTCGTGATTTCGACTCCCTTGCCCAGATGTTCGGACCGACCGACCGGAGCACGGCCGCTCTGAGCAAGAGCGAGAAGCGTTTGCTGACGAATGCTTGTGAGGAGCCTGATCGCTCCGCTCTGAGCCTTGCCGCGCTACGCCTGCTCGTGGAGCACTCGAGGTGATGTCACCCGGCGCCGTGTAGCTGCCGATTCATCTGTGAGCGCTCAGCGAATGTCGCGATCTGTGCTCAGCGAAAGTCGCGGTGAAGCC
>CAYFLT010000152.1:0-5167 GCA_964344055.1 uncultured Candidatus Nemicrothrix sp.
GTGTGGGTTCGGGAGTGGGTTCGGTGGGTGTGGGTTCGGGAGTGGGTTCGGTGGGTGTGGGTTCGGGAGTGGGTTCGGTGGGCGTGGGTGACGGCTCGCCGGGAGTCGGCTCGGTCGGGGTGGGATCCGATGGTTCGGGCGTCGGCTCGGGAGCCGGATCGACCGGATCGATCGGCTCGGGTTCGTTCGGGGTCGGGCCAGGCTCGGTCGGTGACGGATCAGTCGGGGTCGGTGGGGGATCGATCGGCTCGACCGGCTCGGGTTCGGTCGGTACGGGCACCACCGGCTCGGGATCGGCGGCCACGGTGAACGACAGGACCATCGGATCACCGAGCCGGCTGTCGGGGTCGTCGGTCGGAACGGCCTCGAGGACGAGGGCATACTCGCCGGCCGGAAGCGTGGTCGACAGATCGAATCGAGCGGAGCCGGTCGAGCCGACAGCCACTGCGCCGCGAGCGTCTGTGAGCCGCGGGCTGCCGTCGACCGCGACGTCCAGTCCGGCCAGCGCGAACGTGCCATCGGCCGTGACCGCGAACGCACTGGTCTCCCACTGGTAGGACTCCGGGTACTCGTCGGCCGGGACGACGATGTCGAACGAGGCGGTGAGGGGATCGCCGGCGGTCACTCCGGCCAGTCCCGACACCGAGACGGCAACCTCGTCGAACCCGTGGACCGGCTCGGCGGTGCCGACGCTGTTGGCCGCGTTCACCCGGGCTCCCGTCGGTACGTAGGCGGTGTAGCTCTGGTGACGGTCGGCCGTGTCACGGAGGGCCGAGATGAGCGTTGCGGGCGAGAGGGATGGGTCGAGTTCGAGCCGTAGTGCAGCCACGCCGGCGACCACCGGGGTCGCCTGGGACGTGCCCGACATGAAGAGGTAGTTGCCGTTGGCGGCCGGTGCCGTCGACAAGATGACGTGCCCTGGGGCGGCGAGGTCGACCACCGAGCCGTAGTTGCTGAACGAGGCCAGAGTCTCGTCCGGTGCGGTGGCCGAGACCGTCAGCACGTGCGGGAAGTCGTATGAGGCGGGCCACACCGACGCGGCGTCGAGGCTGACGCTGTCGTTGCCTGCGGCGACCACGACGAGCACTCCCTGATTGCCGGCGTGGACGATGGCGGAGTCCACGATCGACAGGGCGCTGCGGGGAGTGCCGGGGGGCGTTCCGAGCGAGAGGTTGATGACGTCGGCCCCGTTGTCAGCGGCGTAGCGGATCGCTCGGGCCAGGGCGCTCGACGTGATGCTCGGTTGCCCGCTCGCGGTGAGGGTGCCGACGTTGAGATCCATGATCGTGGCGTTGGGGGCGACGCCGGCGACCCCGATGCCGTTGTTCGCCTCGGCGGCGACGATGCCGGCCACGTGGGTGCCGTGGGCATGAGCACCGGGGTTGAACGGGGTCGGGTCGTCGTAGCCGAAGTCCCAACCGTGGCAGTCGTCGACGAAGCCGTTGCCGTCGTCGTCCACCCCGTTGCCGCACGTCTCCGCCGGGTTGGTCCAACGGTTGGCGGCGAGGTCCGGGTGGCTGAAGTCGACCCCGCTGTCGATCACCGCAACCACAACGCCGCGGCCGGTGGCACGGGGCCAGGCATCGCCGGCGTCGATGTCGGCGTCGGGTGTCTGGGGCGGCGCATTGCTGACACCGTTCAGGTTGGAGCCGTTGTTCTCGAGCGCCCACTGGTAGCCCTGGTACGGATCGTCGGTGATCGCGAGGAGGGTGTCTTCGGCGATGTCGAGGGCGAACCCGTCGAGTACCGCTTCGGACTCGACCGCGACGGCGAAGCTCCCGTCTCCGATCGGCTGGATGTCGACTACACCCGGCGTGCCGGCCAGCTCGTCGATGACCGGATGGCCGAGGCTGATCGCGGGCATGGTTCCGGGGTCGGCGGGTACGTGGTCGGGCCCGGGGTCGGTCGCCGCCTCCTCGAGCAGGACGATCTCACCGTTGGGGAGGCGGGCAGCGAGTACGCCGTCCACGAGCACGAGCTGGGAGTCGGCAGGGAGCTGGTCCACGATGTCCGGATCGACCGACCACTGGTTGAAGCCGTCGCTGGCTCCAATAGCCGGTAGATCGTCGTCGACGGTCGGGTCAGAGGGAGCAGGCGGCGTGTCGTCGGGGGTCTCGATCGTCCCGTTCGGGGTGACGATGACGTGCACGAGACCGTCTTCGGGTGCGACCGGAGCCGAGTTCTGGAATGGTGCCACCTCCGGCGGTGGCGGCAGGGCCGCCGCGGGGGTGTCCCCACCGCCGATGCCGGGTACGAGGGCGACGGCTACTGCGCCGACTGCGGCGAATCCGAGAATGCGTTGTCCTGCCACGAATGTGGTCTCGGCATCCGGAGCCGGCGACCGCATCGGTCGGTCGAACGGTTGAGGGTTGACCTAGGTCATCTCGAATCTGGTCACTTCGGTCGCTCGGGCTGTCCGCGCCTACATTCGCAGCCCATGGAACTCGCAGGGAAGGTCACGGTCATCACCGGTGCCGGGTCGGGCATCGGTCGCGCGCTCGCCGCCGCGTTCGCGGAGGAGGGTGCGGCAGCGGTCGTGTGTGTCGATCTCAGCGAACGCAACGCACAGGAGACCGCCGACGCTCTGGTGGTGCCGGCGAAAGGGGTCGGACTCGACGTGAGCGACGAGCAGGCCATCGAGGCCCTCGTGCGCGACGTGGAAGCCGAGTTCGGTGGGATCGATGTGTTCGTGTCGAACGCCGGCTACATCGTGCGCGGCGGGTTGGAGCTTCCGACCGATGAGTGGGAGCGGATGACGGCGGTTCATGTCTGGTCGCATCTCTCGGCGGCGCGGGCGGTCGTGCCGGGGATGATCGAGCGGGGAGGCGGCTACATCCTCAACACCGCCTCGGCGGCCGGGTTGTTGACCCAGATCGACTCGGGCCCGTACGCCGTCTCGAAACACGCGGCGGTCGGCTTCGCGGAGTGGCTGTCGATCAACCACGGGGAGGACGGGATCAAGGTGTCGGTTCTGTGCCCCCAGGCAGTGCGCACGAACATCGGTGCCGGTGTCCTGGCGGACGATGACGATGCCGCGGCGCGCCAAGCCGCCCTCGACGGCGTCCTCGAGGCCGAACAGGTGGCCCAGGACTGCATCGACGCCATGCGCGAGGAACGCTTCCTGGTACTGCCGCATCCCGAGGTCACCACGTACTTCCAGCGCAAGGCCGCCGACTACGACCGCTGGCTGGGCGGCATGCGCCGGTTCCGTCGACGGCTGATGGGCGACGGCTGAGTGGGTGGGTGGTAGGCCGCCCGGGTCTCGAACCCGGCACCTTGGGATTAAAAGTCGCCTTGATGTGGTGTTGGCCAGTGCTGGTCTGTCCTATAAGGCCTGGTCAGAGGGGGTTTTCGTCCGGGAGGTGTTGGGCCATACCGAGCTGTGCCGCGAAGTTTCGCGGCAAATTCGCGGCAAACACGGAGGCTCCACTCGGCGGGTCGAAACTCAGTCAGGCGGTTGGCCGAAGCGATTGAGATCGGGCGTGCCCTCCTCGACCAACCTCCAGATGAGCAGACCCATGACAGCCAGATAGGCGACGTTGTTCACCGCCAGACCGGCCCACGTTCCGAACTCGAACCGGCCGGTCGCCTCGAGCTGGTCATCGATTCGGTACATGACGTAGAGACCGCAGAAGAGGAAGGGCAACGGAAGCAGAGCCAAGAACCCGCGACGGCCGGTGTCGTGCAGGCGTCGACACACGGCGGCCCCCAACAGAATGACGAGCAGAGCTACGGCCCCAGCGAGCACCACGACCGTCTCCGCCAAGGGGAGGTCAGAGAAGGACTGAGATCCGCCTGAGACCTGCGGCATCACCATGACGGTGGTCGCCACCTGAGATGGGATGAGAGCAGCAGCCACGATGCAGCCTGTGTAGACCCAGAACTGGCGCCGCGAATCACGACCGTTGAAACGCGTCACGCTTCGGAGGCCGTGCAGAACTGCCGCTCGGACTCCACCCATGTCACTTCCCCGGTCGCTTGCCGAGGCGGAGCATACGAGAGGTAGTCAGCGACTCGTGATCTGTTCCCCGAACACTGTGATTATCGAGCGGGCCAGCTCGGGGCTGACCCACAACAGTTCGCCGGTTCTGTTGCGCGTACTGGCGAATTCGTGACCGCGATTCTGAGCGGTCTCGCTCGCCTGGCACTTCGGAGGCGGCCCCGCTCAGGAGGTGCCGGTATCGAGCGGTGGTAGGTGGTCGAACCCGGTGTCGGCTTCTAGCGGCATCGTGATCCGACCTCGTCCGAGTAGCTAACGCGGTGTCGCTGCGACCTCTCCAAGTCGGAGTAGCCGCTCGTAGTACGGCTGCGCTGCGCTCGGCAGGTCCGGTAGTGATCGGCGCAGGGCCGCCAGGGCGGTCTCGAGGCGCTCAACGTCCGTCTCTGTCAGCCCGATCCCGGCGGCGGATAGCGCCCAGCCGTAGATGTCTGCGTCAATCATCACGGGGTCGACCTCGCCGTAGTCGGTTCCCTTGCAGATCGACGCCGGGAAGGCCTCGGCTAGATGTTCTACAAGCAGCCGCTCAAGCTCATCGTCCATCGCCTTCAAGCATGCCGCGACACTCGCCCTCAACCGGCACTGCATGGCGACTGAACGGCGTCGTCCAAGACACTCGCGATGTGCCGATACCAAGCGGGCCAGTCCTGGCAGTGGCACCATGAAGCCCTTGAGCAGCTTCCCTTCGAGACCCCTGCGCCAGCCTCGACCGTGAGGTATGACGAGTTGCCACCGATCGGACGGAGCGAGTTCGCCGCGGCCCACCGGTCCAGCGACAGCCAAGAGCGGGCGACATCGGTTCTCCGACTCGCCCTCCACGACGATGATACGGTATTCATCGAGTCCGCGTGCGTCGAGCTGCTCGGCGACGCGGAGGTCAGCGTGCGACGTGCTGCCATCGTCGCTGTGGGTCACCTTGCCCGGCGGCACGGTCATGTCCGTACGGAGACACGGGACCGACTTCACTCACTGGCTACCGACGCCGAGATGTCGAGCGCGGTCGCAGATGCCCTCGACGACATCGCCACCTTCACCCGCCCGTAGCTGCCGATCTGAGGGCCGCGACGGTCTCGCTCCGTTGGCGGCTCGGTCGATCAGAACAACCGTCGAGGTAGTGAGGTGAGACCCCAGTAGTGGTCCAGTCGTTGTGCGACTCTGATCAGAGGAGCA
>CAYFLT010000153.1:0-1577 GCA_964344055.1 uncultured Candidatus Nemicrothrix sp.
TCGTTCCGCGTGGATCACCGCAAGCAGCTCGGCCTCCCGCGCGTCGATCCAGTTGCGGACCGCCTGAACCCGCCCGATGAGCGCCACCCGGAGAGGCCCGTCGAGCGCCGCAGGGTCGCGCTCGAGCACGGACAGAGCGGCAATGTGTGAGTCCAGCGCTGACATCCCCAACACCTCCATGCGGCAGAGAACCGATTCATGGCAGCTGGGGAAGCAACGCTGCGAGTGCCTCAGCCACAGAGGCGAGTGAGGACTACATCCAACCTACACGAACAGATGTTCGTGTGCCAACCCCTTTTCGAATAATCTCCGAAAGGCTCGGCCGGCGCCCTCCACGCCAGGGTCGATCGGATCGAAGACGGTCCAGGCACACGCCGCCATGACCACACTCGAAGCCGCGGTTGCGCCGTTCGACGCCGACCCCTGCTCGCCGGAGGTCGGGAACCCGTGGCCGGGCAACCGGCCGCTTCTCGACTTCATCCTCGCCGACTTCGAGGCTCCGAGCGACGTCGGCTGACCCCGGCCGAGGCACCCCAAACGCGTTCGAGCCGCCAGGGCCAAGACCGGGCCGTCAGTCGAGCGTGAGATCCAGCAGGTCGTAGGCCATCGTCTTCGAGGCCTTGTAGTCCACTTTCCCGACCGGCGTCCGGGGAACCTCATCGACGAACAGCACTGTCTTGGGCACCTTGTAGTCGGCCACGATCACCTTGCAGCGCTCCCGCAGGTCGTCGACGGACACCTCCTCGTCGACGGTCACCAACGCGGTCACCTGTTGGCCCCAGCGCTCGTGCGGCGTCCCGACGACGGCGGCGTCGGCCACCGTGGCGTGCTGCTTGAGCGCCGATTCGACTTCCTCGGGAAAGATCTTCTCGCCACCGGAGTTGATCGATCCCGAGCCGCGACCCAGCAGGCTGATGGATCCGTCCTCTTCCCGACGGGCGAAGTCGCCCGGGATCACCCAGCGGACGCCATCCACGACCGGGAAGGTCGCTGCGGTCTTCTCCTCGTCCTTGAAGTAGCCGAGCGGGATGTGGCCGCTGCGGGCCAGCATTCCCATCTCGCCGACTGCGGCCGGCTGCCGGTTCTCGTCGAGCACCGTGGTCTCCGGCCCGACCATGAACCGTGGCGACGAGTGGGACTCCTCGTCCATTCCGGTGCCGGTGGAACCGGTCTCCGACGCGCCGTAGCTGTCGACGATCATCGCGCCGGGGAACCCGTCGCGAAGCTGCTGCTTCACCGACGGGGTGATCGGGGCCGCGGCGTTCGAGACCACAACGATTCGAGACAGGTCGTAGGTCGCGGCATCAGGGTCGGCCAGGTGATCGGCGATCGGCTTCGCCATCGCGTCACCCAGCACGCTGATCGAGTTGACCTCACACCTCGACGCCATCTCGAGCACCCTGTCGGGATCGAATCGCGGTTCGCAATACAAGACGAAGGTGCCACCGATCAGGTGGACGTTCCCCATGGCCCACTGGCTGCCGCCGTGCATGAACGGCCCCATCATCATCAGGGTCATGGGGTCGTTCTGGGTCACCTCGCCGACGAGGGCGTCGATGCTCTCGATCGGAGCGCCC
>CAYFLT010000153.1:1587-5133 GCA_964344055.1 uncultured Candidatus Nemicrothrix sp.
GCTGCCGAAACGGTCGTGCCAGCGCGCGTAGGCATCGCCGATCCACGCGTCGATGCTCTCGATCGGAGCGCCCATCCGGTACGAGTTCAACGCACCGAGCACCAGGTCCTCGTTGCGCCACATGACCCCCTTCGGCATGCCGGTCGTCCCCCCGGTGTAGACGATGTAGAGATCGTCTCCGGAGCGCTCGGGGAAGTCGCGCTCGCTCGGTGCGTCTGCGATGGCGGCTTCGTACTCCTCGCCGATCACCAGCCGGTGTCGGAGCAACGGCAGCGCATCGCTCACCGCCTCAACCGCATCGACGTATTCGGGGGCAACGATGACCGCCACACACTCGCTGTTGTCGTACAGATAGCGGAGCTCTGATTCGACGTAGCGGTAGTTGATGTTGATCGGGACCGCGCGGAGCTTGAAACACGCGTAGTACGACTCGATCCACTCGACGCAGTTGGCGGCGTGAACACCGACGTGGTCGCCGGCCCCGACACCGTGCGCCGCGAGGTGATTCGCCAGACGCGTGGCCCGGTCGTCCAGCTCGGCGTACGTGAGTTCCGCCTCTCCCGCCACCACGGCCCGCCGCGAGCCGACCGCGTCGGCCATCGCCTCGAGAATGTCGGCGAGCTGAATGTTGCCAGAACCCATCTGATCCGTCTCCGTGGTCGGTCCCGTTCCTCGCGGTATTCCTAGCGGCCCCGGGCTCCCCGGGGCAACGACGGCCGTGGAGGCTCAGTCCAGGACTGTGATGAGGCCGGTGAGAGTGGCGATGCTCGCCAGCGTCGTGACGATCACCGTGCGGGTGACGAAATCCGGTCGGGTGCGGAATTCGGTGGCGACGATCGTCGTGATCACTGCGACGGGCATTGCTGCGAGAACGGTGACCGTCGCCCGCTCGACGCCGTCGAGCCCCACGAGAGTCGCTCCGGCGAACGCAAGCGAAGGCGCCATGAGCAAGCGGACCGCCGTGACCGCACCGAGGTCGAGGAGTTCGGTCCTGGACGCGGGGTTGCGGAGCTGGAGACCGAGTACGACCAACATGACCGGAATCGCGGCACCGGCCAGGGTGTGGACCGACGAATCCACGGCAACCGGCAGCTCGACGTCCCCGGCGTTGACCAGCAGACCCACCGCCGCCGCGTGCGCGTACGGGTACCGGCACGGCGCGGACAGCATCTGCCGCCAGGAACCACCGTCGGCGGTCGAATCGATGGCGATGCCGGCCGAGTTGGTCATCACCGCACCGATGACGAAGTTGACAACCGCGATCTCGAGCCCACGATCACCAAAGGCCAAGAGGGCGACCGGGATGCCCATGTTGCCGACATTCGGCGACGCCATCGCCAACATCACCGCTGCCCGTTTGGCCGGATCGTGGCCACGGATCCGGGTCCACGACAAGGCGAGCACGATCATCATGGTCCAGACCCCGACCGCAACCCCGACGATCCGTGCACCCAGGTCCCACGACAACTCCGTGCCCGACAGTGCCACGAACACGAGTGCGGGGCTGAAGAGGTAGAAGACCGTGGCCGTCAGCGAGGCAACCTCCACGGTCCGCCACCGTCCGACCAGATGGCCGAGCCCTGCGATCACGAAGACGGGGAGGACGACGTCAGTGAAGACCGAGAACATGGATCAGCAGCGTCCCGACACAGCGGGCGGGCTCGGCGCCCATGAACGTACAGCAGCAGGCAAGAGCGAAAGCCTAGGGGTCGGCCGATCGATCCTCGCTCCGCATGACTGGAAGGCCGACTTCGCCTACTCCGGTGAGGGGGCCATCGCCCATCTCGAGCCCGCGACCTACGACGTGCTGGTCACAGACCTGTGGATGCCCCGGCTGACCGGAGCCGATGTGTTGGAGTTCGCTGCCACGACCCGCCCGGACATGGTTCGGATCGTCCTGTCCGGAGAAGTGGGCAGGCGCCTCGCGGAGCGCGCCCTGCCGATGTGTCACGAGTTCCACTCGAAGCCCTGTCCCCCCTGATCAGATCTTCGAGGCGATCGAACGGATCCAGGTGAGATCACACGCCCTCCGACTCACCCCATGGCATCGGCTGAGACGTCCTCGATCGGATGCCGACCCGCCCGCCGGCGCCCGTCCGGCTCAAGGACTGTCTGGATTCGGGCGGCGATCCAGGCGGCTGCAGCTTCTCGTGGAGTGGTACTCCGGGCCAGGATCTAGGGCATGCAGCGTCCCGACTTCACGCCCTCCGACCCGGACTTCGAATCGCGGGTACGGGCGAGCTTCGGCCGGCAAGCCATGATGCGTACCCTTGGCATCGGGATCATCGAACTCGGTGCGGGCTGGATCGACCTCGAGTTCGAGCACGACGATCGGTTCACCCAACAGCACGGCTTCGCCCATGCCGGCGTGGTCACGACCGCAATGGACTCGGCCTGCGGCTATGCGGCGTTCTCCCTGATGCCCGTCGAGGCCGCGGTGCTGACGGTCGAGTTCAAGGTGAATCTCCTCCGCCCCGCGCGCCGAGACCGCTACCGGGCATCAGCGGCCGTCGTGAAGCCTGGCCGCACACTGACCGTCTGTGGGGCCGAAGTCGTCCCTGCAAACGAGGGAAAGCCGATCGCGACGATGACGGCCACGATGATCGCGGTGAACGAGACAGACCTCGATCATTGACGACTCTCCAACGCGGGATCGCCGAGACGGTCGAGGCCCCTTCGCGCCTGAGCGCGACTCATGTAGCCACCGGCCGGGCCGGTCATTACCCGCAGCGCACGACCGGCTGACCGAGCCGGGGTCGTGCGGTCTAACGTCGACCGATGGCCGACACCTTCCTCACCGCCGCCGATCTCTCGCGCGATGCCCGAAAGGTGGCCTATTCCACCCTCACGGTCGGCGACGGGGTCGACCGTGAGCGGCTTTGGATCGCCACGGTGGGCGCCGACGGGAGCGAGCCGATCGCGGTGGACCTTCCGGGTGCGGCCAGCGCGCTCGCATGGTCGCCGCAGGAAGCCGTGTTGGCGGTATGCAAACAGCCTCCGGCTATGTCGCAACTGTCGTCAGTGCAGGGGTTGCCGTCATCGCAGACCGGAGCCGGACCGCCGACACATACGCCAGCGCTGCAGGCATCACCGGTTGTGCAGGAATCGCCATCGTCACAGGGCGCCGTGTTGGGCGCATTAACACAGCCCCCGGCAATATCGCAGCTGTCATCGGTACAGGGGTTGGCGTCATCGCAAGTGAGAGAGAGGCCGCTCACGCATTGTCCGGCGGCGCAGGTATCGCCCGTGGTACAGGCGTCGCCGTCGTCACAGGGCGCCGTGTTGGGCGCATTAACACAGCCCGGAGCCGGACCGCCGACACAGACACCAGCGCTGCAGGCATCGCTGGTCGTACAGGCATCACCGTCGTCACAGGGAGCAGTGTTGGGCGAATTTACGCAGCCGCTCGCTAGGTCACAGCTATCGTCGGTGCAGGGGTTGCGATCGTCACAGAGCAGACCGGGCCCACCCGTGCAGAGGCCCGCGCTGCAGGTATCGCCGGTCGTACACGCATCACCGTCATCACAAGGAGCGGCGTTGTCCGTG
>CAYFLT010000154.1:0-5124 GCA_964344055.1 uncultured Candidatus Nemicrothrix sp.
CACCGACACCGCCACCAACACCGGACCCCCAGCCGGACCACTCACCATCACCACCGACGCCCCCGACACCCAACCCCCCACCGCACCCACCAGCCTCACCGGCGCCGCGAACAGCCAATCGTCGATCACCATCAACTGGGGCGCCGCCACCGACAACACCGCAGTCGCCACCTACACCGTGGCCCGCGACGGCACCCCCATCGCGACGGTCCCGGCCAGCCAACTCAGCTACACCGACACCGGCCTCACCCCGGCGACCGCCTACGACTACACCGTCACCGCCACCGACACCGCCACCAACACCGGACCCCCAGCCGGACCACTCACCATCACCACCAACCCCGCCCCCACCGACCTCATCCTCGCCTACAACTTCAACGACACCGGCCCCACCATCACCGACCACTCCGGCAACAACCACAACGCCACGGCAATCGGCACGGCAACCCTCGTCGCGGGCGGACAGTTCGACGGCGCGGTGCAGTTCCCGGGAACGACCACGGCCATCGGCGCGGTCGACGTCGGCCCGGTTGACGTCGAGAGCAATCAGCTCACCATCGCGGCGTGGATCAACGCGGACGACTTCGGTGTCCACGACGCGCGGATCATCTCGAAGGCCACTGGCACGGCGTCCAACTCACATTGGTGGATGCTCTCGACCTTGTTCGGTGACCAGCCCCGATTCCGCCTCAAGACCGACGACGGCAACATCACCGCAACCCTGATCGGTCCGAGCGGAGTGCTCACCCCGGGAACATGGCACTTCGTCGCCGCCACCTACGACGGCGCGCACATGCGGCTCTTCGTCGACGGCGTGGAGGTCGGCTCACTTCCCAAGACCGGCCTGGTCGCCGTGGATCCGACGGTCAACGTCCAGATCGGCGCCAACCCCGGCACCGACAACAAGAACTTCGACGGCCGAATCGACGAGCTCCGCGTGTTCAGTCGAGCGCTCGATGCCACCGAGCTCCAGGCACTCGCGCTCTCCCCGATCAGCCCGCCGGCTCCGGATGTGGAGGCGCCGTCGGCGCCGTCGTCGTTGACCGGTGCCGCGAACAGCCAATCGTCGATCACCATCAACTGGGGCGCCGCCACCGACAACACCGCAGTCGCCACCTACACCGTGGCCCGCGACGGCACCCCCATCGCGACGGTCCCGGCCAGCCAACTCAGCTACACCGACACCGGCCTCACCCCGGCGACCGCCTACGACTACACCGTCACCGCCACCGACACCGCCACCAACACCGGACCCCCAGCCGGACCACTCACCATCACCACCGACGCCCCCGACACCCAACCCCCCACCGCACCCACCAGCCTCACCGGCGCCGCGAACAGCCAATCGTCGATCACCATCAACTGGGGCGCCGCCACCGACAACACCGCAGTCGCCACCTACACCGTGGCCCGCGACGGCACCCCCATCGCGACGGTCCCGGCCAGCCAACTCAGCTACACCGACACCGGCCTCACCCCGGCGACCGCCTACGACTACACCGTCACCGCCACCGACACCGCCACCAACACCGGACCCCCAGCCGGACCACTCACCATCACCACCGACGCCCCCGACACCCAACCCCCCACCGCACCCACCAGCCTCACCGGCGCCGCGAACAGCCAATCGTCGATCACCATCAACTGGGGCGCCGCCACCGACAACACCGCAGTCGCCACCTACACCGTGGCCCGCGACGGCACCCCCATCGCGACGGTCCCGGCCAGCCAACTCAGCTACACCGACACCGGCCTCACCCCGGCGACCGCCTACGACTACACCGTCACCGCCACCGACACCGCCACCAACACCGGACCCCCAGCCGGACCACTCACCATCACCACCAACCCCGCCCCCACCGACCTCATCCTCGCCTACAACTTCAACGACACCGGCCCCACCATCACCGACCACTCCGGCAACAACCACAACGCATCCCTGTTGGCTCCCGCGGTACTGGGTTCACCGGGCCAGATCGGGACGGCATTCGAGATCGGTGGTACCACCGGAGCGGCGGACCTCGGGACGCTCGACATCGCCGCCGGGGCCTTCACCATCGCGGCCTGGATCCGAGCCGATGACTTCGGGATCTACGACGCTCGGATCGTGTCGAAGTCGACCTCCAGTGCCTCGAACGATCACCTCTGGATGTTCTCCACGATCACCGGACAACGGTTGCGCTTCCGACTCAAGACCGACGACGGCAACAACACGACCACTCTCATCGGCACCGGCGGCAGCCTCACCGCGGGAACATGGCACTTCGTCGCCGCCACCTACGACGGCGCCACCATGCGGCTCTTCCTCGACGGCGTCGAGGTGGGAAGCACCGCCAAGACCGGCCTCGTGGCGGTCGACCCGACCATGAGTGCGTGGATCGGCAACAACCCGGGCAACAACGCGCAGGCGTTCGACGGCAGGATCGACGAGTTCCGCATCCTGTCCCGGGCACTCGACGCCACCGAGCTCCAGGCGCTGTCGACCCAGCCGATCGACTAGCAGGTCAAACGGGTGCCTGTCCCCCAGCGTTTGACCTAGAGGGCGGCGCGGACGAGGGCCGCGGCGTGTTCGACCTGGGTTCGGTAGAGGGAGCCGCCGAGGCTGATCCGGCGTACGCCGATCTCGGCGAGAGCGTCATAGGGCAATGTCGGGGTGTTCAGCGGGGCCAGGACGTTCACCGGTCCACCCGCCCCCTCGACAACCGTCCTCACCGAATCGAGATCCCGCGTCCCCGGCGCGTAGAGGCAATGGGCTCCGACGTCGGCGAACGCCCGGAGCCGAGCCAGCGTTTCGTCCATCCCACCCTCGAGGCCGTAGAGCAGAACCTCCGTACGGCCGGTGATCACGAACGGATGTGGGAGGGCGTTCGCCGCCTCTACCGCGGCTTCGATTCGCGCCACCGCCAGCGCCCGGTCGTAGAGGCCGATCTCGCGATCGCCGGACCAGTCCTCGATCCCAATCCCGCCCGCGCCCGTGGCCGCGAACCGCTGCACCGCCGCGGCCATGTCCTCGGGCTGATGGCCGTATCCGTTCTCGGCATCCACATTGCAGGGCACGTCCGCCGCGGCCACGAGGAACTCGGTGTGTTCGGCGTGCTCCTCCATGCTCACGTCGCCCGCTGCGTCGCGGCGCCCGATCATCGTGGCGTGACCAGAGCTGGTGGTGGCGACGGCCGGCACTCCTGCCTCGCTCACCGCGCGCGCCGTGCCGGCGTCGGCGACGTTGGCCATGAGGAAGCAGCCGGCTTCGTGGAGCTCCATGAAGCGGGCGCCCATTCGTCGATCGGCGGAGGTGACGGGAGATGAGTCGCTCATGACGCAATACTCGCGCATGGCGTCGGCGAAGCTCCGAGGAATCGTGGGCATCCTCGTCGCCGGCGCGTTGGTGGCCGGAGCGTGCGGCGGAGACGATGTCGCCGGTGACGACCCGGAGCCTCCGACGACGACCTCGAGCGCGACCTCTTCGACCACGGCGTCGACGGGTTCGACGAGCACTGTTCCTCCGTCGACAACCGCCGAGGCACCTGAGCCCGTCTGTGCCGAGCCGCTGGAGGGCAACGTCCCCGCGGAGACGGCCGTACGTGCCGATCTCGATGGCGACGGCGTCGCCGACCAGCTCCTCGTCACCGACACCGCCGACGACCGGTATCTCCAAGCGGTGCTCAGCGGTGACGGCCGTACCACCGAACCGCTGATCGTGACGGGCTTCACCTGGTGGCCTCACGACATCCAGGATGCGGCCGACCTGGACAGAGACGGCGCAGACGAGCTCTTCGTGAGCATCGGCGGCAACACGGCGTTGTCGGGCGTGATCGTCCAGCTCGACGGTTGCGGACTCCGCACGCTCGAGGGCACCGAGTCGTACAACGAGGGTGAGCCGTTCTGGTATCTCTACTTCGCGGGAGGGAACAGTTGTGCGCCGAGCGGTTGCTTCGTGTCGGTCACCTGCGCCGATGGAGGTCTCGGTACCGAGCTGATCCAAACCGAGGTGGTCCCCGCGGTCAACGCGCTCGACCCCGACTTCGACTGGGAGGCCCACGAAGCGATCCCGGAGGCCGATCGGCCGATGCGCGTCCACCAGCGTCGCTTCCTCGTCACCGACGGCCGAGTGGAACCCTTGGCCACCATCGAGTCGGACATGACCTTCGCCGACACCGAGCCATGGCGCCGGCGGATGGAGGTCGTGTGCAGTGCATCGCTGGCCGGCGACGGCTGCGGGCTCGAACCGAACCTGCCGGTCTCGGCCTACGAGATCGACGGTTGGAGCTTCGAGTGGCTACCCGGCGAGTCGGTGGTGCGGTCGCAGGAATTCGACATCCCGATGCGGGTCTGGCGCTGGACCCGGGACTCTGACGGCGCCGTGGTGGAACTCCAGAATCCGGGTTCGTGGCCGGTGGGTGACGGCGACGCGGGAACCGCAACGGTCCTCGACGGCGAGGCTGGCATCGCCAGCACCGCCCACGGGTGGAGGCCGTGGTTCCTGATGTGGGCGACCGGTGACGGCTACCCGCGTGTTGCCTGCGAAGGCTGGTCGCTCGTGACCAACGACCTCCACGGGGTTGAGTTCATGGAGTTCGCCGCTGCTGCGGTCGGCGCGGCCGACGTGGAGTGGTTCTACGGAATGCCCGAACCACAGCCCAACGCCGAGCGACTGTTGGAGATCGGGAACGGCTTCCGTGACGAGCTACTCGACTTCGCGTGGAATGCCGGCCCACCCCCGACGATCGCCCTCGCGGCCGAGATTCGCCGCTACGTCGGCGCTGTCCCGTCGACCCCGATCGAGAGCACCGACGCCGAGGCGGCCGACGACTGGATCTTCTGGCCGCCGACCGAAGTGAACGTCAACGTCCTCGCTGCCTTCAGCGCCATCCGCGAGTGGGAGGTGGTCATCGGACCGTCCGATCGATGCGAGGGCGAGCCGCGCCGACTCCCGCAGAGCGTTCGTTTCCTCCACCAGATCGCCCTGATCGGCCACGACCCATCGACCCCGGGCTGCGACGGGTGGATCGCACTCGAGCTCTTCGTGAGCGACTTCGAGATCCTCCAGGGAATCCGACTCGACACCGGGGGCTAGATGTACTTAGCAGTCAGGTTGGTCACATCTGCTGATGGGTGGGTGACCGT
>CAYFLT010000155.1:0-1599 GCA_964344055.1 uncultured Candidatus Nemicrothrix sp.
CGAGATCCGGGCCAGGTCATCACCGCCACCGTGGGCGACGAATCGGTCGTGGTGGCCAACCAGGGCGGTGACATCGTTGCCTTCTACAACGTCTGCCAGCACCGCGGCCACGAGCTGGTGCTCCAGGACGCGACGACGGTCGATGCGATCACCTGCCCGTACCACGCGTGGGTCTACGACCTCGGCGGCACCCTGCTGAACGCACGGGGCGACGATGTCGGCGACATCTGCATCCCTCGGGTGCAGGTGCAGTCACTCGCCGGGTTCCTCTTCGTGAACCTCGACAACGACGCCCCCTCGCTCGACGCCACGATCCCCGGGATCGGCGACGAGCTGCTCGCCATCGCTCCCGATGCGAGGGAGCGGGTGCTGAGCCACCGGAACACCCACGTGATCGACGCCAACTGGAAGGTGGCGGTCGAGAACTACAACGAGTGCTACCACTGCCCCAACTCCCACAAGGCCTTCGCCGCCGGGGTCGTGTCACCCGGTAGCTACCGGATCACGCCGCGGGGCTTCACCATCCATCACACTGCCGAGGGTCCTCCGGCGGAGAAGTCCGCCTACACCCGCCACGGTGAGGGCAACGAGTACGGCAGCTTCTACACCTGGCCGGTGTCGTCGATCCAGTGCTACCCCGGCCGGGTGCTCAACACCTTCCGGTGGGTGCCGCTCGAGGTGGAGAAGACCCTCCTCATCCGCGAGTGGTGGTTCGACACGACCGAACCCACCCAGGAACAGTTCGAGGTGATCGACTTCGACTGGAACAACACCGTCGCCGAGGACTTCGACATCATGGTGTCGGTCCAGCGCGGCATGCACAGCCGTGGCTACTCGCCCGGTCCGCTGATCACCAGCGGCACCGGCGTGGCAACGGTTCACACCGAGGACACCGTCCCGCACCTGCACGGCCTGCTCCGGGAGGCGTTGGACGCCGGTGGCGGTGGCTGACCCGGCCGACGCGGCCGCCACCCGCACCCGGGAGCTGGCCGACTTCCTGGCCGGTCTCGCCGGGAACGTCGATGACCGCCTGTTGACGCTCACCGAGCGCTACGTACTCGACACGCTGGCGTGCATCGTGTTCGGGGCCGGCAAGCCCTGGTCGCAGGCGGCGGCCCGTCACGCCCTGCGCACCGGTGGCGAGGGCGGCCGCTCGACGGTGTTCGGCCACGATGCGATGACGACACCGGCCATGGCCGCGTTCGCCAACGGCGCGGCTGGTCATGCCTTCGAGCTCGATGACGTCCACGAGGAGGCCATCTCGCATCCGGGTGCGGTCGTCGTGCCGGCCGCGCTCGCGCTCGCCGAGGACCTCGACGCCACCGGGCTCGACCTCCTCGAGGCGGTGGCCGTCGGCTACGAAGCGATGGGCCGGGCAGGGAGCGCGGTCGGCCGGTGGTCGCCGGATCGTTCAACGCGGCCGGCCGGCTGCTCGGGTTCGACGGCGACACCATGAACCACGCCCTGGGCATCGCCGCCTCCCTCGCGTCCGGGACGATGGAGTTCTCGGCCAGCGGTGGCATGGCAAAGCGGATCCACGCGGCTCGGGCCGCCGAGGGGGGCATCACCGCCGCCCTCCTCGCCGCCGACGGGTTCGAG
>CAYFLT010000155.1:1609-5083 GCA_964344055.1 uncultured Candidatus Nemicrothrix sp.
CTGACGGCCTCGCCGGCACCTACGGGTTCTGCAACGTCTTCACCGGCGAGCCCCATGTCCAGCGACTGACCGAGGGCCTCGGGGAGCGTTGGATGCTCGACGAGATCACCATCAAGCCATGGGCCGCATGCAGCGACATCCACCCGATGATCCAGGCCACCGAGGAGCTCCGCGACGAACTCGGCCTCACCGCGGCGATGATCGATTGCATCGAGGCAACCGGCCCGACGAAGGCGGCCACCCAGAACAGTCTCGACGGGACGGTCTCGGTGATGGCCGCCCAGTACTCCGCCGAGTGGAACATCGCGGCGGTGATCCTCGCGGACCCGGGCGATCCCACCACCTACGAAGAGGCTCGGATCGCGGCTCCCGATGTCGCAGCACTCCAGGCGAAGGTGATGTCGGTCGACGCGGCCCCGGAATGGGATGCCACCTACGCCTGGAAGATGGGCGGGGGAGTACGGATCACCCTGACCGATGGTCGGGTGCTGGAACGGGCGGTGCACGGCCAGAAGGGGTCGATGCACGCCCCGTTCACCGACGCCGACGTCGAGGCCAAGGTGCGCCGGCTTGTCGGCGACGAGGCGGACGCACTGATCGGGGGCGTCCGATCCCTCCGCTCGACATCGTCGGTATTGCGACTGTTGGAGTCCTGAATCCGTCCCAGGCGGCGCTGAACACGAGGCCGCCCGAATACCCGGCCGGCGAGTGAAGCAAATCCGGCGACCCGTTCGATGGATGGGGAAACCAACCACGAGCGGGTCGCTGGAACGCCCGCCGAAGGGAGTGCACTGAGCATCCACAAGAAGCGGGCCCTCGCGCGGTCGGCCGTCGGTTGCGCCGTGCTCCTGGTCGCGGGCATCACCACGGCGGGCATGGCAGCAGCTGAGGACGAAGGCCATTTCGCGTGGTCGGACGTCTACGAGACTGAAGGGTTCGCCCTGTTCGGACTGAATCCGTGCACGGGCGAGTACGAGTCCGGCATGCAGTTCGCGGTCGTCGTCGATGAGGGCGAGGTCGAGGACGGCGTGATGAAGACCAGCACGTCGACGTCGGGCTCGGTGCAGCACGGCAGCGGGTTCGTGTCCGACTACACCGAGGAGTTCAAGGGCATCTTCGACTCGGCCGGCAACGGCACGACGTGGATCGAATTCGACTTCGAGGTGCGGCACCCGGAAACCGGGGAGCACTTCTCGGCCAAGCACCATGTCACGGTGACCTACGTCGGCGGTGAGTTCGCCGGGTTCGACGACATCGCCGAGACCAGCGACTGCGGGCGCGGCTGACAGTCCTCCCTGGCCGGACCGGCGGGTCGGTGTCCCATGCGGAGGGACACGGGTCCGCCGGTTCGTCCGTTTTCGGTGGGGCGGCGTGGTCTGGAATGCTGACGGGCGATGTTCGAGCCGATCCACAGTCGTGCCGACCGGGCGGTCGGCGAGCACCGTCACATTCTCGTCTCCGGCTCGAGGGTCGTGGTGCGCACCGAGGTGCGAGCATCGGCTCGGGCGCTGAGCCACACCGAGGCCCAGGCGCTGCTCGGCCGGGAGCCCGGCGATCTGATCCTGGGCCGGCTCGGCGAAGTGCACTACTGGGCATCGTTCCTCGAGGATCACCGAGAGGCGGACGAGTCCGACAGCCATCGGGTGGGCGACCTGCGCTCGCTGCACGGCGTCCTCACCGACGAGGAATGGAACATCGCCGGGCGGGCGACCCAACTGCTCGACTGGCAGCGCGACCACCGCTTCTGCGGACGCTGCGGGCGGGCGAACGAGGCCGTCCCCGACACCCGCGCGATGCGGTGTCCCGCCGACGGCACGATGGTGTTCCCCAGGCTCTCGCCTGCGGTGATCGTGTTGATCGAGCGAGCCGATGGCCGGTGTCTCCTCGGCCGCAACGTCGGCTGGGACATCCCGATGTACAGCACGCTGGCCGGATTCGTGGAGCCGGGAGAGACGTTGGAGGACACCGTCCGCCGTGAAGTGTTCGAGGAGGTCGGTGTCCGGGTCGACAACATCCGCTACTTCGGCAGCCAGCCCTGGCCGTTCCCCAACTCGCTCATGCTCGGATTCGTGGCCGAGTGGGTCGACGGCGACATCACCGTCGACGGTGTCGAGGTGGTCGATGCCCAGTGGTTTGCACCGGACGAGCTGCCGATGATCCCGCCGAAGATGTCGATCGCCCGCCAACTCATCGACGACTGGCTCAGCCGAGTCGACTCCCCCTAGGCCAGCGGGGCGTTGGCTCGTCGAATGAGATCGTCGGCGGCGGCCCGGAGGGCCTGGGCGCCGGGGCTGTCGGGGAGGTCGGTGAGCGTGCCGGCTGCCTTGTCGGCGAACCCCTGGGCCACGTCGAGCGCGATCTGCACCGCGCTACTTCCCCGGACCAGCTCGCGAGCGCGATCGCGTTCCTCCGCGGTGATCTCCGCGGTGAGGAGGGGCCGTAGCTCGGGCCCGATCGCCGCGTCGGCGAGGGCGTGGATCACCGGGAGCGTGTAGATGCCCTCGAGCAGATCGTTCCCGGTGGGCTTGCCGGCCTGCTCGTCGGTGGCGACGAGATCGAGGATGTCGTCGACCACCTGGAACGCCATGCCGTAGGCCAAACCGAACTCGGTGAGGGACTCGACGACCGGGCGTGGAAGCTCGCCCACGATCGCGCCGGTGCGACAGGCCGTGGAGAGCAGCGATGCCGTCTTGCCACGAATGGAACGTTCGTAGTCCTCGACCGACCGGCCGGGGTCGTACTGTGACTGCAGCTCCTGGATCTGGCCGTCGCAGAGCTGGGTGATCGTCGTGGCCAGCAGACCTGCCACCTCGGTGCCGAGGCCGGCCGCCAGCTCGGAAGCCCGACCGAGGAGGTAGTCACCGGCCAGGATCGCCCGCAGGTTGCCCCACTGGGCGTTGACCGAGATGACCGAGCGGCGGGTGGTGGCGTCGTCCATCACGTCGTCGTGGTCCAGGGATCCGATGTGGACAAGTTCGACGGCGCAGCCGCCGCGGATCACATCGATGGTGGCCTCGTTGCCGTCGGGATCGAGGGCAGCGGCGGACGCCATCGCGAACCCGGGACGTACTCGCTTGCCGCCGGCGCGGATCAGGTGGCTGGCGATCTCGGTGAGGAAGTCGCCGTCGGCGGCGACGACGCGCAGCAGCTCGTCCTCGACCCGCTGAAGGTCCGATTCCATCGAGGGAAGGATCGCGAGTGGATGCGCGGCCACGAACCTACGCTACGTGGTTCCCTCACCGGTCGCCTATCCCTGCCGATGGGGATGCGGAACCGGCATTCGACGGCTACAGCGAACTGGCTGCCGGTACACTCATCAGACGGACCCCGACCTGGGAGGAAAAGCCGATGTTCGAGCGGTTCACCGACAGGGCTCGACGTGTGGTTGTGTTGGCGCAGGAAGAAGCGCGCCTGCTCAACCACAACTACATCGGCACCGAGCACATCCTGCTCGGCCTCATCCGTGAGGGCGAG
>CAYFLT010000156.1:0-1576 GCA_964344055.1 uncultured Candidatus Nemicrothrix sp.
GAGGTCTTCACCTGTTCAGGGACCCGTCACCAACCTCTCCGCCGAGTACACCTAGAGGGCGTGAACACGTTCCAGAGCAGGGCGGTGAGGCCCAGCCAGACGGCGCCCCAGGGGATCAGGATCGGGCGAATGCAGTAGCGCAACAGGGCGAGGGGGCGCGGCGGCCAGTCGAGCAGCGGTGAGCCCTCCAGCGGCAGCGGCGGTGTGTAGCCGTTCGTGGTCACGCATCCTCCCCGAAACCGTTCCGCGCAGAGTGCCTGAACAAACGTCCAATCGCAAGCGTCAACCACTACGCTCCCGGCGGTCAAGGGGGACAACATGAAGGTCGGATTCATCGGTCTGGGAAACGTCGGCGGCAAGCTCGCCGGCTCGCTCTTGCGCAACGGCTACGACCTGACCGTTCGCGATCTCGACGAGGACGCCGCTCGCCCCTTCCTCGACGGGGGCGCATCCTGGGGTGAGTCGCCGAAGGCGATGGCGGAAGCGTGCGATCTCGTCATCACCTGCCTGCCGTCACCGGCCGCCTCCGCAGCAGTCATGGAGGCCGACGACGGCCTGCTCGCCGGCCTCGGGCCCGGGAAGATCTGGGCTGAGATGTCGACCACTGACGAGGCGGAAGTGCACCGGCTCGGCGCCCTGGTGGCCGGGGTCGGGGCCGCACCGGTCGACTGCCCCGTTTCGGGAGGTTGTCACCGGGCCACGACCGGCAACATCGCCATCTTCGCGGGCTGTGACCGGGCCACGTTCGACCGGATGTTGCCCATTCTCACGACCATGGGCCGGCGGATCCTCCACACCGGTGAACTCGGCTCTGCCTCGATCCTGAAGGTCGTGACCAACTATCTCGCCACCGCCAACCTCCTCACCCTCTGTGAGGCGCTGGTGACGTCGAAGGCGGCCGGGATGGACCTCAACACGACCTACGAGGCCATCCGGATCTCGTCGGGCAACTCGTTCGTCCACGAGACCGAGAGCCAAGTGATCCTGAACGGCAGCCGCGACATCAACTTCACGATGGACCTCGTCGTGAAGGACATGTCGCTGTTCCAGGCCGTCGCCGACCGGGCCGACGTTCCGCTCGAGATCTCCCCGAAGATGCTCGACATCTTCCTGGATGCTCAGGATCGTTATGGCCCCCGCGAGTGGTCGCCGAACGTGATCAAGCGGCTCGAAGAGGCGACCGGACTGTCGATCCTCGCCGATGGGTTCCCGCCCGAGATGCTCGACGACGAACCCGAGGAACCCGGCTACGAGGTCATCCCGAAGGGCAAGGGTTGAGAGATCGCCCATCGACTTCCAGGGTGACCGGAACGTGGTCACTCAGGCCGGAGCCGACCCATTTCCGGAACGATCCGACCCGAAGCCGGCTGTGGGGTAGCCAATCAGCGGGAGCGAAGACGTAGTCGAGGTGGTAGCGCGGGCCGTCGAGCGTGCGATCCCGCCAGTAGATCGTCGGTGTTCGCTCGCGGCCATGGGTCTCCCCGCGGAGTTGGTGGTACGCGCTGAGGAGACCGTGCCCGGCAAGCAACTCCACTGCATCGAGGTGGTTGATCGGCCAACCGGGCCGATCCCAGAT
>CAYFLT010000156.1:1707-4964 GCA_964344055.1 uncultured Candidatus Nemicrothrix sp.
GTCGATCGAGATTCGGTAGCCGCGGCGGGCGAAGACGGCGAGGCCCTTGTGCGGGTTGGTCCCCACCCAGACCATCTCGCCGAGCCGATCGAGCTCGATGCGTTCACCGAGGATCTCGGGTGCGGCACACTCACCGATGACCATGATGTCGGGACGCTCGGCGAGGATCGCGCGGCTCTTCCGGTGGAAGGCCATCGCACAGTTCCAGGCGACGAGCCGGACGGTCATCGTCGGACGCTACCGCCGGCAGCCGAGCGGCGAGGTCGACGTCCGCGACCTAGGGTCCGGTGATGGCTTCGCCGCTTCGGGTCGTCCAACTCTCGGACCTGCACTTCAGTTCCCGCGAAGGGGGGTACGCCTGGCGGGACACCACAGCGTCGTTCGCGGCCGTGGCCGAACGGGTCGTCGAGGCGAGGCCCGACATGGTCGTGGTCACCGGCGATCTCGCCAATGAGGGCAAGCCCGACGAGTACGAGATGGCAGGTGATGCGCTGGCCGCGCTCGACCTACCCGTCTACTGCCTGGCGGGCAACCACGACTCCACCGATGCGTTCCACGCCCATCTCCCACGGCCCAACGTCAGTGCACCGCGCACCCTGCGGGTCGGGGAGTGGCTGTTCCTGTTCGGCGACAGCAATGCCGGCGGCATGGCCTTCGACCCCGATCACGGCTGGGTCGACACTCCCGGGCGGATGCACGATGCCAACGGAAGTCTGACCACGCACGAGATCTCCTGGCTCACCCGCCAACTCGCCACTTCCCACGCGGCTCACGCGATGCTGTGGCTGCACCATCCACCTGGCTCGAGCCGGTTCTTCGAGCAGCCCGAATACGACGCCCAGGTGGCCGCCATCGCCGACAGCACCGAGCGTCTACGAGCGGTCGCGGCGGGTCACGCCCACACGGGTGTCACGATGACGGTCGGAGGCATACCGAGCCATCTCTGTCCCTCGACCGGACTGTCACTCGACTTCCTCGAGATGGTGATGATGCCGCCCGGCTACCGCGAGTTCGTCTTCTGGCCCGACGGGAGCATCGAGACCGACGTCGTGTGGGTGGAGGACGAACGATGGTCTCGACGTCACCGACTTCCGCCCGGGACCGGTGAGTACCTCGCCGGCAAGATCACCCACGAGGAATTCACGGCGAGGCTGGCCGATGGCACGTGACGGCCGCCACTCTCCCGTGCTTTCCCGCGACTTTCGGGGCCGTGTGATCGTCTGGGGAGTGTGAGCACCCGTCTGCAAGGGATCGGGGCGGCTCTTCTCGTTGCCCTCGGCGCTGTCGGCCTGGCCGTCAGTGCCACCGCCGCGGGCGAGAACGGCGGCGATACCACGAATGCTCCGGTTGTCGGCGACTGGCTGGAGCCGGACCCTGCTGGGCTGCTCAGCTCTTCGGCGTCCGCGATGAGCGAGGTCTCCAGCGTGCGCTTCGACCTTCGCCGGACCGGAGCGCCCGTCTTCCTCGACCCCGCCGAGAGCCTGGCGCTGGACCGGGCCACCGGACGGGTGGTGGTGCCGAACGCTGCGGATGCGCTGCTCTCGGTCGTGGTCAACGGAGACCTCAAAACCGAGCTCGGGGCGGTGGCTGTGGAGGGTGACGTGTGGTTGTCGAATCCGGTCACGGGGGTGCTCGAGCCCCTCCCACCCGGCATGGATCTCGACCCCCGTTCGTTCTTCGACCCGGCCGGGGCGTGGGCGCCGATGCTCCGCTCGCTCGCTGATGCCGAACTGGTCGCGCAGAGTGACGACCGCTACCACCTGCGGGCGACCGCACCCGGCGGTTCGCTCGCCGAAGTCACCGCCGGACTCATCGACGACCTCGACACCACGATCGACCTCTGGCTCCATCCGGTGACCGCCCACGTCACCCGCCTCGAGTTCGAGACGAGTGGATCGGGCGGTACGACCCGATGGATCGTCGAACTCGGTGACTTCGACGCTGACTTCGTCATCGAGGCGCCTCAGGGGGATGGCGGATGAGCGGGATCGACCAGACCTCGACCACGGAGTCCGGCCCGAGTCCGAGGGCGATCCTGTTCGCGGTCGCGTTCGCGGTGTTCGTCGCGGCCGACGACCTGACCGTCGTCACCACCATGTTGCGCCCGATCATCAACGACCTCGGCCTCGTTCTCCCCGATGGACTGGACGAGGCGTCGTGGGTCGTCAACGCCTACCTGATCGCGTTCGTGGCCGTGATGCCCATCGCCGGTCGACTCAGCGACGTCTTCGGGCGCCGCCAGGTGTTCGCCGGTGCCTACGGGATCTTCCTCGTCGGCACGATCGTCATCCCGTTGTCGACCTCCCTCGGTCCGTTCCTCCTCGGCCGCATACTGACGGCCCTGGGTGGTGGTGCGATGGTGCCGGTGGCCCTCGCCGTCGTCGGTGACGTCTACCCGGTCCACAAGCGCGCTCGAGCGCTGGGTGCACTGGCTGCCATCGAGACGCTCGGTTGGGTGTGGGGACCCCTGTACGGGGCGATGCTGGTTCGCTTCTTCGACTGGCGGATGCAGTTCTGGCTCAACATCCCGCTCGCGGTCGGTGGCCTGGCTTGGGCCTGGTGGGCGCTGCGGGAGCACCGCGAACCCGAGCGGGGGCGTCGGGTGGACTGGGTCGGGGCCGGGCTTCTCACCGGCGCACTGATCTCGCTCGATCTGGCGCTGCTCGGCAACGCCGAGGTGCAGAGTGTGACGGGGCTCGATCAGCTCCGCGGCGGTGGCGGCGGCGTCGACTTCCGCTGGCTCTACCTGGTCGCGGCGGGTCTCGGCTGGGCCTTCGCGCTCCATCAGCGGCGCCATCCGGATCCGGTCCTGGAGCGGGGCCTGCTGCGTGGGCGCGCCGTGAAGGTGGCGCTGGCCGTGAACTTCGTGGTCGGCGCGGCGTTGGTCATCGCGATGGTCGACGTCCCGATCTTCGTCAACGCGGTGGAGATCGATCTCCGGCGGTCCGCGGTCGTGGCCGGCTGGCTGCTCTCGTCGATGACGGCCGGCATGGCGGCAATGTCGTATGCCGGTGGTCGCCTGGCGGAGCGGTCCGGCGTCCGCTCGCCGGTACTGTTCGGAATCGCGGGTGTCGCCGTCGCCTACGCCTGGATGGGCCTGACGTGGACCGCCGACACGAGCAAGCCCGCCCTCGCCCTGATGCTGGCCCTGCTGGGCTGTGGACTCGGCCTGACCGTCGCCCCGACCACGACGGCGGTGGTCGACGAGGCCGACCCCGACCAGCGCGGCGCGGCCGCGTCGACCGTGATGGTGGTGC
>CAYFLT010000157.1:0-4879 GCA_964344055.1 uncultured Candidatus Nemicrothrix sp.
GGGTGACCGCCGCCGCGATCGCGGCGACGTCGGCCTCGTCGGTACGCCAGTTCGACACGGAGAACCGGATCCCGAAGTCGCCCTTCCACACGGTGGAACTCGGGTAGCAGACTCCCTCGGCGACCAGTGTGGCCAGCACCTTCCGGGTCCGGTCGTCGGCGGTCGATTCGTCGGTCCCGTCGCACGTGACGAGGATCTGGTTGATCTCGGCCGTCCGGACGCGCACACCGTCGATCGCTTCCAGACGGCCGGCCAGCTCCGCGGCTCGGGCGCAGGTGCGGTCGATGAGATCGGCAACGCCACCGCGACCGAGCGAACGGATCGCCGCCCAGACGGGAACCCCGCGGGCGCGACGCGATGCTTCGGGCACGAGATCCACCGGATTCGGGATCTGGCCTGGCGTCGGGAGGTAGGCCGCCTGGAGCCCATCGCCCGGGCGAGGGTTGCTGGGTCGGCGACGATCGAGATGCCGCAGTCGTACGGGACGTTCAGCCACTTGTGGGCGTCGCAGGTCCACGAGTCGGCCCGCTCGGCACCGTCGGCCAGCCCCGGGTACCGGCGGCCCGCCCGGACCCACAGCCCGAAGGCTCCGTCCACGTGAAGCCACATGTCGTCGACCGATCGTGCCCGCCGGGCCCGTTCGGCGTCGACCGCGTCGGCGATCTCGGCCAGTGGATCGAAGCCCCCGCCGTTGACGTTTCCGGCCTGCGCACAGACGATCGTGGGCCCGTCGAGCGCGGCGAGTGCGGGCGCCAGCGCGGAAGCGACCATGCGACCCCGGTCGTCGGTGGGGATCCGGACGCATGTGTCGGCCCCCAGCCCGAGCAGGCGGAGGGATCGGAAGATGGTGGAGTGCTGTTCGTCTCCGACGACGACGTTCAGCCTCGGTGCTCCGTGGAGGCCGTCGGCTTCCACGTCATGGCCGTGGGCCGACAGGACCGCGTGGCGAGCAGCAAGAAGTGTCGCCGTGTTGGCACCCTGTGCTCCGGTCGTGAATCCGACGGCGCTCGCGCGGGGGAGGTCGAGGAGTTCGAGTATCCAACGGCCGGCGGCATGCTCGATCGCCACGACCGACGGGTAGTGCTCCGCGAACGAAGCGTTCTGGTCCCAGGCCGACACCAGCCAATCGGCACCGAGGGCTGCCGGGAGTACCCCGCCGGTGACGAGGGCGAGATAGCGGCCCGAGCCGGTACCGGCCAGTCCGGGCTCCGCGGCCGAGGCCAAGCAGCGAATCACGTCGACGGGGTCGCCGACCACTGGGAGATTCCCGGGAAGCGACGCCAGGACCGTCGCGGCGTCGGCCTCCGGGCTGACCGATCGCGGTTGGATTCCCGCCAGCCACGCTCGGGCCAGTTGCTCCACGGCGTCGAGTACGGCATCGAAGTCGGCATCGAGCATCCGGCGATGCTAGGCGGTGCCATGGCGTCGCAGCGTTGGTCGGGCAGAGTGGTGCCCGATGTCTCGAGCCCGTGTCTTCGCCGTCGTTGCCGTTGTGGTGGTGGCCTCGGCCGTCACGATCGTGCTCACCCGCGACGATGGCTCGCAACCGGCATCGGTGGCCTCGTCCACGACGAGCACGACGACGTCGACGACCACGACCACTACGACGACCACGACCACTACGACGACCACCACGACGACCACCACCACGACACTGCCGCCGGGCACCGAGGAGCTCGCGGCCATTCTCGACTCCATGGACGCCGTGACCAAGGCACGGCAACTCGTCGTGAGTGGTGCATCCGGCCCGGACCCCGGCGCCACGATCGAGGCTGCAGCAGGCTCGGCCTGCATCGGCGGCGTTTTCGTCAGCAAGAACGTCGACAACTGGTCTCCTGGGTCCGATCTGGCCGCTGCCACGGTCGCGATCTCGGCCATCAGTGACCGAGCAGACGGCTGTGAGATCCTGCCGGTGATCACCACCGATGCCGAGGCCGGAACCCGGGTGCTGAAGGTGCCGGTGGCCCCCTTGCCGGCCCCGGCGACGCTGGTGGCCAACCACGAGGCCGAGCCGGCCACCACCACCGAGGTGCTCACCGAATCGGCGCTGGCGTTCGCCTCCGAGCTCGCCGCGGCCGGCGTGCAGGTCAACCTCGGTGTCATTGCCGACGTCGACGTCGGGCCGGACTACTACATGGCGCGACAGGGCCGTTCCTTCGGCGGTGATCCCGCCACCGTGGCCGCCATCTCCGGCGCCATCGTCGAAGGCCACTGTCGGGCGGGGGTGGCGGCCACCCTGAAGCACTTTCCGAACCAGGGCAGCACCGTGGAGGATCCGCATCGTCTCGACTCCACGTCGACCAACGGCATGGCCGAGTGGGAATCGCTGGGTCGGATCCCGTACGTCGAGACGGTGGCACCGTTGGTGATGACCGGCCACATCCGGTACCGCGACATCGACGGCGGAACACCGGCCACGCTGTCGGCGGAGATCACCACCGGCTGGCTCCGCGACGGTCTGGGATACGAGGGCGTGATCATCACCGACGATCTCCACGGGATGCGCGGGGTGACCGAGGAGTTGCCGGCTCCCGCTCGCGCGGTGGCCGCCGTCGGTGCGGGCGCTGACCTCGTGCTTTTCGTCAGTGCCACCGAGCTCACGGCGATCATCGACGAACTCGTCACCATGATCGAGACCGATGCAGTGTTCGCGGCGCAGGTGGACGCGAGCGTCGAGCGGGTGGTGCGGTTGAAGGCAGCCTTGGGGCTGGTCGAGGGCCTCGATCCGGCCTGGTTCCCGCTCTGCTGATCAACCGGTGTCGAGTTCGGCGAGACGAGCTCGCAGGAAACGACGCTCGACATCACCCTCGGTCAGCGCCAGGGCTCGACGGTACGCATCCACAGCGTCTGGGTGGTCCATCCGCCGCAGGAGGTCGGCTCTTGCCGCGTGGTAGTAGCGGTATTCGGTGAGCCGCTCGGTGAGGGCGGGCCGATCCAGGAGGGCCATGCCGAGCTCAGGCCCGTGTGCCATCGCCACGGCCACCGCATGGTTGAGCGCCACGACGGGCGTGGGCCGGAGTGGGTGGAGGGATTCGTAGAGTCCGACGATCTGCAGCCAGTCGGTGGCATCGGCTCGAGCGGCTTCGGCGTGGACCGCGTTGATCGCGGCCTGGATCTGATACGGGCCGCGCTGGTCGAGCCGGATCGCCTGGTCCAGCACCGCGACGCCCTCCAGGATCTGGGACTGGTGCCAGCGGGTCCGATCCTGCTCGGCGAGAAGTACGAGCGAGCCGTCGGTGTCGATGCGGGCGTCACGGCGGGCCAGGAGGCCGAGCGACTCAGCATCATCGGTGAGGAGACGGGTCAGCAAGCGGGTCAGACGGAGCGCCTCGGCCGCGAGATCGAGACGGACCGCGGTCGGCCCGACCGAGGCGTACGAACCCTCGTTGAAGACGAGATACAGGACGTGATGGACGACTTGGACCCGAGTCAACAGCTCGGCCCCGTCCGGGACCCGAAAGGGGATGGCCGCGTCGGCGATCTTCCGCTTGGCCCGCACGATCCGCTGGGCCATGGTCGCCTCGGGGACCAGGAAGGCTCGCGCGATCTCCGTGGTGGTCAGGCCGCCGAGGCTGCGCAGGGTCAGCGCGATCTGGGCTTCGACACTGAGGGCCGGATGACAGCAACCGAAGAACAGGCGCAGTTGGTCATCGCCGAGCTGCTCGCGGCGATCGAGCGCCTGGCCGTCGGCGAGCGGAGCCTGGAGGCGGGCGAGGAGTTCGGACTTGCCCCTGCCAGTGCGCTCTCGGCGGATCCGGTCGAGGGCCCGCCGTCGGGCGACGGTGGTGATCCATGCAGCGGGTCGGTCGGGGATGCCGTCGTCGATCCAGCGGGTCAGAGCGATCTCCGCCGCCTCCTGGGCCGCGTCCTGGGCGGAGTCGAGATCGCCCAGGTCGCGGTACAGGGTGGCCATGAGTGCCGGCCACTCGTCCCGGACGACCCGATTGATGGCGTCGTGGACGGGGTCGGCGACTCCCACGGTTGTCAGACTCGGTTCAGCCGAAGTCGGGGACCGGCCGTACCTCGACCCGACCCATGGCCGCGTGCGGGATCTTGGCCGCCCAGCTCACCGCTTCGTCGAGCGTCTCGCACTCGAGCACATAGAAGCCGCCGAGCTGCTCCTTGGTCTCGGCGAAGGGGCCGTCGGTCGTGACGATCTCGCCGTCGCGCAACTGGACACATGTGGCGGTGGCCGTCGACTGGAGCGGCTCACCGGCGACGATCACGCCGGCCGCGCCGGCTTCCTCACCGAAGGCCATGTAGCCGGCCATGATCGGGCCGAACTCAGGGCTGGTGGGGTCGGGGTTGAACTCGGGGTTGCTCTCGTCGCTATAGATCAGGCAGGCGTACTTCACGGTGGTCCCTTCCGGGTTTGTTGAACGGTTTCGAATCCACGACGAACGACGGGACCGATTCTCGACACCTCTCCGGCAGATTCTCGCCGGATTCGCGCAGGCGCGCCTCGTCAGTCCCAGAGGGCGGCCAGCGCGACGTCGACCTCGCCGGCGACACCCACCGAGCCGGCCAGAACGAGATCGGTCTCGCTGTCGTTCTGCAGAGCAGGCGTGGGTTCGTCGAAGAGCTCACGGACCGGTTCGATGAACCGGCTGATCTGGGCGTAGACGTGGCGATCGTCGGTGGCGTAGCGGTTCACGTGGTATCGGAGCGGGAAGTCGACCGTGAGCTCGTCCTTCGCCCGCGTGAGCGCGACGTACATGAGCCGGAGCTCCTCGGCCAGTCCCGACTCGTCGCCGAGGGACATCTCTGAAGGGAGGTTCCCGTCCGCGGCGTGGATCAGGTGCACCGCTCGCCACTCAAGCCCCTTCGCCGAATGGACGGTGGAGAGGGTGAGCCAGTCGTCGTCGAGATGGGGTGGGCC
>CAYFLT010000158.1:0-4803 GCA_964344055.1 uncultured Candidatus Nemicrothrix sp.
CCAGACCATACGATGAACCAACCAGATCAGATCCACCGTTCATCTGACAGTCCCGGAACGGCATCTCAGCGTGGCCCGGGCCGGGTCTCGAGGCCACTGGGTAGCCGCTCGGAAATGTCGGTGACAGAGACGAACCGTCGCGCCACGGAACCGGCGAAGTGTTGTGGGTCAGCTCGGAGGTGAGCCACTCGATAATCGCGGTGCTGGTCGGAGGGGCCTGGGCAATCGAAGCTTCGACGATTCGGCGACGCCACCTGGGGGACCCGTGGGATGGGAGTGGACAAGGCCGCTCAAGTCGGCAGCTCTGGCCACATCCACGCGAAAGAGCCCCCGTGGACCTACTGCCCAGGGGGAGAGATTGGTCGGTCAGCGCTTCCTCTCCCGCGTGTTCGACTCGGTGAGGCCAGCGGCATGAGCCGCGGGAGTGGCAGAGTGAAGACAGGCCAAGAAGGGAGGCGGACCATGACTGACCTACGGATCGTGTCGTTCAACGTCGAGAATCTTTTCTCTCGCCCGAAGGTCTTCGGAACCGAGAAGTGGAGCGGTGGCAAGCCCTACCTGGATGCGTACCACCGTCTCAGCGATGTGATGTCGAAGAAGGTGTACTCCGCAGCGGACAAGGCGCAGATGATCGCCGACATGACTCTGCTCGACATCTACCGGGTGAACGCCCAAGGTGTGCCGCGGCGCAATCGGACCAACCATCCTCGGTGGGCCTGGTTTCGCAAGAACCGCGGCAGCTTCGACACCCAGCCCAGGAACAACACGAAGCCGGTGGAGATCGTGGCGAGTGGACGCGACGCCTGGGTCGGCTGGGTCGAACTCGCAGTTGAAGCCGTCGACGTAACGGCGACTCGAATGACTGCGAAGGTCATCGCCGAGCTACAGCCGGACATTCTGGGGATCGTGGAGGCTGAGGATCGTCCCTCACTCAAGAAGTTCAACAAGGATCTGCTCGATGGGCAGTTCGATCAGGTGATGCTTGTTGATGGCAACGATGAGCGCGGGATCGATGTGGGGATCATGGTGCGAAGCGGCATTGAGATCGACTGCGTGCGATCCAATGTCGATACCACCGACTCGACCGGGGTCATCTTCTCTCGCGACTGCCCCGAGTACGACCTGACCATCGATGGTCAACACCACATCACGGTTCTTGTGAACCACTTCAAGTCCAAGTCCGGTGGTGGCGACGCGAAACGCAAGCGGCAGGCACGGCGGGTGCGCAAGATCGCCAGAGAACTGATCGAGGACAAGAAGTCGGTGATCGTGCTCGGTGACCTCAACGAAGGCCTCAAGCCGGACCTCTCGATCCCTGACTCGATCAAGACACTCGTGGGGCCGACATCTCCGCTGAGAAACTGCTGGGATCTCAAAGGAGACGTGCTGGCTGGCGAGCCGACCTTCGATGACGGCGGCCGGCCCGGATCCTTCGGCACCTGCGGCAAGGGAGATCGCCTTGACTACATTCTCCTTAGCCCCGATCTTGCCGCCAAGTTCGATGGGGGGCAGGTCTATCGACGAGGGTTGTGGCGCAGCCCGAACTCCAATGTGAACAAGTGGATTCCCTATCCAGAAATCGATGAGAAGGAAAAGCAGGCTTCCGACCACGCGGCGATCGTTGTCGACCTCAAGCTCTAGCTAGTCTCTGCGCGATGCCCGTTTGCCCCGCGCAGGAGGAACCCAGCGGCCCGGGGCGGCCGAGCCTTGGTTCCTACGATGGATAGATGCTCCTCGCTGACCATCAGACCTGGTCATCGAGCGCCGTTCTCTGGCGAGTGACCGTGGTCGCGCTCGTGGCGTGGATCCTGTACGGCACCATCGTCTGGCTCGTCGCGCGACGCGGGCTCGGCGGGCAGGGTCGGCTCGCGGCGGTCGGAGCTGGTCTGACCCTCGCGGCCGCCACCCTCGTCGCATTCGCACCGATCAACCGGTCGGGCGGGTACCGCCACTGCGGCACGGCCCTCGTCCCTGAACCCAAGCACTCCTGTGCAGCGGCCGACTACCTCAGCTATCGGGTCGGCGTGGTTGGGTTCGTCACCGTGACTGCGGCACTTCTCGTGGTCGCCCGACGCCTCACGTCCCGGGCGGTGATTTGACGAGTCTGCACGGCTCGCTTCGCAGAGGGGACTCACTCGCCGGTGGGGTGGTACCAGCGTCAATCGACGGAGCCCACGTGGGACGGGGTCCGTTCCGGTTGCGCGGTGAGGGGGAGCCCGAAGGGTGGGGGCGCGGGTCGCCGGTGAGGATGCGGTAATAGTCTTCTTCAATGGCGGCCATCCGAAGAAGCCTCGCCGCGCGTGCGGTCGGGATCCTGCTGCTGTCGGGATGTTCCGCATCTGCTCCCGCAGAGGGAGAATCGCAGGCCGGGCCTCAGGGCAGCGCAGCCCCACCCGACGAAGCCAGCGTCGTTGCGGAGTCAACCACGACAACGGCAGATGCCGACGCTGAGCCGGTCGCGGATCAGACCGGGAGTTCTCTGCAGCGGGTTGAGCTCGACGAGTACGGCCTGAGTATCGAGATCCCGGTCAGATGGGAGGAGAAGCCGGGTTATCGGGAGGAGTGGGTTGGCGCGGATGGGTTCGTGCAGGTGGCTGCCTGGGGCGGATCAAACGGAACCGAGGAAGCAATGGAAGAGATTGCCAACCGGCAAGCCAGCCACCATCTCAAGCCCTACGGGACGTCGCCCACTATCGAAACGCTCGTGGTTGATGGTCGCCCAGCGCGTCTGATCTGGCCTTCCACTGACGGCACAACACTGCACGGTGCTTCGCAAGGTGACGGATTCCCCTTCGGGGAGTTGCTCGTTCTCCCGCCAACGCCGGTCCTGCTGGATTCGGGCACGTATCAGGTCGTCTCGATCGTGGGCGACCTCGAGCATCTGCGCGAGGTCGCCGCCTCGCTGGCTTGGGACGAGCGGACGATCGCGATTTTGACGGATGAGATCGTCATCATCCCCGACGGGCCCTACATCGATGGTCAGACGGTGACCGTGCTGGCCAGCAGCCGTGTTGCCCTCGATACGTACAACTCGTCGCCGCGGCTGTGCGCGGTGGTGGACGACTCAGCGGAGTACTGTGACCCGAGTTGGGCTCGGCCGGTTTCATTCGCCCCGGCCCCGTTAGGTTCACAGGGCGTGGAGATCGAGCTGTTCCAGGTTCACTTCGGGCCCACTGGTGATCGGGACTGTGGCGACGATGAGGTTCAGTGCCGGCTGCTGTGGCGGACCGAGTCGGGCGGGCTACTGGCGAGCGATGAGCTGCTGTTTGTCGGACCACCGGCACTGCGGGCGGTCTCGCTGGAGGTGACTCTGGGGAGCGAACCCGGATCGGTGACCGTCCAGGCCCATGGTCTCAATCCCGAGGCCTCACTCGGTGAGATCCTCTCGTACTCGGAGCTGAGCACGATGGTCGGCGACATCGAATCGGTGGCCGACTTCGACCCGGACCTGCTCGCCGTGACTTGGGAGGTGAGTGCATTCTGTGGGTTCGGATCGGGCGATCCGCCCATTGGCAGCGACGGCCTCGAAGATCCTCCCGCGTGGTGGGCGCCCACGACACTGCTGGGAGACGACGCTGCGCTCACGGACTCGTTCTTCGGAGCGAACTGCGATTGGCTGGCCATCGACGGGCCACGCCAACTCACGGGGGAGGAACCGGTCGAGCTGGACCTGCGTCGCCACATCTACGGCTACGGGGGTTGGCACGACTGTGCGGTCGATGTCTGCTACCTCGAGTTCAACGTTAGGTGGACTCACCCGATGCCGGACGGTTCAACCGTCGGCTCTGAGGTGGCTCTCGCTCGGGCGATCATCGATGTACCCGACCATTGGCCCTCGATCAGGCCAAGCATCAGCATCGTCGAGCCCGGTCCGTACCGTCCGGGTCAGGAAGTCACCGTGGAGGTGCGAGCTCATCAACACACCGAGGACGGCGTGGCGATCGGCTGGTGCGGCGTCGATGTCCCGTGCAGGTACCACTTCAGCACCTTCACCAACGGAGTCCACCGGGTGACCTGGCAGATTCCGCCGTCGGCGGCTGAGTGCGGCGAGGGCCGTTGCTACTTCGAGATCAGCAGCCAGGGCGAAGGCATGGCGCCGCCCGCAATTGTCATCGTTCCAGTCGTCGAATGAGCGCACCAATGAAGTCGCGCTGGGGGAGGGATCCCCAGCCTCTGGCAAGGGGGTGGAGGCTGCATTGTGATTGAACGGCTCGAGGCGGTGGTGAAGCTGGTGGCGTTTCTCGTCGCAGTGTGTGGCCTCGCCGCGTTGTTGATCCTGGGCGGCGGAAGAGCCGTCGAGAACTGGATCCTCGGCGACCGAGGTGACGCGAGCGCCCGTTGCCCCAAGGTGCCGAACGCGTCGCCTGAAGTGCAGCTGGGCGGGTACGGCGAACCCGACTGGTGCGTCTACTTCGATCGGGACGGAAACCGGGTCGGTGAGTCGCACCCTGCGGATCCAACATCGGACTGATCTACGCCTACCCCGACAACCCAGCTGCTCGAAGGGCCTCGAGGGTGCAGTCGGCGATGGACTCCTCGGAGCCAACGACTTCGAACCGCTCGACCGCCGAGCCGGTCCTCGGTCGAACAGGCGTTAGGCACAGCCGAGGCTGTCGTCTCGAATGAAGACGTCGGCAGTGTCGCCTGAGACTCGGTAGATCACTTCGGGGTTGGACGAATCGATCCAGAGCTCGTCATCGCCCTGACGGTAGCCCGAGTCGGTTGCGGAGGGCGGTAGGTCGGTGACTGTGACCACGCTCACGGAGATCTCCCCAGACCTGCTCACTGAAATTCCCCACCTTT
>CAYFLT010000159.1:0-4733 GCA_964344055.1 uncultured Candidatus Nemicrothrix sp.
CCGGCCACCCTGGCCGCCTGACTAACCCTGTCCCCTCAACGCGCGGCAGTCCCCTGGTCTCGTCACGTTTGTGAATGCGAGCCGTCTCGACGATGGTCGAGCCTTGTTCATTGCAGTAACCGCGTCCGGTGTGGATCTGGACCTTCCCTGTGGACGGATCGAGTCCGAGTCGACCGAGCTCCCAAGCCGGGCCGCGGTTGTATATGGCGTCGCCGCGACGTCGGACTGTGGGCGGCTTGCCTTTGAGTTCGCGGTCGGTGACGAATCGCAGATCGTCACCACTTCGGCAGGGGCCTGAACGTGGCAGGCCCGGGCCTGGTCGAGGCTGAAGGGATGACTCGATGCCGCTGGCCATCGATTGTGTTCTGATCGACTGTGTGGACCTGGAGGCGATGACCGCGTTCTGGTGTGAGGCGCTGGATCTCGAACACATCTGGACCGGGCCCTCGGGTGGGCATCTGTTGGCCGCGCCAGACGGATCGGGGTTCCGGCTCGGCCTGATGCCGGTGCCGGAACACAAGTCGATCAAGAATCGAGTTCATTTCGATCTTCGCCCCCACGATCAACAAGCCGAAGTCCAACGACTCGAGGCTCTCGGCGCGCGGCGTGTCGACATCGGCCAAACAGATGTGACCTGGATCGTCATGACCGACCCCGAGGGCAACGAGTTCTGCGTGCTGCGCTCCCTCGCCGACAAAGAACAGCATCAGCTCCAACGCGACGACTGAACCCCCCTGTCACCCACCGGGCGAACCGTGGAATCGTCGCCGCGCCGACGCCCACACGCTCAAGCGAAGCGCCCGACATCGCCCACGCGGAATCTCGATCGACGACGCCGCCTGCCACTCGATATCGGCCCCTATGCGGCGCAACGAAATGTCGGGTAGCTGTGCCCGGATGCGCCGGCAGTGCGGCGCGGACCGGCATGTTGCCGACCGCGATTCGAGCGGCTCACCCGAATCGAACGGACTGGTGCTGAGCGCCGAGCGGTCTGCTTGAGTTCGTCCGATCGGGCGTTGCTCCCGAGCGATGCGATGGCCGATCCGGGAACGCTATGCGTGCTCAGTTGCCGCGCGCTGTGCCCAAGCGGTGAGGGCCTTTGCGAGCGACTCCGTGATGGCTGGTCGAGCGCTGTACCCGACTAGCTTCACCTTCTTCGATGTCCCGTCGCGGCAGTGCACTCTCAAGCGGAACGCGGTGCTGAAGCCACTCCGCACTAGCTCTGCACCGACGTGCGAGACCTCATGGCGTTCGAACCGCCGGGCGAACAGGTGGGTCCACGCCACCAGGGTCGATTCGTCTGTCTTCACCCCGGTGAAGGGCAGAAGGATTGCGAAGGAGGTCAACCAACCGGCGAGCCCGATGAACAGCATGGCGGGGAACAGAACCCACACCGTGAGGGGCTCGGACTCACCCAGCAGCTGCCGCACGAACACCACCAAGCCATAGACCCCCAGCGATCCGGTGCAGATCATCGCCAGCGGGACCTCCCAACCCTTGCTGCGGTAGCTCGCCCGGTCCGTCACCTCAGGGCCGTGGTACGGATCCCAGGGTCGAGGTCGCCGAAGTGTCGGTGTTGTGGCCGTCATGCCACCACTAAACGAACGACCTGTGCACGGAAACAGTGTGCCAGGGCATCGGCTCGAAGACGGCAAGGTCGATGAGCGAAGGACTCTCAGCTAGTGCATCTCAGGCGATCACGATCGCTCCACGGAACGAGCAGGCCACCGTGCGACGCGCTCGGTATCACCGCTCGGAATCCCAGTCGCCTTCTTGGAGACAGCGCTGCATCACGGCCCTGATGCAGTGCCCGGGAATCGCGGCCGACGTCGAGGAAAGGGGGTGGTGTCCGGTCATATGAGCGCGTTGGGCTCGGTGAGTCGGTGGCGATGTCGATCGCTATCGAAGCCGCGCAAGGGTGGCCGCCAGCTGCTCCTCTGATGACCGACCAGCGTCCCAAGGGGGCGTCAGACCGTCGTCGGACCACCGCGGGACGACATGGAGGTGGAAGTGAAACACGTCCTGCCAACCCGCTGGTCGGTTCGTCTGGATGAGGGTCAGTCCGTCAGGCGATAGGCGCTTGTCGAGTAGCTGGGCGATTCGCGTCGCCATGATCATGACGGCTGCGGCGTCACGATCCGAGAGGTCCCAGATGTCGGCGACGTGGGCACGCGGAACGACCAGGGTGTGCCCTGGTGTTGTTTGGCCACGGTCGAGAAACGCCATGGTCAAGTCATCGTCCGCGACGATGAAGCCGGGCGCGACTCCCGCCACGATCTCGCAGAAGATGCACGCGCTCACCCCAAGAGGATGCCTCAGCCGCGCACCGAAGTCATGAGCTCCGCAACCACTCGGTAACGGCCCAACCGCAGTGCTCGATACTGACGGCCGACCCTGCTCAGATGCGCTGGTGTTGTGCCAGGTCGGCCTCGCTCGATCGTCGGCATTGCCTGTTGATCGGGGGAGGGGATTCCTGGGCGACTGACACGACGGGGGAGGGTCGGAGCGGTGATATCAGCAGACGATTTCCCGAGGCCCTGCGTCCTAGCGAGTGGGCTAGTCAGTTGTCGTGGCCCATGCGGGTGACGGTGTTGCCGTCGATGGTCCAGACGCTGCCTGGACCGGAGCTCAAGGCGGGGGCCACGCTGCGCCAGACCTCTTGGAGGTCTTTGGAGGCGACGACTTCGTTCGTGTTCGGGTCGATTCTTGCGATTCCTGCACCGGCGCTGGTGTTGTAGCGGACCCAGAGCGTTCCTCCGGCGAAGTGGACATCGTTGACTGAGAGGGTCCGGTCGATCGCTTCTCTCATGTCGATCGTTGTGTCGACGCTGTAGGTGTCCAGGTCGATTCTGACGACCTTGTTGGTGGCGGCCATCCAGAGCGCGTCGGGACTGGCGGCGAGGCTGCCTCCCGGTTCGAGACCGGTCTCGATCTTTGTGGTCACGGTGGTGGTCTCGGGGTCCACGAGGTAGATGCCGTCGGTGCCTGAGAACCAGATGCCGTGTTCGTGATGCTCGACCTTGATCGTTCGCACTCCGATCTCGATGGGAGTCAGCGTGTTGGTGGCTGGGTCGATGGCGTATGCGGTGAAGCCTCCGGCCCCGCCGACCCATACCGTGTCGGGACCGGGTTCGATCCAGCGCGAGAATCCGTCCAAGGAGAAGGTCTCTACGACGGTTTCGGTGGCGGGATCGAACCGCGAGACGGTGGCGTCGTCGTGGGCGATCCAGATCGAGCCGAATGCGAAACTCGCGTGGGTCGCTCCGTCGGGGATGGGACTCGTTGTCACCACGGTGTTCGTGCTGAGGTCGATCTTGGTCAGCACCGATGGGCTCGAAGACGGCACCCACGCGAACTCGTCGTTGGATGCCACCGATCCGGGGACGTCGATGTCGATATGGGTGATGCGGAAGTCCCACTGAGAACCGGCGCCAGTGACGGTGTCAGGTTCGGTCGACTCCTCAGTGGTCTCGTTGGCGGACCCGTCGACATCGGTCGGACCCTCATCGAACGGCTCCGTGCCATCGTCCGGCTGCTCGGTCACGTCGACCCCGGATCCCTCCTCGTCTCCACCACTAAGAACGATGATGCCGACGATCAGAGCCACGATCGCAGCTGCCGCTCCCAACACCTTGGCACCCACCCGCCTCGTAACGGGCTGACTCTCCTGCAACATGATGATCTCCATCTCGGGTTGGTCCGCCTGCCCGACGATCCGGTTCTGGATCGCCTCCCAGGCGTCGGATGATGGAGTCACCTGTTCAGCAATTCGGCTCAGGCCACGCTCGACACGGTGTTCGAATCGGCTCATGACTCGAGCTCCTCGCGTAGGGCGGCCAATCCCCTTCTGAGGTGCGATCGCACCGTGGACGCCGGCATTGCCATGACCTCGGCGATCTCCGACGCGCGGTAGCGGCCGTAGTACCGAAGCACGACCGCAACTCGCTGGTCCTCCGAAAGCCGCTGCAGCACATCCCAGAGCACAACATCGTGGTCCGCCAGCGCCTCAGGTGCCCGAGGCGGACGATGCTGCATCACCCGACGGCGCCGCAACAACGACCGACACCGATGCACCACCGTCGTTCGCAGATACGCACCCGGGGCGTCGATCTCACCCCAACGACAGTGGACCTCAGCGAAGCTGTCCTGCACCTGCTCTTCTGCCTCGGCACTGTTACCGACCAGCGTGTACGCCAATCGCACCATGGGTGCGTACTCCGCGAGAAACAGCGCCTCGAGCGTGCCGCCGACAGCACCGCGGGCTGGCTTGGGGACCTTCCGCACTTCCTCCATCATCGCCAACGACGATCGAGTCGCCCAATGTGTTGCAGCGAAGATGAGTTTCTCGGCCCCGCTGCCCCCGGCAAGGCTCAGGCCGCGATTCGTTGACGCGCTCACAACGAACCAGCAGCCTCGCGGTACCGGGACGAGCCTGAGCTCGGAGCAGATCAGTCGATCACCAGCCTTGGCCACCGAACGACCTCTCCGACGACGGACTGCCGAGAGCGGCCATGATCGAACACACGACAGGTGATGAATCGAACGACCCGACCAAGACCATGTCGCAGCACGCGGACCATTGCCACCACCCCAACAAAGCCGCTCGATATCACCGCTCAGAATCACGGCAGCCGCAACACGGTGCCCGCACGGGTTCGGTCCGACTGCGGTGCCACAGAAGGGACTGCTGAACGGTGTGTGTAACCGGGGTGGTCGGTGTCATTGGTTGGCGG
>CAYFLT010000160.1:0-1259 GCA_964344055.1 uncultured Candidatus Nemicrothrix sp.
GCCGCCCCAGACCAGGTGGTCGCGGTCCTGAAGGACTGGATCGAGCGCATCGCCGCCTAGTTGCGCACCGTCCGGGTGCGGTCGGTCGCCGAGGTGGTGGTTCCGGCTGGGACCCGCGAGCAGGGCCGCATCGTCGACACCGCCGGGATGAGCGCGGTGCTCAAGTCCCTGTGGAAGGCCGGCCGTTTCGGCACGAAGCGGGTCGCGTTCGGCGTGAGCGGGCGGGACGCCACGATCCGACCCATGTCCGTGCCTCCCGCCGCCGCGGACGATGTCGACGGTTTCGTGCGCTACGAGCTCGGCGACTACCTGTCCTACGAACTCGACGACGCGGTGATCGATCATCGGACGGTCGGCGCCGAGCCAGAGGCCGATGACGAGCCGGGCGCCGCGGAGATCCTGACCGTGGGTGTCCGTACTGCACTCGTCGAGGACATCGCCGCCGTCGTCGCCGGGGCTGGACTCCGACTGGAGAGCATCGACGCGGCCCCCACGGCGCTGGCCGCCGCGATCGCGCCCCTGCACGACGACCACGACGGAGAAGCCGTCGTTTCAGTGGACGGCACCCGAACGACGGTGGTTCTGCGCACCGGCGACCAGCCCCGCATGGTTCGGGTCCTCGCCGAGGGTGGCGGCGACCACAGCACCCAGCTCGCCGACGAACTCGAAGGGCTCATCGCCCGCGTCGACCAGCACCGTCACGGCAACGCGGGCGAGGCCTCCCCCACCGGCCAGTCGCAACGGTTCAGCGAAGCCGCCGAGGCCGTGACTGCAGCCATTCGCTACGACATCCGCGAGCACACCGGCAGCGGTGTCTCCCGGGTGGTCCTGACCGGCACGTTCGGGGAGTACGACGAGCTTCATCGCATCATGGAGTCGGCCTCGGGAGTGGCGGTCAGCGCCGCACCCACGCCGAAGTGGTGGGCCTCAGAGGACGACTTCGACCACTTCGAACCCGCAGGCCTCGCGTTCGCCGCCATCGGCTGCGACGGTGCCCGGTTCGATCTCCAGGCTCCGAGTGTGGTCGAAGGCCGCACGTACCGTCGTGAGCGCCTGATCGGGATCGGTGTCGCCATTGCCATCGTGGTCGGGTCGATCCCGTTCGTCGAGCAGTCCCGTGACGGGGCCGATGCGCTCGAAGCCCAGGCCGTAGCCCTCGAGGCGGACGTCGAGGAACTCCGCTCGAGAACCGACCTGCTCGCCCCGGTTGGAGAGCTCGATGACGTATTGAGTCGCCACAGCCTGGCGGTCGATCAGGC
>CAYFLT010000160.1:1269-4691 GCA_964344055.1 uncultured Candidatus Nemicrothrix sp.
CGGTGGCCGACGATCTCTGGTGGGCCCGCATCCTCGAGGAGATCGCCGCCGCCACGCCCGACGACACCTTCCTGACGAGCATGTCGCTGGTCCGCCCGGTGGGGACCGATCTCGCCGAAGGCGAGGGAGCACCGCTCACCGAGACCGTCACCAACTTCACCGGGATCGGCTCGGACCAGGCCGCGGTCGGTCGCTGGCTGGCCGCCATGGCCGAACTCGACGTCTTCGAGGACGTTTGGCTGGTGCAGTCAACCGCGACGGTGCACGGCGAGGCAGGCACTCCCGTGGTGACGTTCCTCGCCCAGGCCCGGCTCACCGCCGAGGCCCGGACCCCCCGAGCGGTGGCGGGAGCATCCCTGCTGCTCGGCGACGGGATGGAGGTCACGCCATGAAGTCCCGATTCTGGCGTACCGGCACCCCGATCGTCCTCGGTGTACTCGCGATCAGCCTGCTCGGGCTGTGGCCTGCGCATCGTGACTCGGGTGCGGCCCAAGAACGCATCGATTCGGCGTCCGCCCAGATCGCCGAACTCCAGGCCGCGGCGGGCACCCTCACGCCACTCTCGCTCGAGGCCGCGAGCATCGAGGCGAGGCTGAACCGTCTGGCCACCCTCGTACCCGCCGAGCACGACGTCGCGATCTTCGTGGTCGAACTCGACGAGATCGCAGACCGCACCGGTGTCGAGCTGCTCGATGTCGTACCTACGCAGTCTGACGACACCGTCCAGGACCCGGCCACCCCGGCCGGCTGGTCGAGTGTGCTTCTGGCAGTGCGGATCACCGGTGAGTACGCCGAGTTCGTGACCTTCGTGGATGCCCTGGCCGACGCGGACCGTCTGGTCGTCATCGACCAGCTCGCGATCTCCAGCCAGGGGACCGACCTCCTCGTCGGCGAGTTTCAGCTTCGACTGTTCAGCACCAACGACCCGGCCAGCGGGATCCTGGCCCGCATCGTCGAGGGAGGCGAGGGCCAGTGAACCGCAAGCTGATTCCGGTGGTCGGGTTGGGAGTTGCCGTCCTTGGATACGGCGGCCTGCAGCTGTTGGGTGACGGTGGGGAAGTTCCGCCGGAACCCGAGTTCCCGATCACGCGGGTGGTCGAGGACGAAACCAGCTGGTCGACCGAACTCGACTGGTCTCCGAACGGCACCACCGAGGACCCCTTCGACACGACGGCGATCCTCGGCTCGTCGGCCGACGAGGGTGACGACGCCGTGGAGGGTGAGAACGGTGTCGAGGCGGAAGCCGGCGGGACGCCGGAGGGAGAATCCGGCGGCGAGAGCGGGAGTGTAGGGAGCGACGACGTCGACAGCGAGACGCCGACCACGACCACCGCGCCGGGGCCCGAGGCACCACCCCTCGCCGCAGACGGCTCAGGGGTCGACGTCCCCGAGATCGACGATCTCCCCATCAACCCCAACCGCTGATCCCCAATAGGACCTGCACACATTCGGGGTCGGGTGCAAAACGTGTGCACCTCGGCAGACCTGCACACATTCGGGGTCGGGTGCAAAACGTGTGCACCTGTCGAACGGTGTCGATAAGCGCTCATATTCATTGAAACACTGTCACAGCGTCTGAGTATGTTCGAAACTGTGCCCCGACGAAGACAGAAGGACCAGCCAGGAGCAGTTTCGCTCGTCACCAATCGCGGGACCGCTCGGACGATGGTGTTCAGGAGTGACACCGATCGACGTTGCTTCCTGAGTCTCCTCGGCGAACTCGAGAGCCGGTTCGGCATCGTCGTCCTCGCATTCGTACTCATGGGCAACCACTACCACCTCATCGTGAGATCACAGGAGGGGAGACTCGCCCAAGCGATGCAGTTTCTCGACGGCCGGTATGCACAACGATTCAACGCCATTCACAAGCGGGGTGGGGCGTTCTTCCAGGGCCGCTATCACTCTCGCCAAATCGACACCGAACCCAGCCTCCAGAGTGCGGGCATCTACCTTCACCTGAACCCATTGAGGGCAGGACTGGTGCAGGCTCCGCTCAAGTACCGGTGGTCCAGCCTGCCGGCCTACGCACGCGGGCATTCTCCACTTCCGTGGCTCCGATTGGACCTTCTCGACGGCCAGACCGGCGCGCAGTACCTCGATCTGATCTCAGCCGAAGCAGAGGAGGTGACGAGCCTGGAGCTGCCACTCGATGACGATGGATTCACCTGGTGGAGTGATGAACCAGCCGCGGAAGCCGCCTTCACAGCCTCTGATGAGCGGGTGGCTACCGTCCTCGGTTCAAGCATCGACGAGATCTACATCCCTTCGGTGGGCCAACCGAACGTGCCCCGGATGGTTGGAATCGCCCACGCCGCACGCCAGACCGGGCTTCCACTGGCTGACGTCGCCGAACGCTACGGACTCCGTAGCGTCAGCAGCCTTCAGTCCGTGATCCGCCGCCTTCGTACGCTCGCGACACACGACGAGGAAGTGGCTCAGCACATTCGGAAGCTCGGCCTGTCCCTGTGATCCAACCTGCACACATTTTGCACCCGACCCCCAATCTGTGCAGGTCAGCCGAAGGTGCGGTGGTACTCGGCTCGGAGGGCGCGGAGTCGTTCGACGGGGGTGAGGCCGTCGTCGCTCGGCGCGAGGCCGGAAGGGGCGGCCGAAGGCAACGTCGTCGACACCGGCCTCGCCGCCGCCCGAGACTCGGGATCGTTCAGTCCGTAGGCCATCAGTGTCCCGTAGGAGAAGGCCGTCAGATCCGGCGGCAGCTCCATCACACCCTCAGCCGTGCCAAGCACCAGCCGTCCCGTCGGTGTGAGCTTGTCGGTCACCTGGACCAGCACGTCGCTACGGGTCGCCGAATCGAAGTAGATCAGGACATTGCGCAACAGGACCAGGTCGAACGAACCGCTCAGGCGAATCTCGCCGGCGGTCAGGTTGAGGCGGCGGGCCCGAACCCGACTCCGGAGCTCGTCGTCGGCCACCCAATGGATGCCGTCTCGACGGAAGAAGCGGTTGCGCCGGTCGACCGACAGACCCCGCCCGACCTCCAGTTCGCTGTAGACGCCCGCCGCGGTCCGCTCGACCATCGTCGGGGGGATGTCGGTGGCGACCAGGTTGATCCGCCACCCCGAAAACTCCGACCCGAGCAGCTCCGCCAGCAGCATGAGGAGGCTGTAGATCTCCTGCCCGCTGGACGACGCCGCGCACCAGACATCGAGGCGACGGAGCACCTGGCGATCCGACAGCAGCTCTGGAAGCAGGCGATGGCCCAGTTCCTCCCACACCCGCGGGTCACGGAAGAAGGAGGTCTCGTTCACGGTCATGGCGTCCACGACCTCGCCGAGCAACCGGCGATCACCACCGCGCAACCGGTCGACGAGCTCGGACAGCCCGTCGAGATCGTTGTGAACGGCAACTGTGACGCCGCTCGCTGGAATTCCCCAGGGTTGCTCATCGAATTTCCCCACCCT
>CAYFLT010000161.1:0-4608 GCA_964344055.1 uncultured Candidatus Nemicrothrix sp.
CCGCCATGAGCGCTTCCGACATCGTCACCGGTTTCATCGAGGCAATCGAGCGCAAGGACATCGATGCCGCCTGCGCACTCCTTCACCCTGAGGTGTCCTACGAGAACATGCCGATGAACCCGATCAGCGGCCGCGACGCCACGAAAGCGACCCTCGAAGCGTTCCTCGCCCCCGCCGATGCCGTCGAATGGCCGGTGTCGTTCCAGATCGAAGACGGCCGTCGGGTGGTGAACGAGCGCATCGATCGGTTCCGGATCAACAACGGATGGCTCGAACTGGCGGTGGTCGGCATCTTCGAGCTCGATGACGGCGGACTCATCACCCTGTGGCGCGATTACTTCGACATGGGCTCCTATCAACGCCAGATGGCCGAACTCACCGCCGGCTGACGCGCCGTCGCGTGGGGAGATCCGAGCGATCCCCACCCCTCGCACCTCACCGGTGCTTGGTGGCCTCTCGGCGAGTCAGCGGTGCCATCCGCTCTGCTCGGGTGTCGCAATACCGCCACACGGCGTCGGGATTCTCGCGTGCGTACTGGCGAAGCGCCCAGCCGATGGCCTTGCGGTAGAAGAAGTCGGTCTCGTCCAGGCACAGGTCGCAGTAGGCGAACAGACGCTCCTGATCGGTGGTGTGCTTGTAGGTCAGCTGGTGAAGGATCGCGGTGCGGGCCACCCACATGTCGTCGGAGCGGACCCACTCATCCATCACCGCGGTGGTCTCGGGATGACGGGCCACCACCGCGCCGACCAGGTGGGCGGCGATCTCGTCCACAGTGTCCCACCAGCTGTGGGTGGTCACCAGCTCGTGGAGGAGCGGGAGGAACACCGGTGTGAGGTTGTGCTTGTTTCGGCGAAGGGCAGCGACCGCGGTGTAGTGCCACTCCCGCTCCGGCCGGCCATAGCAGTGGCGTGCGAACCCCGCGAGCGACGGCTCGTCGACGGGGAGCGCGAACTCGCCCCACACCTGCCGGTGGATGTCCTTGCGGTCTGCCGCTCCGATCCCGTAGAAGGGGAACTGGTCACGCATGTAGGTGGCCATCTGAGCGGCCCGCTCAGGATCGGCCTGCGCCACGAAGTGCCGCTCGAGGGCGTCCACCATCGGGGAGAACCAGTTCACCCAGCCATGTTCGCGGACTGGCGATTGGAGCGGCCATACGCCCATCATCTACCCGTGAACATCGAGACGCTGTCCAACTGTGCCCCCACCCTGCTGGCCGACCCGATGCAACTCGACGCGGCGGCACTTGAACGATCGCTTGCTGCCACGAAGGCGGCCGGCTTCGACGGTGCGGGCATCTGGGGATTCCACGTGATGTTCGGAGGCGACGACGCGGCTCGCGTCGTCGCCGACTGCGGGCTGTCGATCGAGTCGATCGATGCCGCGATCTCGTGGGCCGACGGACCGACCGATGCCGCGCTCGGCGAGATCGAAGGCCTCCTCGCACTGGCCGATCAGGTCGACGCGCCGTTGATCGTGGCCACCACACTCGGCCCGGTGGCCGACCAGTCGGCCGCAGCCGACGGGTTCGCCGCCATCGCGGCGCGTGCGGCCGACGCCGGGCGCACCCTCGCCCTGGAGTTCCTCCCGTGGACCGGTGTGCCGACGCTCGCCGCAGCCAACGGGATCGCCGGCCACGCCGACTCGCCCGCCGGCGGGATCCTGCTCGACACGTGGCACTGGGCTCGTCAGCCCGGTGGGCCGAACCTCGAACTCCTCCGATCGCTGCCCACCGATCGGATCGCCTATGTCCAACTCTCCGACGCGACTGACTCACCGACCGACGATCTGAACGCCGAAGCGATGACTGGTCGCCTCCTCCCCGGTGCCGGGGTGGTCGACTTCGCCGAGATCTGGTCGGCACTCGACTCGATCGGCGCGTCGCCCCTCGTCGCGGCCGAGGTCCTCTCGACCGAACTCGTCGCCGAGGGACCCGAAGAGATGGCGCGGCGAGTCCATGACGCGTGCCGCGCCGTGCTCCCCTAGATCGACTCCCAGCCGTCGGGAAGGCGCGTTCCGACCCATCGTTCGTCCGGAGCCCACTCACTCCAGCTCAGGTCCCACCACGGCCCCTCGGCATCGAGCCGATCGGTGAGCGCCGAACCATAGGCACGAAACCACCTGACCAGTTCGGCGGAGTACCGACCCTCCGCGACACGATCATCGAGCAGTTCGTCGTCCTTGACGACATAGGTGCCGTCGGCTGACACGACGATGTCGAGTTCGAGATCCTGCGTGTCGTAGCCCGCCGGCGTTCGGACGAAGGAAGTCTGCAGATTCACGTACCAGCAGAGGAACTCGCGCTCGGGCCCGCGCCAGAAGTGCCACACGGCATGGTGCTCTTCGGGATGCTGGATCATCAGGCAGCCATGGCCACTCCATGCCTCGTTTCCGTACCACGGGTGGAGGCCGTCACTGGTCGGCCAGGGGCCATCGACGAAGCCATGAACGGCCCCCGGTGCGATATAGCTGACGAGGAGCGACGGTGAGTCTTCGACGACCTGCACCGGGATCCCGTACCAGACCCCCACCGCAGGCGACGGGGGCGCAACCTCAGCTGGTTGCAGAACGAGTCGCTCCCGGCGAACGATCAGATCCCCTGGACTCCAGCGGTTGCTCATCGAAGGGCAGCCTTCCACGATCCCCGCCCTCGCGGTCCGCGGGTACCGCCGGCCGTGGCGGCCGCCGCCGCTGGCTGCCCTGACTCAGCGAGCGAGGAAGGTCACGATGTTCGACATGTCGTCGGAGTTCGACGGATCGCTCGCCTCGTAGACCTTCACCACGGTGACCCGGTACGGCTCGATCAGTCCCTCCTCCACCGCGGCGTCGAGCCAGGTGCCGAAGTCGAGGTCGTCCCAGTGGGCCGCGTTCACTCCGATCGCGAATCGGGCACCGGGCATGGCGACTCGGACCAGCTCGCGAATCGGGTCCGGTGGAAGGTGGCCGTGGGTGAACGTGCCGGCCGAGACCACCCCTGCGTAGGTACCGTCGGCGATGTCCATCCCGACCGTCATGTCGGCCTCCACGAGCTGGCCGTAGACGGCCTTGGTGCTCGCCTCGGCGAGCATCTCCGGTGAGATGTCCACCCCGTCGACGCGCTCCACTTCCCGATCCCGGAGGGCGACGCCGACGATTCCGGTCCCGCAACCGACGTCGAGGACCGGACCGGCCGGGCGATCGCCCCGAACGAACACCTCGGCGACTTCCTCGTGGTACTGGTACCCCTTGGCCTCGATGAACCCCTCCTCATAGGTACTCGCCCACGAGGCGTAGAGCATCCGATTGTCCTCGGGGGTCTCCACGGCGTAGGCCTGGTCGAGCCCGAGCGCCGACTCATCCTCGGGGTCGTGAGCGGTCATCGGCCGAAGCTAGCTCAGCTGTCGTCCACCGGCCTGCTGACCGTGCCGGCGGTGCCATCCACCACGATCGTCCGCCCGACATCGATCTGCTCCCCCGCCAGCCGGATGTGCCCTTCGGCCACCTCGAGGCCCTGAACCGACACGACCGCCGGCACCCCGGCCGCCCGACTGACGATCGCCGCGTGGCTCTCCGGACTTCCGAGGACGGTCAAGAGCGCAGACGCGCCCTGGATCGCGGCGACATCGGACGGTGCGGTGTCCCTCAATGCGAGCACCACTCGCTTCCCCGCCGCGATCGCATCGAGCGCGTCATCGACGTCGACGTGGAGGAGACCCCGCCCCATCCCCGCGGACACTGGACGACCAGCCGCCAGGAACTCGACCTCGCCGTGGAGAGACGGCGAGGTCGACGCGGCGTCTCCGGCCGCCTCGATCTGCAGAAACCACAAACGACCGCGCTCGATCGCGAACTCGACCTTGATCGGATCGTCGCGTTCTGTCGTCAGCGTGAGCAACTGCTGCTCGAGTTCGGCCAATAGGTCGGGTCGGCGTTCGGCGATCGAACGCAGCGGCTGCACCGGGACGATTCCGGCGCCCAGCTCTCCGCCTCCACTGGTCCAGGCGAAGGGCCCGGAGACCACCGGTTCACCCTCGGGGACAGGCGTCGCCACTGCGACTCCCGCACCGGACTCGTCATCGCCGGCGGAGTCCACCTGCACCTGGACGACCACCGCGCAGGCCGGGACCTTGGCATGACCCAATTCCCGGGCGATCGTCATCGCTCGGAGCCCACGTGTGGACTGGGCGACGCTGATGATGGCGTCTCGCACATCGGAACGAGCCACACCCAACACGGTCTCGAAGACGCCCGGAACCGCCTCGGTCGGCGCAGCCCGCACCGCGAACTCGACCTCTGGGCTGCCGCCGGAGATGGCGTCGAGCGCCGCGTCGAGTTCGTCGATCCTCCCGCCCCGGGCCACCGTGGTGACGGCGGGAGCCTCGATCACGAAGGCGGCCGGCACCGCCAGTCCGGCCTCCATGAGCACTTGCAGGCCACAGGCCTTCGATCCGTGTCTCGCCGGGCTGAGGTCCGGTCGGTGAGCGCGGATCACCGAGATGGCAGTAGGCGACAACACGCCCACGATTCTGCCTCGCGGCGCGGCGGTTCTCGGGGAGGTTCCCGGGTTCTCGGCGCTTCCTAGTTGTACTTAGCAGTCAGGTTGGTCACATCTGCTGATGGGTGGGTGACCGT
>CAYFLT010000162.1:0-3340 GCA_964344055.1 uncultured Candidatus Nemicrothrix sp.
TGCTCAAGCCCTATGCCGATTACTACGCCGCCTACGAGCAGAAGGTGGGAGAGCTGCTGGAGCAGTACCCGCTGGAGGGGTTTCCCATCGTCGGGGAGGCCGCGCAGAAGGCATTCATCACCCTGTTCGGCGCCATCCTTCGCCTCCGAAACATCCTGGTCTCGTTCGACGACTTCGCGGGAGATGAGCTGCTGACCGATGGCCAGGTGCAGGACTACATCAGCCACTACCTCAACCTCTACGCCGACTTCCGCCAGGCCCAAGAGGCCGAGAAGGAGGTCATCAACGACGACGTGGTGTTCGAGATCGAGCTGATCAAGCAGGTCGAGATCACGGTCGACTACATCCTGCTGCTGGTCCAGCGATACCGCGAGAAGCGGGGGGACGGTGAGGACCGAGAAGTCCTGGTCGAGATTCGACGTGCGATCGACAGCAGCCCGAACCTCCGCAACAAGAAGGACCTCATCGAGGCGTTCGTGGCGCGCATCTCGACGAGCGGCACCGTGGATGAGCAGTGGCGGGCGTTCGTGATCGCTCGGCGCGGCCAGGAGTTGGACGGCATCATCGAGGAGGAGGGCCTGCGCCCTGACCAGACCCGCGAGTTCGTTGAACGCGCATTCCGCGACGGTGCCCTCCAGCGCAGCGGGACGGCTATCATCAAGGTGCTCCCGCCGATCTCTCGTTTCACAAGCGACGGCGGGCATGGTGAGAAGAAGCGGCGCGTGCTTGAGCGGCTCAGCGCATTCTTCGACCGCTTCTTCGGTCTCATCGCCAGTTAGCACCGGCACCCAGGCGCAGGTCCGCCAACGGAGGGGGGCCGTTCACCAGCGGCCCGGCGCCTACTTCGCCGCGGCAACCGTCGAGGACCAGCCGCGGGGCATCTCGTCCCAGGTCTGGCCACGAAGCTCGCGCCCCGCCTTCTTCTTGTTCCGGCCGCCCCATTGCTTGAAGAAGAACGGCACCTCGGCCCGCTGGCACTGCCGGAGGATGTCGAGCACCCACGCGGCGTCCATAGGTCGTGGGCGCCGCCCTGACTCGCCGCCGACGATCACCCAATGCATGCCGTCGAGGGGTAGCTCCGGGATGGCTTCAAGCAGCGGCTCGACCGACAGGAACCGGACCCTGGCGTCCTCGACGGCCTGGAGGTCGGCGACCCTGGCGGTGCGCTTGCGGTCCTCGACGGAGACCCCGATCCACACGTTGTTGGGCCAGGGAAGCTGCGGTGCCAGCTCACGCAGTCGGCCCGAACGCTTGGTCAGCACCTGGAAAGTATGGTGCGACGCCTGCTCCATGACGCGGAAGACGCGGTGGATGTAGTCGTCGGGGATGCGCTCGTGGAACAGGTCGCTCATCGAGTTCACGAACACGAGTCGCGGCTTGCGCCAGCGCAGCGGGAGCTCGAGCGCCTCGGGGACCAGGCGCAGGTCGAAGCCCTGCTCGTAGGCGCTGCCAGGGACTCCGCGGAAGCGCTCGGCGAACGCCTCGGCGTAGCAGAACTTGCAGCCCGGGGAGATCTTGGTGCAGCCGCGCACGGGGTTCCAGGTCGCGTCGGTCCACTCGATGTTGGAGCTGCTGGCCATGTGGGGGATCTCGCTGGGTCAGGGTACAAATATACTGAACGGGCGTCCAGTGGTTAGGGTGGGAAGGTGACGCGGACGTTGTCGCCCATCGTGGGCTTTCCGTGCCGCGGTCGTCTCTCTGCCGCCGGAGGCTGGCAGGACACCTCGCCGGCCTGCTCCATCTCGACCAGGATGTTCTTGTAGTTCTTCTTGACGAAGGGCTTGCCTACGTGGTGCTGCTCGTACACGTCTTTCATCGCCAGCGTCCGCCGCGCGAAGTCGACTCGGAGCATCCGTCGGAGCGCGTCGATGGGCCGCGAGTACGCGAACAACAGGCTGAGCTGGTTGTCCTCCACCGGCGTGTACTCGAAGGAGGCTACGCCGTCCTCGGACTTTGCGCTCGCCTGGTACATGATCTCCTTCATCAGCGCGTAGCCTCGGACGTGCTTGCACGCGAAGAACAGGTAGTGGCTGGTGCGCGCGCCGTCGGGCGTGAGGAACCGAAATGGCAGCACGTGTTCCGCGCGCCCGGCCAGGAGCGCCTCGCCAACCGCGTTCACCACGTGCAGCTCCCGCTGGGCCGGCGGTAGGCCGCCGACCTGGCGGCGCAGCTCGTTCGCCCGCTCCCGGCCGAACAGGGCGTCCATGTGGTCTTCGACAAGCTCGTTGCCGATGCCCATGTTGATGCGGTTGTAGTTGAAGAAGAAGATGAGGTCGGAACCCCAGTCCTTCAGCGCCGCGTCGATGAGCCGGAGCGAGAGCCCCTTGTAGCCCCAGGGGTCGAAGAACACGAGGCTGGGCGGCAGGCGGGTCCGCTCGAACCACTCGGTGATCTCTTCGGCCACTGGCATGCTGAAGAACTGGGGCGCGTGGCGGAGCATGCCGACCCCGTCCAGCTCGTCGACAGCCGCCCGGAGGCTCGCCACGTGGCCAGGGTCCTGGTCGTTCAACACGACACGCAGCCGGTCCCGCATCTCCTCGTCGGCGATGGCCCGCTCGAGCACGAGCAACGGTGTGGACTTCTCGCCGGATCCGTACCGACCAGGACCAGCGAAGAGGTCGATGTACGCGATTTCGGCAGCTCGCGCGCGCTTGAGCATGATCTTCGCCCAGCTCCAGAAGTACTTGCTGACGATCTCCGCCTTGATCGCTGAAGCCGCGGTCTGGTCGTCGAAGAAGCCCGTGCTCATCCAGCAGAATCCCCACGCTGTCGGTCGCCGGGCAACATACCGCGCGTGGGCCAAGTGGCCCGGCCGCCCTTGCGGACGACCGGGCCGGGCCCACCCCTGTGCCTTGACGATTGCGACAGCGTGGACGGCCTCGGGGTAGACGTTCATGGGGCGCCTCGCAGCGCGGCGCGCTCAAGCCAGGCCCGGGTGTGTTCGACACGGGCACACCGCTCGGCCTCGCGCTCAGCGGCCGGTCGCGGCAGTACGCCGTGGTACTCGCAGAGCCCGGCCCTCTCCTCGAAGACCTCGACGGCGTCCGCCGGCCAGTCGTCCCGCTCCACCGGCAGCACCGCGCCGGCCTTGACCAGCGCGACCAGCGCCCCGCGGCATCGCGAAGCAGCCGCCCGCAGCTCGGCACCGAGCCCGCCCTCGGGCACCCGGTAGCGAAGCCGATCGCCGTCCACCCCCAGCAGGACCTCAGCCTCGACCAGCGCCAGCAGCACCTCGGCCGGGGTCACAGCTCACCTTCCTCCCAGCCGGGATTGGCCGGGGTGGGGGTGGCGTCCGGGTGGCGGGTGGCAGGTGGGGGCGCGTTCTCCGGGTACCTCACGC
>CAYFLT010000162.1:3350-4580 GCA_964344055.1 uncultured Candidatus Nemicrothrix sp.
CCCCTGGGCACCATGCGCACCTTGCGTCAGATCTTTGGAGTCCTCCGGGGAAGCGCCACCGACGCGCCACCCGCCACCCGCCTCGCCGATGGCCTCTCCCTCGTGTCGCAGCCGGAGTCCGCGCCAGCAGCGCACGCCTTTGCTGCCCTTGAAGCCCTCGTAGCCGCGCTCGCGCAGCCCCATCGCCAGTGCCTTCTGCGACCGGGGCTTCTCGCCGTTGGCCTCGCACCAGCGCTGGTACGACGCGTACAGTTCCTTCGCGGTGACGACGCCGGCCGGCTCGGCGACGCAGCCTTCGTCGAGGAAGCCGCCGAAGATGTCCATTTCCTCGCGGTAGGTCGCGGTCGCAGCCCGCACCTCCGCAGGCAGCCCCAGCCCCTGCTCCCGCCAGGCCAGGCAGCCGCGGACGGCCCAGGCCAGGATGCCCGGCAGCTCCTCAGCCAGCTTCTGCGTGAGCCGGGGATCGCGCTCGGGCTCGGGGATGGTGATGGTGAACGGGATCAGCCGGATCCGACGCCAGATGCCGTGGTCGCTGCCCCGGATGGACGGCTTGTGGTTCGCCGCCAGCCAGATCTTGAACTGGGGCCGGAAGTCGAAGAACTCCTTGAACAGGAATCGCGCCGTGATGGTGTCGCCGCCGGTGAGCTGCTTGACCAGGGCCTCGGCGAGCGGCTTGCCGGCCTCGGCCTCGACGGCGGACACAAACCGCGTGCCGACCAGCCGGGCCAGGTCGTTCCGGGCGCCCTCGCTGTCCCGCTTCAGGAAGGTCGTGAAGTCGGCGATCGCGCTGTAGTCGGCCAGCAGCGTCCGCACGGTCTCGAGGAAGGTGCTCTTGCCGTTGGCGCCGACCCCGTACATGAGCAGGAGCACCTGCTCGTTGGTGTGGCCGGTCAGCGAGTAGCCAACCGCCCGCTGGAGGAAGCCGATCAGCCGCTCGTTGCCGCCCATGACGCGGTGGAGGAAGGCCTCCCACCGCGGGCACTGGGCGTCGGGATCGAAGGGCACCGGCGCCAAGCGGGTGAGCCAGTCGCCGCGGTCGTGGGGCCGGAGCTCGCCGGTGCGCAGGTCGAGGGTGCCGTTGTCGACGTTGAGTAGGTCCAGATCCTGGTCCAGCGCGTCGGTCGACACGGGGAGCATGGCCTGGCCGACGGTGAGCATGGCCGACAGCCGGGCGGAGGACTCGCTGTCGAGCGCGTGCTTGAGCAGCTCGCCGCGGTGGTCCTCGTCGGG
>CAYFLT010000163.1:0-285 GCA_964344055.1 uncultured Candidatus Nemicrothrix sp.
ACTCACCGGCCTGTTGGTCGGCGGCGGAAGGTACCCGGCCGGCGCCGTCCACGAATCTCGAGAGCGAGTCGTCAGCCTGGTCGTCGATGCCCAGCTCCAGCGAAAGGCGACGAACCGTGGCCGGACCGACTCCTTCGAGGGTGGCCAGGATGCGGTGCCACGCGAGCTGGTCGGCGGGATTGTCCAGCACCCGCAGCAGGGCCAGCAGGTCCTTCACATGGGCGGACTCGAGGTACTTGAGCCCGCCGTACTTCACGTAGGGGATGTCTCGGCGGGTGAGCTCGA
>CAYFLT010000163.1:295-3708 GCA_964344055.1 uncultured Candidatus Nemicrothrix sp.
GAGATGTAGCCCTTGTCGAAGCGCATGCCCTCGGTGAGCTCGAGCTCGAGACCATCGGAGTGGTGTCCGGCACGGAACAACACGGCCTGCTCGCGGAGGTCGATGCCCCGTTCCCGCGCGTCGAGGATCGAATCGCAGACCGACCGGCTCTGGGCACCCTCGTCGTGGTGGGTGCGGAGTACCGGCCGCAGGCCATCGGGCCGGCGAGACCACAACCGCTTGTCGAAGTGGTCACTCGACTGGGCGAGCACCCCGTTCGCGACGGCCAGGATCGGCATCGTGGACCGGTAGTTCTGCTCGAGGGTGACCCGGACCGCGCCCGGAAACTGGTCGCTGAAGCCCCACATGTTCGCGACGGTCGCGGCCCGGAATCCGTAGATCGCCTGCGCATCGTCACCGACGACGCAGAGGTCGGTGTCGGTTCGACACATCCCGCGCACGATGTCGGCCTGGATCGGATTCGTGTCCTGGTACTCGTCGATGAGGATGTGGTCGAAGAGGTCGCGCAACGCACCGCCGACCGGACTCGCGGTGAGCCCCCGCCAGAACAGGAGCAGGTCGTCGTAGTCGAGGACGTTGTTGGCCCGCTTGCGCGAGGTGTAGGCGGTGAAGATCGTGCGGAGGTCCTCGATGTGGTCGGCGCACCACGGGTAGTCGGTCTCGAGGACGTCAGCGAGCTTCGCCTGGCTGCTCACCATCCGCGAGTAGATCCCGCTCACGGTTTCCTTGCGGGGGAACCGCCGGCCCCGCTCGCCGAATCCCTCCTCGGTGCGAACCATGCCCATCAGGTCGGTGCTGTCGCCCTGGTCGAGCACGGTGAACCCTGCAGAGAGGCCCGCGTTCTGACCGAAATTGCGGAGGATCCGGTTCGCGGTGGAGTGGAAGGTGCCGCCCCACACCCGTGCGGCCGAGCGGTCGGAGCCGCTGGCAGCGACTCGACCCAACATCTCTGCGGCGGCCCGCCGGGTGAAGGTCAACAGCAGCACCCGGTTCGGGTCGGCACCTTGCTCGAGGATGCGGGCGACGCGGGCCGCCAGCGTCTTGGTCTTGCCGGTTCCGGCGCCGGCGACGATGAGGAGAGGGGAGCCGGTGTGGTCCACCGCGGCCTGCTGTTGAGGGTTCAAGGTGTCGAACATGTGTTCGAGAGTCTAGAACGTCTGTTCGTGTGACGCGCGGTGGGAGCGTGGCATGATCTCGCGATGGCCGACATCGATGATCTCCGCTCATTCCTCGCTACCGAGACCGGACTGGTGACCATCACCACAATCCGCCGCGACGGCCAGCCTCTCTCATCGGTGGTGAATGCGGGGATCGTCGACCACCCGACCAGCGCCGAAGAGGTCGTCGCAGTCGTGGCTCGGGGGAACTCCGCTCGCCTCGCCCACCTCCGCCGTGACGAGCGTGTGAACGTCCTCGCCCGGCGTGACTGGCGTTGGGTGGCGGTGGAGGGCACCGCCGAGCTGTTCGGCCCCGACGACGAGATGGCGGGCCTGGACCACCGCGCCGACTACGTCCGCCTGAGTCGGGAGATCTTCATCGCGGCCGGCGGTACCCATGACGACTGGGACGAGTACGACCGGGTCATGGCCGAGGACCGTCGTTGCTGCGTGTTCATCACCCCCGATCGGATCTATTCGAACCGCGGGAGCTGACGAGCCAGTGCGGCGACTAGGACGATGCCGCCACAGCCTCGAGACCGCACCGCTCGCCGATCACGAACATCTGCTCATTGATTCTCGCGAACTCGGGTTGGCCGTACACCTCGCTTCCATGGAGGTACTGAAGCCGCAGGCTCTCGACCATCAGCTCCTCGCTCAAGGAGTCCCGGAAGCACGAGTCGAGTGCACTGCGCACTTCATCGGTGACGTCCATGACCGCTTCAAGACCCAGGGCGGTTGCCTGCGCGGTGACGCCAGCATGATCGACACACGGGTAGTTGGCTCGCGCCAGTTCGAGCGCGGTTGCCCCGTCGATCACGAGTCCGAGCTCGGCTTGGCTCGAACCGGTCCCGAGGTAGGTCGCGAGGTGACCTACGGTGGTGGAAGGTGACTCCTCCAGTGCAGGTTCGAGGACTTCGATCAGGGCCGAGGCAGAGCACTCGGCCTCCTCCGGCTCCAGCGCGGGTGCTCCCTCGAACGCTGCGAAGGACAGACGCTGTGTCAACCCGACTCGGAAGGCGTCCGCGCCATCGGTCCACATGACCGAGCTTCCGGGCGAGTCCGCGGCGAGCGCCAAACCGCACGCGATTCCAGATCGGGTGAGATCGTTGATGGTGTCGGGTCCGAAGTCGCTCACCCCGTACAGGAACTCGTTGGCGAGCGACGTGTTCACGAAGTCCACCATCGACTCGGCGATACACGACGTGACCTCATCGGGGTAGCCGAGCGCGAGCTGGTTCACGAGGTCGTGCATGAACAGGGTGGAGCTGAAGCACGCTTCCAGTGCCGCGACGATGCCCGTCTCCATTTCCGGGGTAGGGAGGATGCCGATCGCCAGCATGCTCTCCGCCTCGCCGAATTCGACCGGTTCGACCTCTGCTTCGAGGAGGGCATCGAGTGTGACCGCGTCGACCGTACGGCTCGCCATGCACCCGACATCGAACATCTCGTCGGGAGCGTCGCTCAGGTTCTCGATGACCGCGTCGACATAGTCCTGCCGTGTGGGCTGGTCGATGGCCCCTTCCGTTGAGTCGTCCTGCTCCGGCTCGGGTGGTTCGTCTTCGCTCTCGGAGTCGTTCGACTGTGACACTCCGCCACTGTCCTCGGTGGCGGTGTCGGATCCATCGACCGGTGCGTCGCTCGAATCGTTCACTCCCTCGCCGCATCCCGACGCGAAGAGCGTTGCCGCAAGGAGGGCGAGCAACACCCATCGAGAGCGGCTCTGGGTCATCTCGTGACGCTAGCTCAGAAGGCCTGACAGTCCTGGATCGTCAACAGTTCCGTGACCGTCGTGACGTTGCCCCGGTTGTCGATGGCGGTCACCGTGACAGGGACCTGGACCCCGCCTGGGGGCGCGGTGAAGGCGGGCCATGGGCCGACGACGCCCGTCCATTGGGTGCCGGTGGGATCGGTGATGGGGTCCGGCGGGTCCAGGATCGTCTCGGACTCGGCTCCCCAGAGGGCCACGACGGACGTGAGCGGTGACTCGTCGGCGACCGTGGCGAGCACGAGGGTCGAGGTCGGCAGCTCCACACCCGCTCCCACGCAGCTCTGATCGAAGACGGCTCCGGGATTGAAGACGACGTCGAGGAGGGGCGGAACCTCGTGGCGGGCGGTGAGGCCGATGTCGTGGCTCTGGCCGGTCTCGAGCACGGTGATCGTGAGGGTGGCCGAGTAGTCGCCTTCCGCGAGCGTCGGTGGCGCCGCGATTCCCTGTCCCACGCTGGGAGGCGGTGGCGGCGGGTTGCGCGGGAA
>CAYFLT010000163.1:3752-3988 GCA_964344055.1 uncultured Candidatus Nemicrothrix sp.
GGCCACTGTGGCGGACCAGTTGAATCCGGCGTCGCCGGTGTTCTCCAGTGTGAACGTGGCGGTGGCCAGATCGGCGCCGAAGTCGATCGCTGCGGTGGTGACCGAGAGCACGGGACCGAGCGGTTGCGCCGTGGTGGTCGGCGGGGCCGAGGTCGTGGGTGGGGCCGTCGTGGGCAGGGCCGTCGTGGGTGGTGCCGTCGTGGGTGGGGCCGTCGTGGGTGGTGCGGTCGTGGGTG
>CAYFLT010000164.1:0-911 GCA_964344055.1 uncultured Candidatus Nemicrothrix sp.
AACCCCGGGGCCCAACTCAGCGATCAGGACCCTCTAGGAAACCCAGGCCGGTTCAAATGCCTGGAAAGAGTCGTGCAGTGATCTGCTTTCGGGTATACGGATTCGGCCTTCGTTCCCCGTCAACGTCGGCGAGGACCACGACCGCCTGATTGAGATGACAAACCAGAATGCGATGCTGGACGGGATGTTCGACGGGAACGAAGGGATCTGGCTGAGAGACTCACGGGAGGAGGATTCATTCTGCGCAGGAAGATGGGCGCCTGATCCTCACGGCGAATATCGACGTATCGGAACCAGGGGGCTTATCGGCCTACTCGTCTCCCCATTCCTGCCAGACAAGGCCCTCTATTCCCCATATTGCGCAGGTGGTCTTCGAGGCAAGTGGTACCCTCTCGACGACTGGGTCCAGCCAGGGTGATGCACTCTGCCTGTGCGTTCCTGGATAGGGCAGCCGCGGCAAGTCGCCGGACAGCGGCAAGACGAGCGACGCGCGTCGTAGATCGAATCAGCCAGACGGTGACCTGCGGATGCGCCATGCCGTCGAATCCGACGGGGTGCGACCTGGCACCGATGTCGATGCCAGCATCATCTTGTTGCGCTGTTTCGACCATCTAAGGGGAACTCGTCGATGGCTACCTCCTTCGTGCAAGGAATCGAGGATCTCGTCGAGATCGGGCGGGGCGGGTTCGCCACGGTGTATCGGGCCTATCAGCCGGCCTTCCGGCGGACCGTTGCGGTGAAGGTGCTCAACGAGGCCAACCTCGATGAGCTCTCCCAGGAACGGTTCCGCCGGGAGTGCCAGGCAATGGGGCTGCTGTCAGAGCATCCCAACATCGTGACGGTGCTCGACGCCGGGTTCCTCGACAGCGGTCAGGCCTACATGGTGATGCCGTTCATGCCGGCCGGATCGC
>CAYFLT010000164.1:921-3751 GCA_964344055.1 uncultured Candidatus Nemicrothrix sp.
GGACAAGGTCCGACGTGAAGGCCCACTCCCGTGGGCCGAGGCGTCTCGGGTGGCGGTGAAGCTCGCTGGAGCCCTACATGCTGCTCATGACGCCGGCGTCGTTCATCGCGACGTCAAGCCGGCAAACGTGTTGATCTCGGAGTACGGCGAGACCAAGCTCGCCGACTTCGGGATCGCCCGGGTCGCCGGCGCCGGCGAAACCCAATCCGGGGTGGTGACCGCATCGCTGGCCTATGCGCCTCCCGAGGTCATCGAAGGAAAGCGTCCGACGGTCCAGTCCGACATCTACTCACTCGGCGCCACGATCTACGACCTCATCGCCGGGCAGGCACCGTTCCAGGTAGGCGGGGAGACCTCGGTTGCAGCGCTGTTGCAGAAGATCCTCAACCATCCCCCCGAAGATCTGCGGTCGCTGGGAGCTCCGGGCCCGTTCGCAGAGGTGATCGAGCGGGCTTTGGCCAAGGATCCCGCTGAACGGCACGTGAGTGCGGCTTCGTTCGGCCGCGAGATGCGGCTCGCTCAGGACGAGCTCGGTATCAAGCCGACCGAACTGACGATTCTCAAGGTTGCCGAGTCTGACGTTGGCGCCGGCTCGAGCGAGGCCGATAGCCGACAGATGACGACTCCGGGCACCGGCGGGTACGAACCGGAGCCCGAGACGGTCGGTGTCACCGCGGCAACACCCCCGGCGGTTCAGTCGCGGACTGGCGACCCCGACGAGGTCACTCGCGATATTCCGAGCCCAGCCAAAGCAGAGCAGTCGAGCGCGACGGAAGGGAAAGCCTCCGATGGTCAGACCCGCCGACGCCGACGGTCAAAGGCTCTTGTCGGAGCGGTGGCCTGTGTTGTGGCGGCCCTGCTGGGCACGTTGGTTCTGACGCGAGGAGGTGAAGGCGGCGACGACAGTGCGGCGACTCCAACCACCGAAGCGGCTTCGGAGGGCCAGGCAACGGACACGGAGACCGACGTGGCGACCTCCGAAGCCGGCCCCCCCGCACTCGATGACATTCCTTCTCTCGAAGACTTGTGCCCGGACGGGCTCGATTCCACAGTGCCTGATCCCGGCGCCGATCTCGGGGGAGCGAACCTCGAGTGCTTCAACTGGGCGGGTGCAGATCTTCAGGGAGTCAACTTCGGTGGGGCGACGCTCATCGGCGTCGACATGACTGGAGCCAACCTCACCGACGCCAGCCTCGACACCACGACGCTGCGATCAGTCGTGCTGCGTGATGCGACGCTCGACAACGCGTTCGTCTCGGCGGTCTTCGAGAACCTCGATCTGAACGAGATCGATCTCGGCTCGGCCGACCTGAACGGCGGCATTCGCTTCCTCGAGGTTCGGGCGAGGGACTACGACTTCACCGCACACTTCTCGGGCATTCACATCTCCTTCGAATCCTCAGATCTGACCAGAGCGAACCTGGCCGGTCTCGACATCAGCGTGCTGAACGGCTCGATATTCGCCAATGCCATCCTCGACGGGGCCTTCGTAAACACCGTTGCCAGCCCCAGCGGCGTGCCGACTGCCGAAGCCTCGGTGTTCGACGGCGCCTCTATGCGGGGAGTCCGATGGGGTTCGGACGTGGGTCCGTTCGTCACGCTCATCGATTCGAGCCTCGTCGGCGCGGATCTCACCGGCGCCGACCTGCGAGGTGCGCTCCTTGGCGGTGCCGATCTGACAGGAACGATCCTCGACGACGCCGACCTCACCGGCGCCGAATGGGGCGGGACGATCTGCCCGGACGGCTCCACCAGCAACGACCATCTCGGCTCCTGCCCGATTGACTGACCGCGCCGCGGTCGAAGCATCTGAGCGACCGCCAAGCGGTTGGCTTCCATGTCCCAGAAGAGATGCGGTCGCGGTGACCTCAGCGTTGGGTCAGCCGGTTGAGTTCGGTGTCGATGAGCTCGTTCGAGCGGGCCTCTTCGCCGCTCATCACCCCTGAGTAGACCCTCATCAATACGTCGACGGAATGTCCGAGCCGTCGGGCGACTTCGGCCGGTGGGACTCCGGCTCGCAGCATCATCGTGGCGGCGGCGTGTCTCAGGTCGTAGAGCGTGGCGGTGGCGAGCTGGGGGTGGTCACCCCACAGTGCCGTACGGGCTCGTCGCCACACGGAGCTGTAGTTGGTCGAGGTCATGGGCCGATCGTTGGCGTTGTGGAACAGCGGACCGCCGGGGTCGTCGAGCAGGTCGAGATGGCCGCGCAGATAGCCGACCAGAAGCGGTGGCAGCGGGACCTCACGGACTGCACCGGTGGCCCGGTGCTTGAGCCCCTTGGACTCCCAACGTTCGCCCGAGTCGGTGTAGTCGCCGCCGGGCTCGGTGGTCGCTGCCCGCAGTCGGGCCAGTCCCCAGCCGGACTCCGGGAGCTCGAGGTCGTTGCGGTGCAGGCTGATCGCTTCGGACGGACGCATGCCGGCCAGTCCGACACAGGCGAACAGGGCGGCGTAGCGTGCGCCCCTCCCGCCACGGCCGGCCACGTGCCCGATGATGGTGACGACGTCGTCGATGGACGGGACGGTTGCGACGTCGATGGTCATGTCGCGGCGCGGCGTCTTCCATTCCACCCGGTCCATCGGGTTTCGGTCGATGAGGTCTCGACGCACGGCTGCACGCAACACTGCACCAATGGTGTCCTTGCGGCGTCGGGCCACCGCCGCGCTCATCGGTTTGCCGTCCTGTCTCGTGGTGATGGCGACCAGAACCCGTTCGAGATCCCGAGGGGTGATCTCATCGAGAGGCAGCGACCACCGTTGTAGCCATGCCGGCGGTGTGGAGTTCCCCCGCTTCGTGAGACAGGGGTGGTTGTCAGATTCTCATGCTGCTT
>CAYFLT010000165.1:0-3664 GCA_964344055.1 uncultured Candidatus Nemicrothrix sp.
ACCAGAACATCGTTCAGCCGGCGCTGACCACGCTCACGACCAATGTCGGCACCAACGCAAGCGACATCGCGGCACTGCCCCGGCTTCTCACGATCAGCGTCGACGACGATGGCACCAAGCTGCAGGGTGATACCGGCATCACGAGTTCACAGACCAGTACCGGCGACTACATCGTGGACTTCGGTGAGGACATCGACGGCTGCACCTGGACGTCGTCCATTCGCTGGGACGCCGCGCTGATCGTGACCGGTGATGGAATGATCACGCTCAACAGCGTCTACAACTTCAACGGATTCTCATTCGTGATCGACCCGCAGGAGATCTGGGTGCAAACCTTCAGCGACAACGACACCGAGGCCGACATCCCCTTCGACCTCCTCGTCGTCTGCTGATCCTCCGTCCCCCGAACGTGGAAGAGCCCCGGGCCGAAGCCCGGGGCTCTTCTTCGTTTTCTGACACATTCGGACCGCCAGACGGTCCGGATGTGTCACAGATGCCTTCACTTGGTCGGCCTGGTCGGCCGAGCGAGATCAGGCCTGCTGGAGCTTGATCTCGATATCGACGCCTGCGGGCAGATCGAGCCGCTGGAGCGAGTCCACCGTCTTGGGCGAAGGATCCAGGATGTCGAGGAGGCGCTTGTGGATGCGCATCTCGAAGTGCTCCCGGGAGTCCTTGTCCTTGAACGGGCCCTTGATGACCGTGAAGCGATGCTTCTCGGTCGGCAACGGGATCGGACCCGACAGGTGGGCCTGCGTCCGCTTCACCGTCTCGACGATCTTCTTCGTCGACTGATCGATGATCTCGTGGTCGTAGGCCTTGAGTCGGATCCGGATCTTCTGTCCTGCAGCCATCGTCAGCTCTACTTGAGGATCTTCGTGACCGAGCCGGCACCGACGGTGCGGCCACCCTCGCGGATGGCGAAGCGGAGACCCTCGTCCATGGCGATCGGGTTGATCAGCTCGACGTGCATCTCGGTGTTGTCACCGGGCATGCACATCTCGGTGCCCTCGGGCAGGGAGATGGTGCCGGTGATGTCGGTGGTCCGGAAGTAGAACTGCGGGCGGTAGTTGGTGAAGAACGGCTTGTGACGGCCGCCCTCTTCCTTCGACAGCACGTAGACCTGGGCTTCGAACTCGACACCGGCGCAGGTGGTGGTGGTGGTCTCCTTGATGCCGACGATCTCGATGCTGTCGCCGGTGTGGACCTTGCCCTGCTCGACCTTGCCGGTGACCACGGTGCCGCGGCCGGTGATCGAGAAGACGTCCTCGATCGGCATGAGGAAGGGCTTGTCGAGGTCGCGCTCGGGGGTGGGGACGTATTCGTCGACCTGGGCCATGAGCTCCATGACAGCCGCGCCGGCGTCCGCGTCGCCCTCGAGGGCCTTCAGGGCCGAGACGTGCACGACCGGGGTGTCGTCACCCGGGAAGTCGTACTCGTCGAGGAGCTCACGCACCTCCATCTCGACGAGCTCGAGGAGCTCCTCGTCGTCGACCATGTCGACCTTGTTGAGCGCAACCACGATCTTCGGCACGCCGACCTGGCGGGCGAGCAGCACGTGCTCACGAGTCTGGGGCATCGGGCCGTCGGCAGCGGACACCACGAGGATGGCGCCGTCGACCTGGGCCGCACCGGTGATCATGTTCTTGATGTAGTCAGCGTGACCCGGCATGTCGACGTGGGCATAGTGACGGTTCTCCGTCTCGTACTCCACGTGGGACACGTTGATGGTGATGCCACGCTCACGCTCCTCAGGAGCGTTGTCGATGTTCTCGAACTCGGTGAAAGCCGAGCCTTCGACATTCTCCGACAGCACCTTGGTGATGGCGGCGGTGAGGGTGGTCTTGCCGTGGTCGATGTGGCCCATGGTCCCCACGTTCACGTGGGGCTTGGTCCGCTCGAACGTCTCCTTGGCCATGACGTTTTTCCTTGTCTTCTTCTAGTGAACGGGGTTAGGAGACGATCATTCGCCGCGGACGCGTGCGACGATCTCTTCCTGGACGTTTGCTGGTGTGGGCTGGTACGAATCGAATTGCATCGTGTACGTAGCCCGCCCCTGCGTGCGCGAACGCAGATCCGTACTGTATCCGAACATCTCGGATAGCGGCACGAGTGCGTTCACGACCTGGTTGTTGCCGCGCTGCTCGGTGCCCTGCACCTGCCCGCGGCGGGAGTTGATGTCGCCGACGACGTCGCCGAGGTAGTCGTCGGGAGTGACGACCTCGACACCCATCATCGGCTCGAGCAGGGTCGGCTTCGCCTGGCGGGCGACCTCGCGGAACCAGGCGTTGCCGGCGATCTTGAAGGCCATCTCCGACGAGTCGACGTCGTGGGTCTTGCCGTCGGTGAGGGTGACCTTGATGTCGACGGTGGGGAACCCGGCAAGCACGCCGTTGCTCATGGCCTCCTTGATGCCGTCGTCGACCGGCTTGATGTATTCCTTGGGAATCGCACCACCGCTGATCTTGCTCTCGAAGCCGTACTCCTCGCCCGGGTTGGGCTCCAGGGTGGCTTCGATGACGGCGAACTGACCCGAACCGCCGGTCTGCTTCTTGTGGGTGTAGGTGTAGTCGACCACCGGCTTGGTGATCGTCTCGCGGTAGGCCACCTGGGGCTTGCCCACGTTGGCTTCGACCTTGAACTCGCGCATCATGCGATCGACGAGCACCTCGAGATGGAGTTCGCCCATACCCGCAATGATCGTCTGGGCGGTCTCCTCGTTGGTGCTGACCTGGAAGGTGGGATCCTCCTCGGACAGCGCCATGAGGGCCTTGGACATCTTGTCCTGGTCGGCCTTCGACTTCGGCTCGACGGCCACCTCGATCACCGGATCGGGGAAGTCGAGGTTCTCCAGGGTGATCGGGTTGGACGGGTCACACAGGGTGTCGCCGGTGCGGGTGTTCTTGATGCCGATGCCGGCGGCGATGTCGCCGGTGAAGACGGCGTCCTTGTCGACGCGGTCGTTGGCGTGCATCTCGAGGATTCGGCCGACCCGCTCCTTGTTGGACGTGCGGGTGTTGAGCACCTGCTCGCCCTTCTCGAGCTTGCCCGAGTAGACGCGGAAGTAGGTGAGACGACCGACGTGGGGGTCGGTCATGATCTTGAACGCCAGCGAGGCGAACGGCTCGGCATCATCGGGCTCACGGGCCATGTCGGCGCCGCTGCGCGGGTTGGTGCCGTGGATGGCCGGGATGTCGAGGGGCGAGGGCAGGAAGTCGACGACGGCGTCGAGCAGGGGCTGCACACCCTTGTTCTTGAAGGCGGTGCCGTTGAGAACCGGCACGAGGCCGTTCTCGAGGGTGCCCTTGCGGATGGCGGCCTTGATCTCGGCCTCGGAGATCTCTTCGTCCTCGAGGACCTTCATCATGACGTCCTCGTCCTGGTCGGCCGCGGCCTCCAGGAGCAGGTGACGGTATTCCTCGGCCTGGTCGGCGAGCTCGTCGGGGATGTCGACCTCGTCCCAGCTGGCGCCGAGGTCCTCGCCCTGCCAGATGAGGGCCTTCATCTTCACGAGGTCGATGACGCCTTGGTAGTGGCTCTCCGCGCCGATCGGGAGCTGCATCACCGCGACATTGGAGGTGAGGCGCTCCTTGATGGTGTCGAGCACGTAGAAGAAGTCGGCGCCGGTGCGGTCCATCTTGTTGATGAAGCACATGCGGGGAACGTT
>CAYFLT010000166.1:0-3660 GCA_964344055.1 uncultured Candidatus Nemicrothrix sp.
AGCAGTCCATGTCGCGGACGATCGGGTAGCCGATCTCGTTGTTGGTCTCGGCCAGGATGTCGATCGGGCCGACGTCGGCCATCTGGTGGACGACCGGGGCGAGCGGGATGTACGTGTCGGCCATGTAGGCGATTCGGTTCGACCACACGCCACAGGCGATGACGACGTGCTCGGTCTCGATGGTGCCCTTGTCGGTGATCACACCGGTGACCTTGCGGCGGCCGTTGGGGCGGGGCGTGTCGTCGGTGAGGACGTCGAGCACCTCGGTGTTGGCGAAGACCTGGAGGGCTCCCTTGTCCAGGGCCTCCTTGCGCATCACGGTGCCGGTTTCGAGCGAGTCGACCACCGATACGGTCGGGCAGTAGAAGCCGCCCTTGATGACGTCGTCGTTGATGAAGGGCACGAGCTCCTTCACCTGCTCCGGGGTGAGCATGTGGGCCTCGATGCCCCACGCCTTGGCCGAGGTCATGCGGCGAGTGAGCTCGTGCATGCGCTCGTCGGTGCGGGCCACCTCGATGCCACCGCAGTCGACCGACAGCTCGAGATCGCGGTACTGGTTGGCGCTCTGCTCACCGAGCAGGGCCATCTCCTTGTTGTGATCGACCGGGAAGATGAAGTTCGAGGCGTGGCCGGTGGAACCGCCCGGGTTGGGCAGCGGGCCCTTCTCGACCAGGACGATGTCGTCCCAGCCCAGTCGGGCGAGATGGCCGACGACACAGTTGCCGACGATGCCGGCCCCGATGACGACGCACTTTGCTTTCTCAGGTACTGCGGAGGTCGGGAAGTCGCTCACGGTGTTTCCCCCATGGAGTTTCTGTTCGATGGTTGTGAGATCTGGTCGACGAGTGATATATCACTCATGTATCATCAAGCCTAGGTGACGATGGATGAACCCGCAACCAGAACTCTCCCTGAGCGAACAGGCATACGTAGACATCCGTTCGATGATCGTGCGGCTCGATCTCGCGCCCGGCGACGTACTCCGGGAGGACGCCCTCCGCGAGCAGCTCGGCATCGGCCGCACACCGATCCGTGAGGCACTCCAGCGGCTCGCCCGGGAGCACTTCATCACCGTCATCCCCCGACGGGGCATGTTCGTTTCGGGTATCGATGTCTCGGAGCTGTCGATGCTCTTCGAGACCCGGATGGTGCTCGAGCCGTATGCCGCCCGGCTGGCGGCAGCCCGTGGCACCGGCGAGCACTGGACGGCCATGCAGGACGCGCTCGACAGGGTGGGGGCGGCCACCGACGCCGAGGACCTCATGACGATCGACCGGTCGTGTCACGAGCTCATGTGGGAGGCCGCCGACAATCGCTTCCTTCTCGACACCCTCGACATGCTCTACGCCCAGAGCGACCGGCTCTGGCATCTCTACCTGGCCGAGGTCGCCGACATGAACGAAGCAGTCGACGAGCATCAGGCCATCCTGGACACCCTGAAAGCCGGTGACGGCGACCGCTCGGCCGCGCTGGTGGAGAGCCACCTCCGCGCCTTCGACGAACAGATTCGTTCCGCGGTCACCGAACGCCTCGAACGCCCCCTCGCCGGCTGACCGGGCGACACCGGTGCCGGGTCATGCACCGGCACTACCGCGGTCCGCTCGGGGGTGACGGGTCATCGCTAGTGTCGACCCGATGACCGGAACGCAGGTGGCCTTCTGCGCCAACGCTTCGTTCGCACTCCCGCTGTCCGTCGCGCTCCGCTCGCTGAGCCGCTTCCATCGCGAGCCGGTGGTGGTGCTGCACGCCGATTTCGACGACGCAGCCCGCCAACAGGTGGAGCGTTCGACCCCTGAATCCGAGATTCGCTGGATGACGGTGCCCGAGCCCGACCGGCACCGGTTCCCGGTGACCCCATACGGCCAGGAGGCGTACTACCGACTGCTACTCCCCCGACTCCTGCCCGACTGTGACCACATCCTGTACATCGACGCCGACACACTCACCGCCGCTCCGCTCGACGAGCTGATGGCCACTGACCTGAAAGGACGCGTCATCGGCGCGGTGCGAAGCCTTCCCGCTCCCTACGTGTCGTCGACCGACGCGCTGTCGACGTGGCAGGCCGCCGGGCTCGAACCGACATTGCCGTACTTCAACTCCGGCGTGCTCCTCATCGACGCCGCCCAATGGCGATCCCGCGACCTCGAAACAGCCACATCAGAGACAGCGCACCGTCTCTACGACCTCGACCCGAACACGATCGTCGATCAGGACGCCCTCAACGTTCAGCTCGCCGGCGAGTGGACCGCGCTCGACCCCCGGTTCAACCAGCACCCGTTCGTCTACGAGGACGCAGGCGCCCACCACCACATGCTCGAGCCCGAAGAGATCGCCCGCCTGCGCGAGGAGCCCGTCATCGTCCACTTCATCGGCCGCAACAAGCCGTGGAAGGCGACGTCGAACCACCCCCGCACTCACGATTGGCGCGACCTCGTCTCTCCCGAAGGGTTCCCCGACTGGCAGCCCGAGAGCCGCTCGACAGCACAGAAGACGGTGGATCGACTCCGCAAGGCCTACCGCGGGCTCCGAGGGCGCTGACCGAACCCATCCGCACCGCTCCGAACCCATCCCCACCGCACCGGCGACGATCCGCAGCGCGGTCCCGAACCGTCATGTCGGGACGCAATCCGCCGATGAGAAGTCGTGGGAGTGCGCGTACGGCGAGGTGTCGTACGTGCGGCAGCGCAATGGCAGACAGCACCGAACCTCTCGAAGTCACGATCGTCCTCTTGACCCGCAACCGAGCGGATCTCGTGGAACAGACCCTCGCGTCGCTCGCCGAGCAGGAGTGGGACGGCGACTGGGACATCCTGTTCCTCGACAACGACTCCACCGACGAAACCCCCGCGATCCTCGAACGATGGGCCGACAAGATGCCCGTGGCGACCCGAACCGTGATCGCGACGGGAGGTCGGGGTGTGCCCTACGTGCGCAATGCCGCAGTCGCGGCCACCGATGCCCGCAGTGTCGTATTCGTGGACGACGACGACGTGCTCCGGCCCGGCTTCGTCGCAGCGATGGGCGCCGCCTTGCGCGACCACGAGTTCGTCGGGCCACGCCACGAGTACCACACACTCAATGACGAACGCACCGCGCGAGATCGGACGGGCCAGACCACGGCACTCACCCGGTTCGATGGCGTACCGGTGGTCGCCGGCGGGGGCTTCGGTTGCCGCCGGGGTGTCTGGCATCAGGTGGGCGGAAACGACGAGACGTTCGGCACCGGCCAGGACATCGACTTCTCGATGCGGGTGGCCGCGCTCGGAACCGTCACTCCCTACTTCTGCGCGGACGCCGTCTACTGCGTGCGGGTCCGGCGCACCACTCGATCCGCGTTTCGCCAGGGCCGACGAATGGCCCGAGCGGCTGTCCGGGTCCACAAGGTCCACACCTCCCACGTTCGCCCGCAACCCGACGCGACCCGACGATGGCTGCGCCGTTGGGTCGCGCTCACCCTGCGCGTCCGAGGGCTGCGGGTCCCGGTGGGCGTTCGACATCGGCCACGAGATCGGACGGATCACCGGAATGATCTCCTACCGGACGTGGTACCCATGACCGCCTCCGAACTCTCCGTCATCGTCACCACCCACAACCGCGAAGACCTCGTGGAGGACACGTTGGCGTCGCTCGCCGAGCAGGAGTGGGACGGCGACTGGGACA
>CAYFLT010000167.1:0-3601 GCA_964344055.1 uncultured Candidatus Nemicrothrix sp.
CACGCCGCGGACCAGATCGGACCACCCCACTTACACACTCCCTGCAACGGTCCCCCCTGAGGGTTCGGGAGGTTCCGATGTCTCGCGACATCACATGGTGTCGGAGGGGGGACTTGAACGACCGCCCACCACCTGGAGCCCAGCGGCAAGCAGCGGCAGAACGCACTGTTCCACGGCGTTCCCGCCGGCCGCTCCCCCGCCGGTTGCCGCACGATTCCACTGGTTGCCGGGCGCTGCCGTTAGCAATCCGTTAGCAAAGCGACACACCCCCGTTCGAGTGCCGTCCAGTGTCAGCCAGGTGTTCCAGTGCTCGAACGACCTCGCGAGCACTGGGCAGGGTCTGGATGTCCTCGCGAACTCGTCGCGCGGCGTCGAGGTGGTCGGCGGACTCGAGCAGCGCCTCGACTTCCTCGACAACCCTCTCCGGGGTGATGTCAGCCGGCTGCAGGACGCGGCCCGCTCCGGTGTTCACCAGCCGGGTGGCGTTCGACTGGTTGTCGATCATCGGGCCCGGTATCGACAGCAAGGGAACACCCGCGGTCAGCGAGGTCATGACCGTGCCGTAGCCGGCATGACCCACCACTGCGTCCACCCGCTCCATGAGCGGGAGTTGCGGTATCCATTCCTCAACGATCAGTTTCTCGGTCGCGACCCCGGCAGGCACCTGGGTGGTGGTGACTACTCCGACATCGAGGTCGCGGAGGCCCTCGAACACCATCGCGAGGGCCTCGGTCTCGGGCCCGGCCACGGTACCGAAGCTGATGTAGACGGCGGGACGCCCCAGCCTCTCGAGCGAAGGCGGTACATCTGCGTCGGTCGCGCCGAGATCAACAGGAGGTTGCGCGAGTAGCCCGCTTGGACCGATCTCATCGTCGCTGTACCAGCCGTGCGGCCCGGCAACCAGATGCAGCCCAGGGTCGAGCGCAACTCGCGGATCTATGGCCGCCAGCCCCGCCTCGACTCGAAGAACCTCGAGCAGATCGCCTATCAGCCCCAGCACGAACTCAGGACGACGCGGGAGGAAGCTGAAACAGACCCACGGGACCCCCCTCGCCTCGGCCAGAGCCCACCCCCCGTGAGCAGCCTGATCACGAAGCACGAGATCGGGCTGAAAGACATCCGCCGCGTCGAACAGCGTCTCAAGTCCCACAATGGACCGCTCGACAAACGAACCGAGCACTGATCGCGCCCGTGCCTGCTCAGACATCGCCCGCCGCTTCGCCACGAGTTCCGCGCGGACATCGGGGTTCGTCATGTACTCAGTCGTCGGCAAGGCCGTGACCTCGAATCCGTGTCCTGCCACGATCGACGCCAGCTGCTGCTCGACCGCGAAGTGCACGTCATGGCCCTCATCACGCGCCGCACGCGCCCACACAACGAGAGGCAGAACATGGCCAGCGCTGCCGACCGAGTGGACGAGTAGGCGCACCTCCCGACGTTAGCCCGCCGGCTCCCGTCGATCAGGAGCCGAAGCGCCCGATCACAGGCTCACACGGCTCCCAACCCCGGTCCCATACGCCTCCCACCCGACTCAGCACGAACGCCCGAACGGCCTACGCCATCACCGTGTCGGCCAGAGCCGTTGGCGTGCAACAGAGCGCAGTCGGCGATCTGGGCACAGTGCGCGGCGCCAGGCCCGTACGGGACCGCCGACAAACCGCTCAACACAGCCCGCACCGTCCGCTACCCGCGGAGCATGCGGTCTCCCGGCTGTCGACCGGCCCCCTCAAGCGGTTGACCGCGCATGGCTGCTACCCGCCACGCCTCCCCTGCTCGGACCATCACCCAGGTGCCCCGGGCGAGCGGAATCACCCGATCCCGGTCCTGTTGATCACCGTGCTGGGCAGCGGTGACGTTGACAACTGCGGCGTCAGAACCGACCGGTCGAATGTCGTCGACCAAGAACGCGGCGCGGCTCCCCGCCTCGACCCTGTCGAAGTAGACGGTCCACCACTCCTGAATCGCCTCCCGCCCTCCGATTGTTGGGCCAGTGCCCATGATCAGATCGGCGTCGCCCGCAAAGAACTCGGTCAGGGCCTTCGCATCGTGCTCGTTCCACGAGGCCTGGTACTCCGCAACAAGCACCTCCAGCACCTCACGCAGACTCGCCTCATCCATCGTGCCAACTCCGTTTCCCGCTCGCACCGTCTTCAGGCGCAGGTTCCTGGACCGTCAGATCGGAATCATGCTACGCGTGACCCTGTGACCGTGGAAGAAGCGACGCCAGAGGATCTCGCTGCCGTGCGGGAGATGATCGAGGGACTGCGGCTCGCTCGCGCGGTGTACGTCGTGGCTCGGTTGGGGGTGGCCGATGCGCTGGCCGAGGAGCCGCTGAGCATCGGGGACCTCGCACAAGCGGTTGGCGCCCATCCCGATGCACTCAAACGAGTGCTACGAGCCCTGACCAACCGCGGCCTGTTCAAGTTCGACGGCAAGTCGGTGACGCTGACCGCCCGGGGAGCCTTGTTGCGCAGCGACGGGCCCCTCTCGCTGCATGGGTGGGCTCTCTGGCACGGCTCACCCTGGAGCCTCCAAGCGTGGGCCGAGCTCGAACACAGCCTCCGCACGGGTGAGCCGGCCCACGGCAGGCCGTTCTTCGAGCACCTCGCGACCGACGCTCACATGTCGAACATCTTCGGCCGAGCCATGACGTCAATCAGCGCGCCATTGAACGACGCGGTTGCCGACGCCTACGACTTCAGCCGCCTCGAACTCATCGTCGACGTAGGGGGCGGCAACGGCGACCTCCTAACGCTCCTACTCAGTCGGCACCCCAGCTCGAGAGGACTGCTGTTCGATCTCCCCGAGGTCGTGTCCCGAGCCGAGGGCGTTCTCGACGGCGATCCGGTGACGGAACGCATCCAGCTCGTCGGCGGTGACTTCTTCGACGAGGTGCCCGGCGGTGGCGATGTGTACGTCTTGAAGACCATCATCCACGACTGGGGCGATGACCAGGCCCGCACGATCCTCTCCAACGTGAGCCGGGCCATGGCTGACGACGCTCTGATGATCATCGCCGACCGTGTCGTGCCAGAACCCCACGTGTCATCCCCAATCAAGGAGTTCGACCTGCAGATGCTGGCCATGCAGACCGGACGGGAACGCACCGCCGACGAGTTCGAGCAACTTCTCGATAGCGCCGGACTCGCGTTGCAGGCCATCGAACCAACCAGGTCACCACTGTCGCTCGTAATCGCCCGATCAGTGACCTGAGACTAGGGGCGACCGACTATCCGGGCGGCACACGGTTCCAGCCGGACTGCGCACAGAACACCGACGTCGAACGCTTCCGTGCCGAACTCATAGACGACCTCATCACAGACTGGCCCGCCCCCGCCGTTAGCAAATCCGTTAGCACGCGACACACCCACGCCCGAAGACCCCTCTCACCAGGGCAAACGCGCCACATCGAAAAGGAGGTGGGAGTTGACGGAAGCACGGGTTTCACCTCCGACACAGCACTCACCGTGACTGCACCGAGGAAACCAGAGGCAACCCACGGCAAAGAACGGAACCGAATCTCACTCTGCGTGATGGTGTCGGGGGTGTGAGCGCTCAGCGAATGTCGCGATCTGTGCTCAGCGAAAGTCGCGGTGAAGCC
>CAYFLT010000168.1:0-3484 GCA_964344055.1 uncultured Candidatus Nemicrothrix sp.
GCCATCGAACGCATCACGATCAACCCCCGTGGCCGCCAGACCCGACACTGGGATCCCACCCGCGCCGTCGTCCACTTCACCAACGGCACCCGCCACCGCACCACCGAACCCGACCCTGGCTATGACGACCATGGCCGACTCTGGGACTGGGTCGACAGCCAAGCCCGCATCCCCGGCCATGTTCCCCCTGCCGAGACCCTTCGCCGACAGAACCGGCCCCTCACCCTCCCCGAGGCCTGCCGGGTCGCCAACGTCTCTCCGAAGTCGCTCCTTCGAGCGCTACGGACCGGCCAGCTCCCCGTCACCGGCGACGGCCGCAACCGCCGAATCACTCTCGACGACCTCGACGCCTGGACCCAAGCCGACCAACGCCGGCGTACTCGACCCACCACCTCATCCCTGGCCGATCAGCTCCCACCGGGCCCGCCTGCGCATCTTCCGCCCACCGGACCGTGGTTCACCATCCGCCAGGTCGCCGGCCAGCTCGGGCTAGGGGAGGCCTATCTCCGCACCCAGATCACCTCCGGCGGACTGGCCGCCTACCGCATCGACACCGAAGCCCTCATCCATACCCTTGACCTCGACCTCTGGTTGAACATGAAACGAGTCGCCACCGAACCTGATCTCAGAACAGCCGCCTGAAACCGGTCCGGCCCCGTCGGCTGCGAACCCGAGACCCGGGTCGTCATCCTCCGACCCTGACCCTTCGCCTGGGCCCGGTGTTGCTCGATCCGGCCGTTGAGATCGAGAAGGTGCGTGCCAACCCGCGGCTACGAACGCTTCGAGGTCGGCGACAGTTCCCAGCTCCCGGCCGTCGCGAACCCGAGTCACGTCGCCCTCGGTCGACCCGTCCTTGTCAGCCAACAGACCCCGTGCAGCGGCCCCTCTCCTCGAGCGCCGCGTCGCATCCGGCCAGCGATTCTCTCGACGACCGAGGAGGAGGCGGGTACCGTTGGATCCCGCACAACGGCGCGAGCCGCGCACCGGCTAGGCCGATGGCGTCCACGGGCAGAGTCTGTGACACCTACACACCCAGGCGTCTATATCGAGCAACGGCCGAGCGGGCCTCGGCCGATCATGGGCGCGTCGACTTCGGTCGCGGCCACGCTCGGGTACTTTCGACGCGGACCGCTCGACACCCCGCTGCTGCTCTCCAACCTCGAGGATCTCGAGCGGGAGTTTGGCGGTCTGCACCCCGACGACGAAGCCGGCTACGCGATCAGACAGTTCTTCCTCAACGGTGGGTCCAACGCATGGGTGGTGCGCGTCGCGTCCGGGACACCGCGGGCCGCGTCAGTCGACCTGGGAGTAAACGGAACGGCAGACGTGCTCACGGCCACGGCTGGCCGGCGCGTCGGTGGTCGGTCGGTCGAGGACCCGGGCGTGTGGGGTGACAACGTCCGCCTCGTGGTCGACTACGACACCCGTGACCGGGCCGATACGACGCTGTTCAACCTGACCGTATTCGAGGTCGAACGTCGCGACGGACGCCGAAACATGGTCCGCAGCGAGCGATACACCAACATCAGCACCGTTCCTGGAACGCTTGGGGCCGCCGTCGACTTGGTCAACGAGACATCCAAACTGGTGCAGCTCACCGCCTTCGGTGGGCTGCCGGCCCGGCCGGTGCAGAGTGGCACCACGGGAGGCCCGGTCGATCCCGCAGCGGTATTCGCTCCGACGTCCACGCTGAATGTGCACATCGATGGCGGTAGTGCCCAGGTCGCAACGCTCGACACCATCCCCGCCGGTACGACCTTCACGGAGGGAGCTGTTGCGCTCGGCCAGGCCCTCGAAAGGGCGATCAACCTAACGGGGGAGCTGGCGGGGGAGCCGGCGCTAGCCGGAGCGTCGGTCACCATCCAGGGTGACCGGTTCCGGGTCCTGGCTGGCGGTGGTGACAAGGCGGATTTCGATCCATCGATCACGATCACCTTCACCGAGAATGGGGTGACCACCGCTGCCGACCTCGGTCTGCTCGCCGCCGAGGCCAACGTGCAGGAGTACTCGCTCGGCGGGGCTGGCGGTTTCCAAACAAACGGTGTCACCGGCAACGACGGCACCGCCCCCGATCGGGCCGCGCTGCTCGGGGACTTCGATGACAGACTCGGCCTCTATGCCCTGCATGAGGTCGGCGAGTTCAACATCCTGCTGATCCCCGGTGCTGTCGCGCAACACATGACCAACGACGACGCAGCGTCGGTCTATACGGCCGCCGAGTCGTTCTGCGAGTCCCAGCGAGCGTTTCTGATCGTCGACGTCCCCGCCGGCATCGACGAGGTGCAGGCGCTCCAGGACTGGATCGACGACCGCAACATCCGGCATCCCAATGCGGCGGTCTACTTCCCACGCATACACGCCTCTGATCCGCTCGCTGACGGGGGAGTCGTGAGCTTCGGCGCGAGTGGGACCATGGCCGGCGTCTACGCCCGCACCGACCGAGAACGGGGCGTGTGGAAGGCGCCCGCGGGTCCCAACGCTGTGCTGCGGAACGTGCAGGGATTCGATGCCTTGTTGACCGAGCCGGAGAACGCCCAGTTGAACCAGGTGGCGATCAATGCGCTTCGACAGTTTCCGATGGGCGAGCCGGTGGCGTGGGGCGCACGAACGCTCAACGGCGCCGACGTGAGCGCGTCGGAATGGAGGTACGTCGCCGTGAGACGGCTTGCCCTGTTCGTCGAGGAGAGCTTGCGGCGGGGTCTCCGGTTGGTTGTGTTCGAGCCGAACGGCGAGCCGCTGTGGTCGCACATCCGCCACAAGGTCGGCGCGTTCATGGAGGACCTCTTCCGAAAGGGTGCCTTCCAGGGAAGCAGCCCTCGAGACGCGTACTTCGTGAAGTGCGACAACGACACCACGACCCAGAATGATGTCAACCTCGGTGTCGTCAACACCCTCGTCGGCTTCGCACCGCTGAGGCCCGCTGAGTTCGTCACCGTCACGATCCAGCAGAAGGTCGACCCGGCCTGGTCGTAGGGAGCAGCGGTCGCACAGTTGACCGTCGATGCCAACCGATTCGATCCCTACGAGAACTTCAGGTTCCGTGTCCACTGGGATGGCCGCTACGTCACGGGCATCAGCGAAGTCAGCGCCCTCGAGAGGTCGACCAAGGTGGTCGGTCATCGCGCCGGTGGCGACCCGAGGGATGCGACGCCGCACCCGGGTCACCGCAAGACCTCATTGCCGAGCCGGCAGGCCGGCTGGTCTGGAGCGAGTTCCGACGATGGACGGACCCCGACGGCTGCCCGACCCGCATCGATGTAGTCGGCCACAGGCCTGGGTCCGATCACTGCGGCTGGGAATCAGCAGAGATCATCTCGCTGGCCGACGACCTCGCATCCACCTCGCCAGGATCCGGCGACACCGAAATCGTCTATTGGTGGGACCCCCATCACAGAGACCACGGCCTGGAGGCCGAGGAGACCCGAGCAGTTGACGCCGCTCGCTGGAATTCCCCAGGGTTGCTCATCGAATTTCCCCACCCTGG
>CAYFLT010000169.1:0-2513 GCA_964344055.1 uncultured Candidatus Nemicrothrix sp.
GCCAGTTCGCCGCAGTCGAGGAGGAACGAGTGGTGTTCGGTGCCGGCTTGGCGGGCCAGGCTGCGCAGGGCGAGTACGGCGCTCGGGCCGACGAGGGGTAGCCAGACCTGTTCGAGATACGGGTGCAGGAGGGGGAACCCGTCAGAATCCGGGACGATCTTGGGTTCGACCCAGACCTGGTCGGCGATGTCGTGGTGCATGGTTGCTCCTTGGGGCCCGGCGATCGGTGGTGACCGGCTGGGCCCGTCGGGGCCGGCCACGACGCCGGTGAGCCCGATACGGGTGCGGTTCGGCCATGGCGACCGCAGGGAGAAGGAGCGAAGTTGGGCGGACCCTCGCAGCCCGCCGCCGTCAGGCGGATCCGCGGGCGAGAATGCTGGAGCGCAAGTTCGTGACTGGCCGTTGCCGAGACGAGACCGGATCGGGCACCGTGCCGGAGGGGACGAACCCGAACGGGGCCAGGTCAGCCAGCGAAGCAGTCGAGGTCCTTCGGGGTGCCAAGCGCTGAGGCGACGGACTGGGAGCGAGGTTGGCCCCGGGGGCCGGCGGTTCTGAGTCGAGCGTCTGCTCGGTCCTACCCGGCTAGCGCGGCGGTGAAGATGGTGGCGATGCCGTCGTCGGACATCTCGACCGCGGCGACGCGGTCGTCCCCGAGAGTCATGTGAACCCACGGGCGGGCCGGATCCTGCAGGGTTGCGATTCGAGTCCATTCGCCGGCATCCCCGTCGAGCACGGCGAGCCAGCCGCATCCGTCGGCCACGACGCCGACGTCGGACACCCTGCCTTTCGGGTAGCACTCGCTAGCCGGACCGGGCAGATCGTCGATGGAGGTCCAGTCCGTTCCGTCGAAGCGTTCGGCGTCCAGGACGTAGTTCCAGGCGACGAGACCATCGTCTAGCGGCGCGGTGAGACTGGCCTGTCCATCGATCGATGGTGACGGGGTAGTGACCCATTGATCGTCGATGAGCTCAAAGACGGCGGGCTGGCGGTCGCCGAAGACATTGTTGCTCGGTCCCTGGTGGGTCCCGGACACCACGATGCGGCCGTCATGTTCCACCACTCCGCCCACGGTGATGGGGCTGGGGAGAGCTGGCAGTGCTCGCCACGTCCCGCTATGCAGATCGAGCGCGGCGGCCGGAGAAGTGCTGCCGCCCGACCGTTCGGCAGCGGCGACCACCACGACCTCGTCACCGGTGAAGCTGAGTCCGAGCACGAATCCGCCAATCGGCTTGGGGTCGGCGGTGACCCATGTCCCGGTCACGAGATCGAGAACTGCTGTTCGGTCATTGATGCCGATGAGGACCAACCCGTTGGAGGTCTCGACGCCGGCGACCGAGCTACAACAGCGCTCGCGATCGAGCCGGGGTGGTGGATCGAGGATGCGGTAGCCGCCATCGGGGTCGATCAGGTACGTCATGTCGGGGGTGATGATGACAAGGGTCTCGTCGACGTACTCGACCCTCAAGACATCCTGGTGGCCATCGATCGGCAAGGCGATGAGCGGCTGCCAGGGATCAGGAATCGGTGTCAACCTCGGCACGTCTCCGGCGGTCTCGGCCGCGAGGCGACGAGGCAGCGAACAGCGGGCCGAGGCTTCTTCGAACCGTCCGTCCTCGTCGTGGAATGAGAGCATCTGCCCGTCCGCAAGGAGCTCCAACTCCTCGATGACAGACGCGACCGGCGCCGTTGGAATCGGGAGCTCATCGGTGACAGTGGGCAGATCGACGTCGAACCCCTCACGCTCGAAGCAGACGATGAAGTCGGCACGCTCCTGAAGCAGGATGTGTCGGGTCGTTGGACTCGATGTGTCGAAGGCCCACGGGTCGAGGCGGTGGTGAGCTTCGGTTTCGCACCGATTCGCTTCGCCGCCGGGCGTGCTTTCGTAGCTGAACCAGTACTGAGTGCCGTCGGAGGTCGGGAGTCCCGCGAAGATCGCGGCGCCAGCTTCGTCGATGCAAGCGATGACTTCGGCGGTGGCGAGACGCATCTCGGCGCTCTCAACGTTGGCCGTGGGTGGATCGAACGGATTGGGGGGTAGGCCTGCTGCGAACGCCACATCCTGGAGTTCCGAAATCGTGCCACTAACGGCATCGACCACGAGGCCGCTATCGCAGAGGACCCAGATTCCACTCTCGATGGTCTGGAGACCGGAGCTGACGGTGTCGCTGCGCTGCAGGAAGAGGATCACTCGCTCGCCGATCTCCGGTGGAGTTGCGAGGGGGTCAACTACAAAAACCGTCGGGCGGTTCGTCGGCAGCAAGCCGGTGGATCTTGATGTGAGCTGGATCTCCACCTGGCGATTGGGTGCTTCTGGGGACCCGAGGACGATGCCGGCGACGGTGAGTTCGGCGCTGTCTGCGACCGCCTCGATGTCGATGGGCTTCTGGTCGATGGAGCTGTCTGCGGGACAGGGTCCGCTCGGCTCGGAGGGAAGGTTGTCGCCGTCTTGGTCGTCGGGTCCCGGCGGATCCGTGCGTGAGGTGGGGCCCGGTGTGGGGTCGGCGGTGGTGACC
>CAYFLT010000169.1:2523-3381 GCA_964344055.1 uncultured Candidatus Nemicrothrix sp.
TGGTGACCTCGGCAGGTGAGTCCCAGAGGAGTATCAAGGTGCTGCCTGCTGCGATGATCAGGAGGGCTGCCAAGGCGACCAGGCGGGTCCGAGATGAGTGGCTCGACTGGCCGGTCCCGGCCGCGCCGCGTGTCTCGAGCTCGGAGAGGCGGCGTGGGGGCCCGGCTTCATCGCCCAGTGCCTGAAGGGCGCGGCGGAGTCGGGCGTGTCGGTTGCTGCTATCGGTCATCGAGCACCTCCGAGAGCTTGTGTCGAGCCCGCGCCAATTGGCGCCGAACCGTTCCATCGCTGACGCCGAGACGGTGGCTGATCATCGTGGGAGTGAGGTCTTCCCAGTAGGTGAGGTGGATGACAGCTCGCTGCTGGGGGCTCAATACGGCGAGTGCCTCCCTCACCGCGACATCGGGCTCGACGTCGTCGACCCGCTCCTCGGTCGCGACCAGCCGTTCGCGTCGGCTTCGACGATCGAGGGATCGCCAGTGCCGTCGGCCGGCGTTGAGAACCGCCTGGTACAAGTACGACCGGAGATCGCGGACGCTGCTGAGGTCGCTGCCCAGCACCGCCATCACAGCAGCCGAGACGGCATCCTCGGCGTCGCTCGGTCCCACGATGGTCGCTGCGTAACGAACGAGCGCCTCGGCATGCTTGTCGTAGCAGTCTTCGACGTCCGCCACCCTCACACGAACATGATCCCACTGAGCGGTCGGGCGGGTGACAGAGGCGACCTGACTCTCAGCGAGTCAACAGGGGAATGGACACTTGCGACCAGAGGGTGGCAGGACTCGGTCCATGGCGGAGTCGCGTGATCGACGAATGTTCATCGAGCCCCGGGATCCCGACAGCGGCCGGTGTCGCCGA
>CAYFLT010000170.1:0-2766 GCA_964344055.1 uncultured Candidatus Nemicrothrix sp.
CCAGGGTGGGGAAATTCGATGAGCAACCCTGGGGAATTCCAGCGAGCGGCGTCATCGACAGCACCCTGGCGGATTCGTTCCAGTACGAGGTTTGTGACGGCGCCGGGTTGTGTGTGACAGCAGCCGTGACGGTTGAGATCTTGGCGATCAATGACCCACCGATCGCGGCGGATGACATTGCGATCACCGATGAAGACACCCCGGTGGGGGTGGACGTGCTGGCTAACGACAGCGACGTGGACAGCACCTCGCTGCTGGCCACAGTGGTCGACCAGCCCGTCAATGGCCTCGCTGCTCCCGCCGCGACCGGTGCGACACTGGTCTACACACCCAATCCGGGCTTCTGCGGTCTCGACAGCTTCACGTACCAGGCATCCGACGGGGTGTTTGCCTCCAACATCGCCACGGTCAGTTTGGGCGTGGCGTGTGTGAACCACCCGCCAGTTGCCGCGGATGACGCTGCGACCACGAGTGAAGACACAGCTGTCGGCATCGATGTGGTCGCCAACGACTCTGACGTTGACGGCGACCTGGTCCTCGGATCGGTGGCGCCAGCGGTGGCGAGTGGCAGCGGCCAAGCGGTGGCCGTAGGCGACGGCACAATCCGCTACACCCCGCCTGCTGACAGGTCCGGCCAGTTCCTGTTCACCTACGACATCTGCGACAGCCGTGCCCTCTGCGATACGGCCACCGTCACCGTCGACGTCATCCCGGTCAACGACGCTCCGGTCGCGACCGACGACGCGGTGAACACCGACGAGGACGTGGTTGTCACTGTCGACGTGCTGGCGAATGACACCGATGTCGATGACACGGTGCTGTCGCTGAGCATTGTTGACGCTCCGGTCGACGGATTGGCCACCGTTGTGGCCGGAGGGATCGAGTACGTGCCGCCGGTCAACTTCAGCGGTGACGCCTCGATCGCCTATTCGGTGTGCGACCCGTCAGCGAGCTGCGACACCGCCATCGTCTCGATCACAGTTGTTCCTGTTGACGATGCGCCACTCGCCGGCGACGACGTCTACTCGATCGACCAAGATGTTGTCCTCGATGTCGCCGCACCGGGCGTACTGGTGAACGACGTCGATGTCGAGGGAGCAGTGTTGTCCGCAACACTCGACACGCAGGCAGCCGCGGGTGTGGCGATGCTCGATTCAGCTGGATCGTTCCGATACACACCAGGTGCCGGCTTCTGCGGCTTCGACTCGTTCACATACATGGCTTCCGACGGCGGGCTCAGCTCGGCTCCGGCGACGGTGACGATCGAGGTTCGATGCGTCAACGGCGCGCCTAGCGTCGTGGACGACGAAGCGAGCACCGACGAAGACACCGAGGTCGTCATCGACGTGTTGGCGAACGACACCGACGACACGGCCATCGATCCGTCGACACTGGCCGTGCTCGCAGGACCTGCATCGGGAGTGGTGGAAGTCACCCCCGACCACCGGATCCGGTTCGCTCCCGCTCTGGACATGTTCGGTGGCGTCGACTTCACCTACGAGGTGTGCGACTTCGAGGCAGTCTGCTCCGCAGCGTCGGTCGTCGTGACTGTCTGGGCGGTGAACGATGCGCCAGTCGCCGGTGCTGACGCGGCTTCCACGCTTGCTGACACTGCCGTCGACATCGATGTCTTGGCCAACGACAATGATGTCGACGGCGACGATCTCACTCCCTCCTTGGTTGATCCACCACTACATGGCTCGGCAGTGGTCGTCGCCGGTACGATCGCATACACCCCGGATTCTGGGGCTTGCGGTGTGGACACCTTCACCTACCTGGCATCGGACGGTCTGCTCAGCTCGGTCCCGGCCACCGTGACCGTTGACTTCGAGTGCCGGAACGAAGAGCCCGTCGCCGTTGACGACGTGGTTTCCCTGGACGAAGACACGACTGTCCTGATCGACGTGATTGCCAACGACTCCGACGATGGCGATCTCGCTCGCGCGACGGTGAGGATCACGGGGACTCCGCCCTCCTTGGGGAACGCCACCGTGCAGGCTGATCGTACGATTCGCTACGCACCTTTCGCCGACTCCAACGGTACTGACCGCTTGGTATATGAGCTGTGCGATTACGAAGGCGCCTGTGACACAGCGGTCGTCGTGATTCTCGTGGTGCCGGTCAACGATGCACCGACCTGTCAGCCATTGGTCGGGGATGTCCAGCTCGGGGACTACCTGAACCTCGATGCGCTCTGCGCTGACATCGACGGCGACGAACTGGACCTTGAACTTGCCACCGCTCCAGCGAACGGCACGGCCACTATTGCCGGGACGACCATTACGGCCACGCCCGACCAGCCGGGACAGATGGTCTTCAGCTACGCGGCGTTCGACGGCACACTCAGTTCGGTTCCCGCGCCAGTGGCCATCGACGTGGTGGCCCCGGTCTTGGCGCTCGAGTTCGAGAAGCTCAAGTTCGAGGAGCTCGGTGGGAGTGAGCCGTCCGTCAGATTCGAGGGACACATCGATGCTGAGTTCACCGAATGCCCGGCCTTCAAACTGACCATCGAAGGCGTTGATGCGATGGCTATTGGCCTCGATGCACAGTGGTCACAATGGGGCACCGTCTGTGTAGCCAAGGGAGAAGAGTCCAAGCTCGTGCTCGTGCTCGATAGCGGAGATATGAAGGGCGAGATCCGGCTCCCCCGGTTCTTTGACTTTGACGACAACAAGGTCGAGTTGGTCCTCCACGTCCAGAGGGAGGAGTACTGAACCGGCCTGGGGGTGATGGAGGCGTTCTGTCCTGGAAGGATGGACGTCATGT
>CAYFLT010000171.1:0-2732 GCA_964344055.1 uncultured Candidatus Nemicrothrix sp.
AGATGGGACTGATCGCCATCGGACCGGCCCCCTACTCGTACACGCCGCGGGCCTGATCGCGAACGATCACGCCCCGGTCGAGCTCGATGACCCGTCGCCGCATCGTGTCGACGATGCCGCGATCGTGGGTGGCCATGACGACGGTGGTGCCGGTGCGGTTGATCCGATCCAGCAAGCGCATGATGCCGACCGACGTCTGGGGGTCGAGGTTGCCGGTGGGCTCGTCGGCCAGGAGGATCAGCGGCCGGTTGACGAACGCGCGGGCTCACCGCCGGAGAGCTCCGAGGGGAAGTTGTTGACCTTCTGCGCCAGGCCGACGAGTTCGAGGATGGCCGGCACCTGCTTGCGGATGACGTGGCGCGGCTTGCCGATCACCTCGAGCGCGAAGGCGACGTTCTCGGCCACCGTCTTGCTCGGCAACAGCTTGAAGTCCTGGAAGATGTACCCGATGTTGCGGCGCAGGTACGGCACCTTCCAGCTGCCCAGTCAACCGATGTCCTTGCCGGCCACATAGATCTTGCCGTGCTCCGGCACCTCCTCCCGATTCAGCAGCCGGATGAAGGTCGACTTGCCCGAGCCCGACGCACCGACGAGGAAGACGAACTCGCCCTTGCCGATGTCGAGCGTGGCGTTGCGGAGAGCGACGTTGTCGCCCTTGTAGACCTTGGTGACGTTCTCGAGTTTGATCATGCCGATCCTGTGGAGAAACGGGTCGCCCGACTGCGAGACGCTACCAGCGCGGACCCTCGTCGCCGCGTCATGCGTCTGCCTTGGCGCGGGTCCATCGGAGGTAGGCCTCCATGAAGTCGTCGATCTCGCCGTTCAGCACGGCGTCGACCTGAGCGGTCTCGTGCTCGCTGCGAAGATCCTTGACCATCTGGTACGGCTGCATGACATAGCTGCGGATCTGGCTACCGAAGCCCACGTTCTGTTGTTCTCCGGTGATCCCGGCGATCTCCTCCTCGCGCTTCTTGCGCTCGAGATCGAGGAGTTTGGCAGCCATCATCTGCATGGCCCGATCCTTGTTCTGGTGCTGGCTGCGCTCGTTCTGACAGCTCGTCACCAGCCCGGTCGGGATGTGGGTGATCCGGACCGCCGAATCGGTCACGTTGACGTGCTGGCCGCCCGCACCCGACGACCGGTAGGTGTCGATTCGGAGGTCCTTCTCGTCGATCTCGATCTCCTCGGAGACCTCTTCGAAGAACGGTGCCACCTGGACAGCGGTGAACGCGGTCTGCCGTTTGCCCTCGTTGTTGAACGGAGAAATCCGCACCAGCCGGTGTACGCCGTGTTCGGACTGCATCAAGCCGTAGGCATGACGGCCCTTCAGGATGAACTCGACATTGCTCAATCCGGCCTCGGTGCCCTCGGACACGGCGGTGATCTCGACGCTGAACCCCCGACGATCGGCCCAACGGTTGTACATCCGCATCAGCATCTCGGCCCAGTCCTGGGCGTCGGTGCCGCCCTCTCCGGACTTGATCTGGCACACCGCGTCGCGTTCGTCGAACTCACCGGTGAAGAGGGAGCGCATCTCGAGCTCATCGAGCTCGGCCTCGAGGGAGGCGGCCGCCTCGGCGATCTCGGGTTCGAGTGAGTCGTCGCCTTCCTCTCGCGCCATTTCGTGGAGCGTCTCGAGGTCGTCCACTTCACCGGAGAGCCGGCCGAACAGCTCGAGGTCCTCGTTCAGCGCCGAAAGCTCCGACGTGACCGCCCGGGCCTTGTCCTGGTCGTCCCACAGATCGGGGCGCGACGCTTCCGCCTCGAGCTGCGGTTGGCGAGCTTCGAGCTCCGCGATGCGCAGGTAGCCCTTGGCCTCTTCGAGGCGGGCCTGGATCGCGCTGATCTGGTCGGTGAAGTCCTGCATCGTCAGGTCGAGGATACGGACACGAGCGGGACGCGAGGCGGTATCACTCGGCTGCGCCGGGCCGCCCGTGGCATTGCTTGTACTTCTTGCCCGATCCGCACGGACACGGATCGTTGCGGCCCACCTTCTCGAGCTCGCTCTTCACGATGGGGGCGCGGGACTTCGGTTCGTTCGGCTGCACCGGTGGCGGCGCCCCGGCGTCGGGAATGGAGGACGCCGGTGTGCCCGGGGACGCCTCGGACTTCTCCTCGGTGACGCCCTCGAGCTGGGCTTCGTCCTCGACCGCGCCGTCGCCGCCGACGGCGCCGCTCTTCGACGCGGTGACCTGGACGTGCATCACGTACTTGACGAAGTCGAGCGCGATGCTCGTCATCATCATCCCGAACATCTCGAAGCCCTCACGCTGCCACTCGGTGGCCGGGTCCTTCTGACCCATCGCGCGGAGGTGGATGCCCTCGCGCAGGAGGTCCATCTCGCGCAGATGCTGCCGCCACTTCTGGTCGATGATGCGCAGCATCACCTGTCGCTCGACCTGGCGGAGGATCTCCTCGCTCAGTTCCTGCTCACGAGCCTCGTAGAGGGCGAGGCCCTCGTCGTAGAGCCGGCTCTCGAGCTCGTCGATCGTGCGGCACTGCTGGAGCTCGACGAGCGCCAGCTTGGTCGGCCACAAGGTGGCGATCTCGGTGAGCAGGCCTTCGAGATCCCATTCCTCGAAGATGTCGCTGACGCAATAGGTGCCTACGGCCCCCTGGACCGCATCGTCGAGATACTCCAGCGCTTCGTCGCGGAGGTCGGCGCCATCGAGGATCTGATCGCGGCGCCGGTAGATGACCTTGCGCTGCTCGTTCATCACCTCGTCGTACTT
>CAYFLT010000172.1:0-2541 GCA_964344055.1 uncultured Candidatus Nemicrothrix sp.
CCCTGCTTCTCGGCCAGGATCGAGCCGTGGCTGTAACGCTCGAGGGACCGGTCGACCATCATGTCGAGCGCAGTCTCGGCCTGGGCGATCCAGCGCATGCAATGCGCGAGCCGGGCCGGTCCGAGGCGGTACTGGCCGAGCATGTGGCCCTGACCCCGACCGCCGAGCATCTGGCTCTCGTGGACCCGCAGGTCCTCGATGACGATCTCGGAGTGCCCGGTCCCGCCGTGCATCGTCTCGATCTGACGAACCTCGTTCCAGCCTTCGGTCGGAATGTCCACGAGGAATGCCGTGTTCGCGGCCTGCGGGAGGTCCGGGTCGTCCTCGGTCCGGGCGATCAGGATGGCGAACTTCGCCCGATGGGCGTTGGAGATGAACCACTTGTGGCCATTGATCACCCACTCCTCGCCGTCCTGATACGCGTGGGTTCGGATGAGGGTCGGGTCGGAGCCCGCCACCTCGGGCTCGGTCATGGCGAAGCATGACCACACCCGGCCCTCGCAGAGCGGCTTCAGGTACTTCTCTGCCTGCTCCGGCGTCGCCCAATGCAACAGCGTGTGCATGTTCCCCTCGTCGGGGGCCTGGCAGTTGAACACCCACGGGCCGTAGTACGACTTCGCCGCCTCCGCCTGCACCATCGCGAGCTCGACGTGACCGAGGCCCATCCCGCCCCAATCTGCGGGCATGTGCGGCAGCCACAGGCCCTCGGCGTGAGCCTTCTTCCGGAGGCCGACCAGCACGTCGATCCGCGCTTGGCCTTCGAGCGGTTCGCCGCCGTCATGGCCCTCGAGCCTGGCCTCCTCGGGCTTGATCTCATCATCCACGAACCGCCGGACTCGGGCCCGGATCGCCTCGAGTTCGGGTGTGAGCGTGAAGTCGATCGCCATGGTTCTCCTCGGGGCACGGTTCGGCCCCGGAGGCTAGCGATCGTTCACCTCGGCGGTCAGATCAGGGCCGGCCCGCGCCCGGAATGTCGACGGTGGTGGTGACGATCGACGACAAGCCCCGGCCGCTCACCTCGTCAGGGTGTGACGCGGGAGAGACGAGAACGTGCAAAGTGGTGCCGTCGTCGCCGCCCAGCATGCACGCCACCGCCGCTCCGTCGGTGGGGATGGATTCGGTGATCTCCCCGCCCTCGAGGACCCGTGCCACCCGCTGACCCCCGAAGTCAGCCATCCAGATCGCGCCCTCGGCGTCGAGGCAGCAACCGTCGGGAGCACAGCCGTCCACGCTCGCCCACAATCGCCGGTTGTGCAGGGAGCCGTCGGCGGCGATGTCGAACGCGGTGTAGCGGCTGCCGTAGGTCTCCCCCACGATCAGCGTGCCGCCGTCCGGGGTGATGACGCTGCCGTTCGGAAACATCAGATCCTCTGCGGCGACCGAGACCGCACCGTCCGCAGCGACCCGGGCGAGAGCGGCGGTGGCGAACTCCCCGCCTCCTTCGGAGTCGAAGCCGAAGTTGCCGACATAGGCGGTGCCGTCGGCGGCGACCACCATGTCGTTGCAGTGCCCCGTGGCGACTCCGCTCAGGTCGGCATGCTGGCGGACGTCGCCGTCCGGCGACACCGCGAGCACCCGTCGGTCGGTCATCGACACCACCAGCATGGTGCCATCGGGCATCCAGCCGAGCCCGGAAGGCCGCTGCTCGACGGTGAGTCGGCGGGTCTCGGTGCCATCGGCGTCGAGGGTGAACACGCCATGGCGATAGAAGTCCGAGAACCACAGCCGGCCGTCGCGCCAGCGCGGCCCCTCACCGAAGTCGATACCGGTGTGGACCGTGGTGAGATCCCGCATCGGGCCGGCTCAGCGATCGAGGTAGCGCGTGACGGCCACCGAGGAACCGATGACCGACACGACGATCGAGATCCCCAGGACGAGAAGGCTGGTGGAGAAGAACTCGCTGTCGCTGACATCGAATCCGGCCATCAATTCGAGCCGCGCTTCGTCGTCGCTCGGACTCGACAGGCTCGAGATGACGTAGGTGTTGACGATCCACAGACCGCCCCAGGCGCCGATGGCGCCGATGACGGCCTGGACGATGCCCTCGAGCATGAACGGGATCCGGATGAACCAGTTGGTCGCACCGACCACCTTCATGATCTCGATCTCCCGGCCCCGGTTCCGGATGGCGCTCACGATGTTGGTGAGAATCAGCAACGTGGCCGCGGCGAGCAGCACGATCGATCCGATGAAGAAGGTGATGCTGACTCGATCCGCCACATCCTGAATCGCCCGGATCGTGTCGTTGGCCGACACGACCGTTTTCACGCCTGGCCGGCCGTCGAACTGTGACGCCAGCTCCTCCACCACGTCCGCGTCGGGGTCGACCGGCACGACCCGATAGGACGGCGGCATGATCTCCGGGCTCACCACCTCCACGAGCTCGGGAGTGTCGGAGAAGATCTCCTTGAACTCCTCGTACGCCGCGTTCTGGTCGACGTAGGTGTGGTCCCGGATCTCTGGACTGGTGGAGATCGCATCGAGGATCGCCGCGTCCTGCTCGGCGGTGGCATCGGGGTCCATCCACACCACGAATTCGAT